>DAIMCP010000065.1:0-26537 GCA_036726305.1 Pyrinomonadaceae bacterium | reverse complement strand
GGCACGCTGGAAGCGTGCGGTCCCAGGAGAAAGGTTAACAGGGTACGTTAGGCACGCTGGAAGCGTGCGGTCCCAGGAGAAAGGTTAATAGGGTACGTTAGGCACGCTGGAAGCGTGCGGTCCCAGGGATGTTATGCCTTCTGTTTTTTCGCAGCAGCCGTTGGCCGCCGAGATCATCGCCATTGGGTCCGAACTGCTGGCGCCTGATCGCTCTGACACCAACAGCCTCTGGCTCACCGAAAAGCTCAACAGCATCGGCATTGAAGTAAAGCTTAAGACAATTGTCGGCGACGATGACGCGCGGCTGGAAGAAGCAATCAAGGACGCAGTCCGTCGTTCACGCGTAGTAATCACCACCGGGGGACTGGGTCCCACCGAAGATGACATCACGCGCAAGGTGGCCGCGCGCGCCCTCGGCCGGCGACTGCTGCTGGATGAAATGGTCCTGGAATGGATTAAAGCGAGATTTGAAAGCTTTGGCCGCAAGATGCCGGAACGGAACTCACGGCAGGCGATGGTCATCGACGGCTCGGAAGTACTCGAAAATCCCAACGGCACTGCGCCCGGCCTGTTCATCGAACACGAAAACACTTCGGTGGCCCTCTTACCCGGACCACCACGCGAAATGCGCCCGATGTTTGAAAACTTTGTGCTGCCGCGGCTGACCGAAAAATCGGGGAGCCTGCGCGTCGTGCGCCGCATCCTGCGAGTGGCCGGCATGGGAGAATCGGCGCTTGACGAACTGATTGCCCCCGTCTACCTGCAATATGAAAATCCGCAGACGAGCATCCTCTTCAATCAGACCGAAGTCGAGATTCAGCTGACCGCAAACGGGCGGACGGATCAAGAGGCTTCGGCCCTGCTCGACCGGGTTTCGGAACAACTCGAAGAGCGCCTGGGTAAAGCCATTTTTTCCTTCGCCGGCGAGACCATGGAAGAAGTCGTCGCCTTGAAACTAACTGTGGGGCGGTACTCGCTGGCGGTGGCAGAAAGCTGCACCGGAGGCTTGATCGCGCAACGCTTGACGGCGCTGCCCGGCGCTTCGAAGTATTTCATCGAGGGTGTGGTCGCCTATTCGAATGAAGCCAAAACAAGGACGCTGGGAGTTGAGCCGATCCTGCTGCTTGAGCAGGGCGCAGTCAGCGCTCCGGTTGCCGAAGCAATGGCGGAAGGGGTTCGCAGCCGAGCGGGGACCGACTTTGGACTTTCAGTTACCGGAATAGCAGGACCCGATGGGGGCAGCGAAGAAAAGCCGGTCGGGCTCGTCTACATTGCGCTGGCCGACGACGCTCATACGGAGCATCGCAAGTTGAAACTGCCCGGCGATCGCAACCTCATTCGCTGGCGCGCTTCACAGGCAGCGCTCGATCTTTTGCGGCACCGTTTAATTTAGGGCGATACTAAATGCGCGCACTGATCGTTATCGCGGCTGCTTATTTCCTCGGCTCGATCCCTTTCGGTTACCTGATCGTCAAATTGCTCGCAGGCGCCGATGTACGAGAAACCGGATCAGGCGGGACAGGCGCGACCAACGTCAGCCGCCGGGCCGGAAAACTCGCCGGTGTGTTGACGTTGCTGCTGGATGCTGCCAAAGGTGCGGCAGCGGTCCTCCTGGCGAGTTGGCTGTTGCTTACTAACAATGCCATGGATGCCCTGGTTGCGGGAGCGGCGTTTGCAGTGATCCTCGGGCACTGCTTTCCTGTCTGGTTGGGCTTTCGCGGCGGTAAAGGGGTCGCCACCGGTGTGGGCGTATTCTTAGTTTTGGCGCCCTGGTCGCTGATGGGAGCGGGGCTGATCTTTCTGGCGGTAGTTTCGCTGACGCGGTACGTTTCGCTCGGGTCAATTACCGCAGCCGCTCTCTTTCCCTTGCTGGTGTCGCTGCAACACTATCGGGTCAAGCCGCTGCCGGGATTTACTTATGTGCTCGCCGTCGCTGTAGTCGGCGGCGGCCTGATCATTTTTATGCATCGCGCGAATATTGGCCGGCTGCTGGCCGGTACCGAGGGCAAGTTTAAGTAGATTCAGTTCGCCAGGAATGATGCGAATCGCCGTTATCGGAGCAGGGAACTGGGGCACCGCACTGGCGGTCATGGCCGGTCGCAAGGGCCAGCAGGTGAGCTTGTGGGCACGCAATGCTGCAGTGGTTGATTCCATCAATCGCGGCCGCGTCAATCCAATTTATCTTCCGAATTGCGCCGTTCCGGAATCTGTAGTGGCGACCACAGAGTTTGCCGCAGCTTTGCCGGGAGCGGATGTCGTTATCCTGGCTGCTCCGTCTCATGTCACTCGCCAGTTGTTATTAAACATGCTGCCGCTTCTGGACAGTGAGACGATCATTGTCAGTGCGACAAAAGGGATCGAGGTTGAGACCGGTAAACGCATCTCAGAAATTGTTGCCGACGTCATCGGCGGTGCAGCTCAGAAGCGATTTGTATCTCTGTCCGGTCCGTCTTTCGCTGACGAAGTTGTGGCTGGACAGCCGACGGCCATCGTAGCGGCCAGTACGGATCCAGTGGCGAGGCAGTTGGTGCAATCTGAACTCAGCTTCGAGAACCTCCGTATCTATGCCAATGACGATGTTGTCGGAACCGAACTCGGGGGCGCGGTCAAGAATGTGATGGCGATTGCGGCCGGGATGGTAGCGGGCCTCGGTCTGGGCACAAATAGTGTAGCCGCTCTCATTACCAGAGGGCTGGCGGAAATGTCTCGGCTGGCCCTGCGTGAGGGAGCGAAGCTTGAAACGCTGATGGGACTGGCCGGGCTTGGCGATTTGGTCCTTACCTGCACCGGCGGCCTGTCGCGAAATCGGCATGTGGGTTATGAGTTAGGCAGGGGCAAGAGCATTGCTGCCATCACCAGCGAGATGAAGGGAATAGCTGAGGGCGTGCGAACCACGACTGCAGTAGCTCGCCTGGCGGCCAGATTGGGCGTCGAGATGCCGATTACCACACAGGTCGAGGCCGTCCTGGCCGGGGAAAAAAGTGCTCGAGAGGCTGCTGCAGCATTGATGGCCCGGCCGCTGCGCGAGGAGTCCGCGGGTATGCTGCTGAGATAAGTACGGCCGCCTGACTTGACACTCTCACGCGCTTCGGGCTCACTAAAGCTTTCGGTTTTCCTGAACTTAATCATGACTGCTGCAAACGACGAAAAGGTACTGGCCGCCAATCGCGCCGCTTTTCACGAATACCATATCTCCGATAAGTATGAAGCCGGACTGGCCTTGACCGGGACGGAAGTGAAGAGCGTGATGGCGGGACGGATCCAGCTGAAGGAGTCGTATGTGGCCGTACGTGAAGGCGAGGCCTGGTTGTTTAATGCCCACATTTCCCCTTACTCTCATGGCAATCGCGCCAACCCAGAACCACTCAGGACCCGCAAGTTGCTGCTCCATCGTCGCGAGATAGACAAGCTGGAAGACGCCGCAGCCAGGGACGGGATGACACTCGTCGCGACCCGCGTCTATATGAAAAACCGGCACATCAAACTGGAGATTGGAGTGGCCAAAGGCAAGAAGCTGTACGACAAACGCGAGACTGAAATGCGGCGGACCATGGACCGTGAAGCTCGCGCGCAACTAAAAGAACGGACGCGAGATAGATCATAGTCGCAAAGAAACAGGAGCGGAATAACTAATGCAGATCGAAGGAAGTACCGGACACTATCGAGACCTTGAAGTTAAGGCACTGGCGATCGCCATATTTAAGGACGAAAAAGCGGATGAAGGTTTTCTAAAAGAACTCGATGACTTAACCGGAGGCCTCGTCAGGTCAGTCCTGGAGGGCGAGGAAATGAGCGGCAAAGAGGGCGAGACTGCTTATTTCCACCTGCTGAATGTAAAGGGCGGCCGGGCCACTCGGGTGTTGTTGGTTGGCGTTGGAACTCAAAGCGAGTATCGGGCGGCACAAATCACCCAGATGGCAGGAACAGCGATCCGGTTTCTGCGCGGCAAGGGAATCAAGTCCCTGGCGCTGGTAACTCGAGCCGAAGGCGACGAAGGTAGCGTAGCCGCGACGACAGTTGAAGGCGCGATTATGGGTCTCTTCGAACCCGACAAGTACCGCACGATCGATAAAGAGAAAAGAGAAATTGAGAAGATTGTGGTGGTTATGACCGGCGCGAACGAAACGGCCGTCAAACGTGGCGTCGAACGCGGGCGAGTGGTCGGCGAGGCTGTAAACTTTACTCGCGACCTTGCCAACGAACCGGGTGGGTACCTGACGCCAACCGATATGGCTGAGCGCGCGCGTGAGATCGCCAACGACTTCGGGCTAAACATCGACGTGCTGGACGAAGCGCGCATGGAGCAGGAGGGCATGGGCTCGCTGCTGAGCGTAAGCCATGGTTCGGAGCAACCAGCAAAACTGATTATTCTAAAATACACGCCGGCAGAGGCCGTCGGCGCTGTCGAAGGTGAATTACTCGCTTTTGTCGGCAAAGGAATCACTTTTGACACGGGCGGGATTTCACTGAAGCCGGGCGAGAAGATGGAGTTGATGAAATACGATATGACGGGCGGAGCTACCGTCCTGGGAGTGATGCGCGCGGTCGCCCAGATAAAGCCTGGCATACCGGTGCTGGGTGTGGCTCCCTGTGCTGAAAACATGCCGTCCGGCAAAGCTACTAAACCGGGAGATGTCGTGCGCGCCATGACTGGCAAGACCATCGAGGTCATCAATACAGATGCAGAAGGCAGGCTCATCCTCGCCGATGCCATCGCCTATGCCAGGAAGTTGGGAGCAACACGGCTTGTAGACCTGGCCACGCTGACAGGAGCAGTCAGTATCGCCCTGGGAGACGTGAACGCGGCTATCCTGGGCAACGATCAGGATCTGATTGACGAAGTGATCGCCGCCGGCAAAGAAGTTGGTGAAAAATTCTGGCAGTTACCACTCGACGCTGAATACACCAGGCAGATCAAGTCCGACATTGCGGATATCAAGAATGTTGGCGGGCGCAAGGCGGGTACGATTACGGCCGCAGCCTTCCTTAAGGAATTCGCCGATGGCCTGGCCTGGGCGCACCTGGATATCGCCGGCACCGCATGGGCCGAAGAGCCGAAGCCTTACCGGGCCAAGGGTCCCACGGGGATTGCCGTGCGAACGCTCATCAACATGGTCGAGCGTTTCGCTCGCACGCGCGCCGAATGATTTGAACATCACTCAGGTAACCTAAAAGGGCGGTGCCGGCCAGGTCCGCCCTTTCGACTCTTCTCACGCACCGCACAAGATCGAAATGTGTCTATTTGTCGACACAAGGTGTCTGCCTTTGTGAACACATAGCTTGTTCTGCGCAAAATTTCCTACAATTTATTGGGAATGTCAGCATCGTTTATTGCGGCACAGAAGTTGATGACCGTTAAGCCAAACCAACCAGAGGGCATCGATCGCCAAACGGAATGTGTCCTCGCCCCCTCGATGGCCGCTCGAGGAGTTAAAGGGTCGACCCTCTGGTCCTCATTCTAGGCGGCAGTAAAATCAAGAAATCCCGCATATTTTTCGCGATTACTCCTACGACTGCCACCTAACTAACCGTAGCCCTCCGAGTTCAAATCGTCTATAATTCACGCACCTGTCATCCCCGGGGCGGGATTGAGCGGTGGTCTTCGGCACCCCCATGGAGACGCAACAGCGGTGATCGACTATTACAGACTGCTGGGAATAAAACACTCGGCATCAAACGCCGAGATCAAATCCGCTTATCGTAAGCTCGCCAGACTGCGCCATCCTGACGTCAATGAGGGTTCTGCCAAAGCGGCGCGGGACTTTGCCCTCCTGTCAAAGGCCTATCACGTCCTGATAGATCCCCAGGAGCGGGCCTTTTACGACCAACGTCTTAACGCCCAACACAGTCGTAGTTACTCCATCCTCGAATCTGACAACCCACATGCGCAACGCGCGCGGAACCTTGCCGTTCAGGCCCGTTGGGACCGGATAGTCGACGAGGTCCTGGAAAGGGACCGGCGCGAGAACAACGAGCGTCAACGCGCAGTGTTCACCACCGTATCGCTTTTCCTTTCCACCTTTTTTGTGGCCATGATCAAGCCGCACCTGTGGGATTTCTTTGACTATGCCGGCCGGGCAATTGTAATCACCCTTTTCATCATTGGCCTGTGGCATCTCGCTTCACGCCTGCGGGAATACTTTGCTCATTACACATATGCCCCAAAACCGATTCAGGATTCGATCATGCGCGACGACGAAAAACCAGAGCAGCCGTACACTCGGTCGTTTGCTTACATGTTCCTGATTCTGGGGTACGCGGCCAGCATCGGGATGGGATTGTTCATTGGCTGGCATACCCAGGACTATTTCTCTCCCATGAATATGCTGGTTCGTTATCGGGTGGCGGCCGTGCCCTCGCACGTCCTGATGTACTCGCCAATGGTCCTGCTGATACCGGATCTAATCCTTTACCCGCCGATAGCTGTGCTGATCGTCGATTCAATGCACGCATTGGCATCTCGTATCGACTGATTCAACACCACCAATATGAAACGAACCAAGTCACAGCCCTTTGGCCGGCCGACACGTTCGAGCCTGCTCATTCCTGGCGTACTCCTGTTCCTCTCGATTTGTGGTCCGCTTCCGGGAGCGGCAGCTAACTTTCAGGATCAGGATCTCCGCTCCCTGACGCCCGTGGAACTCGCGATTGAGAAACAGAAACGCCGACTGGCATCAACAGATGTTGAGGAGCGCCGTGACGCATTGATGAGGCTGGGAGCGCTGCGCCGGGCTGAAGCTTCACGGGTGGCTTTGACATCTCTGAGCGATCCTTTCCCCATCGTGCAGGCGACTGCCGCAAATGCACTGGCCGCTCTGCCGGCGGCAGAAAGTGTGCCGGCCCTCATACCACTGCTCAGCACAAAAGACGAGTTTCTGCGGCAACAGGTCTGCTATGCCCTGGGTGTGACTCGGAGCCGGGCGGCTGTGGCTCCACTGATTGAACGCCTGACTTTAGATAAGCTGGATTCCGTCCGGGCAGCCGCCGCTGTCGCCCTGGGCCAGATCGCGGACGAATCAGCCGTGGTGGCGCTCGCCGAAGTCCTCACCTCGAACAGTTCGACGGCCGGCGCAAAAAAACGCAAACCCGAAAAGAACGAGTTCATTCTCAGGGCTGCGGCCCATTCTCTGGGACAGATTCGCAGCCGCGCCGGGGTGCCAGTTCTGATTGAAACTCTATCCAATCAAACCAACGCCGCCGATGTCCGGCGGGAAGCCGCGACCTCTCTGGGATTGATTGGCGATTCCGCTGCGGTTCCAGCGCTGCAGGCGGCGGCGGGTGAAGCAGACTCGTCCCTTTCTTTTACTGCCACCGAAGCTTTGCGCCGGATCAATTCCCGAAAAACTTCCTGAAATAAGGTGACCCAAAAAGAGAGAGCGCCGGACATGTCCGAGGCATGTCCGGCGCTCTCAGTTAGGGCTTAGAGGCGATCAGCTTTCGCTCTTTTCACCTCGGCTCTGGCTCTTGCGAGCGGCCTTGGTGGCCGGTGGTATCGGCAAGCCAACTCCTCCGGAGAGGGTCTCCACCGAAGTCTGTTCGTCCTTATCAGGCGGCAGGTCGTGGACCAGGGCGCCACCTGAGCGTTTCGAGAAGATTAGCTTGTGCGTGAGATCGTCAAGATCGACGTGCACCAGGTCTCCGAGACCAACTTGACTGGTTGCCACCAGGTTGGACAGCGGATAGACAAGGAATCGCTCAACCGATCTCTTCAAATGCCGCGCGCCATATTTGAAATCCAGACCTTCCTGCAACAGCATGTCCTTTGCGGTCTCGGAACACTGGAACACAAACTTGGTTCCGGCCGATGACATGATGCGGTCCTGGACGGCCTGAAGTTCCAGGTCAAGAATTTGCCGCAGGTGATGTTCTTTCAGGGAGCGAAACACGACCACCTTGTCGATGCGATTCATGAACTCGGGTGAAAACTTTCGCCGGGCTGCTTCCACCGCAGTGCGATAAATCTTCTGATCAACTTCGGTATCGCTGTTTGGCCGCGCACCCTTTCCCGGGGCGAAGCCGATGCCACCCGAAATCAACTCAGACATTTCGCGCGCGCCCAGGTTCGAGGTCATGATAACCATCGCGTGTGAGAAGTCCACCCGGCGGTTGTCACCCAGCGTCAGGGTCGCTTTGTCCAGAATTCCCAGCAGCAGTTGCCAGAGGCTGTCGGACGCTTTTTCGATCTCGTCGAACAGGATTAGCGAGAGCTTGATCTCGTCCGTGTGCATGCGATCGAGATTCTCCTGAGTGAGCATGGGCGCCGTTTCGCGGTGGCCCAGATATCCGGGAGGGGAACCGATTAGCTTGGCGATCTCATGTGAATGTTGAAATTCCGCGCAATCGATCTTGACCACGGCATTTGGATCCCCAAACAGGACTTCGGCCGCGGCTTCGATAACGCGAGTCTTTCCGGATCCCGTCGGTCCCAGAAACAACATGGTTCCGATAGGCCGGTTGAGTGGATTCATCCCGGCAAGAAAAATCTGATATAAGCCGCTCATGCGCCGGACCGCGCGTTCCTGTCCGACGATGCGTGCTGTCAGTCTCTCTTCGAAGTCCTGAGCGCGTGGGCTCTTTTGATCAGGGTCGAGGAAGACTGTTCCCATTGTCTCGTTGAGTTTTTCGATTTCCATTTCGCTTATCATGGTCGTCCTTCCCGCTGGGGCAACATTCTCTGAGGGGCGCTCTTTTGCGGCTTTACCGGCTACCGGTTTCGTCTCGCTGCCTTTCACGGCTGCGTCCACCCTCCCCCTTCCATGCAAAGGACGATCCGCTGTCTCAGTCGATGCTGGTACCTCGGATTGAGTTGGCTTACGTCGGCCTTGTCCGTTTCGTTTCCTCTTAGACACGAAAGCTATATACACAACTGCGCCGCTGTTGTCATCCCAAAAGATTACGGGAATTCACCAGCCTTCACCTGCAGTTGAGCAGCAGCCGAAGCTGGTGACAATTCACGGCAGGGGTTCGGTGACAATAAATGTTTAATTTTATTTCGGCCCCGAAACGATTTTATGCACGTTTTGCCGCACGCACAGACGAAAACCCGCGGAGTAGGTCAGGGTGGAAACAACGGCTACTCCGCAGGCTTAACCAGCAGTCAAAGCAAATGCCAAAGGTTGCGCTCAGTCGTAATATTCGAGCCCGAGATGGGTAATCAGGTCTTCGCCACGCAGGTGACGCAGAGTGTTCTTAAGCTTCATTAGCTGGATGAAGACGTCGTGCTCCGGATAGAGACCGGGGGCCGTCTGGGGCGACTTGAAATAGAACGAAAGCCACTCCTGGATACCCTTCATCCCGGTGCGCTGGGCCAGATCCATAAAGAGCGCCAGGTCAAGCACGATGGGCGCTGCCAGGATTGAATCGCGGCAGAGGAAATCGATCTTGATCTGCATCGGATAACCCAGCCAGCCGAAGATGTCGATATTGTCCCAGCCTTCCTTGTTGTCGCCGCGCGGTGGGTAGTAGTTGATGCGGACCACGTGAGAGAAATCCTTGTAGAGCTTGGGATAGACTTCCGGCTGCAGAATGTATTCCAGGACCGACAGTTTGGATTCTTCTTTGGTCTTGAAGGAATCAGGATCGTCAAGCACTTCGCCGTCACGGTTCCCCAGAATGTTGGTCGAGTACCAGCCGTGCAAGCCGAGCATGCGTGACTTTAATCCGGGCGCGATGATTGTTTTCATCAGGGTCTGCCCGGTCTTGAAGTCCTTGCCACAGATTGGCAGGCGATTGGTCTCGGCCAGGACGCGTAAGGCCGGCACGTCAACTGTCAGATTCGGCGCGCCATTGGCAAAAGGGATGCCGGACTTCAGGGCCGCGTAGGCATAAATCATAGAGGGAGCGATGGCTTTATGATTTTCGCGCATCGCTTTCTCAAAGGTATCCAGGTTCTTGTAGACTGCATGCTGCTTGAGGAAAATTTCAGTCGAAGCGGCCCAAATCATCACCACACGGGAGCATTTATTCTTCTTTCGCCAAAGCGCAATCTCAGCGATAAGCTGCTGGGCCAGGTCCATCTTGTTGGCCCCTTCTTTAACGTTGGTGCCTTGCAGACGTTTGACATAGGTTTGGTCAAAGACGGCTTTCATCGGTTTGATCTTCTGGAGCGGTACACGTACCTGTGCCAGCAGGTCCTTCTCCAGCACGCCCGCGTGCGTGGCTGCCTCAAAGGCTGAGTCAGGAAAGATGTCCCAGGCGCCAAAAACAAGATCCTCGAGCTTTGCCAGCGGTACAAAATCCTTAATCAGCGGGACCCGATTGTCGGTGCGTTTCCCGAGTCGAATTGTGCCCATCTGTGTGAGACTGCCTACCGGGTCGGCAATACCTTTTTTGATGGCCTCGACTCCGGCAATGAAAGTGGTACTGACGGCGCCCAGGCCGACAAGCAAAACGCCAAGCCTGCCCTTAGCCGGGGCTATTTCTACTGGTGTCTTCAATTCTTTTTCCCCTTCCGCGATTTGAAACTGCGAACGTGGGTGATGATAGCGTTTGCTGAGAGTGAGATAGCGGCAAATGTTGCTCAATAGTATCGCAGGATTGCGCTTCTGAACCGGAGCTCTCCGACAAACTCTGGTTTGTCGCAGCGCAGGACAAGCCAAAGCTTGTCGGACAGCAGGCTCCCCCAGCACCCCTTGCGCATCAGCGCGAAACCAAAGCAGCGCGAAACGCCCGCGGCGTGAGACCGGTCGCCTGATTGAAAGCCTTCGAAAAGTGGCTGGCGCTGGCGTAGCCGACGCGCGCAGCTATTTCGTTTACTGAGAGATCGGTTTCCGCCAGCAGCGATCTGGCCCGGGCCGCGCGCAGGCCGGCCAGATACGCATGCGGCGAACTGCCGGTCAGCTTCTTGAACAGGCGCGCAAAGTGAAAGGGAGACAGATAGGAGGCGGCGGCGATATCTTTGAGTGGCAGTTCCTGCTCCAGGTGCGCCTGCATGAATTCGACAGCCCGTCGAATGCGCCGGTCGATCAATCCCACGCGCGACAACTCGAGCTCATCTGACCGGCGCATCTTTGCATGCCGGCGCAGCAGGTGGACCGCGACTTGTTCGGTGAGCGCCGAGACAATGATTTCCTGGCCCGCCTCTTCATTGGCCAACTCCTCGACCAAATCCGTCAACAATTGGGAGAGGCGCCGATCAGGACCGGCGATCGCTTCGTTGAAAGCCGGTGCAGAGCCTCCGCTTACCAAGCGAGCTCGCAGGGCATAATCAATGATCAGAGCCGGCGCGAAAGTCATGAGGAGCAGTTCTACGTTCGAGCCGGCGGCCGAAATTCTTTTGCCGGGTTCAAAGAGCAGAGCCTCGTGAACTGTCAGCGGCGCCACAACTCCTTCCGTCTCGTAGTCCAGTTCTCCAGCCAGGAGGAACAACACGCCGTAGTCGGAAGCGCCCTCGGTGGTCCAGGCGAACCGTCGCAGTCGCCGGTAATAGAGTGCAAATTGCGGACGAAGAAAAATTCGCTGCAGTGGGGGGAGGCTTTGGCTCATCCGTTGAAACTGTACGCCAAGAGCCGTGAGGCATCAAACTGCAAGCAGGCGTGCGCGTTCTCGCTCCATAGCGCCCGGATGGTTGGTTATAAGCGCGGTGACACCCAGCGAAAGCGCGCGCGCAATCCAGCCGGGATTATCGACTGTCCAGACTACTACGGGCAGGCCTGCCTCTTGCGCTTTGGCGACGACCCGGCGGGACGCCAGCGTCCGATGCAAAGCAATCTCGTCGGCTGAGGCAGCCAATGCCTGATCAATCGTCCGCATCTTTCGCAAGAGCGAAGCGGGCCGATCGATGCGACGCTCAAACAAGGCGGCTGTACGAATTTCAGGAGCGAGTCGCTTGATCTCTGAGATTGCTTGCAGATCAAAACTCTCCACAACAATGCGAGCGACAGATCCGTAGTTCTTAAGCAACTTCACCACTGCGGCGGCCAGTGGACTCGCGTCAGTCTCCTCGCTTTTCATCTCGAGGTAGAGGATTTGTGCTGTGCCCTGCACGAGGTCAAGCACGTTACGAAGTGCCGGGACCGTCTGATTAATATATTCAGGCGACGCACGCTCGGGATGCCGCTGAGTGAACCAGGACCCGACGTCAATCTTTTGCAGCTCTGCTGAAGTCAATTCCGCCACCACGCCTGCTCTCAATCCGGTGCGAGCCAGCGTGGCGTCATGAATGACCACTGGAACGCCATCGGCTGCGAGGCGGACGTCGAACTCGAATCCGTCAGCGCCGTCGCGCATCGATCGCGAGAAAGCTGCAATGGTGTTTTCGGGGGCTAGTGACGACGATCCGCGGTGGCCGATGATCAGGGGACGAACGGGCGCAACAGCAGTCATGAGTCCATATTCCGGCATCAGTTGGTTGCTGCTGGTTCAGAAGATCTCTGTCGGCAGCTTCGCTCAACTGAAGTCTGTCGGGCTTTAGTGCGCTGCTTTTTTCAGCGTGATATCGAAAGTTCCAAACTCGCCCTTCAATTGCGCGCTGACCGGCAGGTGGCGGTGGTCGTCCGTTAGCCAGATGGAAAACTTCGCTCTCGTTTTGACCATGCCGTTTTCGCCGAACAATCCCGGCTCGACGCGCACGGCGGTCACCCGGCCCAGCACAGTCTTTAGTTGTTTTCGCTCCACCACCCGCACTGGCACCTTATAGACACCGCCGGAATCACTAATCAGGATCTCAAAAGTTCTGCCGAGCTCGAGCTTCTGGGTGCGCAGAAAGTAGATAGCTGAGACAACGTCATGCACTGTGCCCGCAAAGTCCGAGCTGATGGTTCGCTCGGGACGCGCAGGGTTGTTGGGATCGCGCTCGACCCAGACAACTTTTCCTTTGACCTGGTCGAAGGTGGCTTCGCTGGTGCGCACGCGCTTCCCCTGCTCGTCGAGCTTCACGGTTTTTCTTACCGCCAGCGACTCAGGGTCGACGGTTGATTCAACATGTTGGTGAAATTTGAGGTTGAAAAGTTTAGTGAAGAAACCCTCGCTGGCTACGTCACCGGTGAACTTCAGAGTGTAGGGAAGGCTGGCTCGAGCCGGGGAGCTGTGGGCGTTTTCCTGCGCCGGCGCGCGCTCTACCAGAAATCGGAAAGTGGCCACGTCAACTTTCTTCAAGAGGGCCCGCGAAACCTCGGCCTTGAAAATCAGCTCTTCGCCAGGTTCGAAGGGACGTGGCTCAAGCTGCTGCGCCGTCGCCGGCGCGAGCCAGGCAGCCGCCAGGTTGAGCAGAACCACGAGCAGAACAAATTTGAGCTTCCTGGAAATCATCTGAAGTAGTATGCCTTTAAAACCAACACGGCCCACGCGATTAATAGTCCCAAACCAGCTTGATACTCTCGATAACGGAGGTAGAGGCCGGGGTCAAAACGGTTACCAGGCTCCCTTCCCGAATACGGTGTCAGGCGCGGACGAAACAATGGTACCTGACTGGCATAACGCTCGTAATTAACGCCAAAGAGCGTACCCAAAGTCTTCGCTTCGACGCGCATCACGGGAAAATAGATGCCAAGAAACAATGCTACAAACAGCAGGGCCAGAGGCCAGCGAGCGGCAGCTATGGTAAAGCCAAGGCCCAGCACAAAGCTACCGAGATAAAGCGGGTTCCGGGTGTGCGCATACGGTCCCGAGGTGGCAAGGGCGTCGTTCTTTCTAATGTGTCCGGCAGACCAGGCCCTAAGGGCGAGGCCAAACAATGAAGTGGCCGCTCCCACGATCAGGGTCAGTTTAGTCGGTCGCGCGAGCAGGATAAATAAGGAGGCGCAGGCAAAGCCAAGCGGCACGCGCCAGCGTTGCATCCAGGTCCCGCCTCGACGAACTTTTTGTGACTCCATAATTAATGGTTAGAGAAAGCAACGAAACGCCGGGCGTTGTTTAGACGGCAGGAACCAGACCTATCTTACGGTTGTCAATCCGCTCTTCCGCAGCTCTCTTGCTTCGTTGCAATCGTTGTGCAACTGCCTGCAGGACCGTTTCCACTTCAATGTCCATACAAATCCATTTTGAGCAGGCACGCCGGTGGCAGTTCTCCCGGCAGTCGATGTCATTTCTTTCGACGCAGACGTCGTCGGCGTATGGGCTTCCGTTACGCCACCATTCAGTTGGCCCAAACAGACCGACTACCGGTGCCCCGGCTGCAACAGCCAGGTGAGTAGGGCCAGTGTCCCCACCAATATAGACGCGAGCCTTTCTTGCCAGCGCAACAAAACCTTTCAGGGACAGGCTCACGGCTCGGGTGCACTCAGACCTGCTGTTTCGCAACACGGTTTCCGCGAGCTCATTTTCACCAGGACCATAGGTCACCAGCGACTGCAAGCCATGTTGTAGCCAGAGCTCATCGGCGAGGGCGCCAAACCGCTCGGCACTCCATAGCTTTGTCGGCCAACCCCCACCTGGGTTCAGGATCGCGTAGTTTCCACTTGCAGACTCAGCAGCCTCCTCGGCTTCGCGCTGGTGAGTGGCCTTAATGGCGATAGGGAACTCTAACTCGTCAGGAGCACTGGGCCCACTTATCCGGAGTGCGCCGCGCACAAGATCCAGATTTTTTTGGGTTATGTGGCTGTGCCGGGAAACGGGAACCGTTCGAGAGAGCAGGAAGCGACTTGGCGGCTCGCGCAAAGCTTCTCGAGAAAAGCCAAAGACTTGCCGCGCGCCTGAAAGCCGGGCGATGGTTGCTGATTTTATTAAGCCCTGAAAGTCGAGTGCCAAATCGAAGGCCGAGACGCGTAACTGACGTAACTGCTGGCGCGGTGCCCGCAGCGTCTCCCCAGACATCAGCCCGCGCCTCAGCGCCTTCGTGTCGACTTCGATGAGGCGATCCAGAACCGGGTTGTCTCTCAAAATTTCCGCCGCTCGGCGTTCGACGACCCAGGAGATTTCCGCTTTGGGCAGCGCCCGCCTGATCGCCGCCAGCGACGGTAGTGTGTGCACTATGTCGCCGATACTGCCCAATTTGACAATCAGAATGCGCACGGCGCAAATGGTAAAGCGTCCCGAGCGAATACGCAAAAGTGTCAATTTGTCCGACTACCGCCGCATGGCTTCTGGTCACCCCGCCACCTCCCAAACCACTTTTTGGCTTAACTCCGTACCTCCTGGGCGCCGTAACACCCCGCTCATCTCTTGACAGAACGTGGTAAGGAGTATTTACTTTGCGCTGGGATCGAGAAGCTTTCGCCCAGTTTCTTTAACTCTTGTGTGGGAAGGTTCCCATCAGACCCGTCACAATTTGCGACAAGAGGATTCAAAGGTCCAACCTTCCTTCAAGTTTCTTGGAAGGATTATTCGCAGGCAGCAGCCATTCCATAGCCGGCCCTCGTAAGTTAGAGCCTGGCGAATCCGGCTTTACTTGTCCCAGATCCCGAAGAGTCTAATGGGCATACTGGAGTGTTTCTCGGTTTGAATGCGATCGCCTGGGCCGGCGACGTTCAAATGACCTTTTTAACGTGGAAATGGTGAGAAAGTCGCCAGAAACAATTCGAGTTCTGATCGTGGATCACTATCAGATGGTGCGAACCGGTCTTCGTATGCTCATCGACGAGCAGCCGGAAATGACAGTGGTTGGCGAAGTCAGCAACCGTACCGAAGCCTTAGCACAGGCAGCCAGCAAAAATCCCAACTTGATCCTGCTTGAGGTTGATCTCGGCAGTGAGAATGGTCTCGATTTTCTTCCGGATTTGCGCGAAGCCGCGGCCGGCGCCCGCGTTCTGATTATTACCGGCGTAAAAGACCCCGAAACGCACCGGCGCGCGGCACTCCTGGGGGCAGCTGGCCTGGTGTTAAAGGAAAGTCCCGCCGAGGTACTTCTTAAAGCGATCAGGAAGATCCATCAGGGCGAGATTTGGCTCGATCGATCAGTACTCAGTAGCGTCCTGAACGAAATGACGCAGGCCAAAAAGAAAAATGGCTCCGGTGAAGTAAAGGTGGCCAACCTTACCCCCAGAGAGCGCGAGGTGGTCATCCTGATTTCTGAGGGACTTAGGAACAAACAGATTGCCAAACGCCTCTTTATCTGCGAAACCACCGTCACCCATCATCTCAGCTCGATATTCTCAAAACTGGAAGTCTCCGACCGTCTCGAATTGGTGATCTATGCCTTCGCCCACGGCCTGGCAAGGACGCCGCAAAAAATCGTGACCAGTAACAATTGACTAAACGGCGACCGGTTCCCCCCAGGGCACCCGGCGTCGGTCAAGTAAGCACCGTCCGCATGATCGTTACTCAGGCACTCGGGCCATCCCTCGTTACCCGTCACTTATCATCCGCTATCAAGCAGTATTCTGCTATTGTAAGGCCACCAAGAGATGGCAGAATACTGCCATAAAAAAAGGCATGTCGCCCCGATGTAACTTCTTTGCAATAAAAATATTATCTGGCTGAAAATTTCCAGAGTGCCCTGATGAAAAGTGCTGCGGGTTCAGAGACCTCGCGCAGAACGTTGAGCGGTGAACTCAGCCGGCCCGCTACCGTTACAGATCGCGAGACGGGAATTGCTGAGCGGCGCGTCAAGCCCCGCCTTAGCGAACCGTTCCCGGCAAGAGCCCAGGGGCGGGACGCGACGGGCCAGAAATTTGACGACGAGTGCTTTCTCGACAACATCAGTTCAAGCGGATTGTATCTGCGGCTCCCCAGAGAAATGAACTCGGGCGCTGAGTTGAACCTGGTGGTTAAGTTTTTGAAAAGTGAAGACGCTGGCGCAACTGCTCGCTTACTCTGCCGGATATTACGCGACGAGCCTCAACCAGACGGCAGTCATGGGTTCGCCATGACGATTAAGGAGCACCAGTTTCTCTGAGGTCGCCTCATTAAGTGCGGCTGTGCTGACAGAGCCGACAGGAGAGGTGTCCCCGACGGGCCAGCCCGGTGAGGTGGAAACGACGACCGGGTTGCTTTGCTGTCTGGGCTTGCCGGCAGGCTCGAAGGAAGTCTTCGTAGAAGCAGCTGGGAATTGTGGATGATTAGTCCTCTATTACAACATCGATTCGTGCGAGCAATAGGCCTAAACCCGGTTTCGGGGCTTCGTCCCTCGGCTACCCAAAAACAGAAGGAGCGACTATCGGTTTACTCGCGGAATCTTGCGATGTACGTTGTGGCACCAGCACACTCTGAATTTTGCATCTTACTTTCATCCGGAATTATCAGATCTGCCCGCGGCGGATCGTTTCCTCGCCGGAAAAGCGCCGGCTAAATAACTAAATGCCGGTTCCCCGGCCTTCCCAAAAGGAGAAACTTTCCATGAAATACCCTGATTCCCAGATTCGCTCCAGCAAAGCGAAACTCTCCAGCTCTCGCGTGGCTGTTAGTTTGTTAGGAGTGTGTGTACTGCTGACGATACTAACGAGCAGCGCCTTTATGGCGCAACTTTCAGGCGCTATCTACACCACTGATGTCGGTTGTGGTGGTGTGAATATTAACCTTTACCCCAACAAGGATGCTGTTTACCTCAACGGCGGTCCCCAAAACCCAAACGGAGCTGGACTGGATCCAGGCAATTACTACGTTAAGGTGACCGAGCCGGATGGAACCCTGCTCGGATCAAGCATCGGTGGGCCTCTCGGTGATCAACCCGTACATGTACTGTCAACCGGCTACTTCGACATGTGCTATCAGTTGTCGGCAATCGTCAGCCCGCCAGGAGGCGCCCCCGCCCCCGGCTACAACAACACAACCAATAACGGCAACGAGTACAAAGTCTGGGTGTGTACGGACAGTCAGTTCACTCCAAGCAACTGCAAAACCGACAACTTTAAGGTTACCAGCGATGGCACTCCCACAGAAACCACGCTCCAGGTTCTCAAGTTCTATGATGCCAATCAAGATGGCATAAAGGATCCTGGCGAAGCGTACCTTGAGGGTTGGAAGTTTGACTTGAGCCCCGCCATCGGCACGAATCCGCTGCTCACATCTTTCACTGGTATTGCGAATCCCGGAGTATATACAGCTACGGAGCGTGATACGATCGAAACGAATTGGTTCGCGTCGACGAGTAAGACTCTGAGCACAATAGTTATTTCAGGCCAGACGTCGACGATCGAGTTCGGCAATTATTGCACTTTGACCCCGGGCGGTCACACGATAGGATTTTGGTCGAACAGGAATGGACAAAATCTGGAAACGGCCGCGGACTTCTTAGACCTCAATGCACTCTGTCTGAGGAACGCAGACGGCACGGATCGCGACTTCTTGTCCAGTCTCATAATCAACAAGAAGAACCTCAATACCTGGCTGCTGGATGCCAAAGCCGTAAACATGGCCTACATGCTCTCGGCGCAGCTTACAGCCACGAAGCTGAGTGTGACTCATGGATTCACGAATCCAGCCGTGATTGTAGATAACCCGAGGAACGTTACCGAGCTAATTGCTTATGCCGACAGTTTGCTGTGCGCGGATGGCTATACGCCAGGCGGTGATCCTAACCGGGCTGAGCAAGAGCGAGTAAAGAACATCCTTGACAAGATTAACAACGGCGGATCATTTGTACAGCCGAGTGCCGTCAACTGCCCCTACACTTTCTTACCATAGTCGTGTAGCGGATTCGAACTAAAAGGGTCGCCCTCTTTCGAGGACGACCCTTTTTCACGTTTCTCGGTCCGGCGACGTCGCTACTTATAGACGTTGACGAGCTGAGAAATGCCACTATTTCCTGCGGCGTCGTACGCTTTGCATTGCAGGACATGCGAGCCCGACTTGGCCTTGCGGGCATTCCACTTAGTAGTAAATGGCGACGCAGTTGAAGACGATACAAGGACTCCATCGACGTAGAGTTCATTCCTGATGACACCCAGATTGTCCGCCACGGTCGCGTAGACGGACACGCTCCCGGAAATGATTGCCCCGCCCGACGGCGAACTAATTGTTGCTGTCGGCGGAGTCGTGTCCGAAGGCGGGACACTGTTGCTGACTGTTACGCCAATGGAACAGCTGGCCAAATTGCCCACCGCGTCGGTGGCGGTTGCTATCAGTGTATGCGCGCCATTGGCGGCCGTAGTCGTGTCCCACTGGAACACATAAGGGCTGGCGCTATCCGTACCCAGGGAAGCTCCATCAATAGTAAGACTGACAGAAGTGACACCCACATTGTCACTCGCCGTCACACCGACGGTGATCGCACCTGAGACAATGGCACCGCCAGCCGGGGCACTAAAACTTACCGTCGGCGCTGTGGTGTCGGCTGAACCTCCGCCACTCGCCAGCGCCACTGCGCGGGCGGCGTTGACGCGACCCCAGCCATAGCTGGGATCCCACCCGGCAGCACCCAGGTCGTCAGCGGACTGTTTCAGAATGTCCTGCACTTGCGTTGGAGTAAGGCTTGGGTTGGCCGACATCACCAGTGCTGCTACGCCTGCTACAATCGGTGCCGCAACGGAGGTGCCTGCAGTCGACACATATCCGCCGCCCCTCGCGGTAGTGCGAATGTTTGTACCTGGCGCTGCCAAATCGACATTGTTGCCGGTGTTGCTGAACGAGGCTAACACGTCATTCGCGTCGGATGCACTGACGGTAAGAACGTAGGGGTTGTCCGGGGCGGAATTAAAGGTACCCTGATTGCCCGCGGCTACGGCCACCACGCCGCCCTTATTCTGGAAGTACTGCGCCGCGCTCCTGACGGTTGAACTATCGCTGGCATTGAAACTGAGATTAGCCACCCGCGCACCATGATCTGCAGCCCACTGAAGCCCAGACGCAAGGTCAGAGAAGGTCGCATACCCGCTGAGATCAGTTACGCGGATGGGCATAATCTTGCATCCCCAGGCAACAGAAGCTACCCCATCGGCATTATTGCTGGAAGCGGCGGCCGTTCCGGCGACCGCTGTCCCATGCCCACCCACGTCGCTTGTATCGATGTTCCTATTGTAGACATTCCAGCCAGGCACCATCCTGGATGAGAGGTCAGGGTGCGTGCCGTCAACGCCGGTATCCAGAATAGCTATGATTACGTTCGAACTGCCGGTGGTAGTTGACCACGCTGTTGGGCCGCCGATTTTTCGCAAATGCCATTGATCAACATACCATGGATCGTTCGGCGTCATATCCGCGGGCGCGACCAGCCGATCCAATTCTGCAAACTCCACTTCCGGTCGTTGGGCCATAGCCTGGGCGAAGCCGCTCTCGTCTGCCTGATCAGGCAGATCCAGGATGTGTACGCGAATGCCACGGATCTCGCCAGCATCACGCGCGCCGAGTGCGGCGATTACATTACGAGCGTGGGCGGGTAGGATGTCCTCACGAAATCTAACCAGAACGCGGCCCGGTACGAATTGGTCGCGGACCTCTGCCCGATTTATGTTTTGTTTCTCAGCCTGGGCTTTTCCTGAAATCAAGCCCGCGGCCGCAAGGCACACCATTAAGGCTGCCACGCACGCGGCAATTATCATTCTTTTCATCGATCGACACCTCTTACCTGTTTACCAATACATTCAACTGAGGATATCCGGGGCGGGTAAAATCAAGTTGGGGCTCAGTGGCTAGGTCTCTACTAATTCTGTGTGCATTTCACGAATCATGACCGCTGGCGCGCCTGGGCCGGTTGCGATTAGGTTCTGCTTCTGCTCCAACCGCAAGACCATGAAGGACAACCAGGCAACGCAGTCCGACGCCCTGATGCGAGATCGCGTCACTGTAGCCTGCAAAAGCGATGGGCTTTCCGTAGAGCGGCAAACGCCGGACCCGGGCGCGGTTCTACAGCGCAAGGGATCTAGCGCAGCTTTGGGTTTTGTGGCTGGATTTGTAGAAGAAGGAAAGAGTCCGAAGCACGGATGATGATGAAAGACAGGTGCCCTCGGTACTATTCCTGCTTTCGGTAACCCAGCCAGGTCTCGAAGAATTGCGGATTGGGGATTTCGGATTGCGGATTTCAACCCCGGACCTATTGCCTGGTCTTGAATTCCACTAATCCGCAATTTTCATCCGTTGTCTTCCGAAAATTCCGCAATTCGCAATCCGAATTCCGAAATTCTCTCGACCTCCGTTGGCTTTGCGGCCCCAGCTCGCGCTGGGTGTGCCTTTATCGCTTCAGGTGAATCTTTCAAATAGCGAACCATAGTGGGCTGGCCGATAAACGAAAGTACTCCAGTGAGCCCAACCCTGTCAAGCATTGTTTAGCGTTGATGGCATTTGTTGGCCCTACGGGTCCAACCGTTAAGGCGGAAAAACCCCGAAGCTACCCTTCGCTGTGTGGCTCCGGGATCCTCAAAAGGACGGCTCAAGTTGAGCAATTTGCCGGTTTCACTGTCTTTACCGCGCTCGGTTCCGTACCCAGCGGCACGACGATGCTTAGATGGACATGGGTAGGCTCATGCGTGATCTGATGTGGATTTGCGGGTCCGATTCACCCAGCTCCGGGTGCCGCGCTCCGTCACTTGCTGGAGATGGATAGCGATCTGTTCTCGGTGACGGGATCGACACCACCGGGGCCCTGGTGAGCCTGATAATAGTAGGGATGGTAGTAATAATCGCCAGAACGCAGGTCAGCCCGGTTCAGCACGACGCCGATAATCTTTGCACCAATCTCGAAAAGCATTTGGCGCGTACGCCGCACCACCTGTTGGGAGGTTTTACCTCCATGGACTACCAGGATGACGCCCTCCACCAGCGCTGAAACCAGCACTCCGTCGGTAAACGACGAGATGGGGGGAGAATCGATAACGATATAACTAAACTTTTCACTGACCACGTTGAGCAGGTGTTTCATCTGCGTGGAGCCCAGCAACTCAGCTGGATTTGGCGGTATGGCGCCGGAACACAGCAAATATAGGTTGCTCACATCACATTGCTCAATCTTTGAGAGAATCTCCGCAGCGGTATTCTCGCTGGAAAGAATTGCGCTCAGTCCGGCGGTGTTGCCTAAACCAAACAACTGATGCAAACGTGGCCGGCGCAAATCGGCGTCGATCAGCAGCACACTGGCTCCTGTCTGCGCCAGCACGATGGCCGTGTTGACCGCGGTAGTAGTCTTACCTTCCGCGGGTACGCTGGAGGTAACCAGCAAGGTCCTGGGAGGCCGCCCGGCGGTTGACAATAATATTGAGGTGCGCAAATGTTTGTAGGCTTCCGCGTGCGCGGTCGGCCCATGAGAATTCATCAGGAGTTCCGGACCGGAGCCGGCATGCCCGTTAGTTCTGTGCCAGCCTCGCTTGATAGGCAAGAACCGTTGCGCAGCAGCGCCGCGGGCGATGGGAATGGTCGCCAGAGATGGAAGACGCAAGTTACTCTCGATATCGCCGGCACTCTTTACGGTGTCATCGAGATATTCCAGAAAAAGAGCCAGGCCCCCACCAAACGCGAGCGCCAATAACAGTGCCACCAGGACTCCCTGCCGGCGATTGGGGCCAATCGGTCCCTTGGGTATTGCCGCGTAATCAACTACATGGATGTTGTTAGGTGTGCCGGCCATGGTGACATCATTCTCTTTGGAACGCTGCATCAAGCCTTCCAGGAAGCCCTTGTTTGTTTCGATCTCCTGCTTCAGAATGTTGTAGTTGATGGCGGCCTGATTCTGGGCAACTGTCTCCGAGCGTTGCTTATTAAACGCGACACGCAGGGTCCGCTCTCGCTCCAGCGCTTTGCGATAATTACTTTCCAGGGCGGTGGTAATAATTTTCTCACCGCTGCTGCGGCTCTCCTCCAACTGCTTCAGCACTACCTCAATCTGCTTATTAATGTCTTTGACTTCGGGTGACTCCTCCGTATCAGTCAACAATAGCTGCGCCCGTTTCTGCTTTAGCTCGGCCAGCCGGCCTTTGAACTCACCAATTTGTTTATCGCTGACTTCAGCATTCGCTGCGGCGACGCCGAGCATCAGGCTGGCGCGATAATTGGACTCAGCCAGGCTGCGGTCATTCTCGGCTTCTAGCAGCAACTTGTTAAGGCCAGAGAGCCTCTCTACCACCGTATTCTGACTCGCGTCGAGCGAGACTATCTCGTGGCCTTGTGCATAGTTGACCAACTGCTCTTCGCCGTTACGAATCTGTGACTGTAGTTCCGCGATGCGCTTTTGGAGATAGGTTCCGGCGATCGTATTCGTCCTGGTTTTGACCTCAATGTTCCACAGTGCGAAGGCATCGGCGGTAGCATTAACAACTTTGGTAGCGACCGCCGCGTCGGTATGGTCCGCGCTGATATCAATCAGACGCGTCTTCTTAATCTGCTCCACGTCTAACATTCCCTGAAGCATGGCTACATAAGGCGCCAGCCGCTCGATGGTGGCCTGATCGTCGAGGAAAGCGGTCGTTGACGCGAGCGCGAAATTCTCTTTTTCCGGCACTGGAGTGCTTTGGATCTTGACTGGGGCGTTTGCTTTCCGACTGAGACCCGTCATAGCCAGTAACTGCTGCCAAGTGGAACGATTCTCGACTCTCTGATCCAGAAAAGTCCGGTTGTGTTCGAGATCGAGAGTGCTGACCACTCGTCGCAGCAACGTTGGACTGGAAAGTATTTGGACCTGAGTGTTGAAGTACTCAGGATCCATGAAGGAGTTGTCGACGTAGAAAGATGCAGCTTTTGAAGCACCCAGCGCCGGACTATAGTTCTCCATATCAACCTGGATGCGGGCGCGAGCCTGATACATGTCAGGCTGCCGTGCTTGCCTTAGGGCGGCGATACTGCATGTAATTACCGCCAGACCAATGACCAGCCATATATGCTTGCGTATCGCCCGCCAGTAATCAAGCAAATACATTTTGCCTTCCGGGGTAGCGACTTCACCGTACGCGACGACAGGTGGCGACCCGTAGACACTCCGCAACGATTCTTTGGCGGGCTCGACCGACGACGAGTTTTTCAGGATGATCTCGAGAGCTTTGGCTAGGTCTGAAGGTTCTTTCATTGGGGCGGTCTCTTAGCGCGGCAAAGCCGCAAAGAATTTCTGCGCTTACAGAGTATTCATGAGCGAGCCGAATAATCACCTCGGTCAGAGAGGGAAGGCACCTCTCAGAGGCGGCTTCGGATGCCGGAAAGTTAACATGGCGTGCGACTCAAGAGCAACGCAAAAAGGCCTTCGACGTAGCAAAAGCCAATGGGCGCAAGTGACTTCGAGCCTTGCCGTTGGCCTGTTCGCTTGACCGCTTTTTGCCCGCGTCCTCAGCGAACACGCATGGCCGGATCACCCAGCAGTATCCAGGTACGGCGGACGTCTGGATCCGTGATGCCGACTTTGGCGCCCCTGGTTGCTTCGCCTAAACGAAGGGACTGGGAACCAAACAGCAACCGGTAAAATTCCAGGTCCAAAGCAAACTGGGGTTGCGCTTCCGTAAATCCCGAGGATGCCCAGACCGCAACGGCGCCGCCGTTTTGGGCCTTCAACGCTGCCTCTGCCAAACTATCGATATAGATATCATGAGCGTAGCCGTTGAGGCATGTCATCATCACATAAAGCGATGGCTTGCTGGCATTTGTGAGCCCGTTCGCGAGGTCTGAATCCAGCAGACCCGCATCCGTCCAAACGCTGTTTGATCCGTGGCCGTAGTAGTTGACGATCATTGGACCACCATTCAGCGCGTCCAATATCTGGCCGCGCGTCAGGTCGTCGCTGCCTACTTCGGCGCGGTTGATAGGTTGCACAACTACGCTTGGGGGCAATAGCGCTTGTGTCTGACTACTCCTTGATTCAAAGCCGTTGTCCGCCACCATCACGGCCCCTCGCAGCGGCACATTCAAGTCTCTCTCGTGTTCGTAGCTGAGAATCTTCGCAACCATCAGGTTAACTTCCGTCGTCGTGCGTCCGGGCAACCGGCCGATGGCCATGGTTGCCAGGCCAGCATCGTTGAAGTCGGCCAGCCAATCGTCCGAGGCCGTCTCCATGTACGCCGTGTCAATTAACTTCGTCGGCAGGAAATCATTCTCGCCCTGGCCGAGATAGTTGCGCGGATCCCAGGTGCTGTCTCCCACCAGCAAGAGATAAGTGGGTTGTGTGCTCCAGTAGCTGCTTGCCCATGACAGGAAACTCTTTAAGGCGAGCGGCGTATGCGCGCCGAAACTAAACTCGTCGTAGACATCTTCCACGTCGACGACTGCCACGCTCAATCCCTGGCTGCGACGCAGCGCAGCGAGCGGCTCAATTGCCAGACGAAAATCCTTGTGTGTAATGATAACCATGTTTGCCGCGTTGGCGGAGGCATTCCAGCTCGAAGGGGTGTTTGCGGTGATCGACGACGGATGGCCCGCCAGTTCATCTGCAAATGCCAGCAGCGTCCGCGGGTTGTTCGCCGCTGCCACGGTCACCGCAAAGCCACCTTCCGAAGGTCCGGCCTCACCACGAAGCTCCAGGGGCGAATGCGGATTGGTAATGTCCAGCACGCGCACATTAGGCGTGGTGAAACCACCGACTCGCACCGTCTGGCCAGCCGGTAAGCTGAATCTCAGCGTGTTGTTGTCGGCCCGATATCGGTGCGCATATGTGAGCCGGACCCAGTCAATCAAGCTGATGTCAAAACGGCCGCCGGTAGCCATGAGCGAAACTACGTTGTCGCCCTCGCGCAGCAGGGAGCGGCTGATGGAAATTCCCTGCACGGAGTGCTCACGACCACGGAAAGTTGCGGTGCCGATTTGTGTCCCATTGAGCTGCAACTGCACCTGATGCGTTCCGGCGGTCAACCCCTGAAGTGCGAATTCGAGCCGTGGCTGATTGCCTGAAGTGGCTGCGGTATCGAGGTTTCTGACCGTCAAAGTCTGGTTGACGGGTTCACTCAATACCGGTGCGCCGAAAATGTTCTCGGCGTCGCCGTTGAGCAGGCTTGCAAAGTAAAGGACTTTCTCGCGACGTTCGACCGTAAAGTCGAAATTGCGGACTGTGGGCTCTGTTGGGTCCGGAGACTCCCTCCCACTTTCGCCCTTGCCGTTTATGCGCTTGCCGGGTTTGCTGCCATTTATCAACCAGTAGACGCGCCTGTCAGTCGTTGCCAGATCGAGCCCGACGCCGTAAAACTCCAGCCTGCTGTCAGCGGTTAGACGCGCCCCGTTAGTGGAGAGAGCCATCGGCACCTGAGTGCCGTCAACGTACAACTGCAGCATACGCGCATCTGTCGACGGGTCTAACCCGGCAGCCACCAATTCGGGTTGCGTCACGCGATACCAGCCACTCTCGCGCACCTGGATTTTGACCGCCTTGCCGGCAGCAATCTCCTGCTGTCCAACTATCAGCGCAGACTGGGACGGGATTTTTGAGGAACTCGCGTTTTTCACACTTTGCTCTGTTGGCCAGGACCGCTCAGCTTTATCGCTAACCCAGGCATCTGTTTGTGAGGCGATCTCCTTCAACAACATCGTCCGCTGTCGCTTCGGCGAGACGACATGGCTCGGATTGGCGTATGGATAGATGGGCCCCGTCCATTGGAGACTACCATCAAGATCTATAGCCTCCAGGTAATAGCTCGTGTCGGCATTGCCTTTCGTGTCAAACCACGAATAGGAATAACCGGCTGTGAGACGGTTACCTGGTCCCACGGTCAAAGCGGAGCCCGCAATCACCGACGGCGTCACGCGTGTGCGTTTATTGTCCTGTTCGCGATAGAGGTGGTAACCGAGATTGTTGACTTCGTAACCGCTCTCCCAATTCAACTGCACGC
>DAIMCP010000064.1:0-30998 GCA_036726305.1 Pyrinomonadaceae bacterium | reverse complement strand
ATAGACTGGAAATCGGGGGCAGGGCTGCGATTCCCGGCGATCTTGTCTTACGCCAAGGGGCGATAAGATTTCCCCGGCCAGCGTTTGCATTCATCAACCGCAAAAAACCTATTACACTTCACGACGAGAAGGTCGCAGCATTGCTTATTTGAAAATCGCAAATCGCATTATCAGGCCTGCCTCTGGTTTCTCTTGCACGCTACCAGACGACCCGCAGAAAGTAGACGCCGCGCACGCCGCCGGCGGCGATGTGCTCGCCGTCAGGGTCAAGAGCGCAGCCAATCAGCGGCCCGTCCACGTGTAGAGTGGCGAGACAAGTCCCCGCGCGAGCGTCCCACAACTTAAGGGTGTTATCCCATGAGGCGGAGACGATGATCGAGCCGTCAGCGCTGATCGCGCAGCCACTCACCCCGCTAGAATGCCCGGCGAGGGTGCGCAGCTCGGCGCCGGTGCGAGCGTCCCACAACTTAAGGGTTTGATCGTCTGAGGCGGAGACGATGAGCGAGCCGTCAGCGCTGATCGCGCAGCCCCTCACCCAACCGGAATGCCCGGCGAGGGCGCGCACCAGCGCCGGGTCGGGCAAATCCGGAAGCGGGTGCACGGCTTTGATAAACGGTCGCCGAAGCACAGTCTCGCTCCTTTCAGCGAAAGGCGCGAGTTCCTCGACGTCTTGCAGCCGGCTGTGCAGCGTCGCTTCGGCCGCGTCGCGATCATTACAACGGTCCAGGATTGTACCCGATTGCACATAGCTGCGCCGCAGCGCACCCAGCGTGTGATCAGCAGGCGCGATGCTTTCTGCCGACAGAAGGTCGGCTTCCACGGAAAGCGATCTGCGCGCGAGCGTCTTTGCTGCGGGGTAACGAAGGTCCTTCACAGTCGCGATCAACTCTTCGGCGCGGCCGGCCGCGATCAGGTGATGAGCGAGATGGTCCCAGAGGTAAGGCTCGACGATGGGAAGGTCAGCCCACTCGCAGGCGCCGGCGCCTGCTTCTGACCCTCGTTCTCCGCTCGACGGCCGGTGAGCTTCGAGTAGTGCGTTGTGAACGGCAGCGAGGCCCTGGCCTTGCTCTCCGATCAAGTAACCGCGCACGACGTCATGAAGCCGTATGACCCGCGCATTCGGATCGAACCGCTGCAACAGCGAAAGACGGTGGAGCCGCTCGCAAAGCGCTTCGGTGTCGTAGTCGTCGAGTCCGCCGGTCCTTTCCCACAGCTTCGCCACCGTCGCGAGTGGAACGTCTACGTCTTCCAGAAAGACCGCCAGTTCTCCGTATCGCGCCTCTTCGTCCGAATCCAGCAGCTCGAGCGAGACACCAAGACATTTGCTGACCGCCTGCTCGCGAGCCCGCGGGTCATGCGCATCAAAGGCTGTCAGCCCGCGTCTGTCCAGCGACCTGTTGACCCACTCGATCGCTTTTGTTAATGGTTGATGCAGGTCTTCAACCCTATTCCTCAATACTCGGTTGGCGAGCCCGAGCAGCAAGGGCCACTCGCCCAGCCGCTTCGCCAGCTCGCGCAACAACTCGTCGCACCCCGCAGGCAAGCCAGAGCCGACCAACTTAACCGCTTCGTCGCGACGCATCGCGTCTACGTCGACCTGCTTCGAGCCTGGCGGCAGCACGTCGGCAAGCCTGGTAGTGATCAAGCGCGCGCCACGCGTTCCGCCCCGCATGAACGGGGTCAGGTGCGTCCAGTCCCACACGTCGTCAATCACCAGCAATACGTCTCGGTCGGCGAGCAGTTCCCTCAGCCGGGCGGTAGCCGCATTGACATCGGAAAAACCGGGACGCTCGCCGGTGAGCACTTCGATGAGGTCGATGACCCGCCCGGTCAGATCGCCCGGGCTCTCGCCGAGCGTGACCCAGAGGATCCCGTCATCGAAACCGTTCTGGACATCTTCGTCGTGACACAGCGCCTGGGCCAGCGTCGTCTTGCCATAGCCGCCCGCGCCTCGCAACGCCGCGGTGATGGCGACCGGGTCGCCGCTCTGGCGGTCGAGCAAGTGAGCCAGGAGCTGATCGAACTCGCCGGGGCGGGCAACGAAATCCAGCGGGAGTGGTTCGACCATGAAGGGCACGCGCGGCGCCTCGCAGCGAGTGTTGAGGTCGTTGAGGAACTTCTGCCATTGAAGCGGCTGTTGGAAATCATAGAACTGCTTTTCGCTCATCCATCGCGGCATCGTGCTGAAGTCGAGATCAGGAGTGCCCCTGATCGGATAGACGCACACGCCTTGATGACGCGCATAGCGCCACTCCTTCCTAACGATTTCTGACTTCAAAGCGTTGGGCGTGATGACGAGCGCCATGAACTCCACGTGATCGAGCGCATCGGTGATCTGAAGCCACCAATCGCGTCCGCCTTCCATGGCGACGATGTCTTGCCAGAGCTTTATGCCTTTGGCTGCGAGGCGCCGGCGCAGATCGGCGGCAAACTCCTGTCCGTCGCTGCGGGCGTAGGAGATGAACACGCCCTGGCGCGGTTCGGTGCGTTTGGGTTTGCTCCGGTTGGGCATTGCGGTTAAGCGTTTTCCGCTCAGTCGGCGACAGCCAGGCTTCACGATGCACGGTCCGCTGCGGCTGCCCCACGCTAGACAAGCAAGTGTAACGTACCACTCTGAGGCGGAGCGACCAAGAACCAACAGAACTGAGTTGCGGCACGAATGGTTATGTTTTACAAAGGCGAGTGCTTGAAGTTCATCAAGTCGTTCGCTGCCCTTACGCCAGCAAACGGGTTTCAGGCAACAATTTCACGGGGAGATTAGCGCGCGCAAACGCTCTTTGGTGACGGCCTCTTTAGGACTCTTGGCGCAGCCTTGCAACCAGGAGTGGATCTTCTTCAAGGTGACGGTACGTGTAATGTTCGGTGCCAGGCCTGCGATTTGCGATTCTCGAAAGCAGCCGCGAAAGCCTGAGCCGAGGCCAGGCGTCAAGACAATCGAACGTGTCTTGAAAGCGAAATCGCCGAATCATATCTGGATGATGGACCTCACCGAGATACCGAGCGCCTTCAGATTGTTTACTTTCAAGTTTGTCGTGCTGCTCGATGTCTTCTCTTGATTTCCCGTCGCCGCCAAGTTGTTCTTCAAAGAACCAACCGCGGCCGTGCTGTCGGCGATCATCAAGGCTGCCGCGAACAAGCACGGCCGGCCAAGGCACTATCGGATCACGGGTCGCAGTTTACTTCGGATCATTTTCGAGCGTCGCTAAAGCGGCGGGGAATCAGCCAACGGTTCGGAGCCATCGGCAAGTACGGTTCGATAGCGATCCTCGAGCGCCTGTGGCGGACGCTGAAAGAGATGCTGCTGCTCCGCTCTCGCCGGGCGTGGAGTCCGGCCGAGCTGGTGCACCGACTGGATGCCGGATTGTACTACTACGCTTTCCACAAGCCTCATCAAGGGTTGAACAATTTGTCAGACGGTTGCGAATGTCATAACTGTAAGCCGTCGTGCCGCTCGCGTCGTTCATCGTCGATCTTTGACCAGTCAGGGTGTAGGTAAAGCTTACGCTGGGCTGATTCAAAGAAGGATCGGGCGTCTTCGTCAGGAGACGATTCATGATGTCGTAGCCGTAGGTCGTAGTCTTGCCGTTGAGTTAGGGCCCCGTAAAAGGATGAGAAAGACAGAGAGTGTCAATGAACCCGAAGCTGAGATCTACTCATGTTCGAATCCGGGTAATCGCGAGAGAAATTCTTCCGCATGCGACTTAATTAACTCGTCGGGATTACTGCGGGCCTCCTTGATACCTTCAATTGCTTCATTGGTACCAATTCTGTACAACGCGTCAATAAGCGTTCTGTTGAAATGACGACCATCGTCTCCATAAACGTGATACTTCAGCGATCGGATTATGCAGGACACAGATGTCTCATCAACTATTCTAGCGAGAGCATCAGCGATGGCTTCCATGTATGCGTCATATCGATGATTGTCCAGCAAATCACAAAGCAAGGGAGTGAATTTGCGGTCAGGTACCAAACTCACCGCCCATATCAACCTGCTCAAATTTCGCCAGTCTTGTAGATGATAATGTTCATTGAGCGCATGGAGAAGATCGTCACGAAAGTCTCCGATTGATCTTAACCCTTCGAGGAACTTGCTGCTATCGATATCCTCAGAGACAAGTCTCCGGTAGAGACGTTGAAAGTCCTGGTTCATGCTAATGAGCCTCTCAGGGGAAAACGATTCCTCTTTCGCCAGTTTTCCTGAAACTCTTTATTCGATCATTGAACAATCCGACTGTATTGCGGCGCAAGCCGTACGTGATTGCTCCGAATTCATATTTTACGTGCACTTGATTTGGATCGCCTGCTCGTATATGCGGCAGGTATCGTAGGCCTGCCACGTTTTCTACAATAGAGTTATCGATCCCACCTCTCGAAAGCAAGGCTGCCACAGTTCCAACTTGCATTCTCCATTTGATCATGATGCCGTAACCAACCGGATCGTATATCGACTTTGTGGCCACATAATTCAAATCCTGCGTAACGAAGGACTCTCTCCCGGGACCACCGGTTTCCCGCAACGTAAGACGCCCGCCATTGCTCTTTACCTGCATATACTCTGTGTCTGACATCGCCCGATAGAATAGCTCGGAATTATCGTCGTCGTCTTGCGGTATTGGCGGAATTGGCTTCGGTACCGGCTCGGGATCAGGTTCAGGCGAAGGTGCAGGACCTGGCTCAGGCAGCTCGTAAACCGTTACTTCAACCTTAATCTTTGTTATGACTGCGGCCAATATCAGCAGTGCCATTGCTGCCATCACCTGGTTAAGATCAAGAGTAATCAGTGTGTCTGCGATGGTGGCCTCGCCTGACGGATCAGCTTTGTTAATAGGGTCACCGCTCGCGTAGAGATATTTGTGCAAAGATGACGGATCCGTGGAGTGGCCCTCGAAAGAATCCATAGTCCAGAATCTTCCGCTGGACTGATTCATGTATCGCGCGCGCAGGTAATAGAACCCAAGACTTCCATCGAATTGCTCGCCAGCATACAAGTAGTCGTTCGGCGTTGTGCCTGAGCGATAGATCAAGTTACCGAACGCATCGTAGTCGTAGGCGTCGGTAATTGCCCCACCCGCGTTAGTCAACTGCCGCACTGAGCCGTGACCGTCATATTGGTAGAAGCTGAGACTGCTACCAACGATTCGCTGGCTGATCAGATCGTGCCCATATGTGAAGCTCTTAACGACCGCACCGTTCTGAAGTTCATCCACGACTTGCGCATAGCCGGTCGGGTTGTTCGTATCAACAAGATAGTTTGTTGTGACGCCGCCAACCGTCTTGGCAGCTCGATCGCCATCGCCGTCATAGACGTAGGCCACACTGCCGCCGTTCAGACTTGTCAAGTGATTCTCAAAGTCGTAGGCGTACGCATTGCCGCTCGACGAAGTCGTATTGCCGTTATTGTCGTAGGTGTCACTCGTTAGACGATCGTTCGGATCGTAAGTCGAACTCTGCGGTGGAACGGGCGCGATTGATGAAGATCGATTCAAACGGTTCCCGACAGGATCATAGCTATAGCCTGCGCTGCCGTTGACGCCGTGCGGATCGTTCGCGATTGATTCGCTGGTGAGCCGATAGAGATCGTCGTAGGCGTAGTTGACTGTGCGGCCGCCCAACTCAGTTACGGCCGTGCGATTACCTGCCGCACCCAAGGTATATGAGTAACTTGCCAGCGCCATTACGGACGTTCCGACGGTCATCATCGTCAGACGATTGAGCGAGTTATAGGCATAACTGCTGCTGACACCGTTCGGATACTGATAGCTTTGCAGATTGCCTACCGTGTCGTAGGTGTAGTTGGTGACTCCGCCGTTTAGGGCCGCAAGTTGATTGTCCTTTACTGTCGCCAGACGGTTGAGTGCGTCGTAGTTGTAATCGACACTTACGCCGTTCGGGTTCGATGAACGTATGGTCAGCAAGCTACCCGCTTCATTGTAGGTATAGCTCAACGTGCCAAAGGGGGTCTGTTTGCTCGACAGCCGATTGCGCACGTCGTAGCTGTAAAGCGTCGCGCCCGAGACATCGTTCATCGTCGCGCGCTGTCCCGTAGCAGCGTAAGTGAAGCTGATTGTTGGCTGACCCAACGACGCATCCGGCGCCTTCGAAAGCAGCCGCCGCATTGTGTCGTACGCGAACGTCGTGGTCTTACCGTTGAAGTCGGTCTTGCTCTGGAGATTACCCCCGTTATCATACGAATAGGTCTCGAACTGACCGGCGGGCAGTATGCGCCTCACGCGCCGGCCAAGCTGGTCATACTCAAACCGCGTGGTGTGATTATTCGCATCGGTCTGCGAGATTTGCTGCCCGAGTTCGTTGTAGCCGTAAGTTGTCTCTTGATTGAGCGCATCTTTGACCTTCGTCAGGCGACCCAGTGCATCGTAAGTGAATTGAGTCGTCTTGCCCGCTTGATCAGTCTTGGACAGAGTTCTCCCCACAGCATCATAAACATCGCTGGCGAACGTGTTGTCGGCATAGGTAGTCTTGGTGCGGCGGTTTGTCAGGTCGTATTCGTAGCTAGTCGTATGATTGAGAGCGTCAGTCATCGAAAGCTGATTGCCATTGCCGTCATACGTGAAGGCCGTTTCCTGAGTTAACGCATTCCGTATCTTCGTCCGACGGCCCGCGTCATCGTAGAAGAAACGCGTAACGTTGCCCCGAGCATCCGTGGTAGTCAGTACCTGACCGGCAGCATCGTAACTCGTCTGCGTAAACGCGCCATCGGCAAACGTGGTCTTGGTCAATCGACCAAGTTCGTCGTAGGTGTACGACGTCACATGACCGGCGCGATCTTTGCTCGTCAGTCGGCGGCCTTCCGCATCGTAGGTTGTCTCTTCAAAAGTTCCATCTGGATACGTCGTCTTCGTCAGACGGCCCATGTCGTCGTAAGTGAACTCAGTTCGATGGCCCAGTTGATCGATGGTGGCGCCTTGCTGGCCGATTGAGTTGTATTCGACCTGTGTAAACGCACCGTCGGCGAAGGTGGTCTTCGTTAGCCGATTTAATTTGTCGCATTCGAAGGTGGTCGTGATCGTCTCAAGCTGGCCCTGCGCGTTGGTGCGCTTTACCGTTTGGCTCGCGCGATTGCCGTTGTTGTCGTAGGTGAAAATCGTTTCGTGGCCGAATGCGTCAGTCTGTTTGGTCACATAACCGCCGGTATATGTGTAACCAGTGGTTTGATTCAACGCATCAGTCATCGAAATCATCTGACCGTCAAAGGGACTGTAGACGTAAGTCGTGACGTTGTGCAGTGCATCTTCGGTCGTCAGCACGTTCCCTGCCGAGTTGTAAGTATTCGTGGTTACGTGCCTGAGCGGATCGGTCGTCGTCAAAACCTTGCCGAGCACGTTGTAAGTGAACTGAGTCACGTTACCGAGCGAATCGGTGATGCTGATCCGGTGATCGTTAGCGTCGTAGGTGTACGTAGTCGTCTTGCCGAGCGCGTTCGTCTCAGTTAACACGTTATCGTTGGCGTCGTAAGTAAACGAAGTGACGCCGCCGCGCGCGTCTGTCTTGCGCAGAACATTCCCGCGATCGTCGTATTCAAAGACAGTCGGATGACCGAGACGATCGGTGACCGTCTCAGTGCGGTTGGGAATGTCGTGCAGATACGTTATGACTTTGCCGAAGCCGTCGGTGTGACTGATCAGACGGCCGTTGGCGTCATAGTCGTTGCGAATCGGCTGAATGCCGCGCGGATCGTGAATCGTCAACAGCCGATGGTTCGCGTCATAGGTGTAGGTCGAGGTGTTGTTCTCGTTATCGGTGTACGAGACGAGGTCGCCGTTCGGATCGTACTGATAGAACATCGAGTTGCCGTTCGGATCGGTGATGCTCTCAATGCGGCCCGCGATGTCGCGATGGAAGACGATGCTCTTGCCGCTCGAGTGAACAATGCCGCCCGCGCTGATCGTCAGCGTGTTGCCATTCGGATCGGCGAGGCTTTGCAGACCGGTGCGCTGATCGATGATGTAAGCCGTGCCGTCTTCGGCAGTGAACTTGAAGACGAACGAGTTGAAGATGTCCACGCCGCCGCCAAACCCGATCAAGTTCACCGGACCGGGCACACTGCCGTCGATCTGCACGTCGGATGAACCAATGACTTCCAGCCTGCCCACCGTTCCCGGCATCGCCGTGAAGCTGATATTCGCGCTGGTAATCGGCACGTTGCGCTGGCAGTGCGGCGTAACACTGGGCTGGAACTTGAAGACTTTGCCTCCCGGGAACGTAACCGTCACGGCGTGCGAGCCGACAGGTTCGAGGCAGTAGTTCGGGAATACTTCCTGCGAAACGGTCTCGTACCATTTAAGGCCGAGCACGCTGGATTTCTCCACGCGAATGTTCCTGAGGCCCAGCGTCCAGCCAAAGCCGAAATCGCCGACGCGTTTGTCTCGGCTGTCGTAGGTGCGCGTCACTTCCATCGGCACGCCTGCGACGGGAATGCTCAGGTCGGTGAACGAGACGGTGAAGTTGCCAACCTTGAGATTGCGCTCGACGATGACGCTGATACGCGTACGGGAGGTCTGTCCATACTGATCGGTCGCCGACAGACGAATGTCGTACAAGCCGTTCAGCATCATTGTTGGATCGAGCGTGCCTAAGGTCCCGCTGGCGGCGCCGTTGCCGCTGGCAAACTGTGTCCAGACACGATTGTTCTGATCGTCCGTACTGTCCAGACTGTATTCCAACGTCCAATCGCCGCCACTAACTGAGCCGGCAACGATCGTAGGTTCGGTAACGCTGTCGCCGTCTTCCGGCGCAGTGATCTGCACCACGGGCGGCGGCACGTCCTGGTTGACCGTAATCGTGATGTCGTCACTCGCGCTCAACTGACCGTCGCTTGCGGTCAAACGAAGAACATAAGTTCCGGTCGCGCTGAAGCTCGCGCCGGTCACGGTTACGTGGGCGTTCATGAACGTGACGGCGCCCGGACCACTGACCTTGGACCAGGTGGTTGTAAGACTGCTCCCAACCGGCAGACCGTCATCGCTGACGCTGCCGTTCAGTTGCGCGCCCGCCGACAAGATAGTCGTTTGATCAGCGCCGGCATTCACCGCCGGCGCCTGGTTCGCGGCAGTTACGTTGACGTTCACATCATCGCTGGTTGTCAGTTGTCCGTCGCTCGCCGTCAGACGTAGGACATACGTGCCCGCGGTGCTGAACTGCGCTGTCGTGACGGCGCTGTTGGGATTCGCGAACGTTGCCAGCGCAGGACCGCTCACTTGTGTCCATTGGACCACCAGCGTGCTGCCGCTCGGCAGACCATCGTCCGCGGCGGCGCCGTTCAACGTCACTGTGTTTGCCGGCAGACTGACTGTCTTGTCTGGTCCGGCGGTGACCGTTGGCGGCTGATTGGTCGCCGACGGATTGACGCTGACATAGAAGGGCGTGCTGGCCGCGTACTCGGAATCGTCAGCCGTGAGCATCAGAACGTAGAAGCCGGGAGTGCTAAAGCTCGCCGTCGTGCCGGCCGCGTTGGGATTGGTGAAGGTTACTATGCCCGGGCCCTGGTCTTTCTTCCAACGTGCGGACACACTGCTCCCATGAGGCAAGCCATCGTCGTTGACTATGCCGTTAAGAGACGCCGTTGCCGGAAGAGTAATAGTTTGATTCGTGCTGCCGCTGACTACGGGCGGTTGATTCTGCGGATAGACGGTAATCGTGACGTCGTCGTTGGTGCTCGCTTGGCCATCGCTGGCGGTCAATCGCAGCACATAAGTTCCCGGCGTGGTGAACGAAGCCCCCGAGCCGGCTGCGTTTGCATTGGTGAACGTCACGGCTCCTGGCCCGCTTACCTTTGTCCAATTCGCGGACACACTACTGCCGTAAGGCAATCCATCATCGGTAACTGCGCCGTCAAGTTTGACTGCGGTATTGCCGACCGGCCGCAGGCTGATCGAATCAAAGAACGCATCGTTGGTCGGAGGACAGTTGTTCTGCGCGATTAAGCGCACCCGAATCCAGCCGGTGCCTATGGGAACCGTGTTTACTCCCTGCACCAAAGACCAGCTTGGGGAGTAACCTGAATAGGATTGAAGCGAGCCGATGATGCCGTTGTTTTGTGTATTACGGTATTCGAGAACGACTTGCGGGATATCCGGAGTGAAGCACTCGATTACCTGGCGTATGTAAGCCTGTAGCTCGAATTGCTGTGTGCCGGCCGCGATGCTGGCGGCAAAAGGCGAGACATCGATGTCCTGACGCAGTTCGGCATATCCTCCATTCGTACCGACCCAGAAGAAGCTGTTGCCGCGATGCGGGTCGGGTAAACCGGCGATGCTGCTGTTTCCCTGCGTCCAGGTAGTTCCCTGCTCTGCGACCCATCCCGGGATGTGGCCGTTGACCAGAGGCTGATCGTTTCCGGGGTTAACAATCAGGTTGCCCTTGATTGCCGCGGACAGATCGGGTCCGGCGTTGGCCGTCGGCGCGTCATTCGTTGGCGTTGGATTGACAGTGAACTGAACGTCATCGCTGGCGCTCAGACTTGTGTCACTCGCGGTAAGGCGCAGGACATAGACACCCGAAGCAGTGAAGGTCGCCGTGGTGAAAACAGAAGCAGAGTTCGCGAAGGTGACGTTGCCCGGTCCGGTAACTTTGGACCAGCTGACGCTGAGCGCGTAGCCGGGTAAGCCGTCGTCAGTGGCTGAGCCCTGCAAATTCGCCGGCGCCGGCAGTGTGATTGTTTGATCGGCGCCGGCATTAACCACCGGGGCCTGGTTGGGAACATTCGTTTGCCACTGGACAGAGGCAGTACCAGACGCTGAACCCACTGCGGCAGAAATCAGATCGCTGCCAAGGTTCGTTCCCGTGTAACAGAAGGACGCCTGGCCGGCGGCATCAGTTGTCGCCGAAGAGTTGAAAGTGTTGGCTCCGGTTACCGTGAAGCCCACCGTTCTTCCGCCCAGCGGCAACTGATCCTGGTTCGTGACGGTAGCCACAAGACAAGCCTGGCTATTGATCGGACGGGCCAGAGTTTCCGGCCTGACCGCTATGTTCACGCTTTGCACTACCGGTGACATGTTCATGCCGCCGGGAAAGCCGTAGCCTTCGTCCTGGTTAAAGCCGTAAATGAAAACGCCAAAACTCGCCGGCCCATCGAGATTGTGCATGCCGACACCAATCGGAATTTGCGCGCCCGAATAACCGCTGACGCCAATCGGTGCGAAGCTGCTCGCGGGAATTGGATTTCCATCGAGCGTGATGCTGCCGAGTGATGCGGTAGGCGCCACTACGTTGGCGTAATTGAACTGGAAGCCGGTACCGGGTGTTGAAATCGTGTAATGATTCAAAAACTGCGAGTAAGGCGGGACGATCATCTCGAACGGATCGGCTTTGCCGCTGGTCGGCGGGTCGTAGTAGACGCTGGTCGAGTACTGCGCCACCATGATCGGCGCGGTAGCGATGATCTCGGTTGGCTCTTTGATGATTCTTTCGAGCCACTGAGCGCGGTTCAACGTCGCCGTTAGATTGCCATTGAGGTAAATGGCGGTTGCATCTTCAGCCGCGATGAACCTGAAAAAGTCTCCCTTGGTCCGCGTCGCAAGCGGAATGGTGGCGAACCGCTTGCCCCAAACATTCGTCGCTGGAAGTTGCTCGACCAGGTGGTCAGCGCAACAAACGGCCTCTGCCGGGATCGTCGCTGCAGCGTGGCCGGCAAAGACTGCAATCGGTTTGTTTGCACTAACTCGACTGCCGGTAAGATCACCCGTCGGGGTGGGAACTGTGTTCTGGAGCAGGTAGGTTTGACCCTGATTCAGGGTGATGTTGTAGGGAAAGCCGCCGATTCGGCTACCAGTCGTGACAGCGGGCGTAATTGTAACGGTGGTCGCGTTCTCACTTGCGACAATACCGAATTCACTGGTCGGCGAAAAACCCATGTTGCTGTAAGTGAGCACCAGATGATCAGTTCCCAGAGTGTTTACCGGCAGACCCAGAAAGGCATCAGACGTAAAGGCCCGCTGGTTCAATCCATACACAGTCACAGGTTGTTGTGAGACGACGTGAATGCCCTTGTCCTGGATCACATCGGATTCATAGACCTGCACGAACGGCAACTGCACGGTCGTGATCGTATTAGCCTGTACGGTAAAGTTCTGGGTGAAGTTAAAGCCGGCGCCGGGAATGGTTACGGTGCCGCTGGTGTCGACTCTGGAACTGATGTATAGCCGTTGATTTGCCAGGCCGTAGCCGTCGAAATAGGCGTGCGGGAACATCAGCCAGAAGTTCGTCCCCTGGTTACCAAGCGTGCCGGCGGGCGGCGCGCCGCCGGCGGTCACCGGAACGGCTACGCCTCCACCGCTCAAATAAAATTCGTCTTCGGCAAAGCTGCCGGTGATGACGTCAATTTTTGTTCCAGCCGCTAGCGGCACTGAAACTTCGGCCACACCGTTAACGCCTGTCACGGCATTGAACGAAGCGCCATTCAAAGTCAAAATGAGCGGCTTGCCAATCAAAGGCTGATTGGCAAACGTATCCATGAGCTGAGCATGAATGACCAGCGATTGGCCGTTGCTTTGCGCCGGAGGATTCTGAAAGATCAAAGCCGTCGGCCGCTTCCTGATAATAAAGTCAGCGCTGTCGGAACCGACGCCGCCGTCTTTGTCGGTGATCGTCAGCACTGCATGGTAGGTTCCCGGGTGCGCGTACGCGTGCGTAATCGTCGCGTTGGCATTGGTGCAATTAGTGCACTGCGAACTCTGTCCGTCCCCAAAATTCCACTGTCCCTGAAGTGAAGCGCGATCGATCTCGCTTTGATCCGTGATCCGGGGCACACTCGTCCACGATTCGCCCCAGAACACAGTCTTGCCCGGATCGATATCGACCACAGGCGGCAGGTTAAGGACTGTGATGTCCCTGGTAACGGTATGACTGACTCCGAGCACGTCCCCAACGCTCAAGGTCACGTGAAAGACGCCGCTGTCCTGGTAGGTATGCAGGATGTTCCTGGCATACTGAGTATACAAGGGGCTGCCGTCGCCGAAATCATAGCGTCGCAGCGCGCCCGAAATTGACAGCAAATCCGCCAGATCGGTGAAGCGTACCGATTCGCCGCCTTCATGAGCGATCGTCGGCGAGATAGCAAAATCAGCGTTAATAGATTCCACGACGTGGTAAAGCTTCGCATAGGTATGCGAGAGCCCGCCGTTGTCGGTCACAGTTAAGGAAACTGTGTAGTCTCCGGTTTGCGGGAACGTATGCGTTGGGTTCTTAAGCGAGCTGGTTGTCCCGTCACCAAAATTCCAGGCCCACGAAACCACCTGACCGTCGGCATCGCTGGAGCCGTCAAGGAAACGCGTAGTCGTGCCGATCGTATCTGACGAGTAGATGAGGAAATTGTGCAGCGCAAAACTGCCGAAGTCGTTCGGACCTTTGAGCAGGACGAGCCGCACGTACTTCGCCGCTACCGGATTGAAATAGAAATCCTGCAACTGGATTGAATTGACTAATGTTCCTGCGAACGCAGTCGTGAAAGAACTGTCGGCGTCATCAGTCGTTGAAATCTGAAGCTGAAAATCTCTTGGCGCGCTGTAATTGCCGTTGGAGGCGATCGCCGGCCTGAGCGCGACGTGGCTAATGGTCCGTAGGTCCCCGCGTGGCAGCAGTAGAGTAAACGATACGTTTGCATTTTGGTTCAGAGGCGAAGTCCACGGCTGGTTCGTCGGATCGAGGTCGAGCACTGCCTCTACATTACCGGCGCCGGCCGAGTAAGACACCACTGCCGCCCCGCGTTCGGGAGCGCTCAAGACCTCGAGTTCCCTGACGCCGATCACCGAACTGTTGTAACCGTTTCTCCAGAAGAATTGAACGTATTTCGCGTCGACTGGATTACTCAACGGGATCTCCAGCGGGCCGGTATTGAAGTTGCCCGACAGTGTGCCGGAATAAACTGTGGTGAAGGCGCTGTCGTCGGCGGTGGTGGCGGAAACGCGTATCTCGATATCTTTTGGACCACGCAGCCCGTTGCTGAAATCATTGACTGGAGTAATGCGGAAACCGTAAACGCTGTGGATCCTATCGTCTGCCAGAGACACCTTGGCCCAAACATTCGTGGCGACGCCGTTCGGCGAGAGCCACTGAGTGCTTGAGTCGCCATCAAAGGCTTGTTCGACCGGAAGCGGCGCATACTCATATTCTCCGGACCGTGCTACGACCCTGGCGCCAGCTTCAGGAATCACATCGAAGGCTGAAGTGTTAATGTTAATGCCGCCGCCGTGATTGTTGAGTGGCACATACTTCACAAAGCGCGCCGGGACTGGGCCGCCGGGGAACATGAAAGTTTGGACATTGCCGACCAACGCCGCGGTCGCAGTCAAGACTCGGGTAAACGACGATTGATCGGGAGTTGTAGTCGAAACCCAAACCTCAAAATCCTTGACCGCGGTGCCGCTGCCGTATCCTGAGTCATACCAGGTGGCGAGTCTCACTCCCTTCAGACTGTGAACGGTGGCGCCGCCCAGCCGAATAATCGCGAATTCGTTGGTCGTCCCGCTGGTGACGAAGCCGCCGCGACTATAACCAAGCAAGCCGTCCGCGTTATTCACGCCGCCGCCATAACTGGCACTGTAAATTGAGCTGCCGTTAATGGGCAGCGCCGGCGACTGGCTGCGGGAGACATTTGCCAGGCCGGGCAGAGAGAGCAGGCTGTCAGCGCTGCCAACTGCTACCGGGTTGAATGTAGCGATCGAGATATTGCTCGGGCTGCCGTAATTAGTCTTGAGCAAAAGCTTCAAATATCGCGCGCGGACCGGACCACCGGGAAATACAAACTCCTGCAGTTGCCCGTTGTTGAGCATCGTTGCGCTCAGGACTGTGACAAAGCTCGCGTCGTCTGAGGTGGTAGAGGAAATCTGCACGTCAAAGTCTTTCAGATTCGACGGGCCGATACTTCCCTGGTTGCTTTGCAGGCGCACGCGGTCGATGAAAACATTCTGCTGATCGAAGAACTGAAACTTTGCGAACTGGTTGGTAATACCCTGTGTGTTCCAGAAGGTGAAGCTGCTGTCGTCCAGAATCTGGTCCGCCGCGAAAGCGCTGCCTGTGAATCCCGAAGAGGCGATTGCAAATGCTCCGGCAGTGCCGGTCGATTCCGGGACGACGAAACTAGCCATTGGCGGTTGATTGTTCGTGATGTTGACGGCCACATCGTCGCTGGAATTGAATTGCGAATCATTGGCCGTGAGCCTGAGCACGTAAGCACCGGCAGCGCTGAAGGTCGCATTGGTGACCGCAGCATTCGGATTCGTAAAGGTGACCGTGCCCGGTCCGCTGACCTGACTCCAGGAGAGTGAAAGGGGACTACACCCAGGCAGGCCGTCGTCGGTCACAGAGCCATTCAGAGTTGCCGTCGTGGCGGGCAGCAGGACAGTCTGATCAGGCCCGGCATTGACCAGCGGAGCAGCATTGCCTGTGCCAAAACCATATTGCAGATGATCGACCTCAATTCCACCGCTCGTATTCAAGACGCGAATCGCCGAAATTCCCTCCGGGTTGTAAGCGCCGAGGAACCGATCTTCGGCAGTGGTGTCCACATAGACATCATCGGGAAGATTGAAAGGACCGCGAAGTCCCATCGACACTCCATTTCGATCAAAGGCCTCGAAGTACACAGCGCCCGCGCCATCGGTCCAAACCAATCCAGCGTGGGTCGGCAAAGAGCCAAGCACACTCGCGTTGAAGGTAAACTTGATCCCGAAATTGCCGTCATAGCTGAAGTAAGAATCGCCCGCCGCGCCATGGCCGTCGATGGATCCGTCATCCGCATCGACGGAATCGTGATACCCAGAGCCGAATATGACACTGGTAACGCCACCCGTATTGGCCACTACACCCGGCGTGTTAAGCAGGTGATCTTCAAAGTCTTCGCGGTAGAAATAACTAAGGGGGAGATTTTTGAAAGGGCTGTCCTGAAAACTCAAATAAGCGCTGGGATCGAAGTAGTGCGCCGGTACGTTGCCGAGCGGGCTGACGGAAATAGCCATATCGTCAGCGCTGGTCAGGAGCGTGTCTGAAACAGAAAGCCGCAGCACGTAGTTGCCCGCAAGACTGAATGCTGCCGCTGAGTTGAGGCTACTCACATTCGAAAAGGTCACGGTGCCCGGTCCGCTAACTTTGCTCCAGGTGATGGTGAGAGTGCTTCCGGCGGGAAGACCATCATCCGTGGCCGTGCCCTGAAGATTAGCCGTACAGGAGGTAACGGTTTGATCGCCCCCCGCGTATACCGCCGGCGCCTGGTTTTCAGGAATGACGACGATCTGAATGTCGTCGCTGCTGCTGAGTTGAGAATCAGTCGAAGTTAGTCTCAACACGTAAGATCCAGCCACACTGAACGAAGCACTAGTGACGGTGACATTGGGATTGGCAAAAACTACTGTTCCGGGACCGCTCACCTTACTCCAAACCGTAGACACACTACTGCCCTGTGGTAAACCATCATCGCTGACGCTGCCATTAAGATTCGCAGCATTGGGTAGGGTGATCGTCTGATCCGGTCCGGCAGCAATTGTTGGCGCGTGGTTCTCAGGATTGACCGTGATAACAGCATCGTCGCTACTTGACAGCTGCGAGTCGCTCGACGTCAAACGCAGCGTGTAACTTCCGGCAACGCTGAACGAGGCGTTGGTCACCGCGGCGTTCGGATTAGTGAAGGTGACCGTTCCGGGTCCGCTGACCTTGGTCCACGAGCTAGCCAGAGCGCTTCCGGCCGGCAGTCCATCATCACTAACGTTGCCATTCAACGTAACCAGATTGGGCAAGGTGATAGTTTGATCCAGGCCGGCGCTAACAGTCGGTGATTGGTTCTGGGGATTTACGTTGATCGTCAGGTCATCGCCGGCGCTGAGTTGCGAGTCGTTCGCGGTTAGCCTCAGGACATAGGTGCCCGCAGTACTGAACGAGGCCGTGGTAAAAGTGACATTCGGGTTCGCAAAGGTGACGTTACCCGGTCCGCTGACTTTGCTCCAGGTAGTGGTCAACGTAGCGCCTGCCGGCAAGCCATCGTCGCTCACGCTACCGTTCAAACTTGCAGAGTTCGGCAACGTAACCGTTTGATCTGGACCCGCATTAACGGTTGGCGGTTGGTTCGGAGGCTGGCGCGTCACGGTGATCGCGGCGCTGCTCTGATTCCCGGTCTGGTCTGTGGCTACTGCTGTAATAGTGTTTGAGCCAAGCGCCAAAGCAATGCCCGCAATAGACCAGGTTCCGTTCGCCGGATCATAAGTCGCAGCCGCCCCGTTCACCGTCACACTGGTCACGCCGGTATCATTTGTGCTGTTATCAAAAGCTGTCCCATTGACAGCAAGCGTTGTCGCTGTAGTCGTCGCGTTGTTGGCGGGCGAGCTGATCGTGATGTTCGGTGGGCTGGTGTCCCGCAGACGAATGTCGTAGTGGATGACCGAATTGCCCGTTACAGTAAGCGTCTTACCCAGCAGCGCTCCGAAGAGCGGCGATCCTCCAGATAATGTAACGCTTGTGCCCGGAGCATAAACTGTCAAATAGGCGCTGCTGCCGCCGCTCAAAGTGACGCCGTTGTTGCCGGTATAGCTGGTCGAGATCTGCAGGTTGGCTGGCAGGTAGGTTGTATTGCTGACACTGCCGCCGCTGGTATTTAACTGTCCGGTTAGGTTGATCGCTACTGGACCATTCACCCTAAGCGTTGAGCCGCCGCTCAGCGTAATGTTATGCAAGCAGTAAGCGCCATCTGCCAGCGTGGCCGTGTTGCCTCCACTTATGGTTAAGTCGCCCCTGGTCTGATCGTATGTGTAAGTGCCGATGATCCAATTGTCCACAGCGGTCGGGGCACTGCGGTAGGTTCCGCAGGCGCTGGGCAGCGCCGCCGTAAGGAGCGGCGAAGTCTGCTCCTTGATAACGCCTTGTACGGTACCTGAGTTCGTCAGCGTGGTCGCATACTGTACGTCACCAGTAACGAGGCTGCCGCTCTCGAGGATCACATTGGCCTGAGTGGAAACCAGATTGCCGTAAGCTTTTGCTCCCTTGAGGTCGATTTGTCCGTTGCTCAAGAGCTTTGCCTGACTGCCATGCGACGTGGCATATCCGATAAGCGAATCAAAGCTGTCCACGTAGGCGCTGCTGGCGCTCATGGTCACGCTGTTGAGACCAATGATGCCGGTAAACGCCGGGCCCGCCCTGCCTGATACCGGTAAGAGTGTGCTATTCCAAAACCCCTCGGCGCCGGCGCCAGGCAGGTTCGGTATGAGCTTGTTTGTGCTTTTGACAACCTGCTTTTCCGGAACGGTCGGGGGTTGCGCTGCCCCGGCGATTGCCACGCGTGGCACAAACTGCAAAAGGAGCGCATAAATCAACAGCACTGAAAGTAGCTGGCGAGAGTCTAAGCTCCAGCTTACTCTGGGAGCTTCGAAATATGTTCTCTGAGTTAGACGGGTAGGTAGTGGAGAAAGACTTACGGGGGCAGGGGAGGTCATGATCTGCACCTTACTTATTTACGTTGAGTTATTTACGTTGAGGGTCGCAAGGACTTACCTGGTCCGGGGCTACGATGGTAAGAAGGTGCGTCGCCCGATACTCGAACTAATCAACTCATCGGAGCGTCAAAAACTGGGAATTGCGAGGTGTGGTGGCGCATGTCGAAAAGCCGCCACATCCTTGGTAGAGCCTTAAAAGCTCCGATCCGGACAGAGGCAAACGACTGAGAATGCGCTGCGGACTCTATGCGAAATAAGATAGTTATGTCAATCGCAATTTTTCAACGGCAAGAGCTGATAGCCCTCAGAACCTTTTTACTATTCAACGAAGCGGTGTTGCTCGCGATAGCGGTGCAGCAACTCTTCAAGAAAGCCTTCGTAATTAAACGAGGCGCGATCATACTCCGGGCGCAGTTTGTAGAGGAGAGGCATCGCTACGCGCCACGCCATCCACTGGCGCGGCACATCCTTGAGGTCCCAGCGCCGCCGCAAAAATGTTTCTACCACCTCGATTTCAGATTCCGTGAGGTCGTTGACATTGGCGGTAAAGGGGACCGGAGGGAATGATCTGCGCAAGGCCGGATCGCTGACTGGCGAAGCAAATACCTGAGCAAAAGCCGGGGCTTCTGTTTCGCGCTCGCGCACGACCACGGTGCCGGCGACCATATCGCCGATACGCTGATCTCTACTGCTGGCAAATACCGAGATGAGACCCACTGAGTAAAACGGAGCGGGCATGATGTCAAAGTTGCGCAACAGATTCCTGACCGCCGCCTCAAAAAAAGTGACGGGCCGGCCGTCCTCTCGGATCACGCGGAGCTTTAGCCATCGTTTGCCTGGCGTTTGGCCATTCCAAAGCCATTCGAAGACTGCAAAATATCCGGAAACCAGGACAAACAGGACGACGACGAGGACGGCATAGACCCACTTTGGCGCGCTCGCGAGTTGGCCTTCAAGACTGACGAGATTGGCGACCATGGTAAAGGCAATCACCATTACAGCGATCGCAATTGCCTGGATCGTGTGGTCGATCGCACAGGCAATAAAGCGATTACCAATTGAAGCCAGCGCAAAATGGAGGGGAACGCGCTCAGGCGTTTCGATAATCAGCGTTTCCTCAGTGGCGAGAGCTGCGGACATAAGCACCAGGATAGCGGTTCCGTTAAACGCCGGGACAATTGAACAACGACAGAGTAGCGCATCTGATTAGCCTGCGCTATGCTGCTGAAAAGCGAAGTTCACGAAGACCAGACCGCAATAGCGAGTGGCTGGAGAAAAGATTTGGAAACAAATATGCCCGCTACGGAAACGAAATCGGCCCAACTGCCCAATCCTTTACAAGACGCGCGTCTTGCTTTCATTGGTTGCGGGGTGATGGCGGAAGCAATCATCGCCGGACTACTGCGCAAGCAACTGGTCGCGGCCGACCAGATCGTGGGCAGCCATCCACGCGCCGTTCGTCGGGAGGAGTTGTACACAAAATACGCAGTCCGCATGTTCGAAAGTAATCGCGAAGCAACGCAAGCTGCATATCCGGACGGGCAGCTAACGGACCCACAGGATTCCGCGGCCGGCTCGCTGGTAGTCTTAGCGGTCAAGCCGCAACGGCTCAGCCGGATCCTACAGGAATTGAAAGGGGCGATTCACCAGGAACAGCTAGTGGTTTCAATCGTGGCCGGCGCGCGTACGGAGACGATTGCCAGTGAGTTGCTGCATCCGGCCATTGTCAGGACCATGCCCAACACTCCGGCGCAGATTGGTCAGGGAATGACTGCGTGGACTGCGACGACTGCCGTCAGCGAAGCACAGGAACGTCAGGTTTGCGCGATGCTGGAGGCGCTTGGCAAGGCAATGCGGGTCGAGAACGAACGTCAGATCGATATGGCCACGGCACTAAGCGCTACCGGGCCGACCTATATCTTTCTGGTGATGGAGGCACTGATTGACGCCGGAGTGCATATGGGGTTCTCGCGGCATATGGCCCAGGATCTGGTCCAACAAACAATGCTGGGTTCGGTGCTGTTTGCGAAAGAGTCTCACAAGCATCCGGCCGAGCTTCGCAACATGGTGACTTCGCCCGGCGGGACTTCGGCGGAAGCGATTTATCAGATGGAAAAGGGCAGTCTGCGCACCGTCCTGTCAAAGGCTGTTTGGGCGGCCTACCAAAGGGCTGAGTCGCTGGGGAAAAAGTAGCGCAGGTTGTTAACGTGCGAGCCGGCGTTGTCCGCCAGCCAATCAGCTTACGTTAGCTGTTTTCGTATTACCCGGCGACCCGCAATCTCATACTCTTCACTAACAATCAGCGCCAAAGCTTCGGCGTACACGCGATGCTCTTCGATCAGAATTCGCGCTGCCAGAGATTCTTCCGTATCACCATCCAACACGGGCACAATCCTTTGCGCGACGATTGGTCCACCATCAAGCGTTTCATCGACAAAGTGAACGGTGCAGCCACTCCATTTGACGCCATGGGCAAGCGCCTGTCTCTGGGCGTCGAGTCCGGGGAAACACGGCAACAGGCTGGGGTGAATATTGAGGATGCGGTTCCGGTAGGCCTCGATAAACTGCGGAGACAGCAGACGCATGTAACCGGCCAGGCAAACCAGATCGACTTCGTGCTCCTGCAGTCGGGCAATCGTTTCACTGTCATGTTCCTGGCGGCTGCGACCGCGACGCTCAATGATGAGAGTATGCAAGCCAAGCGCTCTCGCGGCTGCCAGGCCGGCAGCGGCGGGCTGGTCGCTGATCACGAGCACCACCTCCGCTTTCGGAATGCGACCGGCGAGCGTTGCCTTGGCGAGCTCCACCATGTTCGACCCGCGACCGGAGATGAGAATGGCAACGCGCTTTTTGTCTGATGGGATGGCCATGGAGAAAATCTCGCACAAAGCCGCGCCGCTACCAGAACAAGTGAGTTCGCTCAGCCGTTCTTGCGACACTCTGTCTCGGTGGAGAATGTGACTTAGGTTAGGACTACTTCACGATTTCCGCCGGTTACGCGGCCAACCAGGTAGCATGCTTGATCCCGTTGGCTGAAATGCGACCTGATACGCGCTGCCTCTGCCGGCGCGCAGATGATAACCATTCCGACTCCCATGTTGAAGGTGCGATACATTTCAAATTCAGAGACAGCTCCGATCTCTCGCATCAGCGTGTAGATCGGTAATTCAGGCCAACTACCTTTCTCGATCGTGACCCCGGTGCCAGCGGGAAGGATGCGCGGGATGTTATCGAGCAAGCCACCGCCGGTGATGTGGACCAGGCCTTTGATGAGGCCGGAATCAAGCAGGTTTTCGAGGGGGCGGAGGTAGCTCAAATGCGGTTGCAGCATCGCCTCACCCACAGTCATGCCAACGCCCTCGAGCATTGTGTTCACCTCGTAACCGGCAACTTCCAGGAACAATTTGCGCGCCAGCGAATAACCGTTCGTATGCAGCCCGACGGATGGCAATGCCAGCAGCACGTCGTCGGGAACAATGCTCCTGCCGTCGATGATTTTTTCGCGATCGACTACGCCGACGATGAAACCGGCGATGTCGTATTCGCCGTCGGCGTAAAAGCCCGGCATCTCAGCAGTCTCGCCCCCCAGCAACACGCAATCGTTGGCACGGCAGCCGTTGGCGATGCCTTCCACGATGGACGCCACCGTCTCTGGAGAAAGCTTTCCGGTTGCGATGTAGTCAAGGAAGAAGAGCGGGCGCGCTCCCTGGACCAGGATGTCATTGACACAATGATTGACCAGGTCACGACCGACCGTGTTGTTAATGCCGGTGGCGAACGCGATTTTTAGTTTCGTTCCTACGCCGTCGGCTGAGGCCACCAGCACCGGTTGGGCCAAGCTGGGGAACGCGCCGTCAAACATTCCGCCAAAGCTGCCGATCTCCGATAGCGTACGATCGTTAAAAGTGCGCCGCGCCAATTCTCTAATCTTGTCGGTAGCGCGCGTGGCAGCGTCGATGTCAACGCCGGCATCACTATAAGTTGTGGGTTTAATTATCAATGGTTGATTCCAAATTCAGCCAGGATGACCAGTGCCTGAAATGAGGACCGACTGAGGCCGGTGCTCCGAACGCCAGTCGCGCAATTACTTCGGCTTTTCAGTCTTCACCTTTGGCGGTGGTCCAAAATCGCCATAGGCGATAAAGCCGGAACGCGAAGAATCGTCCTTCTGCGGCGGCCTTCCAGTCCAAACATCACTCTTGGCTTCCCTGGCGGTCTTAATCGTATAGAGCTTGTCGCCTTTCAATTTTCCGGTGGTCGCGATACTGATCTCTCCCTGCAGATCAGTCCGGTAGACCTTCACATTCGCCGCCTGCAAACGATCCAGCACTGCCTGTGCGGGTTGACCGTAATGATTCCACTCGCCATCGGAGATGATTGCCACCTCGGGTTGCACCCGTTTAAGAAAGGCTCCCGAAGTTGCGTATTTTGATCCGTGATGTGCGACTTTCAGGAGCTTCGCCGCCAGCTCAAGATCTTTGGAGAGCATTCGTTGCTCAGTCTGCTCTTCGGCATCACCCGGCAGCAGCATGGAAAACTCTCCGTAATCGAGGCGAGCAACAACCGAATTGGCGTTTGCTTCGTTGCCTCCTGCTTTCAGTTGCTCTTTTGTGAACGGGGGCGGGCTGGGTCCGAGAATGGTCAGGCGCGCGCCGCCGCCGAGGTCGTAGTTTTTCCCCACCTCCGCCGTCTCATAATGTGCGCCACTCTGTGTGACCGCGTCCCGGTAGTCATCAAAGAACTGGGTCGGGCCTCTCAGCTTCTTAGCGCTGCGTGGCGCAGGCTTTGGCGGCGGCCCCTTCTTTCCCGCCGCCGGGGTCGGGGTAGGACTGGGCCGACCGGCCGGTTCCAATCCGTTGTCGATGACATTTACAACTTTGACGGCCTTAAGCACTGCCGCGGCGGCCCCGAGGTGATCCGGATGCGGGTGCGTGGCGATGAAATAATCCAACTGTTCGACCTTGTACCGCTTAAGTGCGTCCAGCACGATCTTTTCCTTGCCGGCATCACCGGCGTCGATTAGCACGCTTTTACCGGTGGGAGAGACGATCAGGATGGAATCACCGTTTATTGGTCCGACATCAAGGACATGTACCTGCAGTTCACCGCCAGAAGGTTTGGGTGGCTGGGCTTTCCACTTCGGCCACACAAACTTCCAGCCGACGAGTCCCGCGGCGCCAAGCACAACCACCAGCACCGCTGCTGCACACCCACAACCCTTGGACGCTCGGCCCACTTGTTATTACCTCAACGCGTCGCGTAAATACCCAGCAGCATCGATTGTCGTCTTAACCTGATTTCTTTGTTTGATGCAGGGGATCTTAGCCTTCTGTCGTCAGCGCTTCATGCTCACGTTCCCAAAGTGTCTCTGCGGCAGCAGAAATCCGCGTTGGATAACGCTCGTTCCAACAAGCGACGCAGGACCTTTGCGGACTAATACCGGTCGCCTCCATCATTCCTTCGAGAGAGAGGTAGCCGAGCGTGTCCGCCCCAATAAACTTGCAGATCTCTTCGACCGACATTTGCGCCGCTATCAAGTCGGCCTTGTTGGGAGTGTCAACGCCGTAATAACAGGGACTGATCGTGGGCGGGCAGCTGATGCGTACGTGAATCTCTTTCGCTCCCGCCTCACGCACCATTTGCACAATTTTTTTCGATGTCGTGCCGCGCACAATGGAATCATCAATCAAAACCACACGCTTGCCATCGATCAAGTGCCGCACCGGATTAAGCTTGATGCGTACGCCGAACGAGCGAATGGACTGGCGCGGCTCGATAAAAGTGCGTCCTACATAATGATTGCGCACCAACCCAAAGCGAAAACTCGTCTTACTTTGCGCCGCATAGCCAATAGCCGCAACGGTGCCCGAATCCGGCACCGGCACTATCAAATCTGCGTCGGCAGGCTGTTCGAGAGCCAGGCGCTTACCCATCTTGTGCCGCGATTCGTTGACTGATTGACCGAAGATCAAAGAGTCGGGTCGCGCAAAATAAACGTGCTCAAAGATGCACATCGAAATCGGCCGTTCCGGCAATGGATGTGACGAATGCAAGCCATTGCTGTTGATGACAATCATCTCGCCGGGCTCGATATCCCGAACGTACTGCGCGTCAATCAGATCAAAAGCACATGTCTCAGACGCCACCACCCACGATTCGCCCAACCGGCCCAGGGCGAGTGGACGAAAGCCGCGCGGATCGCGAATGGCGATTAATTCCGCAGGCGTCAGAAAGAGCATTGAGAAAGCGCCTTCGGTATCTCGCAGGACTTCCGGGATCGCTTCGGCCACTGAGGCTTTGCGAGAGCGCGCCACCCCGTGCAGTACAACTTCTGTGTCTGAGGTAGATGAAAAGATTGCGCCTTCGAGTTCCAACCGGCGCCGCTCTTCTTTGGCAAAAGGCAGGTTTCCATTGTGGCAGACGGCAATTTGCCCGTGCTGGCAGGTAACCAAAAATGGTTGTGCTTCGCGAATCGAAACATCTCCGGCGGTGGAGTAGCGCACATGTCCAATTGCGCTCGAGCCCTCGAGCCGATCCAAACGAGACTGATCGAAAGCGTCCGAGACATGACCCATGGCACGTTCCAGACGCAGTTCGCTGCCACTCGAAGTTACGATGCCGCAGGATTCCTGGCCCCGATGCTGCAGCGCATACAACCCCAGATAAGTAAGACGGGCAGCGTCCGGATGACCATAGATCCCGAACACGCCACACTCTTCGCGAAACTTGTCCATTTCAATTACTCCGTCGGATGACAGAGTTTCGCGGTTTTGCAGCGGCCCAATTTCACTGTCCATGTCGTTCAAATGGTTTTGCGCGTCTTTCGAGTTGTGGTTTACTGATTCAGATTACTGTGCATTGTCTCAGCTTTCAACTTTAGGATCTAACATTAATGACGGCCGCTGTGCTGACAACCACTTTTGTAGCGCAAGCATTTTGCCTGGAGGAGGTTTGCAACGCATGAAAATATCGGCAGGCGCACTATCGGCAATACTAATTGGCATGACCGTCTTGGCGCTGGCCCACCCGGCGGTTTCTTCGTCGGAGGCCGCAACGAACGGCGCCCAGCTATATGGGCGGCAATGTGTCAAATGTCATGGAAAGGACGGCCGCGCGAAGGGGATCAGGGGAAAATTGTCAGGCGCGCGCAATCTCTCGGACGCAGCGTGGCAGGAGCGCGTGACCGATGAACGAATCTTCAACGTCATCAGCAACGGCAAAGGCCGCATGCCGACGTTCGGAAAAAAGCTATCCGAAACGGAGATAGATTCGCTGGTCCAATACGTTCGCAGTCTCAGGAAGTAAGCCCCTGTATATTTTAATGTCTCCAAATGTTGACAGGACACACTCCTGGCTGAGTTCCGCGGCGGACCGCTGCCACCGATTAAGCGCGCAGCTCAATGAGTTTGAACTTGAAGTGGTCTCGGGCCTGACTGATGGATTACAATCACCAATTGAATTGGCAACTGTTCCCGGCTTTGTCGACAAGTATGAAATCGCCAAGCATTTCCTTTCACCTTCTGGCTCTGGCTCTACGTTTGGCCCTGCTCGCAGCGCTGGGAACTGCCGGTTGGATGGTCTACAGCAAACTGCCGGACACCGGACCCAGCAGCTCGGTGTCGACCACCCGTCAAACGACGTTACACATTCTGCTGCAACCGCCGGCAGACATGGCCAGTGTTTCCAGGGACATTGCGATCGAAATCTCGCCAGTCGACATCGTGGCGGTGCGTAACGAGTTCTTTGTCGAGCCTCGCGCCGGTCAGCGCTTTGATGAATTTCTAAACCAGCGCATGCAGGGACGAGATCTGATCAATGCCCGGCTTGATACTCAGGGAAAAACCTCAGTTAGCGTGCCGCCGGGTAATTGGTGGCTCCACGCCATACTCGCAGGCGAGGAGAATCTGGAATGGCGCCTGCCGCTTTCGCTGAACGGCGGCAAACAGACCATCGAATTAACCTCGCAAAACGCCTACACGCGATCAAAGAGTTTTTAGGAATCGTAATTTGTAGTTCCTGGTTAGTTGAAAGACCTACCAGGCCACATTCATAGGAACCAACACCATTTCAATCCCACTTCAGACCTGATCAAGACCAGAACCTATGACCCAACCCGAGGGGATCAGCTGACTATTGACAATTGACTAGTCATGAAAGCTTTAAGAGTTGAAGGAACCGGCGTCTCCCTGCGCGATGTGGAAAAACCGCAGCGCGAGGACGAGGCCCTGGTGCGGGTAGTCATTTCCGGAATTTGCAACACAGATTTGGAAATAGCCCGCGGCTATGCCGGCTTTAACGGGACCATTGGGCACGAGTTTGTCGGCGTCGTAGAGCAGTGCCCAGATCGCTCGCTGATAGGCTATCGTGTGGTGGGCGAGATAAACGCCGGGTGCGGGGCGTGCGCCTTGTGCCTGGCTGGTGATTCACGCCATTGTGCGACGCGAACCGTGCTGGGGATCGTTGGCCGCGATGGTGCACACGCCGAGTACCTGCAACTGCCCGTCGCCAATCTGTTAACAGTGTCTTCCCGCATCCCTGACGAACATGCCGTGTTCGTCGAGCCGCTGGCGGCCGCCTGTGCCATTCAGGAACGACTCCCCTGCTCCAAACAGACACGACTGGCAGTGATCGGGGATGGCAAGCTCGGCTTGTTGTGTGCCCAGGTTCTCGCGCTTAGCGGCACGCAGTTACTTCTGATTGGCAGGCATGAGGACAAGCTGCGCATCGCAGAACGATTGGGTATTGAAACCGCCTTGGTGGCGCAAGCCGAGCAAAGAGTTCGAGAATTTGATGTTGTGGTCGAGGCTTCGGGGGCTGCAGAGGGATTTGCTCTGGCTTTCAAGCTCTTACGGCCGCGCGGCACTCTCGTGCTGAAATCAACCTTTCATGGCTCCACTGAGTTAAATGCAGCCCAAATCGTCGTCAACGAAATCAGCATAGTGGGCTCTCGCTGTGGTCGGTTTGGCCCGGCTCTCGACCTCCTCAAGAAGGGTGCCATCGATATCGATAGCCTGATTAGCGAAGAATACCCCCTCGGAGAGGCAGTGTTCGCCTTGGATCGCGCTCGTACGCCGGGTGTGCTGAAAGTGCTTCTGAGGCCTTGAACCAGAGAAAGTAGACGCGGCGCCGGTCCCCTCGCTCCCGCTACTGCGGGTTGTTCCCTGATTCTTTGCCCCTTTCTCGCGCATTGGTTATACTTTCAAACCTCTCTGGTGACAGCTCGGCAGCGGCTTTTCAGTTCTTGCTCCCGAGGTAGGACGACGCTTCGGTTTTTCCAAAAGGTGGTGGGTAATGTTCGAGTCAATCAAAGACCAAACGACAGTTGAAGAGCGAGTTATTCTGCGTAAGCTGCGGGTCTGGATTGTGGCGCTGGCGGTTGCCTGCCTCGCTACGGGAATAGGTCTGGGCGCGATACTTTCCGGGCGGCCAACGATTGCGCAAAATGAAGTGCAGATCGCCCACGCGCCTGAGGCTCTATCAGCCTCGTTTGCGGAGATTGCCAGGCACGTCGAACCTGCCGTCGTGAATATCGAAACGATGCAGATTGCCCCTGAAATTACCGAAAAGGACGAAGACTCGAAAGATGACCAGTCCTCCAACAATCCCTTGCTCGACATGTTTCGCCGCCAGCCGCGCCGTCCCTCGCGAGGCGTTGGCAGCGGATTTATTGTCGATGCGAAGGGTTATATCCTGACCAACCAACACGTAATCGAGGGTGCGACCCGCATTACAGTGGGATTGCTTTCGGGCGAGAAATTCCGCGGCAAGGTTGTTGGCGTCGATGAAGAGACCGATGTGGCAGTGATCAAAATCGATTCGCCACACGACCTGCCCACTTTGAAGCTCGGCGATTCAAACGGCGCTCAGGTTGGCGATTGGGTGCTGGCTATCGGTTCGCCCTTTGGTCTGGATCAGACAGTGACCGCAGGTATCATTTCCAAGAAAGAACGAGAGACACCTTACTTCACTACCTTCCAGCGCTTTTTACAGACCGACGCCGCCATTAACCGTGGCAACAGCGGCGGCCCGCTGGTTAATATGCATGGCGAAGTGATTGGCATGAACTCGCAGATTGCCACCTCAACCGGGGACTATAACGGTATCGGCTTCGCTTTGCCGGCCAGTGAAACCAGTTTTGTATACAAACAGATTGTCGACGGCGGAAGAGTGCGTCGCGGCTACCTGGGAATTACGCTGGAGTCTGTCAAGGATGAGTTTGCGAAAGTTTACGGATTGCCCGAAGCCAAGGGCGCGATTGTCATGGATCTGGCCCCGGCCCGAGATGGCAAGCCGACCCCCGCAAGCCAGGCGGGATTATTGTCCGGCGATGTCATAACTGAATTCAACGGACAACCGGTGATCAATGCGCAGGACCTGATTCTCCGGGTTGCTGGCAGCACCGTGGGTCAATCCGCGACTTTTACTTTCCTGCGCGATACCGATGGCAAACTCGAAAAGCACACCGTAAATATCGTTCTGGGCGAACGTCCGCCAAACCAACCGGTTAGGGACGTTGAAGAGCCTGTCAAAGGGAAGGAACCAGAGGTCAAGCCGGGTGTTTTGAAGCTGGGAATGACGCTCGCCGAACTGACTCCCCAGTTGGTTTCAGAAAAGCATTTGACGGGTGTGCGCGGGCTCTATCTGAAGGATTTGGATCCTAACGGTGTGGCTGCCGATGTCAGGTCGGCTCTGGGTCAACCGGCCCTGGCTGAAGGCGATGTTATCACGCGCATCAACCGTATGCCGGTGACGACGCTGGCAGACTTTCAACGCGTCCTGAGCGCGCTAAAACCCGGAGATCCCGTAGTGCTGAACGTTTCGCGTTACGAGAGAAGGCTGGAACGCGTGATCACGCAGATTGTCCAGTTCACTTATCAGTAAACATAAAAACCAGTTTTGAGTAACGGGTTACGGGTTCAGGCTGGTTGGGGCCTGGCATCCGAAATCTGGAAGATGGAATTTTCTCTATGGCTCAAGCAAAAAAAGCGATCATCAAATCGGGCAACAGGAAGGCGCAGCGAAAGACTGCGACCGGCTCGCCACAAAAAAACAGTCCCCGCTCGGGCGTCAAGACTTATCAAAACTACATCGGCGGCCGCTGGGTGGACAGCAACTCCGGGGAAACTTTTGAAAATATCAACCCCGCGGACACTCGCGATATAGTGGGCCGGTTTCCACTTTCCACTCGCCAGGACATCAACGACGCTGTGAACGCGGCGCAGGAAGCCTCCGTTCGCTGGCGTCGCACACCAGCGCCGCGCCGGGCCGAGATATTGTTTCGCCTGGGCGAGATACTCATTCGACAAAAAGATGCCTTTGCCGCGGACATGACGCGCGAGATGGGCAAGGTGCTGAAAGAGACCGGAGGCGATGTGCAGGAGGCGATTGACTGCACTTATTACACCGCCGGTGAAGGTCGTCGATTGCATGGCTTCACGACGCCGGCAGAGATGCCCGACAAGTTCGCAATGTGTGTGCGCCAACCGGTTGGACTTTGCGGATTGATCACGCCCTGGAATTTTCCCATGGCGATCCCTTCATGGAAGTTGATCCCGGCTCTGGTTTGCGGGAACACGGTTGTCATCAAACCGGCAGAGGACACACCGTTGTCCACCTACAATCTTGTGAAAGCCTGCGAAGAAGCCGGTATTCCACCGGGTGTGGTTAATCTCGTAACCGGACATGGCTCTGCCATCGGGCCGGCGATGACAAACCACCCGGCCCTGCGGCTCATCACCTTTACGGGTTCTACAGAGACCGGCCGTTTGGTGGCCTCCGCTTGTGCAGATCGCAATGCGATCTGTTCACTGGAAATGGGCGGGAAAAACGTCATCATGGTCATGGATGACGCCGATGTGGATCTCGCCGTCGAAGGCGCCGTATGGGGAGCGTTTGGAACCTCGGGGCAACGCTGTACGGCGTCGTCTCGCATGGTGGTCCATAAAAAAGTCTACAAACAATTCTCAAAGAAACTGGTCGAGCGGGCCCAGGCCTTACGAGTTGGCAACGGGGCCGATCCGAAGGTTGACATGGGGCCGGTGATTAATGCCGAAGCAGTGGAAAAAATCCGCGGCTACATCGACATCGGCCGGCATGAAGACGGGGCCACGCTGGCGTGCGGGGGACGGCGCTTGACCAAGGGCGAGTACGCCAACGGATACTTTATTGAGCCGACCGTTTTCACCGACGCTACCCCGGACATGCGCATTGCTCAGGAGGAGATCTTTGGGCCGGTTACGACTGTGATTCCCGCAAGCTCGCTCGAGGAGGCAATTGAGATCGGCAATGGCGTGCGTTACGGATTGTCCGCTTCGATTTATACCCAGGACGTGAACCGGGCCTTCGCGGCGATGAACGAAATGTACACAGGCATCTTTTATGTGAATGCTTCGACGATTGGCGCGGAAGTCCACCTACCCTTTGGCGGCACTAAAGCCACCGGCAATGGTCATCGGGAAGCCGGCACCCAGGTACTTGACGTGTTTTCCGAGTGGAAGTCGATTTACATCGATTACAGCGGCAAACTGCAGCGCGCGCAAATCGATGATGTCAAGATCTAGTTCT
>DAIMCP010000063.1:0-31228 GCA_036726305.1 Pyrinomonadaceae bacterium | reverse complement strand
AACTCTCAAAGAACCTTAGCGATCTGTCTTAGCAGAGGACTCAAATACATTAGCTCATGCGGGGAATCAGGCACATGACTGCCAGAAATAGCAAGAGATCTTAGCAAGAGATCTTGCTTGACAGCATTGGCCGACAAAACTAAAATCGCCACAATTACTTGCCCTTAACACTGACCCTCTGGAGGAAATAGGATGACCCACCAAATGCGTAAAACCTTGTATACATTCCTAACTGGTGCAGCCGTTGCATTAACAATGACCGCTCCTGTAGCTGGAAATCAGCAGATGGAGAAGGCGTACAAGGTCGTACGTCGGCTTCCGGCCGAGCAGAATGAGCCGGTAACCATCACGGCCATCGCCGTGAAGGGTCAGAAGATTACCCTCAATGAGAACTTCCTTGCTAGCGAAGATTGGCTGAGTGGGTTGACGATAACGCTCAAGAATTCCTCAAATCAACGGATTCTGTTGACCTCAGTACAAGTGCAGTTTCCATGGCACGAAGGGGATAAGAATGCAGTTGCGGTGGACGACATCTCGTACGGAAACCCAGCGTTGTTGGCAAAGCCGGCGGAAGCAAATGCCTCATCTTCGATACTGGCTCCCGGACAAAGTGTTGACGTTAGCGTCTCGAGTGGCGACCTAGCGCGCATAAAAAGCCTACTTTCGGCTGCCGGTTACAAAGATAACATCGACTTGGTTGCGATCCGCATCGGCCGCACCATTTTCGCGGACGATACGATGTGGTACGCAGGCACCCACCTGCGACGCGACGCCTCGACCCCCAGCGGCTGGGTCAAGTATTAATTCCACGTAGATTCGCCCTTACGTTCAAGCGGACGTAGGTAATCTATCGGCGCTGGAAGGATTCCCTTAGCAGTGCCCACAGTATTCTAACCTTAACAATCGGAGCTACTATTATGAGAAATCGAAGCTTGAAATTTTACGTTTATTTACTGCTCTCGCTAATTGTCGTGATGGGGGTGTGGGCGAGCTTCCCGAGAACGACTGTGAGCGCCCGGCGGCTCAAAAACCGCAGAATAAACCGACTTCCCATTGAGCGAAACCGTCCTGTTGGAATCGTCGGAGTAAAAATTCGTGGAAACGACGTTCTCCCGAGTCGTGGCTTCATCGAGGATGACGATTGGCTTGAGGGTTTGGTCATCAGGATACGAAACAGGTCCGCTAAAGAAATTCTCTTCGCCTCGATCGATCTTCAATTTCCTAGGCCGGCAGCCTCCGTAGATCCGTTCGCTATCGATGAAATCGCGTTTGGCAATCGCGAATTGCTTTCTAGGCTTCCAACGTTTGAAGACAGTACGGATCGAATCAACCCCAATCAAACGTGTGATCTTCGACTTTCTGCGGGTCAGGTTTTTGACATCAAGAGTTTGCTGACTGCTACCGGCTACCCGTTGGGAGCGCCGGACGATGTCGGAATACGAATCGGTACGGTCGTCTTCTCCGATGGCACAATGTGGCGCTCTGGCACTCGCTTTAGAAGGGGATCAGCACCAGGCGAGTGGGTGGCAGAGGAAGACCAGTTGACAACTCGAAGTAGAACTCCGGTGCCGCGGCAAGCAAATGGACCTAGTTTCGCATTTCTCACGGCTGAATTTTCTCCCACTAAAACCTTCGACCCGTTTTCCTCCAATGTCGCAGTGTCCTGCGGCAATGCACTTACAAACACGACGAATAGACCATGCCTGGAGAACGGAAATTGTGCTGTGCTGTACGATTGGGTCAGCACGTACCTGCCGGGAGATTTTTATCCGGCCAGGGCGATGGCCCAGTGCAAGACCGGCGGTGAAGACTGCGCTCTGTATCAGCAAGTTGTAGTCGCCAATAGTTGTCTGAGTGGGGGCGGAGGTGGCGGAGGTGGAGGCGGCGGAGGAGGGCACTTGGGTGGTTTGGGCGATGTGTGTGAGACTAGCTGGGATTGCGGCGCTGGCTACAGCTGTAGCAGTGGGTCCTGCGGGTAGTAATTGTGAATAGTTTTGGAGTCTTCGTCTCCTTAGCAGTAGGCGAGTCTTGCAACCTGCGCGAAGAGTTTGCGCCGCACGCGGGCCACGGGCGTGCTGCGCGACTTAATACTTCGGCTTGCCAGTCATCGTCGCACCGACGTGCAGATAATACTTCTGGCCGCTTCTGTTTATGTACTCGATTGGCATGCTGGTATCCGTGCAGCGTGCGCTCACGACGTGGTCAGCTCATGCGGTTTCGCCACGCCTGGTAAGCAGCGATCCGTTGATAACCTTCCGGTAACGGCTCGATCCACTCAAGCGAGTCTGTCTACCGGATGCGTCTTGCCTTGGCGCTGGCAAATGGCAAGTAGGCCGTGACCGGAGTCGGGCCAGCGAAAGCCGGTGACTTCTACAGGCTCGCCAATTACTTTCGCGCGAAATGGGCATGCGACATACTCTTCAATCGTAGTATGCAGACGTGTGCTCTTCATCTTCGCCGAAGCAATTTATCGTGGCTACGGCGCCATCGTCCGCACACTCCAATGAGTGGCTGCTTTGGGAGTCGTATGCAGAGTAGCTTCCACGATTTTCTTGACCTTGGCAGCCGCTATCTGTTTGGGACGACCTCGTCCCGGAGCATCATCAACCAGCGCCGCCGTGCCCGCTTCCAGGAAACGGTTGCGCCAAAGGATCACCGTCGGCCGGCTGGTCTTCAACTCGATCGCAATCTGCCGATTCGAGGTGCCGTTCGCCGCCGCCAGAACGATGCGCGAACGGAAAACTACTTTCTGCTGACTGCGATTTACGTCGTCGATGAAGGCGATCCCGGGTTCAGCATACTTGCGGTCTGATTCTTCTTTTGCTTCTCGTAGTACCAAAGTGGATAGAGGTCAGAGAGATGGTAGCCGTCCTTGTTATGCCTATCTTTTGGGGCTATTGGGTCAGTCGTGTGGCTGGACGGATACTTCTGTCATAACCGGCCGACTGAACCAGAGCCCCAACAAAGTCGAGTCTACCGTACCTTCGTTTGTCACGGCGGCGTCGTCTACTTAACGAGAATTGAGAATCTTTCCCTTGAGCTATTGCCATTAACGTTTCTGGTCTTATTCGCAACTGCTGCCTTTCTCGGGCGGCGCTGGGGTCGAACAACTGATTCAAAGCACCGCAAACCGAGTGTAGAATGAACCTCTGAACTGTCCCGGACAAGACAGTAAATGGCACGACGACCAGTTTTCTCTACCACGGGGCGAGTGTTGTTCAGGAACAATCTTCACTGGGCGGAAATGCCAATCTGCTCAACGACGGAACTGATGAATTCTTTACGCGCACTGATTCAACTGGGGCATTCAGTCCACTGGCGGATGGTTTAGGTAGTTGACTCTCACTTACCGATGCTGCGGGTCAGTCGCAAACTAGCCAGACTTACAATTATGCTAGTGAGCCGTCCGAGAACGAAGGCTGACTCTCCCAGACTCAAGCGTGACGGCTCGGCGCAAAGACTCCTATCCTCAATGCATCAGTTGCATGCGATACAGGAAGGTCGCCATCCTAATCCACTGCGCGCCAGAGGTAATGCTGGTGTCCGTTGATCTTGAGGAACACTTCGTCGAGGTGCCACCTGTCGCCGGGTCGAGGAGACTTGTGGCGCAAGCCGTTGGCGTAAGTCTGGCCGAATTTAAGGCACCATTCTCGGACAGTCTCATAGCTGAGGGAGACCCCGCGTTGCCAACATTTCTTCGACATCGCGGAAGCTCAGGGCAAAGCGAAAGTATAACCAAACGGAATGACTGATGATCTCGGCGGGGAAGCGATGTCGGTGATAACGAGAGGAGCTGCTCATCAGTGAAGTATGCAGCATTAAGTCCAATCACACGCTCCGTCGGTTAACCTGACAATACCGGCCAGTGACAAGCCATCGCCGCTGGTCGTATACTGGCGCAGGTGAAATGAAGGAAAGGGTGCTGCTTGACACCGACGAATAACCCAACTCGGTCCCTTCAATTAACCAAATATTCGTGGAAGGAAATTAGAAAGGAGCGCCATGTGTAGCCGTGTTACCGAAATCATCCAGCAAGTGAAACGCCTGCCGCCAGGCGAACTAAAGGGATTGCGCGAGATACTGGAGACGGTAATCGAGGAAGCAGCCGCTCCAAGCACCGCGGCCCTGATGAACGAAGATGAATTCGAGCAGCAGATGGAAGCCAACGGTTTCCTGCGCCGCGCTTTGCCCCTGGTAACGAATCTCACGCCTTATGAGAACTATCAGCCGGTCAAAGTCCAGGGTCGGCCGCTCTCGGAGATGATTGTCGAGAAGCGTCGTTAGTGTGGTCTCATACTTCTTTGACAGCAGCGCTCTCGTAAAACGTTACGCCACGGAAACGGGAAGCGCCTGGGTAGAGAGTCTCACTGATCCCCGAGTTGACAATCGCATCTACGTCGCGGCTATCACGCACGTCGAAGTCGTTGCCGCAATCGCTCGCAAAGGCAAGGGCCTGTTGATCTCGACGACCGATGCCACAGCCGCTATCGTGCGTTTCGAGCATGACCTCGAACATGACCTGCGCGTTTTCGATCTCACGCCCAAAGTAATGACCACAGCGGCGCAGTTGGCGGACAAACATGCTCTGCGGGGATATGATTCCGGGCAATTGGCCGTCGCGCTTGAAATCAACGTCGCCAGAACAGCGCAACAACTACCGAGCCTAATCCTGATCTCATCAGATGCGGAGTTGAACGCCGCCAGCCCAAACGGAACTGCTGGTTACTGACGACCCGAATCTGCATTAGCGCTGAGTCATCAGCCATTTATGACAGCGATCCTTAACTATCGTAAGTCTCTGCATCAGAGTCTTTACCCACTCCCTAGGGAAAAGTCCGCAATAAGTCCGCAACTGACGAAAGCCCGTTTTGTAAGTTCTTTATCGATGCAACCTATAGACGAGTGCTCTGTTGCTGAGCCAAGCGGGCGTGAGATTGCGCGGAAGCCAGTCTATACTGCGGATAACTTTTGACGCAAACCCACGAATCGCTCGCCAACACGCCAAACGCTGGCAACACGCGAAACGCTTGATCTTTGTCCCCACACTCTCTCCGCGGCTTAGCAGGATCACGCCAGGCGCGCTATGCCAGGCATTCTTGTTCTTTGCGAGAATCTTCCGAACGTGTCATCCGTCCGCTGAAGGATGAATTTACCGGAGGCCTACGGTCGCTCGGTGAGGTCTTGCATGCTCGAGGCAACAGACCCGTGCTGCAACGAGTCCTCGCAATGATGAGATGACTCCGGTCTACACCGAAGGACGGGAAGGAAGGTGCTTTTCCTTCACTACGCCGGCCATTCATTAAGATCTCGCCGCCGGATGAGGCATCTTAAACGGTTCGCCGCCTGCAAAGGGGGGTGCAAACTGTGGGCACCTATGGTCCATCTGTTCGGTGCAGATTGTGCAACCCGGTGTGACGGGGTTGATTGCAGCCGCCACGACTCCAAGACAGCATTTCTTGCTCAAATCAGGTCACTCATTCACGGTGCCAGTTAACGCGAGCCAGTTTGTTCTCATGAGAGAAGTCATAATGCGCGGTGCCCTTGAAAGCTTTTTCCAGTGCATGGCCCAGGCGCTGCGCCAAATGTTCCGTGGTTGTTGTAACCGTAAGTTTCCGGGTGGCGCGTTTCCATTCCATTATGCGAGCCAAAGGATTGTCCTCGGCAGCCCGGACCGCTTCGTTGCGGATTAGTTGTTCAATCTCCTGACGGTGTGCCACCAGGAACGTGCCATCCAGATGAAGAAATCCACACGGTTCGCCGGTACGCACCTGGGTGCAGGCGGGGCAAATCGTCAAGCGTGGTGGGCGCCAATGTCTCTGCTTCTTGCTTTCTGCCTCGGCATTTGGAGCAGCCCAGCGCCGGTTTGCATAGACGCTGCCGCACTCCTTGCAGGCGGCCGGTTCGGTGTTGGCTCGCAAGGTGCGGTGACGCCCAGCTATGTGATCGACACGTTTGGTAAACGTAGCGTTGGTATATGGCTTTCTGCTGCGCATGCCTTTTCCCACCAGTGCCGTTCATGAACCATGAACCGCAGAAAATAGAATTCTTCTTTCGGTCGCTTGACGACAGCCCAGACAGAAGACCACGGTGTGCCTGGACAATCTTGCAGTAGCAATTCTCGCTCCGCATTCCAGACAATATCCGTATGTGCCTACGTCCCATTCGTAAGGCGCGAGCCAGCACAAGTCCAGGTGAATCAAGCCCGCGCAAATATCTTCGAGGCTGTCTTGAAATGGAGCATCACCTTCAGCGGATGACCGTTGCCGGTCTGGGTTTGCGGTCTTGCCATTTTCGGATATTTCGCTCGTTCGTTCGAGTGACTGATCCTCTGCGCAATCTGTAAGAGCGTTTGGCACTGTTGCAGCCCCTCGCATTTCACTTTCTTCAATCAACAATAAGCAACAGATGTGCCCGCCAATTGTGTTCAGCTCTAGACGAATCGCTGCCGGCAAGTCGAGAGGTTTCACCCAGCAATTGGGTAGGTTTTCTCATCTGCAAAAACCCACTCTGGGACTGGGGACGAATCCAACGGTTCCCGCTTGCGATATCGTCAGGCTTCGCACTCTGGTGCTGCCGCCTATTGTGACGCTTTTTAAGGTCCATTCGCTGGTTGGCGACGAGAACTGCCGTGACAGCGGATTAGTTTGGTGCTGTGCAGTCTTTGGCAGAGTGAGCGTCGCTGGAAGCGTTAGAAATGGGAGACTGGCGTGCTGCTTGCAATACCTGCAATAGTGGCATGGTGCCCTGGTTTCTTGCTTGAGACGGGTGAGGGAAGACCCCAGATTCTTATCGCTCACTTCTCCGCAAACCCGTCAAGAAGCGGTTAACTTGATCGAGAATTTCAGCTGCATATATATGCTGCTGCGCAGCAGCTGAAGATAGGCGCCGAAATTCTCAACGGTCTTAGGATCTGATAATTCCCTAGCGCCCTCCTTCACCCGTCCCTCCAAGGAGGCGATTGGAAACCTCATTTCGAGTAGATTTCCAAGTCGATGCAACCCGAATCACCTTTGAGTAAAGTCTTTATGAGGCCATTCCTATGATTTTTTATGAGGCAATTCGTGTATTGACAGGCCTGAGGAGCAGCATTAGAGTAGCCGCATTGATAGGAGATATGTGAAGCGCCGGTAATCCGTCTCTCTTAGTCACAGGATTCAATCAAGCCGGTTCAAGCGAGGTCCCTGTTACACGGGTCAGTGGAATTCTCAACGCTCGCTAACACCGACTTCCCCAAGCACTCATGTTCGACGATCGCGAAAAGTCGCAGCATTCGGGTCGCCAAGTGTCGCAAAGAAACGACCAGCCTAAGGATACCAATGGCCGGACGGATGATACCGCCGGCGCTAAGTCAAAACCGCCCTCAGTCTCGCTTCCCAAAGGCGGTGGCGCAATCAAAGGAATCGGAGAAAAATTTGGCACGAATCCGGTCACCGGAACCGGCACCATGAGCATTCCGCTGCCGACGAGTCCGGGGCGTTCTGAGTTTGGACCACACCTTTCGCTGACCTACGATTCTGGTAATGGTAATAGCGCGTTTGGTCTTGGTTGGCACCTCTCGTTGCCGTCGATCACGCGAAAGACGGACAAAGGCCTACCACAGTATCTCGATGCTGACGACTCAGACGTGTTCCTCTTAACCGGTGTCGACGATCTGGTCCCGGTCCTCGTGAAAAAGCCGGGGGGTTGGAAGCCGGAAAACCTGCCGCCGCGCAATATCGGCGCCGACAGTTTTCAGATTCGTCGTTACAGACCACGCATCGAAGGCACCTTTTCCCGAATCGAGCGCTGGACCAACCGGCAAACAGGCGATACGCACTGGCGATCCATCACGCGCGCCAACGTCACGACGGTCTACGGCAAGAACGATAATTCGCGCTGCTTCAGTCCCGCCGCAGGCGGCGTTCCCAAGCGAATATTTAGCTGGTTGATTTCGGAGACATTCGACGACAAGGGAAATGCGGTTGTCTACGAATACGTTGCCGAAGACAGCAAGAATGTCGATACGAGCTTGGTCAACGAGCGCAACCGCGAACGCGGCGCTAATCGTTATCTTCGCTCCATTAAGTATGGCAATCGGGTGTCTCGGCTCTTGCAACCGGATCTTGCGTTAGCGGACTGGATGTTTGAAGTCGTGTTTGACTACGATGAGGGACGTTATCAGGAACTGCCCTTAAACGGCGCGCTTCCGGAAGCCGGGCAACATAGATTCGTGCGCGCCGCCTTGGCGCCGGTCAAGGACTGGCCCAATCGTCCTGATCCCTTTTCTGTTAATCGCGCGGGTTTTGAGGTCCGCACCCATCGCCGCTGCCGGCGCGTGCTAATGTTTCACAAATTTCCGGAACTCGGTAGCGAGCCGTGTCTGGTTGGAGCTACGGAGTTTGACTACGCCGACTTCAACTACGCAAGTCCAACCGCGACAATAGACGACGAATTAAAGCATCAGGGCAGTTCCCGTTTCGCCTCTTTCATTCGTAATGCCACTCATTCAGGATTCGTGCGCGACGCAACTGTGCCAGTCGTCGCCATCGGCGGCGTGAATTTCGTAACGTACCTTAGGAAATCGCTGCCACCAGTTGAGTTTTCCTATAGCAAAGCAGTAATTCGCGACGACATACAGACGGTCAGTGCCGACAGTATCGAGAACCTTCCCGTCGGACTCGACGGGAACGGCTATCAGTGGGTGGATCTCGACGGCGAAGGCGTGTCCGGTATTCTTACCGATCAAGGAGGAGCGCTGTTTTACAAGCGCAATCTTGGTAACGCGACGTTTGGTCCAATGGCGGCCATTCCCTCACAGCCTTCGCTGGTCAATCTGCATGGGGGCAACCAACAACTACTTGATCTTGCCGGTGATGGCCAACTTGATCTGGTGGCGTTTTCGGGCGCCGCTTCTGGTTTTTATGAACGGACACGTGACGAGCGCTGGGAACCTTTCCAACCGTTTTCCTCGCTGCCAAATCTCGCGTGGAACGACCCGAATCTCCGTTTCATCGACCTCAATGGCGACGGGCATGCCGACATCCTGTTGACCGAAGATGAGGTCATTACCTGGTATCCGTCTCTTGCCGAAGAGGGTTTCGCTGCGGCAATCAAGATCTATAACACCGTGACGGAAGAACGCGGGCCACGGCTACTGACCGCTGACGGAACGCAATCGATTTACTTGTCAGACATGTCGGGTGATGGTTTGACGGATCTCGTGCGCATTCGGAATGGAGAGATCTGTTATTGGCCCAACCTCGGTTACGGACGTTTCGGCGCAAAGGTCACGATGGACAATGCGCCCTGGTTCGATAGTGAAGATCAGTTCAGCCAGCACCGTGTGAGATTGGCGGACATCGATGGCTCAGGCACGACTGACATCGTCTACCTGGGCCGCAAGAAGGCCAGCGTCTATTTCAATCAGTCAGGTAATCGCTGGACCAGGCCGCGAACGCTGCCACAGTTTCCAACCGTTGATAATGTCGCGACCGTTACGGTCGCCGACCTGCTCGGAAACGGTACCGCTTGTCTCGTTTGGTCGTCGGCGTTGCCGGACAACGTGCGGGCGCCGCTGCACTACATCGACCTGATGGGCGCGAAGCCACATCTGCTGGTTCATTCAACTAATAATCTCGGTTCCGAGACAGCGATTCACTATACGCCGTCGACGAAGTTTTATCTGGCGGACAAGAAAGCCGGCAAGCCGTGGATCACAAAGATTCCGTTTCCCGTACACGTGGTGGAGCGGGTCGAAACTTTCGATCAAATCAGCGGCAACCGGTTTGTTACTCGTTACGAATATCATCACGGCTACTATGACGGCGTAGAACGCGAGTTTCGCGGTTTCGGTCTCGTTGAGCAACGCGATACGGAAGAATTTGCAGCGCTAAATGCCAATCAACAGTTTCCGTCAGGGACCAACATCGATGAAGCTTCGCATGTTCCGCCGGTATTGACGCGCACCTGGTTTCATACCGGTCCCTATCTCGATCGCGAACGCATCTCCGACTACTTCGCTGGTCAACTGAACGATCGCGACGTTGGGGAGTATTATCGCGAACCCGGCCTCACCGATGAACAGGCAAGGGAGTCACTGCTCGACGACACGGTGCTGCCCGCTGGTCTGACCCTCGAAGAAGAACGCGAAGCATGCCGCGCGTTGAAGGGTTCGATGTTGCGCCAGGAGATTTACGCACTCGATGGATCCCTGGAGGAGTCTCATCCATACGTCGTCACGGAACAGAACTTCACGGTTGAATCCGTGCAGCCACAGGGCAGGAACAGGTTTGCCGTCTTCTTTACACATACGCGCGAGGTGTTGACGATTCACTATGAACGCAAACCCACCGACCCGCGCATCGTTCACGCTTTAACGCTGGACGTCGACCCGTTTGGCAACATTCTGAGCGACGCGATTATCAATTACGGACGCCGCCTTACCGTGCGCATACCCAACGCGCTTGGCGGTACCGACGAAGTTCCTAATCCCGGTTTGGCGTTAGTACCGGCGAGCCACCGTGCCAAACAGACGACGCCGAAGATTACCTACACGCTCCACTCTTACACTAATCCGATCGAAGCAGACGACGATTACCGGATTCCATTTTCCGCTGAAACGAAAACTTATGAGTTAACTGGTCTCGTGCTTCCTGCGGGTCGCAAACGCTTCGAATTTGAAGAGGTACGGACTGCAGGCGCAACCGCGGCTCCGCTTGATTACGAGCAGACGCCGACGGCCGGTCAGCAGAAACGGCTGATCGAACACCAGCGGGTGTTATACCGCCGCAATGATCTAACCGGTCCGTTGTTGCTGGGCCAACTCGAGTCGATGGCCCTGTCGTTTGAAAATCATAAACTGGCGTTGACTCCGGGATTAGTTACGAACATATACGGCGGCCGTGTTTCTAACGCTATGTTGCAGAACGAGGCGCGTTACGTTCACAGCCAGGGCGATGCCAACTGGTGGATTCCATCAGGTCTTGTCTTCTTCTCACCTGATCCTGCCCACAACGCAGCGCAGGAACTGACATTTGCCCGCTCGCATTTCTTTCTGCCGCATCGCTATCGAGATCCGTTTTATGCGTCCGCGCGACCGACCGAAACCGTCGTTTCTTACGACGTTCACAACTTGCTCATCGTGGACATCATGGACGCGCTTGGCAGTCACGTAACCATCGGCGAGCGAAATCTCGCGGGCAATATCACCGCCAATGGAAACGACTACCGCGTGCTCCAGCCTCGTTCATTAATGGACCAGAATCGAAACCGCAGCGAAGTTGTTTTTGATGCGCTGGCAATGGTTGTCGGAACAGCCGTCCGAGGTAAACCGGAAGACGTCCCACAAGTAGGCGATCAGATCACAGCCAGCTTTCGCGCTGACCTGACCCGGGCGGAGATCGCGCAGTTTTTCCAAAATCCTCTAGCCCCGTTTACGACCACACTGTTGGACCAGGCGACGACCAGAATGATCTACGACACTGAGTCCTTCTGGTTGGAGCCGCTGCCGCAAAAGAAAGCGCCGCCGTTTGCGGCGACGTTGGCGCGAGAAACCCACAGCAGCGATCCAGCGCCGGCCGGCGGACTGAGAGTGCAGGTGAGTTTTTGCTACTCGGATGGTTTCGGCCGCGACATTCAAAAGAAAGCGCAGGCGGAAGCTGGGCCAGTACCGCAAAGAGGCGCCGATGGCAGAGTTCTCGTTGATGCCCACAACGAATTAATGTTGACGCCGGGCGCGGTCAGCCCGCGTTGGGTCGGAAGCGGCTGGACTGTTTACAACAACAAGGGCAAGGCGACCCGCGAGTACGATCCGTTCTTCACGGACACGCACAAGTTTGAATTCGACGTGCGCATCGGCGTCAGTCCGATCCACTTCTTCGATCCGATCGAGCGCGCCGTCGCCACCCTGGATCCGAATCACAGCTTCGACAAGGTCACCTTCGATCCGTGGCTCCAGGCGAAATGGGATGTCAACGACACCGCTCTGATCGCCGATCCCAGAACCGACCCCGACGTCGGCGATTTTTTCCGGCGCTTGCCGGTCGCCGAGGTTCTGCCCACCTGGCATACAAAACGACAAGGCGGGGCGCTTGGACCAGCCGAACAACGTGCCGCGCGCAAGACGGAGATTCACGCCAACACGCCTCTGGTTGCCCACTCAGACGTGCTCGGACATACGTTTTGGACTGTGGTCCACAACAAGTTCAAATACAGCAACACACCTGCCGCCACGCCTCCGACCGAGGAGTTCTATGGCACGTTTGTTTCGTTTGATATTGAAGGCAACCAGCGGGAAGTAACCGATGCGCGGAACCGCGTCATCATCCGGTATGACTACGACATGCTCGGCGATCGGATCCGCCAAACGAGCATGGAAGCCGGCACCCGACACAGCTTCAGCGATGTCTCGGGAAAACTGCTTTACGCCTGGGACAGCCGCAGTCATCAGTTCCGCACCGATTACGATCAATTGCGGCGGCCAACGGATTCTTTCCTGACGACCGGGGCCGGCGCGGAGCAGTTGATCGCGCGCAGTATTTATGGTGAGAGCCGGCCCAATCCGGAGGCAAACAATCTGCGTGGCAAGGCGGTTCAGATCTTCGATCAGGCGGGCACCGTCAACAGTGACAACTATGATTTCAAAGGAAACTTACTTATTAGTCGTCGCCAACTTGCGCAAACCTACAAGGCGACGCTCGACTGGTCCGGGGCTGTTCCGCTTGATCCAGCGGTCTTCACCAGCAGCACGAAATACGACGCACTGAACCGTCCGGTGGAGTTGACCTCGCCAGATGCGACCGTCATTCACGCCATCTTCAACGAAGGAAATCTGCTCGAAAGACTCGAAGCAAACCTGCGCGGCGCGGCCACTCTAACGACGTTCGTCAGTGACATCGACTACGATGCGAACGGTTTGAGAACCTCGTTGGATTACGGAAACGGCGTTAAAATTATTTTCGAATACGATCGATTGACGACTCATCTGAAGACCGTGCGCAGCACGCGCAATCCGATCGGCTTCCCGGATGATTGTCCGGGGTTGCCACCCGCTGGTTGGCCCGGTTGCCAGGTGCAGAATCTTCATTACACGTACGATGCGGCCGGCAACGTCACTGAGATTCGCGACGATGCACAGCAGACCGTCTATTTTCGCAACAAGCGAGTCGAGCCAAACTGCGAATATACTTACGACGCATCATACCGTTTGATTGAAGCGACCGGACGCGAACACCTGGGTCAGATTGGCAACCCTCCAATTCCCGGAAGCTATAACGACAAGCCTCGCGTCGGCATCCTGCTTTCCTCCAGTGACGGAAACGCGATGGGCCGTTACATCCAACGTTATGTCTACGACCAGGTCGGGAATTTTCTCCAGATGAATCATGAGGGTTCCGATCCTGTGAATCCTGGTTGGAACCGAACGTATCACTACGACGACTTGAGCCAGATCAATCCGGCCGATCGCAATAACCGGCTGACCTCCTTGTCCGGAACCGTAGGCGAGACCTACAGCACCGGTGGCAATGGCTACGACGCACACGGAAACATGTTGCGCATGCCGCAGCTGCAAATCCTGCAATGGGACTACAAAGACCAGTTGCAGATGACGCAACGTCAAGCAGTGAATCCGTCCGATGACGAAGGCATCGCGAAGCAAGGCGAGCGGACCTGGTACGTCTATGAAGCCAGCGGTCAACGCATAAGGAAAGTTACCGAATCACCGGGCGGTCAAATTAAGGAAGAAAGAATCTATCTCGGGGTGTTTGAACTGTATCGACGGCTTGGAGCCAATCCACTTGTGCGCGAAACGCTGCACGTGATGGACGACAAGCATCGCGTGGCGATCGTTGAGACGCGAACGCAAGGCACCGAGCCGGGAGTTCCCGCGCAGGTGATCCGTTACCAGTTCAGCAATCATCTGGGCTCGGCAAGTCTCGAGTTGGATCGCAACGCGCAGATCATTTCCTACGAAGAGTACTACCCGTACGGAAACACCTCGTTTCAGGCTGTCAGCGGCCAGACTGAAACCAAACGGTACAGGTTTATCGGCAAGGAACGCGACAGCGAGACCGGTTTGTATTATCACGGCGCTCGTTACTATGCCTCGTGGATCGGCCGTTGGACCGCAGTCGATCCGAAAGGCTTAGACGAATCGCCGAATCTTTACGTCTATTGCAGCAACAATCCAACGGGCCTCATCGATCCCAACGGAGCGGAGGACAAGGACTGGCGTTCAAGTCTCTCAACCATGCAGCGTTTCGCGCTGTGGGTTGATGACAAGGTGATGGAAAGTCCTTCTGCGCGGGCCGTGGTCCTGAACATGGAGAAGCGCGGGAAAGACATCGTCGAAGGCGTAGCTCAGCCTATCAAGGAAGCGGGCGAAGATTATGCCGACCTCGCGTTCTACACGATTCACTCGGATCAGCCAGACGCTTCGCAAAAGATAAATGCTGCATTGCAGCGACGCGCCGAAGCGCCGGTGAACTTCGTCAAAGGCGCCGTAGTCGGATTTGGTCAAACTGTAAAGCGCGCAGGCGAAGCGGCGGGTGATGTCGCGTTCTATACGACCGAGGGACGAAACGATCCCGACGCGAACGCGAAGATCGCGAGTGCGGTCACGGATCTGGTGATGGATGTGCCGCAGATCGTTTTGACGGTTGAAGGCGGAGCGAACCTCGCCAAGAGTATGGCTGGTCCAAAGGCGATTCCGAAACCGCCAGTGAAGCCGCCGAAACCGCCAGTGAAGCCGCCGCTTCCACCCGAACCTCCGGTGCCGCCAAAACCAACGGTCACGCCGCCGAAAGCCCCGGCGCCAAAGGCACCGAAAGCCCCCAAAGCGGCGCCCAAAGCTAACACGCCGAAGGCGTCCGCAGGTAAGAAATGGAAAGTTGGCGACCCGCACGATGCACCGACGGCCGCGGGGAGGACTCCTACCTGGAGTACCGTCAGAAACAGATACTGGAAGAACAGAGCTCAAACTGCAGCGCCCGGAGAATTCAGTCCCTCCAATCTCTCCCGAATGAGGGCAGGCAAAGCACCAATCGATCCGCATTCGGGTCTACCCATGGAATTGGAACACATGACGCCGCAGCGAACCGGATCGCCAACCATGCACCGGGACCTACTTGAGGTGACGCCGCTCGAGCACTCATTTTTTGATCGTTTCCGCAAGTTCACTGATCCCAATGGCCGTCGCTGGAACACGTCAATTCGCACCGACCCGCGACCTTAACGACAGAAAACGGAAAAGTCATCATGTCTAACAAAAATAAGAACCTCAAAATCCTGGGCCGCATTGTCGACCGTCAAACGCAAAAGCCGGTCGAAGGACTCCGAGTTGAAGCCTGGGACAAAGATTTGATTCACGACGAAGTGGTCGGCAGTTCACTTACCGACGCAGAGGGCGCGTTCCAGATCGAAGTCGAGGAGTCTTCATTCCGCGGGATCTTTCCGGAACGCAGACCGGATCTCTTCTTTCGCGTGTTAAGGGACGGCGACATTCTGCGAACCACGGAAGATTCGATTCTCTGGAACGTCACGGAAGCGCCGCCGGAGATCTTGATCGAAGTGAATTCGGGTTTGAGTACGAGCCAGCGTCTCGAAGTCAGTGGCAACGTGAAGCTTGCCGACGGTGGTCCGGCGCGAGGGGTTTTGATTGGAGCGTTTGACTGTGATTTGCGCAATGACCAACGACTGGGCAGCACCCGATCGGGCACGGACGGCAGTTATAGCATCCATTACTCTCCATCGCAGTTTGAAAAACCGGAATCCGGAAGTGCAGACCTGGTTGTGAAAGTGTTCAGCGACGCCCGTACTGTTCTGGCATCTTCGCAAGTCGTGTTCAATGCGCCCGCGTCGGCGCAAATAGACGTAACGATTCCCAGAACTGCAATCGAGCCGCCGTCTTTGTTCGACCGAATCCAGACTGCGGTTGGGCCCAATCTCCGCCGGCTGACGGTCGCGGATCTTGAAGAGAATGATGAGCATCAGGACTTGAGTTTTCTGTCGGGTGAAACAAGTCTTGAGTTTTCTGTTTTAGCCCGGTTCGTGCTGGCCCACAGACTAGCAGCACAGGGAATGTCGCCCATCTTTTGGTTTGCGCTGACCGGCGGGACGCTGTTGCAGCGCACGCAGGATCGAACTCTTGATGGGCAGTTGCAATTCGTGCTCGATTCGCTACCAACGTTCGACGCGACTACCGTACGCAAGAAACTTCTGAGCAGTATTAGCGAAGCAGAGATTCCGAGTGCGGCGCGAGAGAAGATCGACGAGTGGGTTGAAGAATTCAGGCAGGTTGTTGGCCGGCACCTGCTCAGCGCGCAGGCCGCTCCTTTCATCAAGGAAGCGCTCGCGGATGCCGGTGTTACCGCAGCGGCGAAACAAGAAACGTTCGCGCGACTCTTCGCCGAGCACAGAGGCAACACAGCTGAACTGGTCCAGGCGCTAAAGAATGCAAAATTCAAAGCGCAAGAGATCGCCGATCTGCAAACGTCGATTGACATCACAGACCTTACGCAAAGCGACATTTCTGTCGTCAAAGCGATCAAGCATGAATTTGGCGTGCGGAAACCGGAAGACATTCGCTCGCTCGCGCGCAGAAGCGAGGACGAGTGGATCAAACTGATCAAGACTCGCCAGGCGGCCGGTGACATCACATTACCAGTCAAAATCGAAGGCCTCGATCGCGTCAAACCGCCGGACGCAGAGCTTTTCGGGAAAACACTCGCGCGGCAGTTTCATGAAGCATTTCCCACCGCAGCTTTTGCCGGTGGGTTGGATCGCGCGCTTAACAATGGCGGTTTGCGTGGCTTGAAGCGCGGTGCCGATCTGGGACGTTTTCTTGAGGCGCACGATGATTTCGATCTCCTCAGAACGCATGCCGACAAATTTCTGAAAGAACACCCGCAGTCGCGCGAAATCACCGCCGATGATGAGTTTAGAACTGAATTGAAGAGCGCGCAGCGCGTTTTCAAGCTCGCGCCAAACTTTGAGGCGACTGATTCAGTGCTGGCGGATAATATTCATTCCGCGCAGCAGATCTATCGCATGGGACGCAGCGAATTTGTTCGTCGTTACAAAGATGCTCCCGGTTTCACGGCTGACCTGGCCCGGGTAGTGTGGAATCGTGCGGCCGAGACGCATGCGACCGCACTCACGATCGTGGGTGATTTGAAAGCCTGGCAAGCGGAAGGTCTGCCACAGGTACTGCTCAATGACACCGAGGCCGCGCTCAAAAAGTTTCCCAACTGGGACAATCTTTTTCAGGCGGGAGATTTGTGCGAATGCGAACACTGCCGTTCGGTGTTAGGTCCTGCTGCTTACTTTGCCGATCTGCTTGTGTTCCTGCGCGACCGCAACGCGAAGCCTGGCAAGAGAGTGAAGGAGGTGCTGTTCCCGCGGCGGCCGGATCTCGGTTATCTCGAACTCAATTGCGATAACGCGCTGACTCCGTTGCCGTATGTTGACGTCGTTTGCGAAGTGCTGGAAAGCGTGATCGCGAACGGCGAAGCTGACGTGGAAATCATCGGCCTGACAACCATTCCCGATGCCACTGCCGCCACGAGGGCGGCGGTCGCTACCGCGCTCGAGAATCAGGGAATCATCATCGCTGACGGCTTCACGCTCTCACAGGTGGATACCAGTGACCCGAATCGCTGGATTGTCCACGGCGACAACATTACTTATCTCCTGAAGAAGAAAGCGACGCCGAACTTTTTCGCTGAGATTCTGCGCAACACAAAAACAACGGCGGAAGAGCTGCGCGCTTATCCACAATATGTGAATGCCAAGGCGTACGAGAAACTACGTCAGGCCCGCTTTCCCTTTGCACTGCCGTTTGATCTGTTTGCCGAAGAAGTCAGATCGGCGTTGCTGAAAACCAATTTGCAGCGATGGGATCTGATGGACACGTTTCGTGGTCCGGCAGCGCCGAATAACCCGACCGACGGTGATATTGCCGCCGTATACTTCAAGATCGGTGTTGATGGCACGGCGCCGTTCGACGAGAAACGTTTGATTCTCGTGGCCGATGCAACGCTCGGCGGTCAGCAAGCTGTTTGGGGTGAGCTTGGAAACCCCGCGTTGCTCACCAAGGTGAGCAACGTAAAACAGTTCCTGCTGAAGACAGGACTCGAATACAACGACTTACTCGCGTTGCTCGATCTGAAGTTCATCAATCCAGGCGGCGACATCGTCGTTCACCACCAGGACAGTTCGTGTGATACCGACAAGAAAGATCTCCAGAATCTCGACCTCGCCAGGCTGGATAGCATTCATCGTTTTCTGCGCCTGTGGCGGAAGCTCGGCGGCTGGAAGATGTGGGAACTCGATCTTGTCATTCGCCACCCAGCGATCGGCGGGAAGGCGCTCGACGAAAACTTTCTCATCAACCTGATGCACCTGGCCGAGTTAAACAAACGACTGGGCTCAAAGAGTTCGGTCGAACGTGTCCTCGCGTTGTTCGGAAACGTCAACGCCGGAACGCGCTTTACGGAGCTGCATAAGCCAAGAGCGGACGCCCTTTATCAAACGACGTTTCTCAACCGGCGTTTAAGCAATCCCATCGATGATGCTCTGAAGATCGACTCGGGCACCGGCGATCTTGCGCCCGGTCAAACGATCAGCGGCCACGACTCAGTCGTGCTGGCGGCGCTCGGCATTCGTCAGACCGACCGTGAGTTGTTCCAGGGTTTGACCAAAGTTTCAGACGGCACACCGTATGTTAACGACGACCTGAACCTCGCTAATTTGTCGTTCCTTTATCGACACTCATGGATGAGCAAGCTGCTGAAATTCAAGAGTGACGAGTGGCGCGTGTTGCTGAAGCTGGTAGCCCAGGAAGTCCCGACGTTTGCGAGCCTTGCAGCTCAACAGGCGTTTCTTGAGCAGAAGTACTTCATCAAAGCGGTGGGTTTGTCTCAAGTACAGGTGGACCAACTGCTGCAGCAAGTCTTTCATCGTGACGTCTTGCAGTTTGCGAGCGCGAAATCGGCGCGCGAGTTCGTTGAAAAGATCGATCGCCTGAAAGACACTGGCTTTAAGGCTGACGAACTCAGTTGGATGCTGGCGGCCGATCGCGATGCGAAGGCAGCAATGAAGGAGACAGACGCCGCGCGTTTCCTGCTCGGATTGCGAACCCAGTTGCAGCAGATTCAGGCTGCTCACGATCCGGCGCAGTTTGATTTCCTTACGGTTGCCGTGCCGACCGACGCCGACCAGTTGAATGCCTTGTTGGGAACGTTGCTTCAGCAACTCAATCGCACTGAAGACGAACTCAACCTGGCGCAGCGAACTCTCCTGGGTGCCGTGGAATTGGAAACGGGCGTTCAGGGATTGCCATTGGGTTTTGCGTTTCCGGCAGTAATTACCGGTGTGCCTAACAACATTCCGATCGCGTACCAGGAGCCAAACCTGAAGCTTGTCTTTCACGGCATGATGACTGATGCACAGCGAAGCGTGCTGCTTAACGATCCGTCGCTGGCCGGCGTATCGGGTGACGCTCCGTATAGCAATGCCATCGACGAACTGTTTCAACTATCGCAGGCCGCTCCGGCGCAATTTGCCTCGGTGGAGATTGACGTTGTGATCCCCGGCGGCATCACGCTGCCCGCAACATTACCCTCGTTGCCAATTCGCTACGATGCGACCAGGCAAAAGCTCAGCTTCACGGGTTTGATGAGCAATGCGGAACGACTCGCATTGATTGCGGTGCCCGGCAATCCGGCTGGGCCGATTCAGGAACTCTTCGACACGCCGCGGATGGCGGTCAAGTTCTTCGAACCAATCTTTACGAGCGCCCTGCCACACCTGCCGGCGGCGATCGATCTCAAAACCCAGCTCACGCCGGAACTCGCCGCGAAGATCGAATACGACGCCGAAAAACGATTGCTGCGTTTCAAGGGAATCATGCGCCAGAGCGAACAAACGGAATTGACCGCGCTGGCGCCAAATGTGCTGCCGGAAGAGATCGCCTATCACAATGCGATCAACGATCTGTTTGCGCAGCCGCAGGCAGTCGTCCCACCCGACGAACGGATCTGGCTGACTGATACCGAGCTTGACAGCTCTATTCCGGCGAATGACACGCTCGCGAAACGTCTCGCCTCTGCAATATTCAAAGCCCTCGATTATCTCTCGCGTACGCTGGTCGCGAAAGAAATCGTTCAGGAGAGTAGCGCCATCTTGGGACTGACGGAGGCGGTCACGGACCAACTCTTCAGGCACTACGAAATTCTGCCGGTTCCTCCGGCGCCGCCAAACTCTTCGCTGCTGGCTTATTTTGCCGGTGATTTCACGACAACCAGCGGAGCGCTCGACTACGCATCAGCAAAAATAGCTTTCGATGCTTGGTTCTGGGCCAACCGGGTCGCGACGATCTGGAAGAAATGGAAATTATCGCTGGAAGAATGGGAACGCCTCATCAAAATCACGAGCGGCGCGAAAGTGTTGGATTTCACGTTGTTGCCTTTGGACAGCGCCGCGCCCGCACTTGCGGTCGATCAATTCATCCGGCTGACGCGCTTGATGAAGCTGCGTGACACGTTGCCCGAAGCTTCCATCACACTTTTGGAAATTCTCGAAAAACTCGACGGCGGCGCTTATGGCTTAGCGACTGATTTCGCCGCAGACGTGGAACTGACCAACGAAAACTGGCTGGCCACGGACGTGAATGATCTGGTTGCCGGGCTCAATCTCACATTTCCCGGCGATTACTTGCTGGCGGAAAACTGGGAGCGCATGCGTCGGGCTTTCTATTTTGTCGATAACCTGAACGCCGGACCGGCCACTGTCAAGACGTTTGCCGCCCCCGCGATGGGCCAGGCCGACGCGCGGCGGCTTAACGATCTGCTGCGATCCAAGTTCGGCAGCGATACATGGTTCGTCCTGTCGCCGGAGATCCAGGACGTTTTGCGGGAGCGCAAACGCGATGCGCTGGCCGCCTATCTCCTGACGCAACCCATGCCTACTGACGCACCGACGAAGAAGTGGGAAAACAGTAATGATATCTACGCTTATTACCTGCTCGACGTAGAAATGTGTTCGTGCATGTTGACGAGCCGAATGGTTCAGGCATCGGGCTCGGTGCAGCTTTTTGTGCAGCGTTGTTTCATGGGCCTCGAACCCCAGGTCACCGTCGTGGCGCATGGCGATGACGGCGATAGTGCCTGGGACTGGTGGAAGTGGATGAGCAAGTACCGCGTCTGGGAAGCCAATCGAAAAGTGTTCTTGTGGCCGGAGAACTGGATCGAGCCGCAGTTGCTCACGACGAAGTCGCAGTTCTTTCAGGATCTGGAAAATGAGTTGTTACAGAACGACGTTACGCAGGACTCGGCCGAGATCGCGGTGCAGAACTATTTGCTGAAGTTGGACGGAGTGGCCCAACTAGAGGTCGCCGGTTTTTATCAGGAGGACGATGCTGACGAAACGATCATACATGTCTTCGGCCGCACCAAAGGCGCTGAACCTCACACCTATTACTACCGGCGCTTCGATTACCGGCAGTGGACGCCGTGGGAAAAGATCGAACTCGACATCGAAGGCGACTATTTGGTTCCGGCTGTTGTCAATCACCGTCTCTTTCTGTTCTGGCCCATCTTCAAGGAAGTAGCCGCGCCCACAGATGGAACCGTGAAAGTACCCAAGATGAGTCTCAATAATGACAGTGACTTTACGGTGAAGAAGACGGAAAAGATTCTGCGCATGTACATGGCCGTGAGCGATTACCGAAACGGGCAGTGGAGCGCCAAGAAAGTGTCGAAGTCGTTTGCTCAGAGTTTCTCGTACAGTGTTGAACTCGAGAAGAAATTCTATCGCTTCCATCCCGTCGACCGGAGCGATTTGGACGGACGATTTGGCGTGGCTTTCATCGGCGCGAGTTTAGGAAGCGACGGTAACAACACGGCCGGACTGGGCGGCGCGTTTGAAATTGCGGGCTGCACCGGTGCGCCCGAACAGGCTGATGATCTGTTGGAAACGTTCGTTCCCACAGTGCGACCCGAGTCTGCTTCGGCCGGCCCGGTTACCAGTTACCTGAAGTGGGTCGAACTGCAAGCACGAACCGATGCCCCGGAGAACGATTTCACGCTTGAATTCTTCAATTCGAATGCCAATCTGGTCAAGGTGCTGGTGCAAACGCCGTGGTCCTATTTCATGACGCCGCCGTGGCACCTTTCGTATTTCGACCGGCTGGTCCTCAACGGGCTTTCGCTCTTCACCTCAATCCCGGGAATTCGCGATCAGCGTCGTCTACCAATGCCGTATGGAACCTGGCTGCCGTACTTCTACAATGACAAGAAACGCACGTTCTTTGTATTACCTTCGTTTGCTTTTCCCCGCAAGCAGGCGCCTGAGGGGCTGAAGCCGCGCCTTTACTATCCCGACGTCAAGGATATCGTTCGCAAGTGGGAGAACTTCTTTGCCGGGCAGATCCGAAAGTGGGCCGAAACGTTTGTGCCGGCGCTGGCTGCCGCGCAAAGAACAGCGGCTGAGAGTTTCCTTCAGATACAGTTGTCGCTGCAGTCGTTTCCGCCGTACACGGACGAACAACTCGTAGACTTCCTGGTCAGATACTTCATGAAGTTCTTTCAGTGGTACCTCGGACTGCTGGCCTTCTTTGCGTTGCCCGGAAAGGAGTTTGACTTCAAGAACTTCTATCACCCCTTCGTCTGCGATTTCATCAGGATGGTGTTCAATCCGAATCTCGGCATTCCGGAGATGATGAGCAGGCAAACGCAACTGCGCAATTCCGGTTTTCGGTTCAAGCAGGACTATCAACCGACCGGAGCGGTCGTGCAGTTGGGTACGGAGGAATTTTATCCGGAAGAGATCGTCGACTTTAGTCCCGACGGTTCTTATTCACCTTACAACTGGGAACTCTTCTATCACGTACCGCTGCTGATCGGGAATTTGCTGAGTCAGAACCAGCGGTTTGAAGAAGCTCGCGATTGGTATCACCATATTTTCAATCCCATCGGTCTTGACTCGCCGACGCCGGGCGGCTCGCCGCTGATGAGTAAGTATTGGATCACCAAACCGTTTTTCAAAACCACCGACACGCAATACATCCAACAGCGCATTGAGAACATCATGCTCATCCTCGCCGGCGATACGAGCGTGCCCGGTGCGTCTGCGTTGAAAAAGGCGTTGGAACAGCAGGTCAAAGACTGGCGCACCTATCCTTTCGAACCTCACCGGATCGCGAATTACCGCACGGTAGCGTATCAAAAAACTGTGGTGATGAAATATCTCGACAACCTGATTGCGTGGGGCGACTACCTGTTTCGCCAGGACTCGATGGAGAGTATCAACGAAGCGACACAGCTCTATGTGCTCGCCGCGGAGATACTTGGACCAAGACCGATGAAGGTGCCGCCGCAGGTAAAACCGCCTGTAGAAACTTACAACGAATTGGAGAAAACGTTTGATGCGTTTTCAAACGCGCTCGTGGAAGTCGAGAATGTCGTGCCGCCGATGCCGGGTGGCGATCCGGGTCCGGATCCCGCTCCTTTGCCGATGCTTTATTTCTGCATTCCGCAAAACGAAAAGCTGCTCAGCTATTGGGACACGGTCGCCGATCGGCTCTACAAAATCCGTCACTGCATGAACATTGAAGGCGTAGTCCGTCAACTCGCCTTGTTCGAACCACCAATCGATCCCGGCGCTCTGGTTAAGGCGGTAGCCGGCGGCATCGATCTCAGCAGTGCGCTGGCTGATCTGAATGCGCCGTTACCCTTGTACAGGTTCACCTCGATTCTCCAACGCGCAAAAGAGGTTTGTAACGACGTTCGTTCACTCGGTGGTCTACTGCTCGCGGCTTTGGAGAAAAAGGACGGCGAGGCGTTGGCGCTGTTGCGTCAGACTCAGGAGATCGATTTGCTGAACGCGGTCAAGGCCGTTCGTGAGAAGCAGCTCGACGAAGCGAAAGAGAACCTCGAGGTGCTGAACCGCGCAAGAATCACGACCGAAGTTCGGCGCGATTATTACCGGGACATCGAAAGGATCAGCGCCGGCGAGCAATTGAATCTCGACAAACTCGAAATCGCGCAGCAGCATTCACAGACGGCGCAGAACATCAATATCGGAGCGTCTGTGATGGGTTACATTCCGAACGTGACCATCGGCGGCTCCGGTTTTGGCGGTTCGCCTCACGTGAACGTGCAGTGGGGGACGGGCAACATCATCAGCGCGATCCAGGCGGCTGCCGGCGCCGAACACTTGCTTTCCGGCATGGCCAGTTACGAAGCGAATCGCGCCGCAACGTCTGCGTCCCACGACCGGCGTTTCAGCGATTGGAAACTGCAGGAGAAGCTGGCGGATCGTGAACTGGACCACCTGGACAAGCAGATCGACTCAGCGAAGATCCGTATCACCATTGCCGAGCAGGAACTCGAGAACCAGAAACTACAGATCGAAAATGCCAAAGCGACGGACGAGTTCATGCGTTCTAAGTACACGAACAAGGATCTGTATCAATGGCAAATCGGGCAAATCTCAAACACCTACTTCCGCAGTTACAAACTCGCCTACGATCTCGCGAAACGAGCGGAGCGTTGTTTCCGCTTCGAGCTGGGCCTGCAAGACAGTTCTTACATTAATTTCGGTTACTGGGACAGTCTGAAGAAGGGTCTGCTCTCGGGTGAGCAGCTGCAACACGATCTGCACCGCATGGAGAATGCGATGCTCGAATTGAACCGGCGCGAGTTTGAAATAACGAAGCATGTATCGTTGTCGCTGCTTGACCCGCTCGCATTAGTGAAATTGCGCGAGACAGGCAAATGCTTCTTCCGCGTTCCCGAAGAGTTGTTTGACCTCGATTTTCCCGGACACTATTTCCGCCGCATCAGGTCGGTGAGCCTGACGCTGCCTTGCATAGTTGGGCCATACACGACCGTCTCGTGCACGGTAAGACTGTTGAAGAACAGTATACGCGTCAACACCACCAACGGCGACAATGGTTACCCGCACAATGTTGACGATCAGGGGCTACCGGCCGACGACCTGCGTTTCATCGAAAACAACATTCAGGTGAAAGCGATCGCGGCGAGTAACGGACAGAACGACAGTGGCGTTTTCGAGTTGGCGTTCCGTGACGAGCGTTATCTTCCGTTTGAAGGTGCCGGGGCAATTAGTGATTGGATGCTGGAGTTGTTTAATGACCTGCCGGCGAACAATCCCGATCCGGTGGCGCCCGATTTCGGCAAGCCGCTGCGACAGTTTGACTACAGCACGATCTCGGATGCGGTACTCACGATCAAATACACCTCGCGTGAAGATGCCGGACCATTCAAGAATGGCGCGATCAAGCACCTGCGCGATTATTTTGCCGAAGATGGCACGACTCCTTCGCTGCGCTTGTTCAACTTGCGGCAGGAGTTTCCGGGACACTGGCATCGCTTCCTGAATCCGATTAATGTCGCTGCGGGCAACGTGTTTGAATTTGAGATGGGCAACGGCCTGTTCCCGTTGAAAGATGGCGACAAGACCCTGAAGATCAACACAGTCTGGTTACTGGCGCGTTGCACGAGGCCGGATGCTTATACGGTGGTGATTGATCCACCGCTGCCACCGCCACCGCCAGCAGGATCGAACACGATGAAGTTAGCGCGTGTGAATCAATATGGAGGGCTGCATTTTGCTCGGAAGGACGTATCGGTCTTTGGAATCGAAGTAGATCCGAGCGCGCCTCCACTTACCTGGAAATTGAAGATGACCCCGCCGGGCGGAGGCAATCTCCAGATTGACGCCACGACTGGAGAGATGGAAGTGGAAGACCTCATGTTGGCGGTGGGTTACGAATGGGAGCCATAGCGTTTTCGCAGTGGCTCCCAGCCATGCTGTCGTCGTGCACTGAGAAGGATTGCCATACCCTGCTTCCCGTTGTTCTGCGTCATGCCCGCGCGGGCTTGCCGTCATGACACTTGCTCTGTCTAGGCCACCCATAACCTCACAGAACCTTTCATCTGCCGTCACTTCCGGGAAAACTACGCTCCGCAGCTTTGAATTTTCATGAACTGTCCCTGGGGTTCTGCTGCGCTCCACCCCAGGCTTTATGCTGTCGCCCGCTCCACGGTTCGCTGGGAGAACAGGTTGTAGCGGGCCTGACTTGGGTCTTGCCTGGCGGAAGCCGGTTGGCCCGGTGTGTTTGTTCTAGTTGGCGGGCGCCAGGTCTTCAATGACCCTAAAGCTCACCCTTTTATTAAAGCGACACACATCGTTATTGAAGGGCACAAAGAGCATGCGGCGCAGGGCCTTACGCGAATGAGCGAAATCTAATCAGGGTCTTCAAAAAAAGAGCAGCGAAGCTGGTGCCGCTCATCTGCGTGAAGGGGTAGTCTTTGCCCAGACCGAGTCAATCAGAGCGCTAATGAGATAGGCGGCACACTTCGGGCCGGAATTACCGGCCCAAGTGTGCCGCGCCCTGTACCGACCTACGGTACGATGGTGATCTGGTTAGACACTTGTGTTACGCCGGGTGCAGCCCACGCTGCAGTTTCCGCCTCGTCCCTCTCCATCCAGGAGCGGACATTGCCCCACAGTGTCACCTTGCCGTCCGACGTGCTGACGGTGATCCGTCTGGCATCGACCTCGGCGCTGCGCCTCAAGGCCTCTTCGATCTTGTGCTTCACCTCAGTCGTCGAAACCAGAGGCTTGACCTTGATGTCATCGGTGACGCCGCGGACGCCCTGAAGATATTTCACGGCGAACTCGGCGGCATTTTTCTGGTAATACCAATCGACGTTGCCATCGAGCGTGATCCAGCCATCCTTGACGGTGAGCTTAATCTTGTCATCCGGCACATCAACTCTGGCCTCGAGCGCCTTCACGGCACTCGTGGCAATCTCGGTATCTGTCTTTTGAAACGCCGGTTTTACATGAATATCATTGGCAACGGCCTTGACGCCATAAGTGCGTTTCGTCACGCGCTCGGCCGCCATCTTTTCAGCATAGGTAGTGACAAAGCCGGTGAGTGTCACCACACCGTCTTCAGCGGCAACTCCGATCTTTGTCGAAGTCACCTCCGGCTCCCAATCGAGCTGTCGCTCGACTCTATCGCGCAGATCAGTGTCTGCGGTATTCGTTTTGGCTCTATGAAGTAGAATCAAAGCGCCATACTTGTTCTCGCGAACAAGCGGTCTCAATGAAGCCCTTCCCGAACCGGACAGGCATCTTTCAACGCATCCGGCTCTCCATCGCGCGCGAGTTCAGCCTCCAGTTTTCGAAAATCTTCAACGCAGTTGAAGAATATTCTTCATTAGAGACATCGCGACTGTGGTCCTTCGCCTTGTAAGCGGCTTTACCGTTTCCGCGGATGGGCATAACTCCACCGACTACTACGACCACTCTGTCCCGCACCCCGACTAGTCACTCAGCCGACCTATCCCATGTTTCCACGGGAAGTAGGGGGGCGGTTCCGGCGTAGCTCGCCTGGCAATTTTCCCGTCGACTTAGGTCTCTTTCCGATCCTTTACACCTGGAAAACCAGGCTTGAGATTTATCTGCAAAGCTTTACGAAGTCTTCGCAGCCCCTAAAGACTCGCAACCAGAACCACAAGTCATGGGGCATCACGCGAGATGTGCTCTCGCATGCTGCTCGTCTCTCACACCACTTAGTTACATAGGTGTGTTTAATGGATAGGATCTCAGATTCGACAATGACCGTCTGACCGTCTCGACTTCCGTGGCGTGCTCGTGTTGGGAGTGAAACACTCCCGCAAGCCTCGCCCGTTTCCCCTGCTAGCTTGATCTCATGCCCGTCCGCAGCGGCTTATGCAGCAGACTTCGGCAGGGTTAGGACATCGCTGCTTCGACAGCGATAGCCGGCTCCAACCGGCATTGCTAAGCGGCCTTTTCGCCGCGCCCTCTGGCTTCCATAATTCGTTCCTCTCCTTTTCAAACAGCAATCTTTTTGAAGCGACTGCGACTGCCCGCAGGGAGGAGCCGCGGCTTCTTCTATTTTCCTTGTTTCTAGACTCATATGTCGCAAGACATGTGCCGATGCGGAAGCAATCCAACTCCGGCAACACCAGCAAGATCCCTATACCAGCTTGATTTTCAGATAGGGGATGCGTGCTTTCGCACATTTAAGAGGGGAACTTTTCCCAGGATTGTACGAGTTGGACGAGGTTTCCGCATTCAGCGTGTCTGCCTAAGCTTGCTCCGTAACACTCAAAGCGATAAGTGACGGCCTAACAGCTAAACCGACCCCTTTCCACTAGCGGCTTTTCGCTCATGCGAATGGGCAAACTTCCACTTAGAGACGGTTACTCCAGCCGCTTTCCAGAGGTCTTGGAGCCCGTAAAGACGGCATGTTTATTGCACCACATCGCAGTGGCAGTGAGAGTGTCTTTGACGAGCGAATCAAAGGCCTGGGAACCGGCAGTAACTGTGCACGGTAAGGCCAGCTTCGGGCTGTGCACGCATTGATGGAAGAGTGAAGGGAGGAACGCTATGAAAGTCAGTGAACTAATGACGGAAAACGCCAAGGTGTGTCTGCCGACCAGCAATCTTGCGGAGGTCGCACGCCTGATGTGGGACAACGACTGTGGGGTTTTGCCGGTTGTGGCTCAGGGAGGCGTGGTGGTCGGGTTGATTACCGATCGCGATATTTGCATGGCCGCGGCCATCAAGCATCGTCACCTCGAAAACATCGTAGTGGAGGAAGTCAGCTCCGGCAAAGTGATCTCCTGCCAGCCGCAGGATGATGTTCGGAATGCGTTAAAGGCGATGCAGGAAAATAAGATTCGCCGGCTTCCGGTGGTTGCCGGCGATGGATCGCTGGCGGGCATAATTTCGATAAACGATATTGTGTTGCGGGCGCAAGAGGCCAAGGGCAAAAAACCACCTGATGTCTCGTATGCAGATGTAATCAGCGCCTACAAAGCCATCTGTGAGCATCGATTGCCACAGGCGGAAGCTCACCTCGCCGCGGGCGTGTGAATCACTGCCGGTTTCCTGACTGCGCAACGCGGCTGAAAGAGATCGATAAAAGGCAGCTGCCTGCGAAACGGAGGTATGCTTTCGCGAGGAGAATTACCATGAAAAGAAAAACCGACAACGAGATTAGAGCGGAGGTTTTGCGTGAACTTAAGTGGGACTCACGGCTTAGTCTGGCAAAGATTGAAGTAGCCGTAACCGATGGTGTGGTCACCCTGACGGGAATCGTAACCAGTTACTCCAGGAAGTTAGCGGCCCAGGAGGCCGCTCATCGGGCAGCAGGTGTGCTGGACGTTTGCAATGAGATCGAAGTGAAGCCAGCCGGCATCTTTACGAGAACAGATGTCGACATCGCGCGCGCGGTCCGAAATGTTCTGGAGTGGGATGCCCTGGTACCCGACAACAGTATCCAATCAACTGTGTCGGATGGTTGGGTGACGCTCGATGGAGAAGTTGAGTTCTGGCACGAACGCGAAGAAGCTGAGCGTGCTGTGCTGCGCCTTGAAGGTGTTATCGGAGTAATCAATAAGCTGGTGGTGGCACCCAGAAAAGTCGACGAGGCGGAGTTGCGGGACGAGATTGAATGTGCACTCGAACGACGGGCCGATCGCGAAGCTGAGCGGCTCCGTATCGAGGTCAATGACGGTGAAGTGGAATTGTTTGGCCGGGTTCACTCATGGCAGGAAAAGCGAGCCGTGCTCGGATCAATCAGCCATGCTCCGGGCGTGAGTGCGGTTCGAGATCATTTGCGGGTTGATCCGTACTTCTAAAAACTCCACCGGCGGACTGACGCCAGAGCTGATTTGCGGGGCGACCGGGCGACCGGTTTTTGCCCGGCGTCCCGTGAAGCGACGACTAAGTCTGGCAGCATTATTTGGATAAAGAGGAGGGCCCAGGCAATGAAGTGCACCAAACCAGCGAGCAAACGGATTATTGCGTTGACTTTCGCTTTCAGTCTCCTTGTAATCTCGGCGGCCTGCGGTGACTATAAAGTCGCCATCACGGAACGGCCCACTCGCAGAATCGATGACCGGCTCGTCGGCGCCTGGGTCTCCCGAGATGGCACTGAGGTTATTAAGGTGCGACCGTTAAATGATTCGACATATGTCATTTCATATTCAGGTATCCTCTTACGCGCCTTTCACTCCGATATTGCCGGCCTCTCATTTATCAGCGCCCAGGATCTGGAAACGCCTGAACGAAATTACCTTTACGTAGCTTACAGGTTATCGGTGGATGGCAAGAGGCTTTATTTGCGAGTGGTGAGCGACAAAGTGATACCCGAGACGACGAAGGATTCGGCCACGGTGCAAAAGCTGCTGAAGGAAAATCTACAGAATCCTCAACTGTTGGGCAGCGAAGGCGAGTTCATAAAAGAACAGTGAAGGGAAGGTCTCCCCAGCATTCCACGGGTATCGAACCTGGGAAAGATCTTAAGGTTATGCGCGATAAAATGAGACTGCTGATCGGCTATGATGGCTCGGAGTGCGCGGACGCCGCACTCGATGACTTGCAATGCGCCGGCTTGCCGCAACACGCGGAAGCTAAAGTCTTTTCAGTTGCTGAAGAATGGCTGCCCCCTCCACCGCCTTCAGCTTATGAAATAGTGGAACAGGCGCAGGCAGTGCACGTGCCAGCCGACTTGAATCGGGTGTACGGCAAAGAATCCCCGGCCGTCGGGAAGGCACTCGCGCTGGCGGAACGAGCGGTCACCCGCTTGAGCTCCATTTTTCCGGAATGGCAAGTCACTCCGGAAGCTAAGTGCGGATCGCCGGCTTCGGAATTGTTATTCGCTGCTGAGGAATGGCGGCCCGACCTGATAGTAGTCGGATCACACGGGCGGACTGCACTTGGTCGCTTTATCCTCGGCAGTGTCTCGCAGCGAGTCCTGACTGAAGCACACTGTTCGGTGCGAGTCGCACGCGGCCGTCTGGAAGAGCCTGGCACACCGGTACGAATTATCGTGGGAGTGGACGGCTCAGCGCCGAGTGAAGCTGCAGCACGCGAAGTGGCGGCGCGTAGCTGGGCGCCCGGCAGTGAAGTGCAATTGATTGTGGTCGACGATCCACTGTCGCCCGGAGTCATGGGCCGTCTGATTCCTTCACTCCACAAAACTGTCGATGAGACAAACGCAGCAGATCGAATCTGGGCCAAAGAAATACTGGCGAAGTGCTCAAAACTGTTCCTGGTCGACGGTGTCAGGGTCGCGACTAAATTAAGGGAAGGTGATCCGCGGCACGAGCTGGTAAAAGCTGCGGAAGCCTGGCGCGCAGACTGCATCTTCGTCGGCTCCACCGGCTACAGTGGGCGCCTGGAG
>DAIMCP010000062.1:0-32457 GCA_036726305.1 Pyrinomonadaceae bacterium | reverse complement strand
CGTCAATTGCGGTGTCCAGGTGATGCCCCCGTCGATGGATTTCCGCAGTGCGCCGCTGTTGGTACCGGTCGTACAGGTCGCCGGCGCCGCCGGTGTTTCGCTGGTAGCGGCATAAACGGTGACCACTGGGCCGACTTTGTTAATAGCCAGGTTGGCGCGAGTACCAGTGGGGAGGCTCAGCGTCTGGGTAAAAGTGGGGGTGGCCGCGAGTGCGTTGGTCGTTCGAAAAATTCCGCTGGGGTTACTGATGCCAATCACAGAGACTAATAGATTATTCGGATTGCCAGGCTCCAACGCCATGTCGGGAGTGTCTACATTTCCAGTGCCCGGAGCATCCGGACTGTTATCCGTAGTCACGACGATTTTCTGAAATGTCACCGAACCAGCGGCGGCCGTCGCATTAGTTGACCGATACACCCCGCGGGTGGCAATGGTCGGAACCAGGCCCAGAGAGTTAGCGCCACTACCTCCAATGCCGCGGCCCGTGGATACAAAGATTGTTGCCGGGTCGCTGGGATGCACCAGGATTCTGGAGATGCCTCGTCCATTGAAAATATTGTAGGTGAAGTTGCTAATGGTCTGCGAGGGGTTTATGGGTCCCACCAGTGTCGCCGCAGTGTCAGCGTTATCAATGCGGTACAGACCGACACCAAAGAAACAGTCGCCACACTGATGGAACTCGCCGGTGCCGACATAGAGAATGGTCGGGTTTGACGGGGCCAGAGCCAGCGCGCCTATGGCCTGCGACTGGGCATTGTCAAAGATCGACGCCCAGCTAGCACCGCCATCAAGGGAGCGCCAGACTCCACCCTGCGCCGTACCAAGGTATACTTTGTTTGAATTGGTGGGATCCACGACCACGGCGGTAGCGCGGCCACTGACCGCAATACTGGTCCCGCCTTGCGCACTTCCGTTTGGCAACGGCCCCGGTCCAAGTGGAACCCATGCTGCCAGAGTTGCGTCGGGACTGGACGAACCCTGGGCAGCGCTTCGCATTCGTGATTCCTGGCGCTCCATTTGCCGGATCGCCCGGCCGCGGGCCAGTGGATCGCCGGGCCTGCCGGGTTCCACCCCCCGTCGCCGGGCTATGTACTCGTCGCGCAACCGCAGAAATTCTTCTTTGTCGATGCCCCCGGCAATCTTAGGCATGTCCGGATCCTGCTCATCGAAATTTTCAGAGTCCTCTCCCTTGCTGAGCAGGCCTGCTCCGTTGGCTTCCCGCGCAGAAGTTTTTTCGGCGTCCCGATCCGAACTCCCGGAAGCGGCCAGGGACTTACTTGTTCTTCTGGTGACCTTGGGATCTGATTTCCTGTTCTTATCCGCCGAAGCGGGCGACATGAACAAGGATGACATGAGAACCAGGACGACAATTAGGATCATCAGGACAGATATTTTCTTCATTGGCTTGCCTTTCCTTTGGACATTGATGGGGAGGATTGCCGGAGACAGGGTCGGTGTCGTGTCTCAAAAAATGTTTATGTAGCAGGTAGACTCGGCCTGCGGTTTCACTACTGAATGAGAAGGTCTATTGATTCTTAGCGCACTGAAACTTCGTCGAGTAGTTAAGCGATACTGCCGAAACCTAATCTCGTTCATCGCACTCACGCAGTCCGGGTTTTCGGCTTTAGCTGGGGTAGAATTCCGCTTATCGGGGCCACAATTTCCGGGCTCGCTACCATCACCCCATAAGCAATTCGGCTTGCTTCCGGTAAGGACTCAAGAACTTGATAGCGAACGCAATTTAGTGCCGATGAGTTGCTGCTGTCAAGGGATACGTAACTCCTGGAAATCAGTTTGATCTGACTTTGCTCATTCTCCGGGGCGATGACAGCCGCCGGAAAACAGAGGCGCTGTTAGATACCTTCAATTTGCCTACCAACGCCACGGCCGGTAATCTCATCAATTAGAAGCGGTAGAAGGGAGGGAGCGGATGTTGGCCATAATTGCAGTGATTGCCAGTTTCTTCATGGGGGCATTAGGGCCCGCTCAGGATCCGTGCAACTGTTTACCAAAGAACATTAAGCGCACTGATGTTGTTTCGGCGGAGATTAGCCGTCCAGGTCGTACTTTGGCAAAGAGGGTCACAGTTGAGCAGAAGCTCAAGGAGCTCAAAGCTCGCTGTCGCAAGGGGAAGCTTGTGGATCCTGCGGGGAAGCAAATTTACTTCTACCAGATGCAAGGATGCTGGGGTAATCCGCCTGACGACTACCAGGAGATACTCAAGAGACAGGCCAGCGACTTGGAGAAGTTAAAACTTCGTTACCGCGTGATTGAGATGACCTGCAATCCGGATGGGGTCCAGCCTTCTTGAAAGATCCTGAAGTTTACTGGCTACCGCTCGCTAGAAATTGCGCTCGCGCACGTCGACTTTCTGAACACTGAAGACGACTCGCATCGTATCCGGCCTGCGATCCAATGAGGCGGGCACAAAGGCCGCATCGCGACGCAAAGCACTCTCGAAATCAGCCAACATGCGACGGTCGCGCGGTGCCTGCACCACTCCCGCCAAAGATGCGCTGCCGTTGCTGAAAACATCCGCCACAACCATCATGTCATCCGCATCTTCGTAGTCGGCAGCACGATGTGGACCCGAGTAAGTGCGTGTCAGAGCCGCAAGGGCGCCGCTCGGATTCAGGCTCGGCGACTGTTCCGCGAATGGAGCTCGACTGGCGGCGTAATCTTCGGAGTTTACCGGTTGGTTCAAATCAAGTAATCCCGGCGCGCCACTCAGGTAGATGACTCTCTGATTGGCTGTGCTCTGTAGGGCTGCCTCGTGCAGAGCTATGAAGTGTGGCCGAAGCGCCGCAAAGACACTGGTAAATAACAGCAGCGAAGCAAATGATCCCACGGTGTAAGGCATCAGGCGCGGTTGCAGCCAGTGAGTCACACGCTCGGCAAATGAAAGTCTGGGTTGCAGGCGGCGCGCGCCGGCCTCGATGGCCAGCGCCTCATTGATCGATTGCAACAAGTCCCTCGGGACTGCCGGTCGCTGCAAAGACCTGAGGCTCTGTTTCAGTACTCGAAGCTCTGCCACATGAGCGCGGCAAACCGGGCACTCTCGCAAATGCTCGTCGATCGCAGCCCGCAGGGGTAACGAAACTACGTCATCAAGATAATTCGAGATGAGCTGTTTGGTTTCTTCGCACAACATAATTCACTTCCCATCGCCGTTGGTCCGACTCCCTGGTCCCATTCTGGAAATGTTTGTCTGACTCAGGTACTGCCGGCTGGATGGCTGACCGACCCCGGCTGCTTCCCAAGGTCAGGAAGCAAGTCGGATAGAATTCGCTGCTGACCAAACTGCTTTCTTGAGCGACTCTCTCAACGGGTGTTGCTGGCCACGTTTCAAATTCGCTCGATCGGCCGTTCTGCCTGCCTCGCACTCCACCGTTCACTTCGACCCATTTGGCACCGAGTTGTTGTGAGCCGGGGCGGGTCAGCCATCCACGACGAGTATTTGCGATTGCGCATTTTCCGTATGCGGATTTGCCGAACATAAATCGCCCAAATCCAGGTTTAAAGAAGCGGAAGTTCGCAACTCGCTTATTTACAAAGATCCTTCCAACTTGCGCCGCAGCTCTTCGCGGCCCCGCGACAGTCTTGACTTTACTGTCCCTACACTGATGTCCAGGGTGGTGGCAATCTCTTCGTAGCTGAATCCTTCAATGTCCCTCAAAATCACCGTCTCACGATAAGACTGGCCCAGCGTCTGGAGTGCGGCCCTGAGAACGGTTTCTCGTTCGTGAGCGAGGGTGCGCCGCTCCGGGTCCTCTTCCGTCGCCGCGCGCAGGGTCAGGGCCAAAGGCTGACCGAGAGGGCCACTTGGCGCGTCTATCGATATCGTTGCGTCGCGTCGTCTGCGCCGCCACCAGCGCCAACGGTTCCGAGCCTGATTGATCGCAATCCGATATATCCAGGTGCGCAAATCTGCGTCGCCGCGAAAATGGCCGATGTTCTGAAACGCTCGCATAAACGTTTCCTGCGTCAAATCCCGAGCTTCTTCGGCGTTTTCCGTCAGACGATAGAGAAGGCCGAAGATCTCGCCCGATCTCTCGGCGACGAGCGTCTCAAAAGCAGCAGCTTCGCCGCGCTTTAATCTGTCAATGAACTGGGTGTCCGGGCGAGATTCAGCCGGGACCGCCAATGCGGCCTGGTCCAAATCCATTTGCCCGCGGAGGGCGATCGGCTCTCCGTAGCTCACTGGTCACTCCTTAAGGCAGGAAGCTCGAGTGGCCCTGAGCCTCGGCCTTCTCCCGGAGGGTCTTTCCGGGACAGTCCGCCCTTTAGACACCGTGCCCCGACAGATTGTTCCCGGCTACTTTGCATCTTAATTTGCCCGCGTCTTTAATGATCCAATCCAGGCAACTACTCACCGTTCCGGGCGCCCTCGCTGCCAAGTCACTTGCTTGACAAGCTTTCGCGGCCGCCATTAGAGTGAGTGTTTGCTCATCATACACCCTGAAGAACGCAGTTCACCATATGGACTTGCGAAAGAAATGAGAATCAAATAAGTGGCTAAATACACAAAGAAGCGTGCGCGGGAGCTCAAACAGGATAAGTTTCGCGATACGACAATGAGGCTGTTTGACCGGTTCGGCGACCGACTGGCCGGAAAAGGGCGCGCAATCCTCTACGGCATCGCCGCCATCATTGTCATTGCTGTTATTGCTGGTCTGGTTGTCAGGTGGACACACCGCAAGGCGGACGAGGCCAGGGCCGCGCTTGGACGCGGCATCGCCATCACTTCTGCTCAGGTATCTTCGTCACCGGCGCCAGGATCCTCCAGCCAAAGCTTTAGCAGCGAGCAGGAGCGCGCTCAGAAAGCGATTGATGAATTCCAAAAAGTCGTCGCCAAGTACGGCGATCCCTATCGCAGCCAGGCCCGCTACTTCATCGCCAGCAACCAGCTCTACCTCGATCGTAATAAGGGCATTAGTGAATTGAGCGAGTTGAGTAACAACGGCATCAAAGAAGTTGCCGTTCTGTCAAAGTTTGCCCTGGCAAACGCCAGGGAAGCTGATGGAAAGTTCGAGGAAGCAAGTGCGCTTTACAAAGACATAGCGGCCGCCGGCAGTAATGTGGTGACGCCCGAATCAGCAAATCTTCGTCTCGCTCTCGTTTATGGAAAACAGGGTAAGAAAAAGGAGGCTTCCGATTTGCTTTTTAACCTCGTCGATGCGGCGCGAAAGGCCAGGGATGGGGAGGGTAACCCGGTGCCCCAATCAATGGCGGCGCGCGACGCGGCGCAGGAACTTGAAAAAATCGATCCGGCCCGGTACCAACAACTAACCCCCGAACCACCAAGGGACTTACCTTTCTAATTGAGATGATTCTAACTCGCAGGTGATATCACGGCAGCAGGAAGCGGCCGGCAACACTCAACAGCCTTCATGGATAACCTCGCGCACTCGCTGCTGGGTCTGGTCGCGGCCAAGGCCGGGTTGGAAAAAGTCTCGCCGGGTGCGACCTCGGTTTGTATTCTCGCCGCCAATGCCCCCGACCTGGACTTCATTTATGCCCTTTCCGGTGATCGCTGGACCATTCTGCATCATCATCGCGGCGTTTCTCATTCCATCGTGGGAACGCTGCTGTTGGGCGTCGCTATTCCTGCTTTGTTCTGTCTGATTGAGAGTATCTTCGCGCGCAGCCGCAACAGACCCCGGCGATATCGCTTTCGAGGATTGTTGCTGGTTTCCCTGATCGCCTGCGCTACTCATCCACTGCTCGATTGGACCAATAACTATGGAGTGCGGCCACTCCTTCCCTGGAGCAGCCAGTGGTTTTATGGTGACCTGGTTTTTGTGGTCGATCCCGTGCTGTGGCTTGTGCTCGGGGGAGCCGCCTACCTTCTGACCGCGAAATCAAAAGTCCAAACTTCGCTCTGGGGACTGATAGCTGCGCTCCTTACTGCCCTGGTGCTGTTTGTCGCAATTGTTGGTCGCGGGCTGGAACATCCAGTGATAGTCATCCTGAGTTGGGTTGCGGCGCTGGTTGCGATTGTTGTTTTCCGCCGATTCGGCGCCGATAGAAGGTTCGGACATCGGATAGCCCTGGCCGCTTTGTGCACACTGCTGGTCTATTGGGGAACATTGGGTGTGCTGCACTCGAAAGCCCTTAGGATGGGAGCCATGCAGGCTTCCGCGCTGGTTGCGGGAAAACAGGAGCGCATCTTGCGCCTGGCTGCAATGCCCACGCTCGCGAATCCGGAACACTGGCGCTGCGTATTTGAGACAGACAAAGCAGTCTATCGTTTTGAGATGTACCTCACGGCCCCTTGGGGAACGCCGCCGGAGCTGGTGCGATATGCTAAAGCAGAGCAGGCACAGGCGGGCGTGCTCGCAGAGGCCATGGAGGATCGTCGCACTCAGGCTTTTCTGGAGTTTGCGCGGTTTCCCGTCGAGAAGCTGGCGGGGGATTGTGCCAGTCAACTGCTCGTTCAATTCGCAGACTTACGTTACACTGAACCTGGGAAGACTCGCGGTAACTTCTCGCTCGAGGTACCGGTCGACTGCGACGGCGTGGATGTGGCTGCTGATGGAAGAGAGTGAAAAGGTTCAGGCGCTAAAGGCAATTGGCGGAGCTGTCAAGCGACGGGAAAAAGCTGCGCCGCGAAAGAGTCTCGCGAGTGTTCGCGTTTCGCCGGGTGCGTACCTGGGTTGTGCCAGTATCCTCACCTTCAGTTCGGTACTGCTGTTGCGAGCAGAAAATGACGCCTGGGCGTTGGTGGCTCTGCTTGCCGCCTGGTTCCTGCTGCCCGTGTTGGCCCTGACCGATCGCATCGTGTTTGACGGGATTTCACTGTCACGGCGCGGCGTGCTGCCCTACTTCCTCCATCAGATTTCCGGCTGGCGCCAGCAGCTAAAAATATCGGACATTGAAAAAGTCGATACCAATGCTGTTCGCACTCTCCGTCGCGGCGGTAGTGTTCGTTATCGCTATCGCAGCCAGCTCGTGGGTCGAGGCGTGAGTATCGTCCTTGCTTCGGGCGGCAAACAATATCGTCGTATGGTCCGCGAGCTCTTTCCCCTCATTCCGGAATTGAAGCTCGATGCCCGCACGCGCGAGTTGCGGGACTATTTGTGCGAGCCGGGCGCCTATGGCGGCGATATAAGAATGCTGGGGCTGGCCTCGCCTGCGGTTCTTGATAACGCCGCGGCCGATGTCCGGAACCGACTGGCTGCCAGATCTGCGACCGCGGGGACGCAGCCGGCATCTGATCTCGAGCGTGCGCATGCTTTACGGCGACTGGCCAATCAATTGAGAGTCTGGGGACGGCTGACTGAATCGCGCGAAGCTTTTCGCCGGGCGCTGATTGTGCTGCCACAAGATGGGAGATTGATCTATGAATTCGCTCGCCTGCTGCGTTCGCAGGCCAGTGCGAAAAGTGATGCCCGGTTGCTCTCACGAGCCCGCGCAGCCTTGCGACTGGCGTCTCTGCGGGCTGATGACGATGCTGCTCTGCTGTCCCTTATCGGCGAAAGCCAGGTTGAGTGCGGCGATGTAGAGCGTGCCGAACGAACCCTACGACATGTCCTGGTTCTGGATTCACAGAGCTTTCGCGCACGCATGGACCTGGCCGACCTCGCCCTGCGGAGCGGGAAGCTGGCTCACGTTATTCTTCAATATCGCGAGGCTGCGAGAGTAGCCCCCGACAAAGCGCTGGCGTCATATGCTCTGCGCGAAGCCGATTATTATGCTCGCCTGAACGATGATGAAGAATATCTGGGGGCGGAATTGCGGCGCATCGATTGGCTGCAAAATGCTCTCCGGGTGCGGCAGTTAGCAGGACGGATCACCAACGGCAGTATCCTGGTTGCGTTGATTGGCCCATATGTTCACACTACTGTTAGCGGGCTTGGGTGGTCGTTGGCCTCCTGTTCGTTGTTGGCCTGGATAGGTGCTTTTTCGGTTAGCAAGCTGCTGGCTGACAGGCGAAAACCACGCCCGGCAGAATAACCGTCTTCAAAAAAGAGGGCAGTAGACAATAATAGAAAAGGGGCAGCAGTTCTCAGACTGCTGCCCCTTTTTCTGGTGCGGTATATATTTTTAGGAAACCAACTTGGATCTCGGCGTCCGAGCTTTTGCCCTCTTCTCAGCGGCCGGCTTCGTGGCGGACTCGGGCTTGGCGCGCTGGCTCGAGCGCGCCGGTGTTTGGGTCGAATCACCGGACGCAGCCGCAGCGGCGTTATCTCCGGTTCGGCCAGCGGCCGCCTTCGCCTTGCCTTTCAGATTGTCACCGGCGGCTTGCGGCGCAACAGCTTGCCGAGTCTTCTCAGTTTGCGAAGCGGCCGCTTCAGTTTTGACTGGGGCAGGATCCAGATAGGTGTCCCAGCGGTATTGTCCGCGGGGACGCTCTTCACCTAAACGCTTGAAGACGAGATCGGTCACCGCGTTGGTGACCCAGTTGTGGTAGAACTCGCCGACTGAAATCAACTCGGCATCGGGCGCCGGGTTCATGAAGTCAATTGCGTAAGGGATGCCATCTTTGATAGCGAACTCGACGGTATTGATGTCGTAGCCGAGAGCCGTGCAGAGGGTCCGGACATCTTTCGTCACGCGTTCAAAGAGTTTTGGTTCAAGATAGTCGGGGTTATGAATGTACTGCTCGCCTGACAGGTACGGCTTGCGTGGATCATAGGGCATGATCATCACTTCCTGTTGCCCGATGCAATAGCACCTCACGAACTGGTCAAACTCGATCGAAGCCTGCAGCGTCATGCAGAGAGTCCCGGTCTTTTCATATTCCGCCCAAAGCTCCTCGAGGGAATTCACTTTCGAAACGTTTTTCCAGCCGCCGCCATCAAAGGGCTTGAGAAATGCCGGCAGGCCTACATAGTCCACGATACCCTGCCAATCCAGAGGAAATTCAAGATTGCGCAAGCTCTCGCTGACGATTCCGGGTATGTAGTCCTTTTGCGGCAGCAGAACCGTGCGCGGGACAGCTACGCCGAGCTTCGCAGCCAGCGAATAATTGAAGAACTTGTCATCTGCGGACCACCAGAACGGGTTATTAATAATGATCGTGCCCTCGAGCGCCAGGCGTTTCAGGGTCGCGCGATAATAGGGGACTTCATGAGAGATGCGGTCGATGACCAGATCATAGCGTGGTGGGTCATCGTGACGGATACCACCAATCTTGATGAACTCGGCGACCGTTTCACCTTTCCCGCGTTGGTTGATGTTGCTGATTAGCGCGTCCGGGAAGGTGCGTTCACGGCCGACCAGAATTCCTACTCGTTTCATAACAGTAAAGCCTCTCCTTTTTTGTGTCGGTCGCGCCCTGCGGGCGCAGTAGATTCAAATAAAAGCGATAAATGACAGTTAAATGACAGTCACTCGGTGGCTGGAAAAGAGGCAAGATAGCGTGCGCAGTACCACTTGTCAAACGAGACGGATTTCTTGCCGGTGTCTGAGTTTAAACTGGTTCTAAGGCGAAGCGCGCGTGCCTGCCTTGACAGACCTATCCTCCTTTGCTCAGTATTTACCCACACTCTCTACGAATACCGGTGTCGTGGGCGCGCCAGACAGGTAAGGCGAAGGGAAACTTATCGGTGCTTTACAGCGCTTTGTCGTAGCAGACGTGCCACGCCCTTTGAGGGGTAGACGTAGGTACAGGTTCTAATCACTTGCCGGCCAACGGCTGGCCACAAGAATAGTGCGGTTGGAATATCGTCGACCGTGGTTGGAGATCCCCATGTCATTACAAGAACAAAGCCACGCTCTGGTCCAGGTAACATCACCAGGCGAAAATGAGAAGCAATCAGAGGCCGACAGCGAAGTTCAGCAGCCGGATATTGGCAACATAGATAAGATCAGAGAGATCCTTTTTGGCGGCCATATTCGGGATTACGAAAAAAGGTTCATGCGTGTCGAAGAACGCCTGACCAAAGAATCTCTGGACCTGCGCGAGGATACGAGACGACGCTTCGAGGCTCTCGAGCAGTTTATCAAGACTGAATTCGCAGCCCTGGCGGACCGCTTGCAGGGAGAACAACGTGCCCGTGATGAAGCCGTGCAAGGCGTCTGGCGAGGGGTCAACGATTCAGGTCAGTCGCTCGGCGCCAAACTGGCAGAGCTGCAAGACCAAGCGGAGCGAGCGCAGAGCAACTTGCGGCAGCAGATTCTCGCCCAATCGAAGGATCTCAGCGACGACATCCGCCGCAAACAGGAAGAGATGACAGAGATGCTGCAACGGGAAGTCGCGGACCTCAATCACGGAAAAACTGATCGTTCATCCCTGGCAACGCTGCTGACTGAGATGGCCATGCGGCTGAACAACGATCTCAAAATGCCGGTCAATAACTGAGATCGCCAACCAAAGTTGCACCGAAGCGCTTTTGCGTAAAAGAAAATCCCCATGATGCAGTCTGAGGCGCCAGAGCTGCTGGACCAGGCCCCGCCTGATACCTCGTCCAACGACGAGGAGAACATGGCGGAGTTGCGTTCGCTGCTGCTCGGCCCGGCAGAAAAGCAGCTCGCGGAAGTCCACACGCGACTCACTGACCCGCGGCGGCAAATGGAAGAAGTAAGTCGCGTATTGCCCGCGGCAATTTCTGTACGTTCTCGCCAGGATCACGACCTCACTGACGCTCTCGCCCCGACCGTAGCCGCAGCGCTGCATCAATCTATTCGCAAGGATCCGCAGCCACTCGCCGATGCCATCTTTCCCATAATTGGACCGGCGATTCGCAAGGCAATTGCCACCGCCCTGAACGGCATGGTCCAGTCGCTCAACCAAACGATGGCCCATAGCCTTTCCATCCAGGGGATGAAATGGAGACTGGAAGCATTGCGCACGGGCAAGTCGTTTGCCGAAGTAGTAATGCTTAAAACTCTGCTCTATCGCGTGGAACAGGTTTTTCTTATCCACAAAAACACGGGGTTACTGTTGCAGCATATTTCAGCACCGGGCGCTAAAGCGCAAGACGCAGATATGGTGTCCGGCATGCTGACGGCCATCCAGGATTTCGTTCACGATTCTTTCGCAACGCCGGCGGGCGACGAGTTGGAAGATATGCGGGTCGGCGATCTCACCGTCTGGGTTGAGCGTGGGCCAGAAGCAGTTCTGGCGGCCGTCATCAGGGGCAATGCTCCCGAAGATCTCCGGGCTGTTTTCCAGGAAACGCTGGAAAAAATCCAGCTTCAGTTTGGGATGGCTTTGAGCGAGTTTGCCGGAGATGCGACGCCGTTTTCAGCGACTGCTTCGCTGCTGGAGGATTGTCTTGAGGCGCGTTACGATTCCGGTTCACCGGCCGCAAATGTCAAACGCCGCGTCACCCCGTTGACGGTCATCGGCGCAGTTCTCCTGATCGTTGTATTGATTTGGGGGTTTTTCTGGCTGCGTGAGGTGCGGCGTTGGAATGCTTACGTAGAGAGGCTCAGAAATGAGCCGGGAATCATAGTGGCTGAGAATGGCAAGCGAGCAGGCAAAAGATTTCTGAGCGGCCTGCGAGACCCGCTGGCGCGCGATCCCCAACAAGTCATGCAGGACTATCAGGTCAATCCGCAAACTGTGCTTAGCCATTGGGAACCATTTCACGCGCTGACTCCCGAGTTCGTGCTGGCGCGGACAAGTAGTTTACTTAACCCACCGGATACGGTTAGGTTTAGCCTGACAAATGGAACGTTACAGGCTGAAGGCTTCGCCTCACATCTCTGGGTCAACGAAACTCGCCAGGCCGCACGCTTCCTTCCTGGAATTGGGGGGCTCAATGAAGAGAGACTGCTGGATTTGAATCGTATTGAAGATCCGCTGCTCAGGTTTGAGCTGGACCGGGCTGAATTAGTTCCGGGCCAGCAGCAGTCACTCGACCTTCTGACCGCGGACATCAAGCGTCTGCAGTCGCTGGCAGTGGCGCTTCAGAAGAGCGTGAGACTTGAAATCTCCGGACACACTGACGGAACCGGTTCAGGGGCGCGCAACTTAATGCTCAGTGAGGAAAGGGCCAGGACGGTTGCATCGGTTTTGCAAGCAAGATTGCCCACCTTTGCCAACCTGACCATCAACGCGGTCGGCTCTCGCGAAAAAGTGCGGGAGGAGGTTACGGAAAATGACCGGGCCTCGAATCGCAGTGTGACTTTTAAAGTTGTAACCACCGAGGCCAAGTAGAGAGGCCCGCTACTATAATGCAAAAGAAAATCTGTATGATCGGCACGTTCGCTGTAGGCAAGACGAGTTTGGTGCGTCGATTTGTCGAGAGCATTTATTCGAGCAAGTACCACACGACGGTCGGTGTCAAGGTTGATAAAAAGATTGTCCGGGTAGGCGATGAGGAAACAACACTGCTCATTTGGGATATTGAGGGTGCTGAGAGTGAGCATGAACTCCGCAAGTCATATTTGCGGGGCGCTTCTGGTTACCTCCTGGTGGCAGACGGTACGCGCCAGGATACGCTCTATAAAGCTCTGACATTGCAGACGCGCGCCGAAGAAGCAGTTGGGAAGGCGCCGTTTTTGCTGCTGTTGAATAAGTCGGACCTTGCCGACCAGTGGCAAATAACGAGTCGCGACCTGGCGGCCCTCGAGCAAAAACAATGGAATGTTATTAATACGAGTGCCAAAACCGGCCATGGCGTCGAAGAGGCCTTTCTGACACTGGCGGAGAAAATGGCGGAGAAACTAAATGGCTGAACTGCCCGCTCCGATTCGAGACTTCATTGACGCACTCACTGATGAGCTTCTGGCGCCTGCCTACATACTGGTAAGCGAGGACGGAGGATTGTTAGAGTGGGGCGGGGCCCTGGATTCTTATGGGCTCCGCGGGTTGGAGAAGAACATGCAGGTCGCTGATCACGTCGCGTTTCTTGCCGGCGTCTTGCCGGTTGATGCGGGTGGCGTATTCCTCCCTAATGTCCAGACCACGAGTGAGGTTTTCGCCGATGTCTATTTTTTCCGTCGCCCTCAGGGGACCTGGATCTTGTTGTTGGATGCAACCCCTAACGTCAGGAAGCGTCGGGCGCTGCAGCAAAGGGCCTATGATATCAGTCTGCGTGCCGCTGACCTGGAGCAGGAAGGAAAAGCACTTTACGACGTTAACAGTATGCTGGAGCAGCGGGTCAGCGAACAGACTGCGGAACTTTCGCTGACGGTGGTCCGTCTGCAGCAGGAGTTGGCTGAAAGCAAACGAACCGAGCGAGCATTGACTCTTAGTGAGTCACGTTTTCGCAGTCTTTATGATGGCCACCTGATCGGGATCGTGTTTTGGTCTGATAGCGGAACGATTACTGAAGCCAACGATACTTTCCTGAATTTAATAGGTTATTCAAGAGACGAACTCGCGCGCGGTGCAATCAAATGGAATGAAATCAGTCCCACGGAACCACGACCTGCCGGCCGCACGGTCCAGGAACGCAGTTCGAACACCTTGGTATCTCAACCGGATGAGCGGGATTTTATCTGTAAGGACGGCACCCACCTCACGCTTCTTTTCCGGAACGGCCCTTACGACGAGTCAGCGAAACAAAACGTTGGCTTTGTCGCCAGGACCTGGGCATCGTCGGCCCCCAGATAATATGTGACTGGCACGGAATTCATTGGCGGACGGCAACCAGCCCGCCGCCCGACACCACGTTTTACGCGGCGGTTATCAGCAACCGGAAACGGCACAATCCCGGGTTTCTCGCCACGCCTTGATTCTAATTTGCTTAAGACACTAGTCATTTCTGTATCAGGCATCTGAAGCCGCGCACCGATGCATCCATGTGAGGGCGCCGGGAGGCAAACGATTGCAGGGAAACTGTTTTGCACTGCTTCCTATGGTACAATCCGTCGCTCGACGCGGGCTTTCCCCAAATTGCGTGCCAATATTTACGACCACGTCCTCAGGAGAATCGAAATCTTGCTTCGACCCATTTCGTTTTTTAATACCATTTGTACTTTTGGTCTGTTGATTTGTGTCGGGCAACCACTGCAGGCCCAGGCCCCAGATACAAAGGACAAAACTGCGGCCACCAAACCGGCTGCCAAAGATACAACAGCCAAGCCCGGACCAAATGCCATCCCTACCGGAGTCCAGGTGGCTGAATCTGTGGTCTATGTTTACGGCAACGCCGGCGGTCGAACCGTTCTTGATCAGATACGGCGTAACGGTATCGAGCGCGGACGAATATCACGAAATACGGGTGAAGGGCGAAGTGAAGAAGCCACCTATGAGCGCCGGTTCGTACGTGGCGCCGATGCTACCAAAGACAAGATACGGGTCGATCAAAAGATGCCCAGCATGGAGTATTCGCTGGTCTACGGGGATGGACGCTTGTGGGGCATCATCAATGGCGCCAACTTCACTCCCAGGCAGGATGCGGCTGCCAGTTTCATGTCACAGCATTGGCACGGCATCGATGCCTTGCTTCGCTACCAGGAAAACGGTTCGACAGTAACCTACGTGGATAAGACGAAGCAGAAGGGAATCGAACTCTTCGTGATAGACCTGATGGACAAAGAAAAGCGAGTGACACGCTATTATGTAAGTACGAAAACTCTGCATGTCCTTTGGCTGGAGTACGAAGAGGCAGCGGAGCCGGGCGCGACGCCGGTCAAGTACACCAGGAAGTTCCACGACTACCGCCTGGTGCAGGGTACGTTACTCCCTTATCGCACTGTGCTGCTGGCCGACGGGCGACAGGTACAGGAAACCTCCGTGGCTTCGGTCATATATGGTGTGAAGCTCGAAGATTCCATCTTTCAAAATCCGGAAGCCCAGGCCAGTTCGAACCCCTGATGGTAATCAGGAATTCCCCGACGCTCCTCGATTTACCTCCCCTGATCACCAGTTGAATGGGGAGTAAACCTCCCCCACCCCGCGCCCTTAGCAATCTCCTTTCGGAACCAAAGCATTTTCGAGGCGTTAAATGCTCGGTGGTTACGGATCCGTCGGTGTATCATGTTGATGCGGCTCGAACCGACGCCAGAACCGAATTTCACTGAGGTGCTGTGAGTTCCTGATAACTATAGGGTGCTGAGGATGTGATGAATTGAGCGCGTGTGAGAGCCTACCTGCCCTAATGAACACGCTGAGTTCTATCGACGACCGCAGTCTGGGCGCTGTCGCGTTGACGCCGGACCTTGTCGTGGGCTCAGCCTCTGACCACGCTTTGCTCGAGGCCATTCGAGTAGGAAGCGATGAGGCCTTCGCCGAGTTAGTGGCGCGTTATCGCACTCCGATCACCAGTTTTATCTATCGCATGACAAGCGACTACGACGGCGCAGTCGATCTGGCCCAGGAAACGTTTGTCCGGGTCTACAAGGCTGCGGAGAGGTACCAGACAAACTACGCCTTCTCCACTTATATCTATAGGATTGCGACTAATCTCGCGATCAGTGAACTGCGCAAGCGCAAGCGACGAAAGCTGGTTTCGCTAACCGGTTTTTTCCAGGCAAAAGACGGCAGCGAGCCCCGTGAATTTCAACCCAGCGACGGCCAGCCACTGCAGGATGCCACCCTGGTTGATAGCGAGCGGCGCCTGGCGCTGCAGCGGGCCATCAAAACGCTTCCTGACAAGTATCGCGCGCCGCTGATCCTGCGGGATGTTGAGGGCAAATCGTACGACGAAATCTCGCATATTCTGGGTACCAGCGAAGGCACAGTAAAGTCGAGAATCAGTCGTGCTAGAAGTTTCCTGCGCGACAAGATGAGGGCCTATTTATAGCAGGCGCTCAGCATTTTGGGGTAAGACTATGACTGATGAATGCAAGGCGATTCGCCTCCAGATTGATGAAGTTGATTTTAGACGCCAACCGGGTGGCGTGGTCGCAGGACACTTAAGCAGCTGTCCCGACTGCCGCGCTTACGCTCGCGAACATCTCGCGCTCGGCAGTCTCCTTGCGTCTCTGGAACCGGTGACCGCCCCGCCGGACTTTGACTTCAGGTTGCGGGCGCGACTCGCCCGGGAAAAGGGCGCCGCACAGGAATCAAGAGGGTTTGGAAGTTTCTTGAAGCTGCCGGTGCCGCTGGCGGCAACCGCCGTGCTGCTGATCTTGGTGAGCGTTGTTCTGGTTCTGGTTAGAAACACCATAAGGTCGAATCCAGGTGTTATCGCTGTGGCGCCGGGGGCAAGGGAAACGAAGCCGCAGCCGATTGGGGCGGCTGCTCCTGCAGATGATGGTTCAACAGGAAACACTACAGCGGGTTTGAAAAACGTGGCCGTCAACGGGGCAGTGGATGAAATGCCTTCGGGGGTTCGCCGCCGGCCCCAAGTCATTCACGCGGCGAATAAAAGAACCGAAGGGTTAGCTACGCGCGAATTCAGCCTCAGCCCCGCCGCGGTCATCGTGAATCAACCGCCCGGTGTTGCAGGGTCAGTTGTTCGTGTGCCGCTGGATGCACAGGTCTTGCGAATTTCGATTGACGATGAGCGTGGCGACATTCGCACCATCTCGCTACCGCGAGTGAGCTTTGGTTCGCAGCGGCTGGCGGCCAGCCAGTCATTCGTGCCGGTGTCCGCCAGGGGCGTTTGGTGATAGACGCTTTTACCACCGCACCGGAGATTTTGCTTTGGCAATGCTGATTTCAAGGAGAAGTCATTCATCGCTGGTCCTTATCGCACTCGTTTGCGGTATGGCTGCGAGCACCGCTGCCCAAACCGTTCCGGCCAAAAAACGGCCCGCCCAGGAAGCAGTAATTGTCGAACGCCAGACTGCCGCCCCACAGGTCATTACTGTGGTTCATCGGATAAGTGGACTGAAAATGTTGCGGCTGCTGATGAAGTCCGGTGAAGGATTGCGCGCGGTTGACACTCTTGATGACCCCTTCGCCCTGACCGGCCGCGTCCACACGAATATTATCGCCGGGCTCCGTCTGGACGATGGTCAGACGGTAGCGGTTTGGTTGCCCGAAGCCGAGGTGGAGAGCGAGGCAATTACGGTCGCGTTCCCTCCGCTGGAACCCAGGGCGCCGCTGAAGCCGGGCGAGCCGGACGCTCTCACCGTTGTCCGAGGGACGGAAGAGACTTTAGGTAGAAGTATGCTTGCTCGTCCCGATATCAGCGTTATTGAGCGCGATGGACGCCGCCGCGAAGCGCGCTATGTAGGGTTGGACGGTCTTACCGGTCTCTCAGTGCTCGAGCTCTCAGAAAAAGACGCCCGTCGAGTGAGTGCGGACAGCACCGAGGTATTTGTCGGTGAGCGCATGCACCTGTTTGCTCCAGAGCCCGTCCAGGAGAGCAATGTCGCCGCAGGCAACTCTATCTCCGTGCGCATCGGCGAAATAGATGGGCGGGTAGCCGGGATTGTTCGCAGTGAGTCTGGAGAGGTCAGGCGTATCAGAGTCAAGTCGATGAAGTTGGCCCCAGCCAACGTCGGTGGCATTGCGGTCAATGATGCCGGCCAAACAGTGGGGATTATTCAAAGCATTGAAGGTGGTGAGGCGAGCGTGCTGACCGCGGCCGTCATCCGCGCGGCCGCCAAACGTGTTTTGGAGCGACAGAAGAGTGTGCCGCGCCCGTGGCTTGGCGTCAGTGGTGAACCAGTGGCTTTGACCTCGCTGGCCGAGATCATGAGCAAAGGGTGGGAGAACAGGCGCGCTACATCGTTGCTTGAAAAACAGCGGGGCATTCTCCTCAGCGCTATTGTGCCCGGTAGTCCCGCCGCGCAGGCCGCGCTCCAGGCCGGTGACGTCATCCTGAAAGTGAATGACTCAGAGGTAAAGAGTACCGACGATTTTTCCCAGCTGCTGACCGAAGCCGTGGGTAGACCCGTGCGTTTCGGGATCGTCCGGGCCAATACCGATACGGTCAAGTCAGTTGTTGTTCAGCTAAGCGAATGGCGCGAGGGTTTATTATTCCCGAAGTACGTTGCTGATCCGGCCAGCCCGCGTGACCGCGCGGTCTATCAACTTGCTGAGCACGGCATTCAAAGCGTGCCCGTGCGGTTCGCTTCAAACCCGACGGCGACAAACGGCTTGCTTGTGGTGGAGGTCCTGCCAGCGAGCGCGGCCTTCGTCGCCGGCTTGCGTCCGGGAGATGTGATTGAAGCGATTGACGAGCAAAGAATCTCGACCTTGTCCAGCGGAGATTTCCGCTTAAGCAGATCGAAGTATGTCTTGAAGGTTTTGCGCGGCAAGGAAAGACTTGCTTTTACCGTTACGGAAAATAGTCGCTAGACGTTTGGGCATGAGTTCAGCAAACGCCGCGCCGCCTCGAAGGAACCCCTCTAACCAGTAAACCCGGCGTGCGAATTACCTTTTATCATTCCGACCGGCTACCCAGCAGCCAGGATTTCAGAATACCTGGGTGGCTATCGCTTACTGAAAAATACTCCTGAATCAAGCGCTCATAGACCTCAGCACGTTCGGCCGGTTGCAGCTTGAGACCGTAGGGCATTTGCCCGCCTTTGATAAAGGAGCTGATGAGGACCTGATCCATGGGCCAATTGAGGGCGCCCAGACGGCTGGCGCGGTGGCAGGACGAGCAAATCATCGATCGACTCGCGACAGTATTTTCAAACCCTGCGCCAAAACGCTCTGCTCGATCGGCGGCGCTCGCTGAACCGAGGCCCGGCCCGTACTTTTCGGGGTCGAGATATTTTCCAAAACGCGGCGGGCCGTAGGTCAAAAATCGCTGATTTGCGGCAATCAAGGATGCAGTCTCTTCCTCGCTGACGCTCCCGCTTTCGGGAAAGATAGGAAGGACCCCGCTCTTATGACATTGGACGCATTGGTCATCGCCATATCCCAATTCCCAGCGGCCGCGCAGAGTAATTGATCCATCGCGGCGAAAAGTGCGGAAAAAGTCTTTGAAGTAAACGTTAGGTGAGCCGTCGTTACTGGACAGCGTTGCTACTACCGAAACGTTGCGGGTACGTGTGCGAACACCCGGATCGGTCACACCAAACTGGACCCATTTGTCGGGTATGTTTTGTTCGATGTTACCTGGTACGACAACCAGCAGCCGCAAAAAGCTGTTGTCATTATCCGGAGTGCCCAGATGACGCGACTCGTAACTGAAAAAGATGAGCAGTTCATCAGCCTTTCTGCTCGCGTTCAGCCGGCGCAGGTAAGCTTTGGCCTGATCCAATGTTTCGAGCCGGCTGACAGCTCGCAGGAAGCGTTGCTCCCGAAGGAAATCCGGCACCTGCACATACTGCGCGGTTTCAGCGAAGTATTGTTTATCTGGAACCGCAAAACCCAGTTCATGATCCGGCTGTACCGCCAGCGAGAGCGTGCCGATGTATTCAACAAATCGCGAGTAGCGACTCAGAAACACCAAGTCGCGGTCCAGTTTGCATTGACGCAGCCGCGCGGCAATTCCAGTCACTACGTTTTCGTAGGCCGGTTCGTTTTTTTCGTCATCAAAAGCCCGCCGCCCAGCAAGAATCAGAGTGTTTACCCGGCCGTTGACCCAGGCGTCCGGACGCGAGGTGACTTCAGCACAGGGGGCAGCGCTTGCGCTCCCGGCAAGCGGCAGAAGCAAGCAAAGCGCAATCCCAGGAAGCGCGATCCCGGTTTGTAAGCAGGTCGCGACCTTTCCTTTTAGACTCAAGTCCAGGAAGTTCAATCGCATGAATCGTGCAGCCCCTCGTGACTAGTGATTAATTCATATCAGCATCACCTTTTGGGGTCAACGGCATCAGCTCCCAAAATTGTGTTAACCACGGCCGGTGGTTTCAACATTGACACTCGGAGCGACCGCAAGTTAATCTGTTGTCCCGTGAATCACACGGGCGCAAATCCCCAAACAAAGACCGTCGCAATCATTCCCGCCCGCTTCGCCTCAAGTCGTCTTCCTGGCAAGGCCCTGCTCGAAATCGCCGGCCAAGCGATGGTTTGCCGCGTCGCAGACCGTGCCCGAGCAGCTACTCGGGTTGCGCGCGTGATTGTGGCAACGGACGACGAGCGCGTAGTTGACGCCGTGCGGGCCGCCGGCCACGAGGCAGTGATGACCCGCGAAGATCATGCCAGTGGCACAGACCGTTTGGCTGAAGCCGCGGCCACCTTGAGAGACTTTGACATCGTCGTGAACGTTCAGGGTGATGAGCCTCTGATCTCCCCTGAGACGATAGATCGCACTGTCGAAGCGCTCCTGGGAGACAGGAATTGCGCTATGGCCACCAGTTGGGAACCCATCCTCTCGCCGCAGGATGTGCTGAGCCCGGATGTAGTCAAAGTGGTTCTGGATGAGCAGGGGTACGCGATTTACTTTTCGCGCGCGCCTTTGCCGTATCCGCGCGAGGCAATCAGCAGGCAGGGTTCGTTGGCTGCTGCTTTGGAAAAGGAACCGGGGTTACTGGCTCAGTACCGGAAACACACGGGTCTTTATGCCTACCGCAGAGAATTCCTGTTGGAGTTTGCGCGCTGGCCACCCTCGTTGCTCGAACAGGCGGAGTCATTGGAGCAGTTGCGCGCGCTTGAACGCGGTACGAGGATCAGAGTCGTTCAGGCTGCGGCGCCGGCAATCGGCGTTGATACGTTCGAGGATCTGGAACGAGTGCGGGGGATCCTGGTAGGGGAAGCTGCAAGTTCCAGGTTTCACGTTCCACAATCTTGAGTTGCTGAGTCTGAAGTTTCAGGTTGCAAGTTCGAGTCAGACAACCGGGTTCTCCAAGCCGAAGCCCCAAACCTTAAGCTTCGAAGTTGAAACCTTGAATCCTAAACCTACGCTTTATGAATGATCTAATCGGGCTGGGAGTCATTGCTGTAGTTGTATTGCTTGCCGTTTACGGCTTGTACGTATTGAGCAAACCTTATGATGTATCCCCTGAAGAATTCGAAAAGCGAGCTCAGGAAGGTCCGGGCCTGAGCAGCGCCGGGATGATCGGACTGCAGAAGATGCTTGAGCCCGGGGCCAAGAAAGCTATCGAAGTGCAGGAGGATTTGCGTCAGGGTCGTTACAACAAGGAGGACGAGTCGGGCGAGCCGCCGGATCCAGGCAGGGAGGAGTAAACTAGAGGCGCAGGCCGGAAAACGCCCTGATCGTGAGTGGGATTATTTCCGTTTTCTTTCTTTATTCTTACTAGAGGAGTGAGTCCAATGCCCAAATACATCTTTGTTACCGGCGGCGTGGTTTCCAGTTTAGGCAAAGGACTGGCAGCCTCTTCCATTGGCTGCCTGCTCGAGGCCCGCGGCCTGCGTGTAACCTTTATCAAACTCGACCCTTACATCAATGTCGATCCCGGCACAATGTCGCCTTTCCAGCACGGTGAAGTGTTTGTTACCGACGATGGCGCCGAAACGGACCTCGATCTCGGTCACTACGAACGCTTTACCGATGCGCACTTGTCGCAGGCAAACAACTGGACCACCGGCCGAATCTATCTTTCGGTGATTGAGAAGGAACGACTCGGCGATTATTTAGGCAAGACCATACAGGTGATTCCGCACATTACCAACGAGATTAAAGACGCCGTTCGCGCATTGGCTGCGGAAAACGAAGTTGACGTGGTGATCGTCGAGATCGGCGGCACGGTCGGTGACATTGAGTCGCTCCCGTTTTTGGAAGCTATCCGGCAGATGGGGAATGAAGAGGGGACGGGCAATGCTCTCTTTATTCATGTCACACTCGTACCCTATATTGCGGCTGCCAAGGAGTTGAAAACCAAACCGACGCAGCATTCAGTGCGTGACTTGCGCGAAATCGGCATTGCTCCAGACATGTTGTTGTGCCGTTCGGAAAAACCTCTGGCGCGGGAACTGCGGTTGAAGATAGCCGGCTTCTGCAACGTTAAAGAGTCAGCCGTGATCAGCGCCTACGATGTTGACACTATCTACGAAGTGCCGCTCGCATTCTATGAACAGGGCCTGGATGAATTGATTGTGACGCAGTTGAACCTGGCGGAAATCGCCGCCCAATCAGATCTTTCCAGCTGGCGGCAGCTGGTATCGACCATCCGCGAACCGTCGGGGGGCGCGGCAGCAATCGCCATCGTGGGTAAGTACGTTGAGCTTGAAGATTCGTACAAGTCGCTGCGCGAAGCCTTAACCCATGGCGGAGTGGCGAACAATGTGCGCGTTGACGTGCGTTGGATCGAGTCGGAAGAATTAATGGACGACGACGATTACGAATCGCGCCTGCGCGACTTCGATGCCATTCTGGTCCCGGGCGGTTTCGGCAAGCGCGGAATCTCGGGCATGATCCGGGCCATCTCCTATGCCCGGCGCAGCAAGACTCCCTACTTTGGCATCTGTCTGGGGATGCAGACTGCGTGCCTCGAATTTGCGCGAAACGTTTGCAGCCTCAAGGAGTGTGATTCGACCGAATTTGATGTCGAGACGCCGCATCCGGTGATCTTCAAGTTAAGGGACCTGGTGGATGTTGAAGAGTTGGGGGGAACGATGCGCCTCGGGGCCTGGCCCTGTGAGCTCGCCGCCGGATCACTGGCCCGCGAAGTGTACGGAGGAGCGGCAGAGATCAGCGAGCGTCATCGCCATCGCTATGAATTCAATCCCGAGTATCGAGATCGTCTGGAGAGCGCCGGCTTGATTTTTAGTGGAATGTCCCCGGATGAAAGATTTGTGGAGATGATTGAGTTGCCGCGTGAGGTCCATCCCTGGTTTTTGGCCTGTCAGTTTCACCCCGAGTACAAATCGAAACCGCTCAAAGCCCATCCGATTTTTGCCTCGTTTGTGCGGGCTGCCTACGAGAATCGTCTGCGGAATGAAAACCTCGTGGAGAAAGCCGAAGAGGCGGAACCGCTTAGCCATGAGCGAGCGACAGCTACAGCCGCCGACTGACTTTGGCCAGCATTTAGAGCTGCGGCTGGATCATCTTTCTGGCCAGCCGGGCCGTGCAACCAGCCTCTCGCCTCAATTAGCAGGGAGTCTGGGAGTGCATCGAAATCCTTTTTGCGAGATAATCCCAGCGAGCCCCCGCGGGGATAATCGATATCGTAAACTTCATGCTCCATTGCCCAACATGCGGTCAGGATTACTCTGATGACTTAAAGTTCTGTCCGCAGGACAGCTCCCCTCTGCAAGCCGACGCTACTAACGCTTCGCCACCACCGCTTGATCCGCTACTGGGGCGCACCCTCGACGAAAAATATTTGCTTGAAGAAAAGCTGGGTGTGGGCGGTATGGGAACGGTTTATCGCGCCCGCCATCAGCTAATAGACAGGCCCGTAGCAGTCAAGGTCCTGAACCAACGTTTCGTCGAGGATGAAGCCGCCAAGGCGCGCTTTCGGCGGGAGGCTAAGGCGGCCGGCCGCCTCCGCCACACCAACGCTGTAAGCGTTACCGATTTCGGGCAAACCATCGATGGCTACGTCTATATCGTCATGGAGCTGCTCGAGGGCAAGACGCTCCGAGACCTGCTGGCCAAAGAGGGGCCGCTCGACTTGGCGCATGCGGTTTCCATCATGTTGCAGGTTTCGTCGGCAGTTGCTGCGGCCCACGAAGCAGGCATCATCCACCGGGATCTAAAACCTGCCAACATCTTTGTTGTGCAGCGCTCTGATGTTCCGAGCATAGTGAAGGTGCTGGATTTTGGTATCGCGAAGCTTGCCGCTGATTCCCTGGACGATGACGATCGACAAACTTTGACTCAGGTGGGCGCAATCATAGGCACGCCCCGCTATATGTCGCCGGAACAGTGCCAGGGTCTGACTCTGACGCCCGCGGCTGATGTTTACAGCCTCGGCGTTATACTCTATGAAATGCTCACCGGAGCGGTGCCATTCAGCGGCCAAACGCCGTTGGCAATCGCCATGCGGCACTCCACGGAAATCCCGCGACGACCAACCGAACTAATTGCGTCTATTCCCCCGGCGTTGGAAAACGTGGTGCTGCACGCGCTGGAAAAACAACCGGAGGATCGGCCACGCGATGCCGAAGCCTTTCGCCAGGAATTACTGGAGACAGCGGAAACATTGGGTCTGGAGCACGCGGCTTCTTCAACAGCCCCGAGTCTCGAGGCATTGCGCAGCGCGGGCACGGAGTCGCCCTCCGGAAGGCTGGTAATTGACCTGGGAAGACTGCGCGAGAACCGGGCCGCAACTTCAGGCGCCGGCGAGTTGCCGGCTATCAGCAGGGAACAAGCACAAACTATTATTGACAAGGGACCGAGGGTTTTGCCGGCACCTCCAGCGGCGGCATCAATCGCCTCGCCGCCGCGAGAGCAACGGCGCATTAATGTTGACTTCAACCAGAGCAAACCCTCAAGCAGAAAAGGGATCATAGCAATAGCGGCCCTGATCCTGTTTATCATCGTCATCGGCATTGCCTTCATGGCGGGACGATCCCGCGGAACAAACGTCGAACCAACTCCGGCAGTGGTCGCCACCCCTACGCCTGAGGCGCCGTCACCTTCTCCTTCACCTTCACCTTCAGCCATGCCGAAGAGGGAAGAGAATCGGCGCCCTGAACCGAAGAAGCCGGAGAAGAAGGAGTCTAAACTGGGCTCGGTGCTAAACAAGGTAAAGAAGATTATTAAGAAACCATTTTGATTGACACCCCGATAAGCTCTGGTTTGTCACGGCGCCGGAATCAGGCGCGTCCGAAGGCGTTACGAGTTCTTAACAGACTAACAGGCCAGCGTAATTTTCATCTATGAACTCTTTCAAAGTTGGTAATGCGACTTTTGGCGACGGACGTCTGACCATTATTGCCGGGCCCTGCGTGGTGGAATCTCGCGAGCATACACTGATGATGGCGCGCGAATGTGCCTTCCGGGCGCGCGCTGCCGGTCTCGATTTCGTCTTCAAGGCTTCATTCGATAAGGCCAACCGCTCGTCAGTTAAAAGTTTTCGCGGCCTGGGAATGGAAGCCGGACTGGAGGTGCTGCGCGAAGTCAAGAGGGAACTGGATCTTCCGGTGCTTACAGACGTCCACGAAGTTTCGCAGGTGGGCCCGGTGGCGGAAGTAGTAGATGTGTTGCAGATCCCTGCTTTCCTTTCACGGCAGACGGATCTGGTACTCGCAGCCGCCCGTTCCGGGCGAGCAGTCAATGTGAAAAAGGGTCAGTTTTTGGCCCCGCAGGATGCGAGCAACATTGTCGACAAAGCGCGAGCCGCCGGTTGTGAAAAACTGTTGCTAACCGAACGCGGTGTCAGCTTTGGTTACAATAACCTCGTGGTTGACATGCGCTCATTTCCAATCATGCGCGAATTCGGCGTGCCGGTAGTCTTTGATGTCACACATTCGCTGCAGTTGCCGGGAGGACTTGGCCATGCAACGGGGGGCCAATCAGAATACATCGAACCGCTCGCTCGTGCCGGTGTAGCTTGCGGCGTGGATGCGGTTTTTATGGAAGTGCACGATCGACCCGAACAAGCACTTTCCGATGGGCCAAATGCCTTGCCCCTCGAACGCATGCAGGCATTACTGAACACCTTGCGCGACATTCACTCGCTGGTGCGACGGTGACAAGCATCAGTTCAAGAGGGAGGTTTTAGGAGAAATATTGCTCTGAATTACCGTCTCAAAGGTAAACCGCAGAGAAATTCGGCGGTTCAACGCGGCTGAGACTGAGATGAAGATCATCTCACTTTACGTTCTGAAGTTATCGCATTACATCCGGGTCCAGTTACCGCCGTTTATGAAGAAACTTTTAACACACGCCGCCCTTCTTCTCTGTCTCTCGCTTGGGATACCAGGCTACAGAACAACGGCTCAGGACGATGCCCGAGCCGCCTGGCAGATTACCAGTTTTGATATCGGAGCAAACGTACTCACAGCGGAACGTAGTCTGAATGTTGTTAGCAGCCTGACAATCAAGAATGTCGGGCGGGCTGCGGGTACGGGACTCACGCTACGCTTGAATTCAAGAGCCAAGGTCAAGAGTGTGAGTGCGGGCGGCGCGCCAGCCTCCTTTCGTTTACTTGCAGATGCTCGACCCGGCTTGCAGCGACTGAACGTTACTTTGCCGGCAGCAGTGGCCGCGAACGGAAGTACGACGTTAAGTATCGAATATCGGATTTCCGTTGAGCGCAACAGCGGACTCGAATCAATCTCGCAATTAGGCTCACAATTTCTGCCGCTGACCGCAGTTTCGGCAGCGGACGCAGCCGCTGGCGGCTGGTACCCGGTGCTGAATACTCCTTTCACTGTCCGTGCAGCCGATACCGCTCCCTTCAAACTTCGTGTTGAGGGTTCGGGCGTGATTAGTTCAGGGACGGAAACTCCTGCCGGCCACGCAGTGGTCTTCGAGCAACCGCTGCATGGCCAGCCCTTTTTCCTACAAGGCGCGTGGGAGCGAGTTGAAGGGTCTGGAGACGCGAAGGGCATTACGGCCTTCCTTTCGTCCGGCGCCCCTCCCGAAGAAAAGAAGCAAGCGGAAGCCATTGTTAACCTTGCCGCTGCTGCCCGAACTTTTTACGGGCCGCTCCTTGGTCCCGCGCCGCCGGCTCCTATTCGATTGGTCTCAGTGCGCCGTGGCGCCGGCTTTAACGATACCGGAACAGTCCTGATTGAACGGGGCGCGTTTCGCCGCGCAAGACCTGACGCCGCGACGGCCATGCTGATTGCGGAATCGGTAGCGCGTCTTTGGATTGGCGGCCAGGCGCCGGTACGCGGAGAAGGGTCGGGAGCGTTGCGCGACGGGCTGGCCCGCTATCTCGCCACACTGTTCCTGGAAAAACAATTTGGACGTGATGCTGCAGATGCTGAGCTACTGCGCGAGCGCGCCGCCTTCGCAACGGTTGCCAAGCGAGACGCGCCTTTATCGCACTCGTCCCCGCTGGACGATAGCTACTTTGGTGGCGTTCCCAACAAGAGCACAATGATCTGGCGACTGGTAGACCGTCGCATTGGTCGTGACGCTTTTGCCGGCCTGCTTCGGGCATTAATACAAAGTGCAGCCAGCGATCAGTCCGGCCTCAGCCTGGCCTCGTTACGTGCCGCCCTTGGCAGCCGCGGCGACGAAGCCTTCAAAAAGATCCTTGACTATGAATTGGACCAGGCTACGGAAATGGATCTGATGGTGGGCCTGCCGCAGCAGCGAGGGGCTGAATCCGTGGCAGCATTGAGAAATCTTGGCACTGCCGATGCCCAGGTCACAGTCGTGGCGACGACCGACCGCGGCGAGCAATTGAAAATTGAAACTACCATACCGGCGCAAAATTTCGCTGACGCCGTATTTAAGACTACGGCGAAAATAGTTCGGGTAGAAGTTGACCCGGAAAAGCTTTACCCGCAGCTCGACTACAGCAATGACGTTGCGCCGCGCGTGCGGGATGTCAATGAGGCCCTGGCCGAAGCGTCTCGTTTCTTTGGCGCCCAGGATTTTGCCCGGGCCGAAGCGGCGGCGCGCGACATTATGCAGGCCGCGCCGAGACTCCAGGAGGCTCGCCTGCTGCTGGCTCGTGCCCTGCTCGGACAGAACAAGCTGGATGAATCAGAGAAACTATTTCGGGCGGCGCTTGAAGATCCTTTGCCAACAGCAGTGGCCCTGGCCTGGGCCAATATCGGACTGGGAGAGATTGCGCTAAAGAAAGGCCAATTCGCAGAGGCGGCCCGGCGCTTTAACGACGCCGTCAGAGCTGAAGGCGAATATGGCTCGGCACTGGCGGCCCGTGCGGGTCGCGTCCGGGCTGAGAGCGCCGGGACCACCACCCCCCCGGTTGATGAAAGTGTGCGCGCTTTCCTTACGCAGCTGGAGAAAGACATTACTAATGGGAGCAAGGCTGAGCTCGAGAATAAAATTGTTTCGGGCGAGCTCGTCCGCTTCATAAATGGCATTCTGGGCACCAGACCCGACCTGTGGCAGACGCGTGTCCTGCGCACGGAGCAACTTGATGCAGTCCAGACGGTGGCGGACGTGGCCATCACTTCGAAAGTGCTGGGAAAGGAAGCATCAGGCACTGCAGTCCTGACCCTTGCGCGCGCCGGCGGCAGTTGGAAACTCTCAGCCATCGACCTGTTCGAGGTTCGGTAGAAAAGAGTTTGAAGATCGACGTTTCAGGTTTCAAGTTAGTGCAAAATTCGCTTTAGTCACCTGGAACCTCGATTTGAGACTTTGAAGGGGCTTGCCAGAAAAGTGCCGTCTTTTTGTCCGCGTCAGCAAACAATTGAAAGTAGCCCAGCAGTTCACTGCTGGTTGGGAGGTCCAACTTGAGTCTCAGTCCCTGAAACGGACGGCTGTCAAACAATGGAGACCGAAGGTTTTTCAGCCGTCCGTTTCACGGACTTCTCCGCATCAGGGCACCGGTTCCCAGCGATGAATCGCTGCGCTATTTTCAGCCGTCCGCTGAACGCGGACTTTTCGGGCAAAGCTACTTTGAACCTGAAACTCGGACATCCAACCACCATGGAAGATATCGAACGTCGCGCCGCGCGCATCAAACTGTTGCTGCTGGACTGTGATGGTGTGCTGACAGATGGCACCATCACCCTGCTGGAATCTGGCAACGAGCAAAAATCATTTGACGTGCGCGACGGTCAGGGAATTGTGCTGCTGCATCGCGCCGGGTTGCGCTCGGGAATTATCTCCGGCCGCACTTCGAGCTCGGTCACCAGACGGGCGCTCGAATTGGGAATGGATCTCAAGCTGGTGCGGCAGGGAACTCTGGATAAGATCAAAGACTTCAACGAACTGCTAGCGGTGGCCGGAGTGCGGGAGCACGAGGTAGCTTTCATTGGTGATGATGTGACTGATATTCCTTTGCTGCAGCGAGTCGAATTATCGGTGGCAGTGGCAGACGCCGTCCCCGAGACGCTTTCCGTCGTGCATTACGTCACTCGGGCAAGAGGTGGCCACGGCGCCGTACGAGAAGTTGCCGAGCTCATTCTCAAAGCTCAGGGTCACTGGAATTCATTAATGCAGCGCTACTTCACGCTTTGAAGTTGACGACCAGGGCCGCCGCCTATGTTTCGCTTTCTTCCGGGGTGAGCTGGCGTTTACCCATTCAACCCCGGCGGAAATAGTGGGTTCCGCGTTGACACCGGCGTGCGAGCTGTTTATCTTTCAAGCGCACAACCCAAATGTGCAGCGTTTCTTTAGCGGGCGTAGCTCAATGGTAGAGCGCCAGCTTCCCAAGCTGGATGTTGCGAGTTCGAGCCTCGTCGCCCGCTCCAGTTTTCTTCGGTAAAATCTTCATCTCAATTCACAAGTTAGAAAGATTCGAGAAACGTCCCGTAAATCAAAATCTCTCCTCGCGAATGTAAGCCTTCGGAGATGAGTCGCAGTGTTTTTGAGAACGCAATTACGGCTACAGCAAGTCAAAAAAGTTAAATCGCGCGTGAGTTTGAATTACAAGCTGAAAGACGGCAGTTCCAGTCCCGCGTCGGTGCTCTGATTTTAGATAACAAAAAAAGTCGCGGTTGGGACGATAAATGTAGCGCAGCTTCACATTAAATAAGTGACAGTCGCACGGGGCTGAGTTCAATTACACAATTACGGAAGTCAGCAGCTTCCGCGAAAAGTTGTAACTGAATCGTCCGGTGAAGAGTCTGGTGTTGAAATCGCCTTCTCGCAAATGCACCTTGTTGTAGCTCTCGCCGAAGTCGAAAAAGAGATGCGCGTCCGGCGCCGTCTGAAGTTTTTCAGAAATGGAGTGTGAACGCGCCCACCACACGTCGACTGGTCATCAAATAATATTGCCCTTCACCGAGCTCGCTTTCGGTCACCGGGTCGCGACGATCGCCCAAGTTGGTGGCGTCCACACGCAATTCCCACTTCGGTGTGCGATAGCCCGCGTTCAAGCCGATGGTGGTAAAGCCGTTCGCCGGCGCGGTGTTGCGTCTATTCAGAAACCGCGCGCCGGTGTAATACACATTGACGCTGCCCAGAAACCCGCGCTCCTGCGCGTAGACGACGCCAAAAGCCGCCAGATCATGGGCTGACATTTCCAGCCGCTTGCCCGCAAGCTGCGTGGGCACTCCGCCGAAATCCTGTACGTAATCTGTAAAGCGCGCGTCGTGGTAGCTATAGGTTGCCCTGGCCATGACGTCTTTGGTCATGAACAGTGAAACGCCGGATTCAAACCCCTTGAAGCGCTGCGTTCCGGCATTGGTGAGAGCTGGCAATCCGCCGACGCTGATCGGTGTGACCAGATTCTTGAAATTCATTAAGAATCCGGAGGCTTCCACGTCCAGGCGGCGGTCAAAGAAGCGGGCCTTGATCCCGCCTTCGATGCTGCGGGAGGTTTCCGGCTCCAGGATGAGCCGGTTGTCGAACTTCTCGATCCCAAAATCAATGGCCGCAGGCTTAAACGTGTCGCGGTAGTTCGCGTATAGATTGACGGAATTCTGATTCTGCTTCCAGGCGGTTACGATGAATCCGACGCTGCCGCCGGGCCTCCCGGACGTGCGGCGGTCAGAATCGCTGGTGCCTGCGCCCGGGTCGTCGTGCTGCTGCTTCTCATGAGTGACGTTCAAGCGAATGCCAGCGTCAATTCGCAAGCGATCCAAAGGTCGCCATTCGACTGACGTATAGAAGCCGAAAAAGTTCCGAGCGTCGCGGGTAGTGACATCGAGTTCACCGGGAACCGCGACTGTAACCGGAGGCACACCGTTGAGCGGCACGGTGTATTCGAAATCCGCCCCCCGGGAATTACCGGTGCCGTGCAAGTAGTCCGCGCCGAGCAACAGCGTCCACGAGCGCGCAACTTTCCACGATGCATGAGTATCGGCATAGACGTCGGTGAGACGAATGTCTTGGCGGAACCCGTGCGCGTTGTCGGTCGGCGCGGTGATGTCTTCAAGGAATCCGCGCAGGGCGCTTCGGCGGCTATGAGAGAAAGATACAGTTCCCGACCAGGTTGTATTGGACTTGGTATGGGGCCCTATTCGTAGCGATTGCGACTACACCAGGGCCGTCGCTTCGCCCCAGAGAGGCGAGATGTTTTTAGCTCCGCGGGTCATTAGAAAAGAACATCGCCTCTCGGAGGCTCACGGGCTATAAACATCTCGTCCCTACGGGACGAAAACCGGATGAGATGGGACGAAACGGATGAAACCGGATGAAACGGGAAGAAAGGTTGGAAGACTGCTAATCGCAAAATCGCAAAGCCTGACCAGCGGTGAAATCCACGAAGGGTAATCATTTGAGGGACATCAGCGCCGTCGCTTCGCCCCAGAGGGGCGAGATGTTTATAGCTCCGCGTGTCATTAGAAAGAAAAGCTCTTCGGAGGCTCACGGGCTATAAACATCTCGTCCTACGGGACGAAAACCGGATGAAACGAGACGAAACGGGTGAATCCGGATGAAACGGGACTGAAGGTTGGAACGCTGCGAAACGCAATATCGCAAAGCCTGATCAGCGGCCGCAGCCGCAGGTCACCAACGAAATGCGTGCCCCCGGAATACGCCATGCAGTCTGTTTGCACCTCTGCCCGGACTGGGCGCAAAGGCCAACACACCGAATAGTTCCGGTCGCCTCCATGACGAGTGCACAGAATTCTAAAGAATGGCCCCCGCCACCCTCTGGGGGGTCATTTGGTGCCGTGCAGGCGCACTGAAACTTGCCGTCCTGAAAGCGGAACTGACAAGGCGGGGGACATTCTGGTAGCGCAAACCCTCCCCCTAGACCTGGCGTCTCCACAAGCCTAATCCCTCTGAACTCTGCAGGAGGTTTTCCCGAGGAGTATGTGAGCCCTTCGATCGCACGCTCCCACTGCTTCGGAGTTAGTCGAACGGCGACGGATTGGCGGCGTGTACCTTTGAGTAAACGAAACTGCTTAACACTGACCACTGTTTCACTTGGCATTAGCTTTTCCTTTCCTGGATTCAATCAGCTAAATAAATCCGGAGTGGCTTTGCTTGAATAAAAAAATAATACGACAGGGAAAGCTTCGGCGGCAACTCGGTGACTAATTTGTGGCGAATTCCTGAAAACAGACCCGTACCCCTCGTGCAGGACGCAGCGGCGGCGCTTTCGTTCTATCGCGACCGACTTGGATTTATGATCACTTTAAGGAGCCCGCTTTCAATCCATTCTTTGGCATCGTGTGCGGGGGTGTCGCGCGTACGTTGGCACAGAGAGCGGCGTCAACCGCTGCACGCCAAAATTCCTCTCTCTCATTTGCGTGACATGCGTGCCTGCGGACCCTGCTCGGTGTATTTGCGGGAACTAAGCTCGGTCAATGGGCGTAAGCTGGCAATAGATTACTCTCGGGAGGTGATCATGCAATCCCCCAAAACCACCGGACGAATTATCGGCGTCCTTTGCCTGACACACTTAATTACGGGCCTCATGACGCCCTACATCCTCTTGCACACACTTGCTGCGTCGAAAAGCTTTGCCGTAAGCGCGTTGGCTAGTCCGGTTCAGGTTCGTCTGGCGGTCATGATGTTATTTGCCGGCGGCGCGCTCACAATCGCGATCGCGGTGACGGCGTGGCCGGCCTTTCGCGAAGACAACCGCGCGTTGGGCCTTTGGGTAATTGCGCTCGCGACTGCGAACTTCGCGCTTCAATGCGTCGAGATCGCGGGCTATATGACGATGTTCACTTTCAGCCAGGAGTATGCGAAAGCAGCGTCCACGGACCTTGCCCTTTACAACGCAGTCGGCGTGGCCGTGCGGGCGTCATGGAAGTGGGGGCATTACAGTCATTTGCTGATTATGGTGAGCTGGATGTTCATTCTGTTCGCGACG
>DAIMCP010000061.1:30155-33804 GCA_036726305.1 Pyrinomonadaceae bacterium | reverse complement strand
TACTAAAGTCCACACCACTCTCACGCAGGAAGCGATCCATCTCGCGACATTTTGAACAGGTGGGTCGTTCGTAGACAGTAATCTGATCTTTCATTTTTTGGTCACCGGCTTTTGGACTTCGGAATCCGGGCTGGCCCTACAAATCTAGAGCCGTACAGATCTCTTGCATTTCAAAACCGCGGACCCGAAACCAGAATTAGATCTTTCTAAGGGAATATTCCGCGCATACTCGTGGCGTCTGCGACGCGCTCGACTGCCAGAATGTAGGCGCCAGTCCGCATGTCGGTATGGTGCCGTTGGGCCATCGCGTGCACGGACTTGAAGGCCGCGCGCATCGTCTGCTCGAGCGTTTCGTTGATCTGATTTTCCGGCCAGAAAAACGAGTTTTGGTCCTGCACCCATTCGTAGTAACTAACGGTCACGCCGCCGGCGTTTGCCAGAATATCAGGAATCAGAAATACCCCGTTCTTAAACAGGACTTCATCGGCTCCGGGCGTCGTTGGTCCATTCGCCAGTTCGGCAATGATTTTCGCTTTCACTCGCCCAACATTAGCCAGGGTGATCGTGTTCTCGAGCGCCGAAGGCAACAGGATGTCGCAATCCACGCCAACCACATCTTCGGGCGCCATGGCCGTGGTTCCCGGCAGACCCGCCAGCGAACCGGTTTCCTTCTTGTGATTGAGCGCGGCCTGAATGTCGATCCCTTTTGGCGAATAGATGCCCGCTTTGGAATCGGCTGCCGCGATTACGCGCGCCCCGTCTGCTTTGACCAGGCGCGCTATGTTTGCACCAGCGTTGCCAAAGCCGTGGACAGCGACGCGCGCTCCCTTTAAGTCGAGTCCTGTTACCTCGCAGGCTTCACGCAAGGCATACAAACACCCGCGCGCCGTGGCTTCGCCGCGTCCCTGCGAGCCACCCAATGAAATCGGTTTCCCGGTAACCACTCCCAATTCCGTGTGCCCGCGAATCATCGAGATGGTGTCCATGATCCAGGCCATCGTTTGTTCGTCGGTGTAAACATCGGGTGCCGGAATATCGCGATCTGGTCCAATGATCGGGGCGATCTCGAAAGCGTAGCGCCGCGTCAGTCGTTCCAACTCGCCCTTCGACATCCGCTTCGGATCGCAAATCACGCCGCCCTTGCCACCGCCGTAGGGGATGCCGACGGTTGCGCATTTCCAGGTCATCCAGGAGGCCAGCGCTTTGACCTCGTCAAGCGACACATTTGGATGATAGCGGATGCCGCCCTTGGCCGGACCGCGCGCGATGTTGTGCTGTACCCGGTAACCCTCGAATACCTGCACGTCGCCGCCATCCATTTTGACGGGAATCGAGACTATCAATTGACGCTTGGGACTACTGAGCACATTGCGCATTGACGAGTCCAGATTCAGGTAATCAGCCGCCTTGTTGAATTGTTGCTTAGCAATTGTGAATGGATTGAGTTCTTCCTGAAAGGCCTCTTTCGTTGCCATGCTTCTACTCCTTTCGGGGGATTTATATTAGGAGAGCGCGTGCCATCCTAAAATGTCCGCTGAGTAAAGTCCACTTTTTCTCTTCACAGCGTTTGAGCGTGTGGGGTTCCGGATCCTCCACGAAGATGAAAGGGCCTGAGACTTGACAGCTTGACTCCTCCCATCCGGGAACAAGCGCCAACGGCTGGAGTCTAATGCCCTGAGTAATCTCCTGCGACCCGCATGGCACCGGCAATGGAGGAAACGGATGTTTAATAACCTGATTGAATCAAGCTCGCACACGCGCGAGTTCAAAAGACGCGGGTCGTTTTTCCTTTACACGGTCGCCGCCTATTTGCTGCTGTTCACGGCCGCGGGAGTGGCCAGCATCTATGCTTACGATGCCAGGCTCGATGAACAAACCGAGCAAATTATTACCATCCTCTCGCCGGACAACCTGCCGGCTCAGGTAGAGCCCGCAGCCTCTGAACCAATACGCAATTCAAGATCTACGAGAGGCGATAATACTCTGACAGAACGTCAGGCCCCCCTCGCCAGAACCGACATGCCCCAGGTTATGCCGACGGCGATCGCCACCAAAGCCAATACTGAGCTTCCCATTCCCGCTGACGGAAACTTCGTGATCACTGGTCGCGACAGAGACGGGACTGTCAATTCGCCATTAGGGTCTGATAGTGGACCGGCTGGACCGGCCGCTGGCCCGACAATTGTTCATTTGAATGAGGTACCCCCACCGCCGCCGGAGGTCAAAAAGCCTGCACCTCAGATAGTGAGGAGGACAGTGCTGAACGGCCTGGCCGTGGAACTACCGAAACCGCCATATCCACTGCTGGCCAAGGCCAATCGCGTACAGGGATCCGTCAATGTCCAGGTGCTCATCGATGAGAACGGCAAAGTGATCGCCGCACATGCGGTTTCCGGCAGCGTTTTTCTGACAGCAGAAGCCGTGCGGGCTGCCTACCGGGCGCGCTTCTCGCCGACGATGATTGGAGATCAGGCAGTAAAGGTGTCAGGCACGATTACGTACAACTTTGTCCTGCAGTGAGCAAGCTAGTCAGAACTTCCTCAAGGTTTGAGGGATAGTCCCGCCTATACGATGAGGTGCGCGATTGGTTAACCCCGCGCGCACCTCTCCCGCCGTCGCAGTTGCTGGTTTAAGTCGCCGGCGCTGAAGCACCGGGCAGCCAGGCAGGCTCTGAGCGCTGGAACCCGCCTTAGCCCGGTAAAGTCCGGATCACACCGCTGGCTTCTCCACTCATGACTTCTTTCCCCTGCTGATTGCGACACACAAACCGTGATCTGACCTGTTGGAATACTTCGCCTGGGTCCAAACCGACGAGGGTCACGTCGCAGCGGATAGTGTCGCCGGCAAACACCGGACGCAGAAACTCGAATTTCATTTCCCGCGCAATGAAATTGAGGTCGCCGCCAATCTTCGTGGGGAGGGTTGCGGTTAACAAGCCATGGACCAGCAAACGGCCCTGCGGATCAGGCTCGAGATGATGTCCGCCTTCATCGCCGGAGAAGCGGGCGAAGTCGCGAACGTCTTCCTCGCTGAAGGTCCGCTCCCAGGTAAGAGTATCGCCAACTTTCATCAATGTTGCGTGCCGGGTCCGCTCAAATAGCGCGTTTGGAGAATTTGCAGATGGTGAATTACGTGTCCGGCCATGATGCAGGCCAGGGCCCGGACGGTCACCGGTGCGTCATTTGCGACTCCACTGCGCAGCCACTCCTCATCGTTGAGGGGCTTAAACAGGTGAATCGACGCGCGACGGACATACTCAAACTCATCAATCAGGTCCGCGATGTTACGAGCGTCGAAATTGCCGCCGCGCACAAAATCATCCTGATCGAATCCAGTCAGTGGATTCTGGTCATTGCGCGCGAAACGCAACGCGCGATAAGCGAAAATTCTTTCAGAGTCTATGATGTGTCCCAGCAACTGCTTGATACTCCATTTGTCCTCAGCGTAACGATAGCCGGCTCGCGCTTCATCGATACCGCGCAAGACCTGCAGCGCTTCCTGCAATTGCATTGTTAACAGCGAAACGATGTCACCTTCTGGAACCAGGCTCGTGTAACGCTCATAGTAAGGCGCGAACTCGCTGCTCTCGGGCCGCGACTTTGCCGCTGCAGAAATTGTCATTGCCAAACCTCCTTCGATTCATTGACTG
>DAIMCP010000061.1:0-30055 GCA_036726305.1 Pyrinomonadaceae bacterium | reverse complement strand
TCTAACATCAGCGCCAGCGGCAGCAGCATCCCCATGTACCAGGCGTTGAACTTGGAACTGGCCACGCATATCAAAACAAACATCAGCAGCAGGGACTTTTTCAGAAAGACCCGTGCGGAAAAGTTCCTCGGGATGGTCAGCAACTGGACCAGCAGGACAACTACCAGCCCCAGCCTCAGCACGTTCTTGATGAGCCCATCGACCAGCCCGTGGTAGGACTGCAGAGCGGGCAGTAATCGTGCAAAGTTCTCAAAGATATGAATCAGAAAGGAGTGCAGCGAATTGTCAATCAAGGTCGCATTCCCCCTAATGTCGTCCAGCCGAATCTGTTGCCAGTCAACCAGGTAAGGCGCGCTGACGGCAACCGCGATGGCTCCAGCAAACAAGCTGCTGAGCAGGGCCACTCGCCAGCCATAGTTTTTGATCACGAAGATCAGAGCCAGCGGGAGCAGAATGGCCGGGCCGTACTTGAGCAGCGTCGCCATCATCAGCATGGGAATGATCCAAAAGCCCGCCCCAATTACCGCCAGGTACAAACCCAGCGCCACAAAGTATCCGGTGAGAATATCGTTGTGCCCATTGGCGAGATGGTGCATCAGAATCAGTGGATTCCACATGAACAGATAAAGATCGCTTAACGGCTTGGCATGGCCCAAACGCTTCGCGGCCGACCAGACCAGACCTGCGGTAGCTGCATAAGCGGCCAGATTCACACTCTTGAAAAGAAAGAGCGTCAGCCACCAATTCCCTCTGCCAACCCAGGTCAGCGCGCGGGCCAGCAAAGTGAACAGAAAACCATAGGGATTCGGGTTGTAGATCCAATGATCCCGCAACATGGGATCGTGTTGCCAATTGGGAATGTCGGCGGTCCAGAAAACGTACGGGTTCTGCTGATAATGAACCTGCTGCCAACCCCGGTTGATGTAGCCAAAGACGTCCGTCGAATGAAACGGATAAATTAGGTAGGCGAGCAGACAAAGCAGCGCTCCAAAGCCGACCACGAGAGGCACCGAAGACTCTCCTGTCTTGTTCACCAGCCGAGAACCTTTCCAAAATAACCAGCTGAGTGACAGGCAGACGAACCAGGCAAATACTTCCCTGGCCGTGCGGCCATGTGATTGCGGGCCTCTGAAATAGAACAGCCCGGTGCCGGCATAGACACAAGCGGTGAGGCCACCGATTAGGTAAAGGTTGCGGCCGGCGCTCGGTGCGGAATTCCTGTGGTCGCTCATCTGGCTGAACAGTATCGCGAAGCAGTTGGGTAAACCAAATTCACGGTTGGCGCTCTCCTCAGTACCGTCCGAGATCTCTTCCCACCTCAATCGACCCGCTGAATCCGCCACGGCGGATGCCGGCGACCAAATCCTCATTCGTCGAGCCCAGGCGAATGATGTGGGTCAGTAACAGTAAACGGGGCTTGATGCGCGACGCCAGCTCTCCGAGTTCGACATCTGAGGTGTGAAACTCGCGCATGTATTGCGGCCAATATTTCCCGCCAGGCCGATCTTCCGCCGCCAGGTGAAGAGGCGAATAGACTTCATGCACGAGCACATCAACACCCAGCGCCGCCCGGGCCAGCGCTTCGCTCGGTTTAGTGTCTCCCGAGATAACGATCGATCGATCCGGCGTGTCGATACGGTAACCATATGCTTCTTTCCAACTCCCGTGGGTCACCGGAATCGCGGTCACGCGCACGCCTTCTCGCTCGTAGACTACCCGTTGCTCAATTTCATGGACGTTCACTCGATAGCCGCCGGCCACCTCGCGTTCCAGTCCATGTGTGCGGACAGCAATGTCCTCAGAGTAGGCTGCCAACAAGAGCCGCGTCATTCTCTTCAGCCCGTGTGGGCCATAGATCGCAAAGGGAGTTATCCGTCTCATGATCCATGAGGTCAGGATCAAATCGGCATAGCCGAGCGTATGGTCGCTATGCAAATGAGTAATGAATACCGCCTCGGGTCCACTGATCGGCAAACCCGCCGCGTTCAGCTGCCGCATCACTCCCACACCGGCATCGAACAAAAACACTCGTTTCCCTAACACTACCGCAGTCGCCGGCCCCGCTGCCGCCGGATCAGGATAAGGAGTACCCGTACCGAGCAGGATGACTTCGGTCCGTGGGCTTACTTGTTTGCGTGAATAAGTGGGAACAGCGGAAAGAAAGGTAAGGACAGTGAGCAGGGTGATGCTGAGAGTCTGTTTCATGCCTTCCGCTCAATTCAGGGTAAACTTGATGACCTGTGTGCGCCCCGCCACCAACAGTTCATTCTTCTCATTAAAGACCATGCCGGACGCAACGCCCTCTGGCTTGAAGACCTGTAGGTAGCGGCCGTCGCCATCAAAGACCTGGATGCCCTTGATGTCACTGACAAAGATTCGGCCTTGACCGTCAACCGCTATCGCCTGAGGTGCGCGAAACTGTCCCGGCTGATCACCGGCGCTGCCAAACCGGTTCACGAACTTCCCCTCGGGACTGAACTTAAAAACCGCGTTACTGAAAGTCCCCAACGCATAAATATTGCCCAGACCATCAGCCGCTATCCGCATGTCCAGCTCTGAATCTCCAGTGACGGAACTTATGGCCGAGCGCATGGTGCGGAGCACGCGACCGTCAGCGGCAAAGCGCGTGATATCATCCCGGTTCTTGTACCAGGCGGCCACCAACCCGCCATCTGCGGTCGTAACAACATCATCAAACCCCCAGCCGCCGGCATAGGAGATCGCCCCCAGTGCCTTTCCGCTGGAGCCATCAAAACGCGAGATGATGCCGCTTTGCACCGTGTAGACCGTGCCCCGGCGATCAGCAGCGAGCCCGCGCAAAGGCATCTTCGGATCGACGGTCCACTGCGTCTCAAACTGACCGGACGCGTCGAAGACTTGAATGCGGCCACCCGAATACTCGCCAACATAGATACGGCCGGTGCCATCCACCGCGATACTGCGAGCATCTTTGAACATGCCGGGACCGATGCCTTCGCTGCCAAACCGCAACACTTCAGCAGCAAAGCCGCCGGCTGTCTTCCCGCCCAATGCTCCGGGGCGCGAAGTAGGAGGCGCCGCCACAGGCGACTTACTCGCGGGCGTGGGAGTTATCATGCGAACGACGGGCAGTAAAGCTCCCACCATCGCCAGCACACCAATTAGAATGCCGGCCAAAGGTATCAGGAGAATCAGCCAGAGCCACTTGAGCGACCCAACCCTGGCCACGGGGTTCCCAATGTTGAGCTGGATCTGCGAGATGATCTGGGCCGGCCTGCCGTGCAATGCATCAGGAACCATTAATGAACTGTTGCAGTAACCGCAGCGCACCGTGGCTGCATCACCGCGCTGATCAGTGACACTGGCAAAGCTCACGGGCGCCCCACATTTAGGACAATCGAAAGTCATCGTTTTATGCTCTGCATGGATGCGGCCAGTTGCTTGCCACTAAAGCGCGCACAGCCTGCTCTGGTTAATGCCGCCAACTCCTTAAACAATTTGTCGTCGACAGACTTGAAATTGAAACACGACTTGCCCTGCATGTGCTTTTTCAATCCCGGCGAGATTTTGCTAAGCAAATCAGGGAAAGCATACACCGGCATCAAATGAAAGCTGACGTATGCCTTGCCCGAGCGAACCGCAGCAAAAAACACCCTTTGCTTGTTCTTCATCACGTAGGGTGTGTCGAGATAGTAGTCTTTATCTGTATCGTGAACGACGATCATCTTTGGCGCGTGCGGTTCCAGGATCGCCTTCAGCCTCTGAAAAGTCGCTGCGAAATCGGCCTTGTCAGGCATAAATAATCTACCTATATAAGCGAGGTCGCAATCTCAGGGCACAAAGGCTATCAAGCCACTTCGTAGGGCGCAACAGGTAAAGTTGACCGGGCTCGATTACAATTGGCTGCCGGCGTTTCTTTGCACTCTGCGGCAGATATTTGTGTTTACCAATTCCACCATTCAGCTTACTTTACCCTTATGACTGAAACAGCTGACGTCGTGATCATCGGCAGCGGTATCGTGGGCTCGAGCGTGGCCTACCATCTGGCCCAGCAAGGCTGCACCAATGTGCTGGTGCTGGAACGCGAAGCGCACCAGGGCAAAGGCTCGACGGGAAAAAGCATGGGCGGCGTGCGGGCCCAGTTCGCAACTCCCGTAAATATCCAGATGTCGCGCTACTCCATCGATTTCTTTTCACACTTTGACGAAGTCGTGGGCCATCCGGCCGACTATCGCGCGCACGGCTACCTGTTTTGCGCTACTGCGGAGCGGCATCTTGAATACCTGAAAACGAACCGGCAGAAACAAATTGCCCTGGGGGTCGACAATGTTGAACTGATTTCCCGAGCAGAAATTGCAGCCATAGTTCCACCACTGCGGGTCGACGATGTTATCGGCGGGACCTATTGCGCGACAGACGGATTTGTCGATCCGCACAGCGTCATGATGGGATTCATGCTCAAGGCCCGCGAGTCAGGAGTCCGCCTCTGGCTAGACACCGAGGTTACGGGCATCGAAGTTCGCGGCCCGCAAGCCGCAGTCGGCAATTTTGTGCCACCGGCCCTTTCTGGTCGCCACATCGCCGGCGTCCTGACTACTCGCGGTTTTATCTCAACGCCGATCATCGTCAACGCGGCTGGACCGTGGGCCGCGAAGGTGGCGAGCCTTGCAGGCGCGGACTTACCTGTCTCACCATTGCGCCGCCAACTGGTACCCACTGAACCCTTCGACGGGCTGCCGCAACGATTTCCGATGGTTATCGATATGTCCACCGGCTTTCACTTTCGACGTGAGGGCAAAGGAATTCTGCTGGCCTGGAATGATCCAGAGGAGACCCCGGGCTTCAAGAACGACTTTGACAACTCATTTATCGAGAAAATCCTGACGCGGGCGGCCGGCCGTGTTCCCTGTCTAGTCGATGCGGAAGTAAACCCTCGGCGCGCCTGGGCGGGATTATACGAAATGACTCCCGACCACCATGCGATCATTGGCCCGGCACCTGAAGTCTCCGGCTTCTATTTCGTCAACGGCTTCAGCGGCCATGGCGTTATGCACTCCCCTGCTTCGGGTCGTATTACCGCCGATCTGATTCTGCACGGCCAAACCGAGCTTATCGACGCCTCGCAACTCAGCGTCACGCGCTTTGCCGAGGGCCGAACACTGGAAGAGACGGCTGTGCTGTAGAGAGTAGTGATTCTTAATCGCGTGGTGCTCGCTTGTTTTCTCGGCAAGGGCTCTAAAGCCCAAACTGGCGCAGGTGATGATCGACATGCAGGTAGCCCCAGCGCAACCAGGCGCCGGTAGACATCCCGCCGAATAGTGGATGCGGCTGCCATAGAAAATCGCGCGGCTCGCGGGAGAAACGATCGATTATCAGACGCAGATCAGATAGATCTTTTTCCCATTCCGCCGGCGCCGTCCCGCCCACTTGCTGGTCCATCTCCGGGCGAGTGGGAACTCCCCTGGGCCACGACAGAGGGGCGTACAAAGCGATCCACTTGATGATTGTGCGATAGAAGACACTGCCTGCGGGGCTGACTGCCTTTTCGCCAGTAGCTGCTTTGAAAGAATCGTGCAGGTGGCAGATCATCTGGTGGGCGCTCATCTTGCCCCAATGCCGAGTAGAACTGGAGTTCAACTGCAGCAAGCGCTGCGACAATTCCGTCCGGTCATTTTCATTGGCCAGTGATCTCATTCCGGTAAGTAGATGCGCGGCACCCGGTCATTGATGCCACAGGTGAGTTCATAAGAGATTGTGCCCGCCACCCTGGCCAAATCTTCGGCGGGCAGTAAGCGTGAATGCGCGCCTGGGCCGCGTCCCATCAAAGTGACCACGTCCCCATTCGCAACACCGGAAATATTGGTGACGTCGATCAAAGTCATATCCATCGAGACTCTGCCGACGACGGATGCGTACTGCCCGCGCACGATCACCCGGCCACGGTTGGACAGCCCGCGCATATAACCATCGTGATAACCAACAGGGAGCGTCGCCACGAGGGTTCGCCGTGATGCTTCGAACGTGCAACCATAGCCAATGGTCTCGCCCGCCGGTACCCATTTCAACAGGCTGATCCGCGAACGAAGTGACATGACCGGCTGAAAATCCTGCTTGTGTTCAAGGGTCGGATCTAAAACATCCCGCCACAAGCCGTACAGCACTCCGCCAGGCCGTACGAGGTTTCCCCGCGCTCCCGGCTGGTCAAAAATGCCCGCTGAGTTTGCCAGGTGTCTGAGTTCAGGCGTAATCCCATAGCTGCGAAAGACCTCGACAGCGGCTTCAAAGCGAGTTATCTGGTTGGTGGTCAGGGAACCACAGGCCTGATCGTCGGCAGCGGCCAGGTGCGTCATCAGCCCGGTGACGCGAATGCTCTGGAAGCCGCTTAGCGCCCGGGCAAAATCGTCAACCTCGCCAAAGCGCACCCCCAAACGTCCCATTCCGGTATCGATCTTGACGTGCACATCGGCGCTTAGGCCCGCGTTCGCGGCGGCCTGATCCAGGGCGGCGATCATATCCAGCCGATAGACTACGGGCACCAGACGATGACGGATACACGCATCTTCCTGTCCATCCCAAAATCCACCCAGGCACAGGATTGGTTGCGCGATACCCGCCTGTCTCAATTCCAGCCCCTCTTCCGGAGTGGCCACCCCAAACCAATCGGCACCTTCGGTGGCCAGCCGGCGGGCGCACCCAACCGCACCATGGCCGTAGGCATTCGCCTTTACCACCGCCATGATCGCGATCTCCGGTCCAACACTATTGCGCACAAGCTGGAAGTTAGCGGCTAAGGCATCGAGATCTATCTCGGCCCAGGTGGGCCGGTGTCCTGTATCGCTTACTGCTGCTTGGTTGTGCTCTGCAGGCATCTGAGAGTGGCGGGAATGAAAATAGGATTTATTCGCCGCGATACAGATTATCGAAGCGCATGCTCGAGGGCACGAAGCGCAGTTCAACGGTGCCGGTGGGGCCGTTGCGTTGTTTGGCCAGGATGAGTTCCGCGATGTTCTTTCGGTCTTCGGGCATCGCCTGGCGTTCTTCCAGAGTCTTGTAAGCTTCTTCGCGATAGAGAAAAGCTACCAAATCAGCGTCCTGCTCGAGGGCTCCTGACTCGCGCAAGTCCGACAGCTGGGGACGGTGATCCGCACGGGCTTCAGGGGCGCGCGACAACTGTGAGAGCGCTACCAGGGGCACATTCATTTCCTTGGCCAGGGCCTTTAATTCACGCGAGATCTGAGATACTTCCTGTTGTCTCGATTCGGTCCGCTTGCCTCCGGACATCAACTGCAGGTAATCGACAATGATCAAATCCAGACGCTTCTGTTCCGCGGCCAACCGCCGGCATTTGGCCCGCATTTCCAGCACGCCTATAGCGGGAGTGTCATCCAGAAATATTTTGGTGTCCGCGAGCGTGCCCAAAGACTTGGCGATCTGCGCCCATTCCGTCCGCGACAGAAAGCCGTTACGAAAACGTTGCGCGTCGATGTTGCCCTGCGAGCACAGCATGCGCATGACCAGCGACTCCTTGGACATTTCCAGGGAGAAAATACCAACCACGGCGCCGGTCTCAATGGCCGCGTTTTCCGCCAGCATTAACGCAAAGCTGGTCTTGCCCATCGAGGGCCGGGCCGCGACGATAATCAAATCCGAACGCTGCAACCCGGATGTCTTTTCATCAAGTTCTACAAATCCAGTGGTCAGCCCGGTCAGCACTACCTGCCGGCCTTCCATCTCCTGAATCTTGTCCAGCAGGGCACGGGCGACAGGTTCGACGTGCGTGAAGCCCTGGCGAATTCGATCGTCGGCCAGTTCAAAAATCGCGTGCTCCGCGTGATCGAGAATGACGCCCGGCTCATCCTCTTCTTCAAGGGCTTCATTCGTGATCTTGCTCGCTGTCTTGATAAGTCGCCGCAACAGGGATTTGCCACGCACTACTTTGGCGTAGTGAATGATATTGGTTGAATGCGGCAGCCCATAAGTGAGATTGGTGATAAAGCTGATGCCGCCAACGGTTTCGAGCGCGTTCTCTTTCTTGAGTTCTTCGCCGATCAGGATGGGATTGATCTCCGCGCCACGCTCGAACAAGCCAATCATGGCTGTGAAAATTCGCCTGTGGGAAGGCACGTAAAAGTCATCGGGCTTGAGCAGTTCGATTGCCTGGCTGATCAGACCGTTGTCGAGCACGATCGCGCCCAGGATGGCGCGTTCAGCCTCAGAGCTGTTGGGTAATGACCGTTCGAAAGTGTGTTCGCGGATGGGGTCAGGAGCAGCCATGAAAGTCTCAGAAAGTTTAAGATGTCCTAAATGAAAATGCGATCAGCTCAACCGCTCGAAATATACTACGAGCTTGTCGTGAGCCCAAAATCTTGCGTGTATTATCTCGAAGGCTCTGGTCCCCTGTTACCAACAACCCCACGCAACCATGACGGCTACGTGGGGCTGCAGAAGTTTCGCGCAATTCAGGGGTTTATTACCTGTACTGATCGAGTGACTACTCGGCAGCAGCGGACTTGTCCTCAGCCGCCTCGCCTTTGGCTTGCTGGGCGAGTTCGGCTTCCTGCTCGGGCGTCATGTGGCCGGCAATTACTTCGCCTTCGGGCACCACCTTGACCTGCAAGTCGATCGACACGGCCCGGTGCAGGCGCAGCGGCACCTGATAATCACCCAATCGCTTAATTGGTTCGCGGAGGGTGATGCGGTGGCGATCAATCTCGTAGCCCTTTTCCTGCAGTGCCTCGGTGACATCCATGGAAGTGACCGAGCCGTAAAGGGCGCCCTGTTCCCCGGCCTTACGCTTGAACGTGAGCACCAGCTTACTTAACTGTTCAGCCTGACCTTCAGCGCTCGCGCGTTCTGTGGCTTCGCGCTTCAAGAGCGCAGAGCGCTCCTGCTCGATTGCCTTAACGTTGCTGGCAGTTGCTTCGACGGCCAGCTTGCGCGGCAGTAGATAGTTGCGCGCATAACCTGCGCGCACGCGGACGATCTCACCGCGCGCGCCCAAATCATCAATATCCTCACGTAGGAGAATGCGTGTATGTGCCATGACTCTCGTTCCTTCCCTTAATCAGTTGTGTAAGGCAGCAGCGCGATGTTGCGCGCGCGCTTGATGGCCTCGGCCAGCATTCGCTGGTGGATGGCACAGTTACCCGAGATGCGCCGCGGCAAAATCTTGCCCCGCTCTGGAACATAGTTCGACAGAAGCCTCAGGTCCTTAAAGTCGATAATGTCGACCTTCTCGATGCAGAAGCGACAAATGCGGCGCCGGTGAATGCGGCGTCCCCCGCGTCCGCCGCGTCCGCGGTCGCTATCGTCATCGTTATCATAATTGCGGTTGCGATCTTCGTAATTGCGGTTGCGATCTTCGTAATTGCGGTTGCGATCTTCGTAATTAGCTGACATGGTTTCCTCGTAAGTCTCTTAACGGTGAATGGTCAGCCACAGCCGGGCATCTGGACCCGGCCCGCGGTTCCACCATTCATCTCCTGCTAGGCTTCAAGCGCCTCATCGCTGGCGACGGGTGTAAAGTCAGAGGTGACGCGGCGCGCAGCCTGACCGGCGCCGAAGGGTCTCTTTTCCGCTTTCAGCGCGCGCTTGGTCCTGAACTTTTCGGCCCGCTGGCGATCCTCGTCCATGCGCACTGTGAGATAGCGCAGGACGCGATCGTTAACTCGCATACGACGCTCGAGCTCGGCTATTTCCTTACCCGAACCTTCAAGTTCAATGTCGACGAAGGTGCCTTCCTTCTTGCGCAGAATTTCGTAGGCCAGTTGGCGGCGACCGAGTGTTTCGGCCCTGGTGATCGTACCGCCCTGGTCGGTAATGATCTGCTTGAAAGTTTCAGTGATCTTTGCCACTTCATCATCGTCCGCTCCCGGATCGACTATGAAAAGCACTTCGTATTGTCTTAGTCCTGCCAAAATTTCATCCTCCTTATGGATGTCCAGCCTCACTCTCAGTGAAGCAAGAAGGTTGTTTCCAATTCGTAATCTGCACCTGACTGTTGAATTTCGTAATATGGATTCTGAGTCCTTTCACACTGCTCGGGTCATCCAGTGATTCAAAGCGCACAGTGCAACAGTCGAAGCTCAGTTGTATTTAGCCATTGCCTTCAAAACGCCATCATTCAAAATTGCGCGAACCGCCTCGGCGCTGCGCTCGATAATCTTCGCTGCCTCAACCCGCAGCGAACGCGGCAACGGATCAAGTACAAACCTTTTCGCATCCGCGATCGGATGGTCGGGTTGAATGCCTATGCGCAGCCGGGGGAACTCGTTGCTGCCCAGGTTTGCAATGATTGACTTCAAACCGTTGTGACCACCCGCCGAACCTCGCTCTCGGATGCGGATGGAGCCAAAAGGCAAAGCCAGATCATCGCTGATCACCAGCAGGTCCGCAGCCGAGGCACTGTGTTTCTTTAACAGGCAGCCGACCGCTGTTCCGCTCAGATTCATGAAGGTTTGCGGTTTGATCAGCTCAACCCGCCGGCCCTCAATCTCGGCGCGCCCCACCAGCGACGAGCATTCACGCCGCTTTACTTCGCAGCCTGCGTCCTGCGCTAACTTGTCAATCAGCATGAAACCCAGATTGTGGCGCGTCCACTCATATTCCAGGCCGGGGTTGCCGAGCCCCACAATCAAGAACATTGTCAATTCCAGATCAAGTGACAACAGGTGCGAGACGAAAGGCGCTGACCTGTGGTCCAGCGCCACTCGCCCGGCCAATTATTTTTCGGTTTCACCAGCTTCATCTTCCTTCTTGCCTTTGCCAATGACTTCCGGCTCGGCCGGAATTTCAGCCTCGGCTGCGGGCGCCGCAACTTCTTCCTGGACGATACCAACGGTTGCGATGACCGTGTCGGGTGATGCAAGAATCTCGATGCGTTCGTCGGTGGCAATATCAGATACGTGCAGCACGTCATGAACGCCGAGGTTGGAAACATCAACATTGATAGTTTCCGGAATGTCGCGTGGATCGCAACGGATATCAATCTCGCGCACGATTTGTTCCAGAAAGCCCTGCTCTTCACGCACGCCGATTGGCTCACCCACGAGGTGGATCGAGACGGTAACTTCGATCTTCTCGCCTTCCACCAGACGCCGAAAATCAGCGTGAATCAAGCGTCCGCGAATGGGATCGACCTGCCGATCGTGGAACATGACTTCATTGGCGCCGACATTTTCTATGTCGAGGCTGAAAATCGTATTGCGACCCGAGTCCGAACGCAGGATTGCGGCCAGATCCCGCAACGGCGCGAGCGCCGATACCGAGCCGCCTTCGCCGCCATAAACTGTCACCGGAACGAGACCTTCGCGCCGCGCCCGGCGCGCGTCGTTCTTGCCGCGACCCTCGCGTTGTTTGGCGCGAACGGTAATTTCTTTCTTTTCTGACATAATTGCTCCCTTTACAAACGCTCAGCGACCGGCCCTGAATTTCAACCTCAAGATCCGGCTACGACCCCGATTGGTAACGAAGTGTTTCGTTACCACCGGAACCAGCCCGGATCTGAGATTGGAAATCTCAGAACCAATCGCTGATGGTCTTCTCTTTAAGCCATCAGTGTTTGCCCTTCATACGAAGAGCGAGGAAACGCTGGTCTCCTCGTGGATCGACTTGATCGCTTTCGCCAGAAGTGGCGCGATACTCAAAACCTTTATCTTCTTCAACTCGCACGCATGATCGTGCAAGGGAATCGTGTTCGTGACGATTATCTCTTCGATCTCCGAATTTGCCAACTGCTCAACCGCGTGACCGGAAAGCACCGGATGCGTAAAACAGGCGTCGATGCGAGCGGCGCCCGCTTCTCGTAAGGCCCGTGCCACCTTCGTTAACGAGCCGCCCGTGTCGCACATATCGTCAACTATCAGACAACTGCGCCCACGCACGTCGCCCACCACATTCATCACTTCGGCTACGTTAGCCTTTTCCCGCCGCTTGTCGCAGAGCGCCAGCTCGGCGTCCAAACGCTTGGCATAGGCCCGGGCTCGTTCGGCGCCGCCAGTGTCCGGAGCGACCACTGTCAAGTTCTGCAGCGGATTTTCCTGGTAATACCCAATCATCACCGGGGCCGAGTAAAGGTGGTCCACGGGAATATCAAAGAACCCCTGGATCTGCGCCGCGTGCAGGTCCATTGTCAGCAGGCGATCCGCGCCGGCCACGGTAATCAGGTTCGCCACCAGCCGCGCCGAAATCGGCACGCGGGGGCGATCCTTTTTATCTGAGCGACCGTACCCGTAATAAGGAATTACGGCTGTGATTCGTTCTGCCGAGGAACGCCGGAAGGCATCCAGCATCACCAGCAATTCCATCACATGCGCATCAGTAGGCGGACAGGTCGGCTGCACAATAAAGACATCGCCGCCGCGCACGTTCTCATCGATCTGGAAGTTAAACTCGCCATCCGAAAAACGCTCTGCGAAAGCCCGGCCCATATCGCAGCCCAACTGACGACATATCTCTTCCGCCAGTTTCGGATTGGCGTTTCCCGAAAAGACTTTGATCCCGCCCGTTGTGCCCATAGAGTCAGTGACCGGTAACAAGTGATAAGTGACAAGAAAGGAGTGTACCACTCATCACTTGTCACTTCTCACGGCGTTTCTGGCTGGGGCGGAAGGATTCGAACCTACGAATGCCGGATCCAAAGACCGGTGCCTTACCACTTGGCGACGCCCCAGTATTAAGTCTCAAATGTTCAGAGCGAGACCATTATCAGAGCGACAGGGCATCTATGCATGTTCCCAATGCCCGCAAATACTCATCGCGCAACACGGTAACAGCAGGAAAAACGCGCCAGCCAGTTTCCGCCTCCATTTCTATGACCGCGCGCTCCTGCTCTTCTCTGCTTTCAAAGATACCAAATACGCTCGAACCGCTTCCAGCTAACAACGAGCTGCCGGCCCCAACTTTGAGCAGTGCTTTCTTCACCCGCTCAATCTCCGGCTCAGATGCAAAGATCACGTCCTCAAAGTCGTTGTGCGAGACCCACAGATGCGAAAGTTCCAAATCAACCGACGCATGAGAAATAGAGAGAATAGAGACGTCATCGGAGGATGTCAAGGCAGGCGCTTTCAGGGCTTCGTAGGCTTTGGCGGTAGCGACCGTGGCCGCTGGCGTCACTATCAGGAGGTATTGGCGTGCTCGATCAGCGACGGGAGCGATATCTGTGCCCGTGCCGGTGGCCATGGCGCACCCACCGAATAAAAAAAACGGCACGTCAGCTCCTAAAGCTGCCCCCAGCTTTTGCAGCTCGCCGAGACTGACCGGCAGGTTCCAGAGACGGGCCAATCCGAGGAGGGCCACCGCAGCATTAGAAGAAGCTCCCCCCAACCCTCCTCTGGCCGGGATGCGCTTCTCAAGGTGAATTAAGGCCCCGGCCTTTACGTCAAAACGATCACGCAGCGATTTTGCAGCGCGAACGATAAGATTGTCGTCGCCGAGGGGAATTTGCGGATCGCTACATGAAAGCACAATGTCAGCAGTCGGCCCCTCGGCAAAATGCAACTCATCACGTAAGGAAACCGTCTGTAATAGTGTTCTTATCTCGTGGTAGCCGTCCTCGCGCCGGCCGAGAATCCGCAATGACCAATTTATTTTCGCAAACGAAGGCAGGGTGAAAGAGGATGTGGGCACGTCAGATCTTCGACTCCGGAACCGAACGCGAACAGGGTCACCGCTTGATAAATTCCTGTGTCAGATAAACCGTGCCATCGGGCGCCACAAAGCTTCCGATCGCCGATTGCGCAAACTCTTTGCTCAGGATGTTCGCGCGATGACCGGGTGAGATCAACCAGCGCTCAACCGCAAATGCTCCCGGATCATCGTATCCCTGATTATACGCGATGTTTTCGCCCAGCACGCGAAAGTGTGGGATGCCAACCGCATGAGCGCGATCTCTGAGCCGGGTGCCTTCAGGTGTATCGTGGGAAAAATACCCTTGCCGCACCATATTCTCAGAATGAGCGCGCGCCATCCGGCAGAGCGCCGGATCCCATTCGAGTGGAGCCAGGCCATGTTGCACTCTGGCTGTATTGGTATTTTCGAATGCCCGCCTTTCAATCGGGGTCGCCTCGTCTAAAGTGGGTCCGAGAATGTTAGCAATAGCGGGCCCGGACACGCGCCGTGGCCTCGTTGCGGAGATCCCCTCTCCGCCTGGCGAAAGCAGACGAGCGGTGGGAATGATCGTGGGTGTCTGGGCCCGAGTCGGTGCGACACACAACCCCACTGCGATAATTGCAAGGGAAAGAAAGGAACTACATGATTGCCCGGGGCTGAAAATGAGACGCATGGACGGGGGGTACCTTACTCTGCGGTTGCAAAGTAGAAATGCCTTGAGGTTGGCTGATCAAAGGAAAACTCGACCGGGGCCGGTCAAGTCAGTGAAATCATGGAAAGCCTAACAAAAGATTAAACAGAGATCAACGCTTAACCTAAATCGCGCGGGAGACTCGCTATAGAAAAGGGTTTTTCTACAAAGTTGTCTCTTACCCCTGAGCAGGGTCGAAGTGGGCGACCGTCTTTTGCCATGAAGCAAGGGTTGGATAGCAGTTAAGCAGGACAAAAACACCAATCGCGCTGGCTCCGTAGGTATAGAAGGTGTTTCCGGTCATCACGGTCGCAATAAACCCAAACACCGCCACCGCCGCACCCATCACCGCCACCTGGATGGTGGTTTTTTCCAGCGTCGCCAATAGGCCAGAGGCGCCTCTGAGCGCGGTGATGTCCCGCAGGCGCAGCGAAGAGAATCTGGTTCGGCGCAGGATCACCGAGCCGACCCCGAAGACGACGATCGCGATCTTCAGAGCCATCTCAAGCGAAGCTCTGTCCTGCTGTTGCAAGTGATTGCGCCCCAGGAACGCCGCAGCCGACATCGCCAGAGTCAAGGCCAGCAACACTCTGACTGTCAACACAGCGGTGCGATAGCGGCGCCTCAGTTCGGGCTGGTAATTAAATGGCAGGGATTCGGCCACGGCTTATCAGTTCGCGGGAACAGAGAACTCTCCAGACTCGCCGGCAAGTCAAGGCGATGCTCACTTAGGTTTTACCTGGCCGGCCGACACCGAGTCGTTAGGGCTTTTCAGCAGCCGCAGGCGGCGCCTGATTATTTGGCGCCTCAACCGGCCTGGGTTTTGAGTCTCTTCTTTGCACCGGGGCAACTGGCGTGGTGTTGCTCGGCAGTTGGCCATTGTACTTTAGTGCCTGATCGATCAAATCCTGCCCCGCCTTGCGGTCGCGGCTAATCAGGATGCCATCTTTGCCCACGCTTACATCCGCTTTGCCGGCCACTTGTTGCATCAGGTTACCCATAAAGCCGGGATGTTCGGGCGGCGCCACAGCTTTGCGCGAGGGATCGGGTTCAGGTACTGGCGCACCGATAATACCCAATTGCTCTGTGGATTTTTCGATGAAATTACTATTGGGGTAATCGCGGACAATTCTCTGATAATACTTGGCGGCTTCGTCGGGTTCTTCCTCTTGCTGATACGTAGTTGCCAGACGGAAAAGGACTTCGTCCATGTACGAAAAATTCGGGTACTTGTCGACGATCTCTTTAAGTCGCGACTGCGCTCCCTTGAGACCACCCTTTTGATGGGCATAACGCGAGTCGTAATAAAATACCGCCACCTGGAAATTGTGCATCGCCAGATTCTCCTGCACATCGCGGAGATGATCTTCTACTTGCCCTCTCAGGTTTGTCTGTGGATATTGCTGCAAGAGGGCCTTTAATCGCTGTTCTGCCTTGCGCGCGTGTGTCACATCACGATCGGACAATCCCATCTGCCGCATTTCAGCTTCCGCAACCTTCAGCATCGCTGAAGCGGCTAGTGGATCGGTGGGAAAGAAGGTCAGCCAGTCCTGGTAGCTGGCTGCCGCCTGGATCAATGAGCTCGTGCCGCCTTCCAGGTAGAAGGAATCGGCAATGGCCAGCTTAGCGAGGGGCAAAAACGGAGAGTCTGGATAGGTAGTGATGATGGTCGTGAACAACAGGCGACCGGTCTCATGATTTCCCCGACGCACTTCCTTGGCGGCGTCTTCAAACAACACCCGGTCACGACCGGGCGCGACGACGCTGGTCAACTCATCGTACTCGCTGTCTTTTGAACCACCGCCCCCAAAAGGCCACAACCGAAAACCCTTCTTCTGGTTTTTCCTGGGGCCGGAAGCGGCAGTGGCATCGCCGGTCCGGGCGCTCGCGGTTGCCTGGAGAGCGGTCTGCACGCGGCCATCCAACTCGGTAACCGAAGTCTCCAGCGCATCCAGCTTGGAAACTTCCAGTCTTTCTGAGCGCTCCTGCTTTGCATGGAGATCGTTTACGTCTGAAAGAACAGATGCGACCTCTTTAGATAGCCCCAGAAGACGAGTCCGCGGGTCGTCGGGATCCACGGCTTTTTTCGTCTTATCCTGCGGCTTTTCGGGAATGCCCGCGATGGCGCTGTTAAGCGAGCGATGCATGGCTTCGAGCTTTGAACGCATTACGTCCAGGCGCTGAACCGTGGACATAGTATTTTGCGCCGAAGCCAGGCCGGCGAAAGCCAACAAAAGCAGGGCCGCAAGGGGCAAACTGATAGGGCGAAAACGCATGATCAAATCCTCCAAGACACTACATACAACTGACCGAGGAGTAACTCGCAAAGGAACAACGCTTAGGCTACGCATCCCGATACAATCTCGAAGCCCGAACGGCAAAGGTTACGCTATGATGCAACTCTCCGGCTAAAAGGCTGTCGCTGCCGCGAAAATCCACTAAACCCACTGCACGGTGGCTTCGCGAAGCTTGCGTACAGCCTCGCCCGGATTGTCGGAGCCGAAAATCGCCGAGCCCGCCACGATTATGTCTGCTCCTGCCTCCACGACCTGCTGAATGTTGTCCAGATCAATACCACCATCAATCTCTATCCGCACCGGCAGGCCCCGCTGGTCTATTATCTGCCTCAATCGGCGGACTTTGTCGAGCGCGGTCGGGATAAATTTCTGCCCGCCAAACCCAGGATTAACAGACATGATTAAAACATAGTCCACAAATTCGAGAATCTCTTCGAGCGTATCCAAGGAGGTCGCGGGATTGATCACTGCTCCGGCCTGCGCTCCGGCAGTCTTGATGGCCATAACGGTTCGGTGCAGATGAGCATCGGCTTCGACATGCACCGAGACCATCCGCGCTCCCGCTTTAACAAATTCTTCCGCATAACGGCCTGGCTCGCTAATCATAAGATGCGCATCAAGAGGCAGCCGAGTCACTCGCGCCAGCGCCTTCACGACCGGCATGCCGATGGTGATGTTGGGGACAAAGTGACCGTCCATAACATCGACGTGCAGCAGACCTGCCCCCGCTTGCTCAACCCCCTGAATCTCCTGAGCGAGACGGGAAAAGTCGGCCGCTAGTATCGAAGGAGCGATGTCGATTGTTCTGGCGTTCATCTCAGTTTTTTCCAAGGCTCAGCCGGTACCTTAATTCCCGTTGGCGCTTATCGTCGTTCAGGCGGCGTCGGTTTGGGCGTTGCTCGATTCGCGTTCCGGTTTGGCCTCGTCGGATTCGCATTCTCATTTTGCGGCTTACGGCTATTGGTATTCGATCCGGAGCTAACTGCGTTGGCGTTACCGTTTCCATTGACCCTTACGTTTGCATTGGCACCGTTAGCATTCGCGTTCCTGTTCCCGTTTGTGTTCTTGTTGGCGTTCGCATTGCCATTGGCGTTTGCGTTCGCGTTCCGGTTGCGCTTCGGTCTGTTCTCGTTCGCATTCGCTGCGGCTGAAGATTGATTGGCGTTCTTATTCTCATTCCCAGCGTTGGAGTTCTCCTGACCGGCGAAGGCTTCGGACGCTTCGCCTTCCTTCGGATTGCGCGCAATATCGACCGCCACTGTTTGGCCGGCCTTCACGACCTGACCCGCGGACGGAAGTTGAAACATCACCACGTCCGGCTTTATTTGTCTGCTCGGTCTGGTGGCCCGAACCCTGAAGTTCAGTCCGGCTGCCTGGAGATCATTTTCCGCCGCCACACGATCTTTGCCGACCACTTCAGGCACCCTTACTTCCGGACTGCGCAGGGAGAGATAAACCGTAGTTGCCAGGCCGAACAGGAACACAACGGCAATAAGCCCTACGATTCCGATCCTTTTCAGCACTAAGAGCATGGGGTTTATTACGGTCACCGCTTCGCGGGATCATGCGCCTTCTGATTATTACAGTCGCGGTTCAAGTTGCGCAGTCTAACATCCGCTATCACCCCCCGCAAGAAGCGCTCTGGCTTAATTACGACTGAAAGCGGCAATAAAAAAGCCATCTGCGTCGTTCCGATGGGGCCAGATACGAGCAGCGCCCGAGTCGCTAAGCAGCGTAGGATTGACACTTAGAGATGCCGGCACGAAGCGCTCCGTTTGTTCCAAAAACCTGGTTATTACTTCCTCGTTCTCTTCCGGTTCAAGCGAACAGGTGGAATAGATCAGGCGCCCGCCCGGCTTCACAGATTTTGCCGCGTTAAGCAGAATTTGCAGCTGCAGCTCAGCCAGCGCTCCAATATCAGCGCTCTTCAGACGCCAACGGATCTCAGGGTTGCGGCGCAGCGTTCCTGTGCCGGTGCAGGGCGCATCAACCAGAACGCGATCGAAGACCGCCTCGCCAAATGGCAAGCGCGCGCGCGCATCCAGGGCGACACCGCAAATCCTGGTCAGCCGCTGTGTGGCCGCCGCAGCCAACACGGTTCGCAGGCGATGTTCGTAAAGATCTCCGGCTATGACCAGAATCTCATCGCGGTTGAGATCGGCAAGGTGGGTCGTTTTGCTGCCCGGAGCGGCGCAAACATCCAGTACTTTGTCGCCCGCTCGGGCGTCCACGATCTGAGCCACCAGTTGCGACGCTTTGTCCTGAAAGTAAATGCGCCCGCTTCCAGCCAGCTCGTGCAGCACGGCGGCGGCTCCGTTGGTCCGCCAGGCTCCCGGAGTGGTAGCTGACGGAAAGACTTCAGCTCCTGTTGACTCAAGCGAAGCAAAAACCAGGTTCTGATTCAGAGCCGGCTGCACGATGCGAAAGGCCAGCGGTGCAGGTTCATTATTAGCGTGCGCCAATGCTGCGGTCTCAGCAAAACCCCAGATGCCCGCCCAGCGCTCAATCAACCATGGTGGATGCGAGGTCTCAATGGCCAAGCGCTCAATCGGATCAAAAATCTGGTTCGCGGGGTCGAAATCCAACTCGCGCGTCGCGCGGCGCAGGATCGCGTTCACAAAAGGCGCCGCCGAACGGAGACGTGCCCGACGAACGAGGTTGACCGCTTCATTGATGGCCGCCGCCGCGGGAACCCTGGTGAGAAAACGCAGTTGATATAGTCCGAGTCTTAAGGCAAGACGGACAGCCAAATCCATTCGCTCCGGATCACGCTCTGCGTAGTGCGCCAGTGAACGATCCAGCCACAGCCTGCGCCGCAGCACTCCCATGACCAGCTCATGGCAGAGAGCGCGATCATTCGGGCGCAGGGCTTCCGCCTGGGTCGCGAGCAGCACAGTAGCGAAGGCACCCTCCTTCTCTACACGCTGCAGAATCTGGAATGCCGCCAGCCGTGCCGGAGAAATGTTTGGAATTGAACTGGAGGTCTTCGGGCTCGAGGTTTTCTTCGTCACAAAAGTGTTGGGGTGGATCCTTAGCGAGTCTCAACCGAGTCTCTCGCCCACGCGCAGGTGAGCACCGTTCAGAAAATCGCGGGCGCTCATGCGCCGCTTCCCTTCCGGCTGCACTTCAAGCAATCGCAACGCAGTTTCATCACCGCACTGCACAACCAAATCGTCCCCATGAGCGACCAGCACCTCGCCCGGGCCGGCCCCGGGCCCTGCTGCGAAGCTTTGCTCGACGGCCGTACGCCAGAGGATCAGACGATGGTTTCCGTGCCGCGTATTGGCATTGGGCCAGGGTTGAAACCCCCGCACAGCCCGTTCAATCACCGGCGCGCTTTTTGACCAATCAATTAAGCCGTCGCTCTTTTCCAGCAGCGGGGCAAAACTCGCGTCCTTGTCGTGTTGTGGAATCGGCGTCAGCTGGTCCAGTCGAGCCAACGTTTCGCCCAGCAGCTCCGCCCCCAGCGGCGCCAGTCGCGACATCAACTCGGGAGCAGTTTCCTCGTCCCCGATTTGTGTCTCGCGCTGGAGCAGGATTGGTCCGGCGTCCAACTGCTCTTCAATAAACATGGTGGTGACGCCGGTCGTCCTTTCGCCATTGACGATAGCCCAGTTGACGGGCGCTGCGCCACGGTATGCCGGCAACAGAGAGAAGTGTACGTTAATGCAGCCGCGCCGCGGCGCGCGCAGAAACTCTGCCGGAAGAATGCGGCCGTAAGCGACAACCACAGCGAGGTCCGCGACGTGTGCAGCGAACAGCTCGCGGGACTCGGCGGTCCTGATTTTTACCGGTTGATGAACAACTAAGTTGTGAGTGAGGGCGTATTCCTTGACGGCCGATATAGCCATCCTGTTACCACGGCCCGCAGGGCGATCGGGCTGAGTCCAGACGGCGACAACCTGGTGCCCGTCTTTGAGGCAACGCTGCAATGTCGGCACTGCCGCAGCGGGCGTGCCCATGAAAACGATACGCATAGAGTCCTAAACAAAGGCAGGTGACAGTTGCCCGCACACTGTCACCTGTACTGGGGTTCGCAAACCCTGACCGCGAGCCGAAAAAGTTCTCTTTTGAAAAGGCCTTTAACTGCCTGCGCACTGCAAATCCGATTTTAAGTCGTGGTTCCCGCTTCCGCTTTCTTTCCGACTGCGGCGCCAATCTTCGTCGACGAAAGCTTTGCCTGCATGAAGAGCAACAGGTAATCGCGACCACCTGCCTTGGAATCAGTACCCGACATGTTGAATCCCCCAAAGGGATGCACGCCAACAAACGCGCCCGTGCACTTACGGTTCAAATAAAGATTTCCCACGTGGAATTCGCGCCGAGCTCGTTCCAGTTTTTCTTCGTCAGCGCTATAAACCGCGCCTGTCAGACCGAACTGCGTATCGTTCGCGATCCGCAGGGCGTCGTCATAGTCTTCGGCTTTGATCACTGCCAGCACTGGTCCGAAGATTTCTTCCTGCTCAATTGTGTCCCCGGCCTTCACATCAGCGATGACCGTCGGCTCAATAAAGAACCCCTGTTCACCGTCCGACCCGCCGCCGGTCAGGACTCGTCCGCCCTCGGCTTTGCCTTTTTCGATGTAGCTATTAATTGTCCTGAATGCTTTCTCATTGATTACCGCGCTCATGGTGGTGGCCGGATCAGTCGGGTCGCCAACCCTTATCTTTTCGGTTCGGTCGACGATCTTCTCGAGCATAGTGTCATATACCTTAGCGTCGATAATGGCGCGCGAGCAGGCCGAGCATTTTTCGCCCTGGAATCCAAAGGCTGACTGCACGATGCCCATGGCCGCGTCGTCCAGGTTTGCGTCCTCGGCGACGATGATGGCGTCCTTGCCGCCCATTTCGGCGATGACCCGCTTGATCCAAAGCTGTCCTGCCTGAACCTTCGCAGCGCGTTCGTTTATGCGCAAACCTATTTCTTTTGAACCAGTGAAGGAAATAAAACGAGTCCGCGGATGATCGACTATCACGTCGCCAACCTCAGCTCCGGAGCCGGTCGTAAAGTTGACTACTCCCGCCGGCAGGCCGGCTTCTTCAAGCAACTCAAAAAACTTGTAAGCAATCGTCGGGGCATCAGAAGAGGGTTTCAGTACAACTGCATTGCCGGTGACGATGGCCGCCCCGGTCATGCCCGCCATAATCGCGAGAGGAAAATTCCAGGGCGGAATCACGGTGGCCACACCCAGCGGAATATATTCAAGCGCGTTGTCTTCGCCTTCAATTTTTGTGAGTGGTTGCGGGGCCGCATACCGAAGCATTTCGCGCCCATAGAATTCACAGAAATCAATCGCTTCGGCGGTATCGCCGTCGGCCTCCGGCCAGCTCTTGCCCACTTCGTGAATCATCCAGGCCGATAGTTCATGCTTGCGCTGGCGCATCAGCCCGGCGACGCGAAAAAGCAGGTCTGCACGTTCGGCGGCCGGCGTTGCGCTCCACGATCTGAAAGCCTGCTCCGCTGCCTCAACCGCGCGGCTGGCGAGATCTTTAGTGGCCTTCTGAAACGTGCCCACCACCTGCGTGCGGTTGGCGGGATTGATACTGTCGAATTTGCTGTCAGTCAGGATTCGCTCGCCGCCAATCACCAGCGGATACTCCCGGCCGAGCTCGCGCTTGACCTTGTCCAACGCTCCGCGCATGGCAACGGCGTTTTCTTCCTTCGTGAAGTCAGTCAGTGGTTCGTTACGAAATTCAGTTGTCATATTGGACTCCAATTAGTTTTAGGGACCGATTTTTTGAAATACTATCACGAGATATTGCTTACACTGGAACAGTGACCAGTCCGCAAAGGGAACGAGCGAAAATAGTAAGGTGATTTATTCTCGGGATGGGCGAGTGTTTCAGGTATTTAGTCCGGGGAACGGACGGTTAGAAATCGCAGAGGGAGGATCCTGATCCGGGCCGGCAGGCCCCAATTTAAAGGCGGCCAATCGCTAACCTAATGACCGCCTTATGTCTGCTGCTTTGTCCCTGTTGCCTAATTCCATTTCCCAGTCTTTTGCAGTTTCCTGATCTTGCGCTTCACCAATTCGCGTTTGATGGAACTCATCTTGTCCAGAAAAACGATACCGTCACAGTGGTCAGTTTCGTGCAGCATGCAGCGCGCGGTCAGGTCCATGCCATCGACCTCAAACTCGTTTCCCTGTAAATCATGGGCGCGCACAACCGCACGCAGGCTGCGCTCGACAGGCGTGAAGATGCCGGGAAACGACAGACAACCTTCTTCACCATTCTGATTGCCTTCCACTGCCAGGACTTCCGGATTGATCAGGACAAGCTGCTGATCAGGATCCTTGCCTCCGGAACAGTCCATCACAAATAGTCTCTTGGCGACTCCCACCTGGACCGCTGCCAAACCAACTCCCGGCGCCGCATACATCGTCTCAAACATATCGTTGACGAGTTGCTTCAGCTGCTCGTCAAAGACCGTTACCGGATCGCCCGGGTTATCGAGCACGGGTGCCGGCCAGGTAACAATATCGAGTAACGCCATAATTATGCTGTCGTAATCCTTTCGAACCTGCTTCGATGTTGATTTTACGATCAAGTTGCTTTTGTTCCTAGCAGAGCGTCCCACAAATTGCTCATTCAGACCCAGGGAGCGGACAAACCCCCTTCGGAACCTGAAATTTTTCCAACTAAGTCTTGCTTAGCAGGAATTGAGTTGTTAGACCTCTATAACGATCCGGGTGTCAATGCTCCCCGCATCGTGGCGACGAATCACTGCCCGATGAGAAAAGTGTGGCTTTCGTACCACAGCCGCATCCGGCATGGCGAGCGGAATGGGTAATTCCTCCACGGCACGCGCGTTGCCCATCAACTTGTTCGAACCGAAATCCGCAGATAACAAGGAACGTCAGTCGACATTGGTAAAACAGACAACTCTCAAAACCGCAGTCGAGACTTCGGGCACCGGCCTGCATACGGCTGTACCGGTCCGTATTCGCTTGCTGCCGGCGCCGCCAGACACTGGTTATGTTTTTCGCCGGACCGACCTCGGCGGCTTTGAAATTCCCGCCACCGTTGAGTTGGTGGCCCACTGCGGCTACGCCACCACCCTTATGCGCACCGGGGTAATGCTCTCCACGGTTGAGCACCTGCTGTCGGCGCTCCGTGGGCTGGGTGTCGATAACGCATTCATCGAAGTCGATAACCTCGAGATTCCCATCATGGACGGCTCTGCCGAAGCCTTTGCTGAAATGATTGAGGAGGCCGGAGTCGTTACCCAACCCCTGGCGCGCCGGGCGTTGCTGGTGCGGGAAAAAATTTCTTACGAACAGGGCGAGCGGCGGATTAGCGTCGAACCTGCCGACAGTTATCAAATCGATTGTTTGATTGACTTCGATCATCCACTGATCGGTGTCCAACACCGGACAGTGGAACTGGCTAACGGGAATTTCAGCCGCGAGATCGCTTCAGCGCGCACCTTTGGCTTTACGAATGAAATCGAAGCCCTGCGTCGCGCCAACCTCATTCGCGGCGGCTCACTCGACAATGCAATAGTCCTGACCCCGGAGGGGATGTTGAATGAGTCCGGCCTGCGCTTTACAGATGAATTCGTGCGTCACAAGATTTTGGATATCATCGGTGACTTTGCGCTGCTCGGGATGCCCATTCTGGGCAAAGTCAAAGCCGAACGCAGCGGGCACATCATGCATGCGGGTTTGATGGCCAAGCTGTTGCGAGTCCGTTCCGCCTGGGACATTGTCGACATGCCCGTTCCTGCCACGCCTCCAGCGTGCCTGACGCTGCGCTGATTGTCTTTCATTGGAGATAGCCCTGGACTGCCAGCCATTTTACCTGCGCGCACGAGGCAGCCGAGATAGCCGAGATTACGAATAAAATCCGGATCTTCGTAAAGTAGGGCCCTTCGTCATTATTTTCTTGACGCCTTCATCCGCCTGTGAGTATTCTCCGCCGCCACTAGCGTAAAGCACGGTCGTGATCTCCCCAGTTTCGTCGAAGCGCTGGCGTGACGCTTCTCGATCCCCGCGAGTTTCATCGCTTATTGAAGGAGAAAATATGATGCAGCAGAAGAGTTCCCCGGTCCTTATTTTGGCGCTTGCCTTATGCGCAGCTACAGCCAGTTTGAGTGGGTGTTCGAATACCAGCCCCGGAAAGGCGCCGGCCACCGCAACCAGCGGCAGCGAGAGCGGGAAGATCCCGATCACAACTTCTTCAGAAGCCGCCAGAAAAGAATTCATGGAGGGGCGCGACCTGGCTGAGAAACTGCTTATTACCGATTCGCTGCAACACTATGACAAGGCCATCGCCCTCGATCCGAATTTCGCCATGGCGGAATTGAATCGGGCCACCTCCAGTCCTACTGCCAAAGAGTTTTTCGACCACTTGAAAAAGGCTGTTAGCCTCGCCGACAAGGCTTCGAATGGCGAACGCATGTTGATCCTGGGAACCGAGGCCGGGGCCAACGGCGATACTGCGAAACAGAAGGCGTATCTGGAGCAGGTGGTGGCGGCTTATCCGAATGATGAACGGGCACACTTCGCCCTGGGCGGATTTTACTTTGGGCAGCAGGACACAGCCCTGGCCATCGAGCATTACAAGAAAGCGACCGAGATCTCGCCGACTTATTCCACGGCTTTCAATATTCTCGGCTATGCCTACCGGCAGAATGCCGACTACGCCAACGCCGAGCAGGCCTTCAAAAAGTACATCGAACTCATTCCGAAAGATCCGAATCCTTACGATTCGTACGCTGAGCTGCTCTTAAAAATGGGCCGGTTCGACGAATCAATTGTCCAATACCGTAAGGCGCTCGAAATTGATGCCAACTTTGTAAATTCCCATTTCGGTATCGCCGCCGCCCAGCTCTATAAGGGCAACGCTGATGAGGCGCGCGCCGAGCTGCAGAAGATGAGCGACAAAGCACGTAATGATGGCGAGCGTCGCACCGCGCTGTTTGGCATGACCGTTGTGGATGCTGACAGCGGACAAATGGATAAGGCCCTTGCCGAAGTAGATAAGCAGTACGCGCTCGGCGAGAAAACCAACGACGTTCCGAATATGATTGGTGACTTGCAGCTGAAGGCCACGATCATGCTGGAGACTGGTAAATACGACGAAGCCAGGTCCCTGTTTGAGCGCGCGCTGAAGATGACGGAGGAGTCCAGTCAATCACAGGCCATCAAGGAGAACGCAAAACTCTTCAATCACTTCAATCTCGCCAGAGTCGCCCTGGGCAAAAAAGACCTGGCCACCGCCCGCACCGAAGCGGAAACATTCCAGAAAGGCATCGCCTCCACAAACTCTAACCAGGTGAAACAGTCCCATTCGCTGGCGGGAATGATTGCGCTCGAGGAGAAAAACTACGACAAAGCGATCGCTGAGCTGCAGCAGGCTAATCAGCAGAATCCCTATGACATCTATCGGCAGTGTCAGGCGTACGAGGGCAAAGGCGACGCGGCTAAAGCCAGGGAGTTCTGCAAGAAAGCCGCGGAGTTCAATTCGCTGCCACAAATGAATCTGGCCTTCATTCGCACCCGGGCTGCAAAAATGGCGAGGAGCTGAGTACTGTGTCTAGATTACCGACTTTGCAGCGGGTTTCTTACATTCTCCAAGCAGCTTAAGAATGGAAAGCCCGCCTTGAAGGCGGTACCTGAGCACCTCTTGCGTTCGCTGCTCATCGATCCGGCAGGAACTCATACATCACATGGACGTGCAGGAGACCCGGAACAATTTCGGGCTGCATGTCTTTCGCCCGCAAACGCAGCGCGCCCTGGGCCGCAGCTACCGGTACTCTCCCCGACAATTGCTCCAACTTAAACAACTCGAGTGGATTGATCCGTGCATCGATGGCGCTCTGCACGATCTTCACCAGCGATCCGTTCGCCAGGGTGGGAACATTTGTGAGATGAATGTCCAGGACCTGAACTCGCGCCAGCAGCGCCTGGCGCGGGCGGTCGAATTCCAATACCCAGGCCGTATTGGCCCAACCACTAAACTCAATACAACCCAGCAAGGTTGAATTATACGAACCGGCAAAAGCCAACGGCGCAGAGATCTTTCCCTGTTCGAGTTTGACGGCAGTCTTCACCCCGCCCTCTTCACGTTTGAGGGTGATCGCGCTCAGGCAGCCGTAGGACTCCGCCGGTGCTCGCTCTTTGTCGGAGGGGGTAATCACGAGGGGCGCCGCGGGTGCCTTTAAATTAGCGAACATCGAATCCAGGAAGGCGTTCAGAAAGTCTTCGTTTAAGCTGACCGTGACTTCCGGTGTCAGCGTGCGCGCCGGTTGCGGGCTTTGCGCTTGAGCACTCGAAAGCAGAAGTACGATTACCCACAAACTCTTAAGTAGATTTATCAACTTCCTTTTCAATCATCGCCTCCGATTACGAATAAAAAGATTTGCTCCCAAATAAGCTCACAAACCGGCAGTTTGCCTTACAACCCGCTACGCACAATGTCGTGCAAGCGAATGAGACCGAGACTGGTGTGCTGCTCATTTACAACGGGGAGCACCGAAATTTGCGAGGGCCGTTCCTCCATCAACCGGAGTGCATCAAAGGCGAGCAAACCAGGCTTAGCCGAGATCGGGTTTCGGGTCATGAATTCACTACAGCGCAGATTTTCGAGGGCGGCATGGTCCAGGCGTTCGATCGCGCGTCGCAGGTCCCCGTCAGTAATCAAGCCCACCAGCCGTCCCTGGCCGTCGAGCACGGAGACCGCGCCCAGCCCGCCTTTACTGATGGCGCCAACCACTTCCAACCACTGAGCGCTTTCCGAAACAGTGGGGTTCTCATCGCCGGCATGCATCAGATCCGAGACTCTAAGGGTCAGACGTTTCCCCAGACGACCGGCCGGATGATTGATTGCAAAATCGTCGGGGGTCAATCCCTTCACGCGCATCAGCGTGAGCGCCAATGCATCACCCAAGGCGAGGGCCACGGTCGTGCTCGTCGTGGGAGCGAGATTGAGAGGACAAGCCTCCGCCGCCACGGAAACGTCCAGCACGTAGTCCGCCCGCTTTGCCATGGTAGAGTCAAGGTTCCCCAGCAAGGCCACCAGCGGCACCTCGCGATGCTTGAAGTAAGGCAAGAGGGCGAGCAGTTCTTCAGTTTCGCCGCCGTTGCTCAACACCATCACCACATCATTCGCACTGACAATACCGACGCCCCCGTGCAGGGCATCTGAAGGATGCAGGTACAGGGCTGGCGTTCCGGTGCTGGTCATCGTGGCCGCAATTTTCTGCGCGATAATTCCGGACTTTCCTATGCCCAGCAAGACGACCTTGCCCTGGCAGTTGGCCAGCAGCTCGATGACGCGCTCAACCTCAGCCGGCTGCAGGGTCGCAGCAGTCTGTTCAATGGCTTTTGCTTCCATGTGCAGAAAGCCAAGGACTTCGGAAAAATGCGAATTGTCATCCATCGAAGATGTTGATATACGACTTGGAGAGGGTTTGGCAAGCGGCCCATCCGATCTCTGCATAGACAACTTCGCTGCAGTCCGATATATTTCCCACCCTCTGCGGACAACTTAATCGGAGACAACCTTAATTATGGGATTCTTTAACTTTCTGCCGAAAGAGGAGCAATACTTCGATCTCTTCGCGCAGATGACAGTTTATATTTCGGACGCGGCACGCGCCTTGTCGGAAATGCTCTCCGACAAGGATGCCGATTTTGAGGAATACTCTCGCCGGATTAAGGGCCTTGAGCACGCCTGTGATGAATTGACCCACACCATTGCCACGCGGCTGAACAAGTCGTTCATTACCCCTTTTGATCGCGAAGACATTTATATGATGTCATCGGCGCTGGACGATATCGTCGACTTGATTGACGATGCGGCGCGGGCGATTGTGATTTTCGACATTCACGAAATCACGAGCCACGCCCGAAGCTTATCTGCAGTAATCGAGCGCATGTCGGTAGAGCTTCAGGCAATTGTCTCGACCCTGAAGCGCCCCAAAGGCGTGACGCCCAGGCTCGTCGAGATGCACCGGCTGGAAAATCAGGCTGACGACATCTATCACGCAGCCGTGGCTGAGCTGTTTCATGAGAACCGCGATCCACTGTTCGTCCTGAAGTGGAAAGAGATCTACGAAAAACTTGAAGCCGCGGTCGACCGCTGCGAGAACGTGGCGAATATTATTGAGAGTGTGATTATCAAGCACTGGTAAATTCGTGCTTTGGTCACTGGTCGTGGACTCAATCGTGCCCGTGTCAATCAATAACCTGGCAAAAGCGAAAGTCCAAAAGCCCAAAACCTAATCCGCAAATTCCGAATACTGATAACTACTCTTTTCCATGACAGCAACCTTTGCGTTCATTCTCATTCTCGTCTTCCTGGCGCTCGTCTTTGATTACATAAACGGGTTTCATGACGCAGCCAACTCTATCGCCACCGTGGTGTCCACGCGTGTCCTTTCACCGGGTATGGCCGTCGTCTGGGCCGCGTTCTTTAATTTCATAGCCTTTGCGGTTTTTGGCACGCGCGTCGCAAAAGCGATCGGCGACGGCGTCAGAATGGATTTGATCGCGCCCAATCTGCGTCTCTATGTTTTGCTCAGTGCGCTGCTGGGGGCCATCATCTGGAACTTGATAACGTGGTATCTGGGTCTGCCGACTTCAAGCTCCCACGCTTTGCTGGGTGGTTATGCGGGCGCGGGCATAGCAGCGTATGGCGGCATAGTCGGAATCCTGAAGCCGGAAATCTGGTTTCGCACGCTGAAATTTATCGTACTGTCACCGGTCATTGGCATGGTAATGGGATTTGTCCTCATGACAGCGGTGTACTGGATCTTCAGGAATACCACACCGAACCGGGTTGACAAGATATTTCGCAAAGGGCAGCTCGTCTCAGCCGCGGCGTTTTCCCTGGGACACGGCGGTAACGATGCGCAGAAGACGATGGGCATAATCACTGCGGTGCTCGCCGCCGGGGGCCTGGTGGCGTACGGGCCAAAAGGCACGTTGCCACACATTCCCCTGTGGGTCGTATTGAGCGCACATGCAGCCATTGGGTTGGGGACCCTCTCGGGTGGTTGGCGCATCGTACACACGATGGGATCAAAGATCACGAAGCTGAAACCGGTAGGTGGATTTTGCGCGGAGACTGCTGCTGCCATCACCCTCGCCTATGTCACCTTAACCGGTACTCCGGTTTCCACAACTCATACAATCACGGGGGCCATTGTCGGGGTCGGCACTACGCGCAGGCTTTCAGCGGTCAAATGGGGGGTGGCGGGACGAATCGTCTGGGCCTGGATACTGACAATACCGGCAGCCGGGTTCATTGCGGCGCTGTCGTTTTACCTGATCCATCTGATACTTCACCTGCAGGGCCAGTGAAAAAGGGGCGAACGGAGGAGAGCAGAACTCGTTTTTTGCCTCGATTTTTGCCTCGATCACTTTCTATGTTATCTTCTCGTCAATTCAGGCCCGCGTAGCTCAGTGGATTAGAGCGTTCGCCTCCGGAGCGAAAGGTCGCAGGTTCAATCCCTGCCGCGGGTACCAATAATT
>DAIMCP010000060.1:0-33993 GCA_036726305.1 Pyrinomonadaceae bacterium | reverse complement strand
AAAACCAATGAACATCGGCATCACAGTCTATCCCACGTACAGCAGCAGCGGAATTGTAGGTTCGGAACTCGGCAAAGAACTGGCTGCTCGCGGGCATACGGTCCATTTCATCTCATCCGCGTTGCCCACACGGTTAACGGAATTGAGTGAGCGCGTACGCTTTCACGAAGTCGAGATGATGTCGTACCCGCTGTTCGAACATCAGCCCTACACGCTCGCGCTGGCTACCAAGATGTCCACGGTGGCCGAAACTGAAGATCTGGATCTGCTGCACGTGCATTACGCCATCCCCCATTCCATCAGCGCCATCCTGGCGCGAGAATCTTTGAAACCAAAACGTTACTTGCCCGTGATTACTACTTTGCACGGGACGGATATCACGCTCGTGGGAGCTGACCGGTCGTATTTGCCGATTACTCGCTACGGCATTGTGCAGTCGGACGGCGTCACGGCGATCTCGAACTATCTTAAAGAGGCGACCCGCGAGATTTTTCAGTTCGACGATATTGCAGTAATTCCAAATTTTGTGTGTGAGCACGATTATCAACGGCAGCCTGATGAGGCTTTGCGAAAAACGCTTGCTCCGGCTCACGAACCGCTGCTCGTTCACGTCTCAAATTTTCGTCCCGTCAAGCGCCCGGTCGATTGTGTCGAGATCCTCGGGCGAGTTTTGCAGAAGGGAATCAAGACTCGGCTGGTGATGGTGGGCGATGGCAGTGAACGCACCAATGCCGAGCACCGGGCGCGGTGCCTGGGTATTTATGATTCCTGCTCCTTCGTTGGCAAGCAAGCGAGGATCGTAGACTATTTATCGGTGTCCGATGTGCTCTTGCTGCCTTCCGAACAGGAATCGTTTGGTCTGGCCGCGCTGGAGGCCATGGCTTGCGAGCTTCCGGTGGTGGCCTCGCGCGTGGGTGGGATTCCGGAAGTGGTAACAGATGGTGAAACCGGGTTCCTTAGTGAAGTGGGTGACGTCGGCAAGATGGCCGAAGACGCCGCCAAACTGCTCGCGAATGATGAAGTCAGGCAGGAAATGGGCCGGCAGGCTCGGCGCTCCGCGCTGTCACGCTATCGAACCGATCTCATCATTCCGCAGTACATAGAATTCTACGAAAGGATCCTCGCACGCCAGGGTGCTTGAAAGACCAGGTGAAGAACAATTCCTTACTCGCACCAATTTTGATTATCATTTCGTTTCTCACTGTCTCAGCGCAACAACCGGGCCCTTCACCGAAGCCTCAACCGCAGGCCACTCCAGCCAGCCGCGAACAGCAGAAAGTTCCTGCCGCAGACGAAGATGTAGTCCGCATTAACACAAATCTGGTTCAGGTGGACGCTGTCGTGACGGACAAGAACGGCAAGGCGGTGACTGATTTGCGTCCCGAGGAGATTCGCATCTTCGAGGATGGGAAGTCGCAGACGGTAACTAACTTTTCGTACATTGTCGCCGAGTCTGCGAACCGCGCCGCAGTCCCCAAACCAACCTCCGGCAACAAGGCGGAGCCGTCCATACCTGTCCCCGGGGCTAACCTACGACCGGAACAGGTGCGCCGCACGATGGCTTTGGTAGTTGACGATCTGGGTCTTTCGTTTCAAAGCACCTATTACGTGCGGCGGGCCTTGAAGAAATTTGTCGATGAACAAATGCAGCCCGGTGATCTGGTGGCAATCATCCGCACCAGTGGTGGCATCGGAGTCCTGCAGCAGTTCACCTCCGACAAACGCATGCTTTACGCGGCCATCGAACGGGTTAAATGGAACGCCAGCGGCCGCGCTGGAGTGATCCCGTTCGCGCCGCTGGAAGCCAACTCCACTCAGAACGAAGAGGCCCAGGCGGCTAACGAAGAGCTGAACCTTTTTCGGGAAGATGTATTTGCGGTGGGCACTCTCGGCGCAGTCAGCTACGTCGTGCGCGGCTTGCGGTCATTGCCGGGACGCAAGTCTATCCTGCTGATTTCAGATGGATTCGTTATCTACAATCGCAACGATCCGACGCGTAATTACCGCGCCTTTAATGCGCTGCGCCGCTTAATCGATCAGGCGACGCGGGCCTCAGTAGTGATCTATACCATGAACGCGGTCGGGCTTCAGGTTCTGATGCTTTCAGCAGCCGACGCGACAGGAGAGAGAACCGCCGCCCAGATTGAGCAGGAGCTAAGTAATCGCCGCCTCGCCGCCTTTGATTCACAGGAAGGACTCAACTACCTGGCGCAGGAAACCGGAGGGATAGCGATACGGAACAACAACGACCTTAGCAGTGGTATCAAGCGAATCATTGAGGACCAAAAGGGTTACTATCTGATCGGCTACCGTCCTGACGAGTCCACCTTTGACCGCCGGACTGGTAGCCGGACATTTCATAAGCTCAATCTAAAAGTCTTGCGTCCGGGTAAGTTTAACGTGCGCATGCGCAACGGCTTTTTTGGTGTCTCGGATGAAGATACTCATCCCGCGCCCGTCACCGCTCGCGACCAGATTCAAGCAGCACTGTTCTCTCCCTTCGGCGCAGCCGGAGTGCACGTCCGCCTGACGGCGTTGTTTGCGAACGATGCCAAGGCGGGCTCAATACTGCGGGCCATGATGCATGTAAGCGCCAGCGACCTGACCTTGACCGAAGAGGCTGATGGCTGGCACAAGGCCACCTTCGACGTTGTTGCTGTAACTTTCGGCGACAATGGCACCATTGTCGATCAGACTAGTCGTACGCATACCATCCGGGTACGCGGAGCAAGTTACCAGAGCGTGATGCAGGACGGGTTTGTCTATTTCATCACGGTTCCTCTAAAGAAAGCTGGTGCGTATCAATTGCGCGCTGCCCTGCGCGATCATGGTTCAGAGCAGGTGGGCTCTGCCAGCCAATTCATCCAGGTTCCGGACATAAAAAAGAACAGAGTGGCTCTTTCGGGTATCGTGCTCGCAGCGACCGATCCGGCGGCCAAAAAGAGCGCCCCCGGGCCGCGAACCGAAGGAGATGAGAACCTGGCTGGCTCTACCAACAGCGCGGCGGTGCGCCGTTTTCATCGCGGCAGCCAGATGAGCTATGGCGCTTTCATATATAACGCCAAACTCGATAAGACTGACGGCCAGCCTAAATTACAAATCCAGGTGCGGATTTTTCGCGACGGCCAGATTGCTTTTAATGGCCAGGAACAAACCCTCGCGCTGAGGAATCCAGGCGACCTTAAGCGATTGGCGATCAGCGGCATTCTGCAACTGGGGAGCGACATGGTCCCGGGGGACTACGTGTTCCAGTTAATCGTGACGGACCTGCTGGCCGATCAAAAGCATCGCGTGACGACCCAGTCGATCGATTTTGAGATGCTGCAGTAACCTGACGAAGAACTATGCGACCCCACTATAAGTTTATCATCGGTTGCCTCTGTTTGTTTGGCACAGTGGCCGGCCAACAACCACCTCAGTCATCGCCAACTAATGCCGACGATGCAGACGTGGTGCGCATCACCACCAACCTGGTCCAAATCGACGCGGTGGTCACTGACAAGGACGGCAGGCAGGTCCGGGACCTCAACGCCGGTGACTTTGAAGTACTTCAGGATGGTCGCCCTCAGCAGATCATGCATGTCTCGTATATATCCACCGAGCCAGATCGTTCCGGCGGACCCATAGCGCGTGGGCCATTGTCTTCATCAGTTCCCAATGCTCCCAATCCGGCGGTGGCTTTGCGACCCGAGCAGGTGCGGCGTGCGATTGCGTTGGTCATTGACGATTTGGGACTTTCATTTGAAAGTACGGCGTTCGTGCGCAAGACGCTGACAAGATTCATAAATGAACAGATGCAACCAGGTGACCTGGTGGCGATCATTCGCACGAGTGCCGGGGCAGGTGCTTTGCAGCAATTCACCTCCGACAAACGAATGCTGGCGGCGGCGATTGATCGTGTGCGCTGGTATCCTCTGGGGCGCGGCCAACTCAGCCCTTTTGCTCCCCTCGAGCCGGATACAATAGCGGAAACCGCAAACGCCATCACCGCAGGCGGCGGCATTTCCTCGGCGCAAGCAGCCGCCAATGCTCGGCGCATGGGCGAAACCGCTCAACTCGAGGCCGAGAATCTCAACGAGTTACGAGAGCACACCTTCACTGTGGGCACGCTGGGTGCGCTCAGCTACGTAGTGCGGGGGCTGTCCCAATTGCCTGGCCGAAAATCAGTTCTGCTGATCTCCGATGGGTTTCAATTATTCAGCAAGCTGCGGCGCGATGCCCCTTCAGTACAAAGGGATCCGCCAAGTGGAGTTGGTATCGTGGATGCTGATGCGCAGGGATTAATCACCAACCCGGGAGTTCTTGATAGCCTGCGCCGCCTCACAGACGAAGCAAACCGATCCTCGGTAGTTATTAACACCATGGATACGCGTGGTCTGCAGACGTTGACGTTGACGGCCGCCGACAATGCGGCCGGACTCGGGCCCACCCGGATCCGACAGGCAGTCACGGATCGCGAACGCCAACTTTTCGACACCCAGGCCGGGCTGGCCTATATCGCGCGACTCAGCGGGGGACTGGCGATTCAAAACGCAAATGATCTGAATAAGGGTATGCAAATCGTTTTGGATGACTTGTCGGGATATTACCTTCTGGGTTATCGGCCGGATGAATCAACTTTCGACCCCAAATCTGGCCGGCCGACCTTTCATAAAATCAGTATTAAGTTGACCAAACCGGGCCTGCGCATTCGCTCGCGGAGTGGCTTTTTCGGCGTCGCCGACAGCGCGGCAAAAGAGGCGCGCAAGTCCGGAGACCTGGCCCTGGCGCTTGCCTCGCCTTTTGGGGGCGCGGATGTTCGCCTGCGTCTGACTTCGCTTTTTGGCAACGATGACCAACTGGGTTCGATTCTCTCGTCCGTGCTCTATATCGATGGACACGACCTGACTTTCAGGGAAGCAGCCAACGGGGAGCACGAATCAGAAATCGAGGTGCTTGCCTACACCTTTGGGGCCAATGGCGAAGTGATCGACTCCCTGTCACGCGCTCATAAAATTCGAGCGCAGGGCGACTCGTATGAAAGTATCATTCGCGACGGCCTGCTCTATACCATCAATGTGCCGATCAAAAACCCCGGCGCTTACCAGTTGCGCATCGCCGTTCGTGATACAGCTTCGCAACGCGTTGGCTCAGCGAGCCAGTTTGTTGAGGTGCCGGATTTGGCGCGGCAGCGCCTGGCGCTTTCGGGCATCTTTGTCAGCGGTCTGGATCCGCAAAAAGCAAAACAGGAGAATGCCGGGAATGGTCATCTGCTGCCGGCCGATGAAGCTGCGGACGCACAGGCCAGTCCTGCTCTAAGGCGTCTGCGGCCGGGGATGGAAATGCACTATGCCTACTATATCTACAACGCGCAGCTGGATTTTTCCCGCCAGCCACAGTTGGCAACGCAGATCAGATTATTTCACGACGGGCAACTTTCATATGAAGGGAAAATAACCAGGTACGACCCGGGCCAGGAACCCGACCTGATGCGTCTGCGGGCTGGCGGAAAAATTAAACTGAGCAGCCAGGCCGCGCCGGGTGAATATATCCTGCAAATCATTGTCACCGACAATTTGGTAAAGCAGCGACAGACCACAGCCACGCAGTGGATCGACTTTGAAATCGTGAAGTAGCGCGAGCCTGCAGTTTGTGCTGCGGCTAAAAGGCGGAACTCTAAAACACCTGCCACATGACATCAATTATCGCCGGTACAGCCGGACACATCGATCACGGCAAGAGCGCCCTGGTGCGGGCCTTGACGGGCACCGATCCCGATCGCCTGCCCGAGGAAAAAAAACGTGGCATAACCATCGACCTGGGATTTGCTGACTTTGATCTCGGTCAGGTGCGGATCGGATTCGTGGACGTCCCCGGTCACGAGCGTTTCGTCAAGAACATGCTTGCCGGAGCGCACGGCATCGACCTGGTAACCCTGGTAGTAGCGGCCGATGAAGGCGTGATGCCGCAGACGCGCGAACACTTTGACATCTGCCGGCTGCTTGATATACGCCATGGCCTGATCGTTATCACCAAGACTGATCTGGTCGAAGACGAACTGATCCCCCTCGTGCGCGAGGAAGTCGCGGAACTCGTGGCCGGGTCGTTCCTCGAAGGCGCTCCGGTGCTCGCGGTGAGCGCGCGCACGGGCCAGGGCCTTGATGAGTTGCGTGCCGCGCTGCTGCACACAGCATTGGCTATTCCTAAGCGCTCGTCGAAGACGGTGGCCCGATTGCCGGTGGACCGTGCTTTCACGATGAAGGGATTTGGGGCAGTAGTCACCGGAACGTTAGTTTCCGGAGAAATCAGGGAAAACGACGAACTGGAATTGCTGCCGCAGCGTCTGCGAGTGCGAGCGCGCGGAGTGCAGGTACACGGTCATGCTGTCAATCACGCGCTGGCCGGACAAAGGACTGCCGTCAATCTTGGCGGCGTCGACACCGCCAAGATTGAGCGCGGGATGGTGCTGGCGCCGGTTGGCCGGCTGCATCCTGTTCAGATCGTGGATGTGCAACTCGACGTGCTTCGCTCAGCCGGCCGGCCTTTGCGTTCACGCGCACGCGTGCGGGTCCACCTCGGCGCCGCGGAAGTTCTGGGAAGGATTCGAGTCCTCAACAGCACAGGCACACTGGAACCCGGCGCACGGGGCTTCGTCCAGCTGCGCCTTGAAACTCCGGTCGTCGCCCTGCCTGATGAACGATTTATCATTCGCTCATACTCACCATCGGTGACCATTGCCGGCGGACGCATTCTCGATCCTTTTGCCGGCAAACACCGTGGCCGCGACCTTGCTCGCGTATCGGAACGGCTGGCGCGACTGTTGGCAGCCGACCACTCCCAGCGCCTCGCGCTCTTCGTGGAAAGCAGCGGAACAGTTGGCTTGAAATCAGCTGACCTGGCCGGACGCACCGGGTTAAAAGACGAGTACTTGAAAGAAGCAGTTCGCCAGGCAGTCGCGAGCGGTGCGATCATCGAAGCTGACGGCGTGCTGCTGACTGCGGAAAACTTTGCCCAACTTGGTCGGGCGGCGCTGGCGGAAGTTGCAAGGCACCACCAGCGTGAGCCATTGTCGCGCGGGCTGCCGCGCGAGACCTTGCGCGAGCGGCACTTTGGCCAGGCGCCGCCGGAGATATTTCGCGCGGTTCTGACACACCTGGAAAAACAGGGTGAACTGGTCGCCGACAGGGATCTGGTCCGGGTGCGCAACCATAGTCTCGATCTCTCAGGCGCAGAGCAAAAATTGCGCGACAATTTAGCCCTCGTTTATGAGCAGGCGGGACTGGCGGCGCCAACCGTTGACGAAGCGATGGAGCGCGCCGGCGTCCCTGCGGCGCAACGTGTGCACGCGAGAAAAATTCTTCAGTTACTGCTTGATGCGCGCGTCTTGCAGCGTATCCAGGGCGATTTGATCTTTCACCGACAGTCTCTCGATAACTTGCAGCACCAACTGCTGAAGTACGCCGCCGAACATGAACCGGGACGGACCATTAACGTTCCCGCTTTCAAGGATCTCGCCGGGGTCTCGCGCAAGTATGCGATCCCTTTGCTTGAATACTTTGACAGTAAGCGGGTGACAGTACGGCAAGGAGATATGCGACTCATCGTAAGGATGAAGGATGAAGGATGAAGGATGCGCCTTCCTGATTAATTTTGTAAAACCTCCATCCGTATCACAGCCACGGGCGCCGTTCGCGTGCATAGAGGCGCTACTGCCTGTATTATCTCTGCTGCTACCACAACGCCCATGATAGCAATAGCCCCTGTTGCGATGTTGACACGATAACGATCCTGATACTCCTGTCAGAGACGTCATTGAGTCAGCTTCAGGCACGGCTGGGTTTGCAATCAATGCGGATGCGAATCTGCCACCTTTCCCTAACGAAATGATTTCCTCCGGAGGTTAGAGATGCTTTTGTCAAAACGATCAATTTTCTGCGTGGCTTTACTGGCTCTTATTTCTCTGCCAATTTCAACTTTCTCGCAAACTCAAAAACCGGCGAAGAAAACAACTTCAACTGCGAAGCTTTCCGACACGGAGATCTCCGGCGGACTCAAGGAAGCGCTCTTGAAGGGCGTTTCCAATGCCATCAAGTCGCTCGGTAAGGAGAACGGATTCCTTGGTAATCTACGCGTGAAGATTCCAGTCCCCAATACTCTGAAAACCGTGGCGAAGGGTTTGCGAGTCGCCGGACAGGGAAAGAAGGTTGATGACTTTGTTGCCGCCATGAACCACGCGGCAGAAAAGGCTGTACCTGTGGCCTTCGATATTTTCGCCAGTTCGATCAAGCAGATGACGTTTGCCGACGCGAAAAATATCTTGTTAAGCGGCCAGGACGACGCTGCCACACAATTTTTTCGCCGCACAACCGAGGAAACTCTGCGAGTCAAGTTTCGGCCCATCGTTGAGAAGTTCACGGCAGAGACAGGTGTGACGGCGCAGTATAAAGGCCTCATCGGACAAGCGGGCTTTCTTTCTGCGCTCGGTGGCAAAGACGTGTCTGACATCGATGGTTATGTCACACAAAAAGCCCTGGACGGTCTATTCCTGCTGGTCGCTGACGAGGAGAAGAATATTCGCAAGAATCCAGTGGGGCGCAGCACCGATTTGTTGAGAAAAGTCTTTGGCATCCTCAGGTAGCCGGGGAGCCAAACGATCAGTGCTCTGCACGTCACCCATCCAGGGCGGTAAGCAGATCAATGCCGGAAGTGCCCAATCGTCGGGCCGCGGCGGTGGTCCAGGCGTCGCCTTCGTTTTCCAGTGACCACTGAGCGTGGTGGCATAACAGGGCCAGCTCGGTGACTCGACCCAGCGTGAGTGCAAGACGGCGCGCGCCGGCTTCCAGGATCGGCGTTCCTGCTTGTTGTGCTTCGGCCAACCAACTTTCCGCATGCGCCAGCGTTGCCTGTGCAATCTGCGCGGGTTGCCAGAGACGCTGGTCTTTAACCTGGGCCAGGCAGCGTCGTATTTCCATCAGCAGAGCTTTGAAGCCTTGATTGCCAGCGCCGAGGGCGCGTAGCGCATCCAGCGCCAGCACGTTGGTAGTCCCTTCCCAAATCGGCAGTACGTGCGCGTCACGCAGGATTACCGGCAGGCCGGTGTCTTCGACATAGCCCGCGCCGCCAATCGCCTCGAGCGCTTCGCTGACGACGGCCACGACCTGTTTGCCGGTCGTAAGTTTCATCAGCGGTGTCAGCAGACGCAACAACAGACTTTGCTCTTCATCGATCTCTCTGGTCTCAGCCCGACCGGTCAGTTCAGCCACCAGGAAAGCGAGATGTAACGCACCTGCGGTTTCTGCTTCCAGCCCGGTCAGAGTGTCCCTGTGCAGGGGTTTTTCAGAGAGCAAGCCGCCAAAGGCCGCGCGCTTCTGAGCGTAATCGAGCGCGAGCGCAATGCTGCGGCGCATCAGCGAAACGGCGCTGATGCCGTTCCATAGACGCGTGATGTTGAGCACCGGCGTGATGTTACGCACGCCGTCGCTGGAACCCAGTACTAATTGCGCGGGAGTGCCGTTCAGCGTCAATTCCGCAGTCGGAACTTTGCGTGTGCCGAGCTTGTCTTTCAGGCGATCGATCGAGATATGGCGCAGACGGCCCTGCTCATCTCGCAATTCAAGATAAAAAAGCGCGAGTCCCCGTCCTCCTTCAGGATTTCCGTCGGGCCGGGCCAGTGTCAGCGCCATCTGCGAAGTGGCGGCGGAGGTGAACCACTTGCGACCGTAAAGCAGCCAGCTCTGGCTGTTGGCCGGATCCGGTTTCGCAACGGTCTCCGTAGTGCCAACGTCTGAGCCGCCCGTTAGTTCAGTCATCCACTGGCCGCTGGTCCAAAACTCCCTCGGGTCGCGACTGGTCAGATGCGCCACGGCCCGGCTGATGAGGGCCTGGTTTCCCGAGTTGAGGAGTGTGCGGGCCGCTCCGTCGGTCATCGCCAGTGGGCAACTATAGATGTCGGTTGAAGGTGTAAACAGATAAGCAAGCGCGCCTTGATGCACGCGCGAGTGAAGACCGTGCATTTGTTCATAGGCGGTGGCAACCACGCCATGTTCAGCGGCGATTTTCTCGGCGGCGCGCCACAAGGGCGTAAGCTCGATATGGTCAATGCGATTTCCCCAGGCGTCCCATTGCGTAAGCGTCGGCTCGTTGAGCCTGTCGGCGAGTTGCATCTGATAAAGCTCGCCGCCCGCCAGTCGTCCCATCTCAAAGAGCGACGCCTCGATCTCGTGCAGCACGCTGGCGGGCAGGCTGCGTCTTAAGTAAGAGCGCAGTACTGAATCATCTTCGTATTGATTGCCCAGGGTTGGGGGAGCTTGCTGAAACATGATCTTGCCGCAAAGCGTAGCGGGAAATGGAAGGGGCGTAAAGGCAATTGCCTCCGGATTGTGTGAGGCAGCGTCTGCCGGCTTTTTGGGTCAAACTGCAGGCTGGCTTTTCACGGCATGAATGATCAGCGTATTGCCGCCAAGCAGTACCTCGTTGGATTGAAGTTCCACCGCCCAGCGCTCTCGTTTGCGCTGCGCGGATTGGAAGCGAGTCAGTAGCCGAATCGAACCTACCAGCGGTAAATAGGCCCAGGAATTTTTCTTGGGCTTGTCACGATACAGCCGTAGGATTTCAAAACCATTTTTCTCGAGCATGTGTCTGAGCCCCGGGTAGGCGATCGGATTAATGTGCAGGGCGACCTCTTCCCGTCCGATCAGATCGGCATCCAGGCTTTTGAGAAAATCACGAGAGAGCGGCTTGAAATGAGAGGTGTACCCATAGAACAACCATTTCAATCGTTCCTCGATGTTGAGTGTATTGGGGATGCTGAGGATGAGTTGACCACGCGGACGGAGCAGACGGCCAAATTCGCGTATGGCCTGGTGGGGGTTCTCAATGTGCTCCAACCCTTCGACGCAGGTGATGTAGTCAAAGCTGGCATCGTCATAAGGCTGGGCCTGTGATAAATCGCCACGCTTGATCTCAACCTCTCGCAACTTAAAAATCTCAGGGTGCAGATCACAACACCTGACATCATAGCCGAGCCGCAGCAGATGCACTGCTAATGCCCCTTCGCCTGCTGGAACGTCAAGCAAAGTACCCGGCGGCAATCCTTCCAGAATACGGACTACGGTCGTATGCACCGCTTCATGCGCCAGTGGCTTAATCATATCTGGTTTCATTTAGCTTGGCGCAGCGTTGAAACAGCGCGGGTTACTGGCCATTCGTTTGGAGTAAAGCCCGCTTGATTGTCCGGTCCAACTCACAGTTCCGCGTTATGATCAGCCAGTTCCGGTGCAGCGTAATGTAGATGGGATAGGCGGCATTGACCGTTTCGCTCTTTTCTTCTACTCCCACTCCACTAAAGGTGTAAAGGTGCCTATTTGAAGAAGGGTCCCTCTGGTAAGTGAAAGTCATCTTGTGCGCATCACTCGATCCCGGCAGGAAGACAACCTCAAGAATCCCTTTATCGGTCCTTATCAACGCCGCCAGCTTCCGAGTTCCAAACATACCGGTAAAGTGCGACTGCTGAACTTCCTGAACTCTTAGTGTGGTGCGGTTAAGAAATTCGACGAACTCCGCGGCATGACCCAACTCCGGAGCAATGGCTACGGCAGGAGCATTTCGGCCCTGTACAAGGCAACTCACGCCCTCAGCGGGTACAGCCATTACCACCAGGATCGGAACGATAACGATGAGCGGCAAAATTCTAAGCTTCATTGCTTTGTCCTTTCGCCCTCGTGGGCAATTCACCTGTATCGCAGAGCATAGGTCGTGCTTGCTTCAAACTTGAATTGCGTCTGCGCCTGCCGGCCCTGCAGGTCAATCGAGCCTTGCGCGCCTGAGATCTGAATACTCGCGATATCAAATTCGTTTTCATCCCCGCCGTAATTACTTGCGGACTGCAAAAACAGAACCTCATCAGGGGCGACACTCACTGTAAACGTGCCGCTGAGATTGTCGAACTGGTATTGGTCTGACCGTAAGTTGTTCCATTCGTGTTCTGACTTCTGAAATTCAGCGACTGTTAGTTTGGCCGGCGCGTGTACGTCAACAAATCTGCCAGGAGTCTCGGGCGTATAGCGCTTGAGTTGGTAACGCACTTCAATAGGGCCGGCTGATTTGTTTATAACCACAAAATCGTAGTGATATGAGCACGCTGAGAGGAGCAGCAGGAGGATCAGGGAGATTAGAAGATGCAGGCTGCGCCTCATCTTGTAAGTTTGCGCTTACGAACATCTCTTTTCAAGTTCGGTGAAGAAAGTCCTGGGGAGGTGGTTGAAGGCACTTTTGCTGTTCTCAAAGGACTGCACCGGTCTCTTCGCTTTCTTGTCATTTCCCTGCAGCGATTACTTTGGCAGAGAACTTTCTCCGTTTCTACCCGGCTACGCTGTGATAAGCGCTCGCAAACTTTGGATGGGCTTCTGGATGCCGGAGCGATTGGCATGTTCGATCATTGACACCGCCACAGCGTCTCCTAAGCCTGCGTAACTCAACTCTGAAGGATGAAATCCGTCAGGCGAAAAGTTGTCCGGGCCCGGCGTGAACTCAAGCGGAACATATACGGCATAACTATGCTGGGCGACAACCTGCCTGGCCACGGAGTCAAAGGCCCGACCCCGTATGCCAAGGACTGCTCGTAGAGGTTGTGGTAACAGTGGAAAGTAATGCAGTGGCGGTATGCCTGCTACGGCGATCGTGGCTCCAGGGGAATGCTGGTGCAGAAGAACCAGTAGTGCGTTAAGCGACTTTTGCCATTTTGCGAGTGTGGTCAAAGACGTGATGTCGTTGACTCCCACCGAGAGGGCGATGAAGTCAGCCGGCTCAAGCGTCAACTGGGGCACCAGGTGCTGTGCGACCTTGTCTGACGTGGCGCCAATGCTCCCCAGACACTCCCATGCAACGCCGACATCGAGCGCACCAGCGAGCCCTGCAGCTGTTCGACCCACCAGGGCGCGCTCCAGGGTGCTGGCGCCAACACCGGCAACAATCGAATCGCCAATCGCGATGAGCCGAATCGTCAGCTCGCCGGCAATCAACCCGGAGGTAGCGCCGGACGCTCCCGCAAGTCTCAGCGCAGTGTGCCGAATTCGCAGCGCTTGCGGTAAGACGAAGGGCAGCGAAGCCCAAAATAATACTCGACGCATGAAAAACTCTCTTTTGGGGCGCAAGGTTTGAACTGCTCTTCTTACGCCGCGGGAAACAACCCAGCGTCAATCCACGCGCCGCAAGCTGTCTTCTTCAGCACGCCATATCTTTTTTCAACGCCAGCCATGTCCAAATCGCCGACAACAAATCAATCAGCCCGAACAGCAGCAACGCTTTCGGAGCTGAGACCAGCAGCACGAGAGCAGCAAAATAAAAAATAACCGCGAGACGCGTCCAAACCGTCCAACGGATAAAACTCGTTAATTCACTCCGCGCCCCCTGCACATAATAGAAGCTCAGACAAAGGACAAACATTCCATTGAGCCTGATCCAGACTTCGTTTGTCGGCGGCGCTCCGAAAACCCGCAGGATCAGATTTGGGACGAGCAGCAAGAGCAAGCCTAATCCGCAGAGGTAAATACCGAAGACCAACAAACTCTTAGCTGCTGGGCTCATAGCATCAAGACTCTAACCGTTTCCTGGTGGATGCCGGGTTACAGATTTGCTCACCTCTGGCGTTCACCTTTTTCTCTCTGCCGGAAAAACGCCATGGCGCGTGTTCGCGGCGGAGAAACTCCCGCGTGTTCGTAGATTCGCCGGCCCTTCCAGCTCACACCTCTTCCCATCGTAATCCTGAGGCTTGAATCGAATAACATCGCGTAGAACATTCCCAAGCCGAGCGGTGCGGTCAAGGCATAAATGGGGGAAACGTCCGACCTGACGCTGGCGATCACAAGCACGAGAATTTGCATTAGCCATGACAAAGCAGCGAGAATAAACACTCGCCAAAGGCCCGGGCCCACGCCTGTAGCAATTGCAAGCGCCGACGCCAGGGCAATCAGCGGCGGCGCCACCGCGATCAGGTACATAGAGAACACGCTGGACAGCGCGTAAGGCAGTGAGAAGTTCATGCCCGAATACAAATTCTTGGTGCAACACTCCCACATCTCGTCAAAACTTCGAAACATGCGCGTCCTGAGTAGACGGGGGGCGTGCTCGATACGCAATCTTCCTCCTGATCGCTTGATCGTTTCGGCCAGGCGCACGTCCTCGAGGACCTCATCTTTTAATGCTCCATATCCGCCGGCGCGCTCCAGGATAGCGCGCCGCAGCAGAAAGAATCCGCCAACGCCCACCGCCCCCGGGCTCCTCGGATTATTCACGCGGTAAATGACGCTGAACAGCAACAGGACCCAGTACCATGTTGGTATCATTACGCGCTCCCAAAATGCGCGCGTCTCAAAATGTGGGATGAGTGTCACAGCGTCAGCCTCGTGCGCCAGAGCATCGGCTACCGCGGTACGCAACACTGTTTTGTCAAAGATCATGTCCGCATCGGTGGCCAGGATCCATTCGCCGCGCGCCTGAGCTAACGCCTGCTGCATAGCGTAAGGCTTGCCCAGCCATCCGGCCGGGGGCTCTTCGCCTGTAATAACATGCAAGCGAGCGTCGGCTCTGGCGAGGGACTCCAATATCGCGCCGGTTCCGTCCGTAGAGCGATCGTTAAGAGCAATGACTTCGAAACTTCGATAGTCCTGAGCGAGTATGGAGTGAATACATTCTGCCAGCACCCGGTGCTCTTCATTGCGGGCGGGTACGAGTACGGAGACGAGCGGCGCATCGTCCGTCTGCCAATGCAAATTATCGATCGGCGACAAAGCCTGTTGCTGAGAAAGTCCATACAGCATCAGGACAGAGCTGACGAGCCAGGCCAGGACAACAAACCACATCAGGCCGGCGAGTAGGTTCGTTAAGTCTAACGCAAAGGCTGGCACAAGGTTCTCGTCGAGATGCGAAGTTTTCCAATGCCCGAATTCACCGCCCGACTCAAGTGCGCCAAACAGTAAGCGCCACAGAAAAAATGATTCCCGCAATAGTGGCGCCAACATAGGCGCCCACGAAACCCAGAACAACGAAAATTCCTTTCACGCCCCTGGTCTTGACCAGATAATAGGGCATAACGATAGGCCAGGCGATGCAAAGAAAGAAACCCAGATCGTAAACCCAGACGACGCCACGCTTCCGGCTGTCAGTTCGCAACCACCAACCAATGATCCAAAGCTGTGCCGCCCAATGCAGGAGCGTGTAGGCTCCAGGCGCATAGGTTTGTTGCCCGAAATAAATACCGTAAGCGAACTGAGTGATTACCACGAATGTGTAAAGCAACACAGTCGGGGAAAGAGTTCGTGCGACAATAGTCGACATTGGCGTATTCAAGCAGGAAAAAGATTCGAGCTCCGGTGTTCAACCAAAGAGATTTCAGCGTTGTTTCTTCAGTTCCAGAAAGACACCCTTCCAAAGCAGCAGCATGTGGCCTGATGGCAATTTTAGGATCAGGCTTTGAGGCGGAGACCATTCCTGAGTTTCGCATCTCAGGCTAATGGTGTCAGTTTCAGTTCCCTCGACTCCAATCGTGTTCAGGAGTGTTCCCAGTTCTGGCCAGACCTCTTTTTCAGCCAGAACCCGGGACTGATAGGCCGGCGAGGAACAACGCTGGGCCCCAACCTGGGCCGCATCGACATCCAGTGTGACCGACGTTCCATGCAACTTCGCCAGCTCATGGGCTTCAATGGCTTCTTTGGGTTTCCCGTCTGCATACCGATACGCAATGACCTGCCAACGACCGAATGGAGACAAAGCCCGAACAGCCTCAAAGAGGCGCTCCGTGAATCCGCCCCGCTGGTAAAGTTTCCAATCTGAAGTCCCAGTCGGGTAAGTCAGCACGAGTGTGCCGGCCGCATCCAATAAGCTCGTTTCGAAATAGCGATAGCGCTTTTCGCCTAACTTGAAATCGATGGTTTCGAGGCGAATTTTATATTTGGTGGTGGAGTCACGGCTGATCGTCTCCGGTTTGGAGAGGACCGTGCGAAAGTGTGCACGGCAGGTATGATCCGGTGCGAAAGTCAGACTTTCCGGATTTACCTCAACAACGAAGTCGTCACCGGTATAAACTCGCTGCCATCTACCCTGCTCTGCCGGGGCCGAGACCGGCATACAAGCCGAGAGTAGAAAGACAAATATGCAGCTGGTCACTCGAAGCATCTTTACAAACCAGCGGATGGCAGGCGATGAAGCGTCGAGTCGCGTGACTATTCGCAGGTAGTTGGGCGTTTCCTAATTGATCCAATCCAACCATTCCGCGGCGGGCTCAGGCCATTCTCTAACAGCTTCCTGGCTCGTTGCTGCAACGCTTACTGATAAATATCACAGCCACTATCGCAACTGCGACGCCGACCCCAATGGCGATCTTCGTCCCCGTGGACAGGTTGTTCCGCCGCGGAGATTGAATTTGCGGACGGGGAAACGTCACGACATTGCTTCCCGCTTTGGCATCGGCGACGAGTTTTGCCAGCGCCATCTGCAACTTCTCATTCGCTACTCTATCCGCTTCGCGATCTCCACCCCGGCGGTCGGCGGTCGCGCCTGTTTTAGAGTTGGACTCGGGTGTGGTCGTAGCGAAAGCAGGCGTCCCAGCCAGGGTCCAGACTAACGCCGCGACGACCACGATGGAAGCCAATTTGATAAGCATATCGTTCTCCTTATTCTCGACCTGTTTTAAAAAACGAAAGACCAGGGACCGCTCAATCAGGTAACCGTGGCGATCTCAAAGCCGCTTCGCAGTCTTTGGCCGTTGGGCCATACTGGACATACTGAACCAGATCGTCCCGTTTCGATATTACGTACATAACCCCAGCGTTAAAGTTAGAATAAGCCACGTTGTTTGCATTTTCGGGGTTGACAATGGGATGAAACCTGGATTTATCCAATTCCAGGGAAGAAAAGCTGATAGCAGTTTTGGGGCGCACGACTATGTGAAGGACCGTGTTGTCTCGCACTCGGCAACTACACTGGTCCTCCCGGGTACAGAGATTTCGGTCAGCATATTGGACGCGCACCTCTTCGCTTTCGAGTTGGTAGGTTACATAAAAACTCAGCTTGGCGGGAAGCGGTTTTCCCAGTAGCCTTTCCACGTCGGCACGCGTGGACTGCAAGGGAGTAATTCCTCTCCAGGATTCAGCGTTAACCGTACCCGCGCCGAGCAGGAAGGGAATCACGAAAAAGACCATTCGTGTCACTGAGTTTTTCATTAGTCTCGAGGCCAACCCGACTCACGCGGGCTCCGAAATAAGAACCTCCGGTCGATGCGTTGGCGCGATTTTGGCGGCCAATCAAAAAGCAACGGAGAAGAAACCATTGCGGAGTCGGAAGAATATCACACTATTCGCAACGTCAGCGGCGTCGACAACCGCTGGTCGCGCATTCTTGGCATTCTTCACACCCCTCGCGTTGATCGTAGGTCGGCGCCGGCGAAAACTAGCTCCGAGCTTCCCTGGCGCGCTTCGACCATTGCCAAAGACCACCTGTAATCTCCGCGGGCAAACGATAGCCCAACTGTCGGGCGAGCATGACAATCTGCCCGCGATGATGCCCCTCGTGGGTGACGAAATAGGTTAGAACATGTCCGACGTCGAGGGGAAGGTTACGCCAGGTGTACGACGAGGAGCTGGGGATTGTGCCGCCCTGGTCACAACCGAGCGTCAGCAAGCCAATAATTCCGCGGCTGCTGTGGCCCAGGGCTGAAATCAGCTCCTGCGGTTTAACCTTGTGTCGATTGACCGCTCGCGGCACGGCGATCCCGTGTTCCTTGCCCAGCGTCTTGATCCACATACACCGTGCGTTGTGCAGGTGGCCGGCAATCATGCGCACGGTTCGGCGTGGAGCGCCCGGCACTGTGGCGACCCATAGCTCGGGGGGTAAGTGCTCGACGAGGAACGTGGTGACGCGGTTGTTGGTCCTCCACGCGTCAAGCAGCATATCTCGTTGGTCGAGTGCAGTGCGCATCACAAGTCTTGAGAAAATCAGGAAATCGATTACTAACAACGGCGCCTTGGCCAGCGTGTCGTGCGGGACGCGGTCGCTGATGCTAGATGATCGCAAGAACTGATTATTTAGCGCCAGAGGAACGAATCCATTCCATTATTGGATCGCGTCCTGCTTTGTACGCCGCCCATTTTAGGTTAATTTTTTTGTCTGGCATTACTGCTGGCGTATCCTTCTCCTGAAATTGGTAGTACTCAGCCGAGTACGAAACTCGCAAGCCGGAATTGGGAAGAATCAACTCGCGTTTCTCCTGATAGCCATTGGGTCTGGCTCCAGTTGGTTCGCCGACAAGAATAGCTTTGGTTTCTTTCCGGAAATCAACAACATTAGTCATCGCGGCGGAAAAGGTCTCGCGCCCGGTGACGACGAAGAGATTTCCGCGCTTGTTGAGTGCAGGGCGTTGTTTTAGCGCAGGAATGAGAAAGGCGCGAACTTTTGTAAAATCGCCTCCTCCGTTTTGACGCATATCAACAACAAGTCGTTTGGTGCGATGCCGGTCTATGAAATCCATCAATCCTTGGACGGCTTCCTTGAAGTTTTGCGGGTAAGCCTTGAAGTTCAAGAAGACAGTCTGCGCATCGGAAAGATATGTGTACCAAAATTCTTCCTCTGGTCGTTGCAAATAAAGCGGCTGGTTGGTGACGGCTGGAAGCATCTTGATGTCGCGGTATCTTTGGGCAACGGAGGTGATGGCAAGCGTGATTTGCTTGCCCTTGTCATCTGCAAGCGTCCAGCGCGTGGTTGCCAAACTCTTCGTGATACCGAGTGCATTTAGAGCTTCTGCGCTGAGTATAAAAAACGCGCTGGCATTGAGAGCGTACCCTTCCGTCTCGCCCTGTGGAATAAGCTGATTGAGCGTCGTTTTCACTTGAGTTAGCAGCTTGTCTTCAATTTTTATTACGCGAGTGCCAAGAGCGCGAGAATACTCCGGGGCGGCTCGCGTTACGCGCAAGTCGTTGCCGAACCAATTCACGTCCAGGGGAAAGAAACGATATATCGTCTCGGACCGCGTCCATTTCCGCACCGCAGAAGCTACGAAGTAGATTCATTCTGTCGAATCGAGTTCGCCATGCAGCAATGACGTCAGCTCCTGCCGCGCCCGCGAAACTGAGTTCTGTGTCGGGCAAAGTAAGTTCTTTTGTAACGATAAAGCCAGCCCGTCGGAGAGCGCTGGCCAACTTTCGGCCCATGTGAAAATCGTACCGGAAATTCACCAACGAGTCTCTCGTATAGTCAGCCAGCCGTAATCGCGTCCTTTCCGAGAGCGGCTCGTGTCCAAATAAGTCATCAATCTCCGTAAGCACCATCCAACCGCCAGGCCGCAGACATTTTGTCCACGCACTGAGTGTCTCATCGAAATTTGGGAAATACGCTGCAGTAAAGCTGGACCAAATCCCATCCACTTGCAAATTCAACTCGGCCATTGATCGCAAGTCAGCAGCGCGAAATTCCGCATTTTTGATGGATCGGCCACGGGCGAACTGGAGGAATCCTTCGTTAGCGTCTACACCAATCACCCGCGCCCCTCGCAGCGCTAGATCAATCGCCAGGTCTCCAATTCCGCACCCAAGGTCCAACACAGTGTGTCCGTCACAATTTGGCATGGCATCAAAAACGAGCGGCCATGAGCGGTAACGGTATTGCCGTGAATAGTCGTCAATGACAGTCTGGACGGACATTCGCTCAGAACCCATTTGTCACACGAACGTCAGAGAAGTGTCTGTTGAAGGTCAGGCGGTTATCCAGAATGACTGCGGCAAAGCAGACCCATTCAACGAGAAACGACGGTGGCAGGGCCAGTTCAGTTTGTAACACGCACCTACGATGTCTTTGCCGGTCTCGATGTCGACAAAAGAGCATCGCGGTAAGTTTTACCGATCACCAGCAATTGAAGCAAGCATTTTGCGCGCCAGCGCCTGGCCTTTGTTTACTGGGTCATCGAATTGTTTGCCAGTCCCCACGTCGTGGCCTGAGCACTATCTTAGAGACCGCTTTTGTTCTTTGCTTTTCCTGCTTGATCTGGTATTTGAGACTCATGCTGCAAGAGCGCGGCCTATGATCCAATAGGGGCTGCAAAGAGTTGCGGATTGCTGATTGTTCGATCCACCTTCTGTGATTCACAGCGAAAGGCTCTCGGTCCACGATTTTGTTTAGAGATCCGCACCGAAACCCGCAGGTGTTTGGCGCGTCGACGGTCACCTGCTAACTCGACACATCGGCCTGGCGTTGCGCGACGCCGCGACAGCATCTCGTGCAGCCCGTAGTACCTCGCTCGGCCGACGTCAATCGGAGCGGTTAGACGCAATGTTTGAAGTCATCATTAGCGAGCTTTTATACTGCTATCTATTAAGAGATTTTGGGTCTGACGAGAGAGAGAGAGTTTATGAGCGAACAAAATAACGGGAAAATCGGCTCGATCGGCTGGGCGGATTTAACGGTTGAGAATGCCTCACAATTGAGAGATTTCTATCATAAGGTCGTGGGATGGGGGACGGCGGACGTAGACATGGACGGCTATAGCGATTTTTGTATGCTTGAGTCGCGGACAAATAATGCCGTTGCCGGAATCTGCCATGCTCGCGGGCTGAATGCTGAGGTACGAAGTGCTAGGAGTTAGGCGGAGAGGTGATAGCACTACCGAGGACAGTGGGGCATCAGGGGCGGTACTGCATAGTGCGTGATCCTGCTGGGGCCGTCGCCGCGTTGTTTGAGCAAGCAGCCTAGTTGAATCACAGAAGCCACCTTACAACTTCGTTGCAGGTGCGCCGCGTTTGAATGCTTCTCAATTTCAGAAGACAGCATCCGACGTTAAATGCTGATCGCGCGGCCTCCTGACTCAATCGTTAGCATGAACAATGCGATCTCTGACTCTCATCTTCGCGCTACTCGGGGTTAGCGTTCTCGGCTGCTCGCCGCTGCCAGCGCGCGCACAGAGCGGGATTCCCTCCCGAAGCGACCTGATCCTGCGTCGCGCCTTTGAACAGCATACGAGCAACCTTCAAGTCGAAGGCCGGGGCGTGGTCAAGCGAATTCTTTCTGACGACAACGATGGAAACAGGCATCAGCGTTTCATCCTGAGACTCGGCTCGGGGCAGACTCTGCTCATCGCCCACAACGTCGATGTCGCGCCGCGAATTCCTGGCCTGAGAAAGGGAGACCTGGTGGCGTTCCGAGGAGAATATGACTGGAATCCGGAAGGGGGAGTCATCCATTGGACACACCACGACCCTGGCGGGCGAAATCGCGGCGGCTGGCTCAAGCACAAAGGGAAGACATACAGGTGAAAGCGTGGGGCAGGCGCCTTCCCGATGGCTTGCAGCGGGCTTGGAGATTATCTTCGCTGGCTCTGTGAAGGTTCGGTATCAAAAAGGGAACGATGAAGAAATTAATCTTACTTGCGGTAGCTATGATTAATGTTACTCGACTGCCACAACCCAGATTTCCAGACCAGGAGCGGCGAGAAGAAGACAGGCGATATTAACAAGTCGATCAAACAAGCGCCCCACTTTGCAGAGAAGGTATCCTCAATACAACCACGTTTAGGATTGCAGGACACAGCCAGCTGTTGTCCGATGGCATACACAGGTTCTTCGTTAGAGGCGTCAAGTTTAACGTCAACCGTGCTTCCCGCGCCATCCTGCACTCGAATGGTAGGCACATACGCCAGCACTGAGCCTCTGCCTGCCGCGACGTATTCTTTAGAGACAGCCACGACGGGCGCTGAGGCGGAAGTCGCATACGCCAGAACTATGATTCTATCGATGAAAAGGGCAACTGCGACAGCCAGGAGTATTGACGCTAAGAACGCGAAGATGGCAGAGATGGCAGAGATAAATTTTGGCTTGTCAACGATCATGGAGTCGTGAAGACTCATCACGCTATTTTTCCAGGCGGCGCGATTTCAAATCCAAAATCCGAAATCCGCAATTCAGAGGCTCCCGCCGCCGCTGCTCAGGCGACGTGTTGGGCGGCGATCCTGGCTGATGACCATTAACCGCCACCTCAACTCTCACAACGTCTGATAGTCTCGCACAAATTTCCTATCGAAGAAACATATGCTCACAGTTAACAATAACGTGACCGCAATACCAGCGATGCCGGCGACAAATCCAAACAGCGGGTTTGCAGCTACAACAAAAAACGCAGTCAGCGGCCCGATCGCGTTCAATATTCCATGAAGGGCACTTGGTCCCAGAATACTCCTTGACTTAAATCGGCAATAAGCCATGGGGAAAGATAGAGTCGTGGTAAATAATGTCATCATAAATATTCCTGCTACTGAATGGCCCGGATAGTTGTGCCCCTGCGCAATGATCGGTGCGTGCCACAGTCCCCACACCACACCAACAAACAAGTTGCTTCTGAAAAATCCTGACCTTTGTGTTTCTCTCAATAACAATCCGCGCCAGCCTAACTCTTCGCCAAAAGTGAATGGAAGACTAACAGTAAAACCGGCGATGACACCCTGCACGAGGCTTAGCAAAAAGATGGCCACCGGCGGAATGGGGACATGTTGGGGCAAATTGCCAAAAGCCCCGCGCGTAAAGATTGTGATCTGGTGCAAGAGCGCAGCTTCGCTGAAGTCAATCTTGCCAAAGAGAGCGACGCCGAATACGTTTCCCAATATAGCGATGACCACAAATGTCCCCAGGACGATAAACCCTGCAAAGCCGACAGTAGTCAGCAGGAGCCAGCGCAGCGATATGTTTTTGAGCGTGAACCCGTATGGCCTCAAAGTACTGCGATAGACGAGCTTCTGTAAGATCAAAGTGGCATAAGCGGGCCCGGGCATATAACAAACGGCGATAATGACTAAACTGAGAATTGAGCCGTATTTAATGTGAAGCAGGTATGCGCCCAAAGCCACGGACCAACTAATCAGGAAGGTTAAGAGAATAAACTGTAGGACTTTTTTGCTCAGCATGTTCCAGCAAAGTCGCTCAACCGGAAGCAGCCCGACGCGGGAGTTGACCCGATGGCGCGATCTGATTCAACCTTCGCCGCACAATAAAGTTGAGAAACACTCTTTCCGCCGCTCAGGTTCCCAAAGAGTTTCGGTGGCGTCGATAGTCAAGTGCCATTTGGAGCGAGCACGCCTTTCGCGGCGACATTCATCCACCGATTTTGATTTAGCCAAATCGGTTTAATCGTTTCTTTGACCCTGTCTCGTATTGTCTAATAAGTTAACACCCCCAACCAAAGACCGTGCTGGCAAGCGTCACGAGTGCTACCGTCCAGGCGAGCAGAGCGAAAGCCGTAGCGAAGTTTCTGTTGGTTTCTGATTTCTGCACGCCAAAGACGCGGATGCGTCCTTTGCGCCCCCTCACGAAAACGATCACTCCCACCCACGCAACGACAAGCGAAAGAATGAGATGCCCAACATATTCACCTGTGCTGATACATGCTGGCACTTGACTAAAACGCGTTCAGATAATCAAAGGAATACGCCGAACGCCGCGCATCCGCGGCGCGCACGAAATCCCAGTTGTACCGACCGAGCTGGCTTGCGCGCGCCGCTGGACGCAGTTGGGCGGCTGGTGCAAGAAGTTCACGCGCTCTTGTTCTTTTCATCCCAGATCATCGGCTCCCACAACTCCACCTTGTTCCCCTCAGGATCCATGATCCACGCGAACTTCCCGTTTTCATGCGATTCGGGGCCCTGAATGATTTCGACTCCGCCCGCGCGTAGCTGCGCGATCAGCTCGTCGAGATCGTCAACCCGGTAGTTGATCATAAAAGATGAGTCACTGGGGCTGAACCACTGGCTTTCCTTCTTTGCGATCTGCCACACGGTGAGCCCCTTATCCTCGGCCTTGTCGTCCGGCCATCTCAGGACGGCACCGCCAAAGCTCTCTAGTGGAATGCCCAGGTGCTTTTGATACCAAGCTGCAAGCGCGGCATGGTCATTTCTGCTTTTGAAAAAGACCCCACCGATACCTGTAATTCTCGCCATCGTTGCCTCCGTTTAGATAACAATTTGAGTTACGCATAGCCTTATCCGAAGCGAAGCTGTCGAACTTGTGAGTTCAGCGGCTGCCGCAGGCAGTCGACTGGAACGAATGGTTAGGGCTGACCCACATACAGCGCGATCTTGCCTACGGCCCGGCCGGTCTGGCTGAAGGCGTGCGCTTTGGCGATGTCTTTAAGCGCGTATTCGGCCCCGACAATTGGTCGGAGCGTACCAGTATCTACAAGCTCCGCAAGCTGGGCCAAAATGCCTGCATTCGGCTCAATAAAAACAAATGCGCTACGAACACCGTGCGCCTTTGCTTGCTCGTCGGAAGGTTGACTGATAATTGAGACAAGAATCCCACCTGGTTTGAGCACAGACCACGATCCGTCTTGAACCTCCCCTCCAATGGTGTCGAAGACTACATCGACATCCCTGAGAACATCCTGGAATCGTTGTGTTCGATAGTCGATGACCTCATCGGCGCCGAGGGACTTTACGAAGGCGGAGTTGCGCCCTGACGTTGTGGCAATCACATAGGCTCCGCGTGATTTCGCCAGCTGAACAGCGAGGGAACCCACGCCGCCCGAACCAGCATGTATCAATACCTTCTGCTTCGCCGTGAGTTTACCCGCTGTGAAAAGAGCTTCCCACGCAGTAATCCCTGCCAAGGGTAGAGAGGCAGCCTCAATATGAGAAACCGTCCTGGGCTTATGCGCGACTTCATCTTCTCGGATGGCCACGAACTCGGCATAAGTGCCGTTACGCTTAATGTCCGGGCGAGAATACACGGGATCCCCAACTTTGAAACCTGATACGCCGGAGCCAACAGCTTCAACTATTCCCGAAACATCCCAACCAAGAGTGAGCGGGAAGGGATAGGAAATCATCTGTTTGAGATGCCCCTCCCTGATTTTCCAATCTACCGGGTTAACCGACGCAGCCACTACTCGGACCAACACGTCGGTGGCCGTAATGCCCGGCATCGGCGCATCTTCATATGCGAGTACATCTGCATTGCCATACTGATGGATTCTGACAGCTTTCATTTGATTCTCCGTTGTCCCCTAACGATTGAGTTGACGCAACAGCGCGAAATCATTTCCCCGTTTGGACTTTCTCCTTTGCGGTTAGCTCACTGGCTCTTGTTGGGTGCGGCCGGCGGAAACAGAGATCGGCCCAGAAGACCGATTCCCCCGAGCAACGTCCAAGCGGCTATCATTTATGCTCACTGTTGCCGTCTAGATCGATTTTGTTCGACGCGCTCTTGTCTTTCACTCGCACTGCTTCATTTATGTGCTTCCATATCAATCTCGATAAGTTGTCCGGGCAATGCCAGACCTTTTACTTCGAGCCAGGTTCCGGTCGGAAAGTGCTTTTTGTAAAGTGAATTGCGATAGCCCGAAACATTTATAAATCCAGCCATATCAGTCGTGTAAATATTTTCCGCTATCACATCATCAAAACTGTAGCCGAAATGGTTTAGGATTTTCTCAAGATCACTGTAACAATTTTTCATTTGCTGTTCGACGTTGCCGGGCGCGACCAGGTTCCCTTTGTCGTCCATACTGACTGCGCCGGAAATTTTCAGGTCGCTGCCGATTCTGACCGCGTGCGTGTAGCCGTATTGTTTTTCTACTTCCGGGCGCAACATGAAATATTCGGGTTTTTCAGTTTGTGTTTTTGTCGCTTTCGATTTTTTAGTTTGACCAAAAATAATAGATGACGCAGCAATTGCTATCACCGTAACTATAAGTATTTTCTTCATTGTTTTCTCCTCTGTGACTGAACCACGTCGTTAGCCTAAACGCACGCAACAACTCAATGACGCAGATGGATCGATGAACGGCGTCAGATCGGGATTGCGCGTCCCGACGAACGACTTGTTAGCCGCGTTTACAGATTAATTCTCTCTCCGAGTCCGAAAAATCTGTAATTGTCGCCGAAGACTTTCTGAAAAATCGAAAACCCTAAGTGTCCGGTGCAATGTGCCGGAGCGACGGATTCAACCTCGTATTCGTCCTTCATTCGCTTTGCTAACGAAAAGGGAACTTGATGGGCGCACCGAGCGAAAAGAAATCGTTCGGAAGATAAAGTTTGACCTTTGGATTAACACTCAACAGATAATCAAAGCCACCGATATGGTCATAATGTCCGTGCGACACAATAGCAATATCGATTTTTCTCAAGTCAATCTTCAACGATTTGAGATTGCTTTCAAAAATTTTCGCATCAGTTCCGGCGTCAAATAAAATCGTTTTTCCCTTGTACTCGACGACAGTAGAAAAACCGAAATCGTGCCTGAGTCCTTCTTTTTCAGAACCAAAGGCATCGTAGGCATTGGTCAGCGCCACGCCTAATGAAGCCGATTTGGTCCGGGCCGCCGCCGAAGAACCAATCGTAAGACCGACGATTATTGTTAAAGCGATGAGCTTGGGTCCTAACTGTTTCATATTTATTCCTGTGTCGAAAGGTTTTACCGCTAGGCGGCTAACGCTGAAATTAAACGGGCGTTGAGATTGATAGAAGCATTCAACTACGGCAAGGGCATTGACGTTGTCTCCGCTCCGGAATGAGTTTGTTAGTCGGCCTTGCCCTCTATATATTCAAATCGCAGTTGGCCCACCGATGCCTGAATCCCGGTTCTGCGCCAAGAGCATAGACGAACTCTATCCCGGTTCCACATTTAGTCCAACTGAAATCATGTAGCATGACAGGGTAGGTTATTCCTGATTCGTACTCGTCAAGCACCACTGATTCAAACACTTTGACCGTAGTCAGAAGCATTAATCCCAGACTCTTATCCGCTTCTCTTGGTACACCGAGTACTACTGCCGGCAAACAGGCATCATCAGAAAGAGCAGGTAAATCCCCGGCTGTGAACTCAAGTATTTGACCAAGATTAATCCTCACCCTGTTGATCCGCCGGGATTCCAAAGATGAAGCGGACGCATTAAATTCATCGGGCGGTAAGAACTCTGTACTCGGATCGTAAAGACAGGCATTTACGTTTATCTGCTCAGGAATGAAGATGCCGCCCTCACATAACTGTGGTGCGAGGTTGAAGGTAATAGCCGCCTGGGGTTCTTTCTCTAAAGCTCTTTGCATGGTCTCAGTGATTATTATGTGGAGAGGGCGATGATGGACATAAGTTGCAGCATCTCCCTGGATATAGTCACGCACAAAACTACTTAACCCAAGGTTTTGAAAAATACGCTGTGCGGCGTCCAGAGATCGTTTGTGAATGTCGAGCAGGGTGAACTGTAACGCGCCGGGACTGAACCGACTGGTCAACGGAACAGCCAGAGGCGCGAAAGGGCCGCATCCGGCATAAAGAATTTCTATCGTAGTATTGGGAAAACGCTTCTGTGCTTCGACTATCGCAGCATGTATGCCCCTCAGGAATTTAGACGTTCGACTGTAATCCAGGACGCATCTGGCGGCATCCTTGGGTGAGATGGCGTTCCCGTTCGGAAGCCATGTTTCAGTCAAATCATCCGCATATGTTGAAGTGTCATCTATTCCGGTGATGGACGAGCATAGTGAAAATAGCTCTGTCACCGCAATACATAATCTGTCTTCGTCTTCTTGCTGAAGCAAGTCATCTGCAATCTGCTTCAATAAGGACGAATGACTATCTGCAGCAGCTGACCAGTGGATAATGCTCATTAGCTATCACTCTGATTTTCTTCAAACGTCAGGGCCCTAAATGAGATTGTCATCTAACGTCAGAGTTGACCTGGCGGCGCGATTTCACGCAACCTTCGCCGCTCGAGGTTAGACGCGAAACAGGCTCCCGCGGCTTCCGGCAAAGACTTGTTTAGATTTTCACATGCCTCGCCAACGAGTAGGCGTCCATCAAGGGCCGTAGACAAAGTTATACACCAGTACACCAGATATTTTGACTGTCTCGCCTCGCAGGCGTGTTTGGATGAATCGCGCTTTCCAAGCTGCTTTGGTTGCCGGTTCGCGCAATAAGTCTGGTCCGGCGATGGCCTCCGCTGAAATCACTTTGCCCTGTTCGTCAATAAGAACTCGTACTGCGACTTGGCCCGAAGCCCTGCTCTGTCTTGCCTCGATAGGATACTTTGGGAACGGTAATTCAGTGGCTTTGCCATTCAAAACTCCGGCGTTAAAAGGAACCACTGTTTCCGGTAACTCTCCAGACCAAGGCTCTTGCGGATCGTGTGACTGGAGAGTATCTCCGGTGGACCGATCCGGAAATTGGGTATTAAACTTACTAACTTTGAATGAGTTGAGGAAGCGGCTAACCGTAGAATCATTCTCGCCACCACCGATTACCATCACAGCATAGAAATAATGCTCTCCGTCGTAGAGTCGAACAAGACCATTATGATTGTCCACTTTCAACTGAAGCTGCCGAACGGCTCCGGTGCTGCTCTTTAGATCCTTTTCGAAAGTGATGAAATTGTGCGCGCGGTCATTACTCGCAACCAGCGCACGTTGAAATCTTTCCACGAAAAGACTGAAGTCCTGCTGCGTAGATACCCGGCTTTTATGGCCAAATGACATGATCTGATAGCGGACATTGCCTGTCACCAGATCATAAACCTCCGGGACGAGTTGAATATCCTTCTCGACTGGTATTATTCGTCCTTCCCTAGTCGGTAAGCCCGGCATTTCGACGGTGAACTCTTGACCTCCCGGCCGGATGGTTTTCCATTTAAGATCCTGAGCGTCCGCGGTCACAAACCACATTACCAAGCTAGATATCAAAACTGCTGCGGCGTTATTGCGTTTCATTGCATTTCCTTTTTCAGCAGTTCTGTATTTATTTTTTAGTGATGGTCGCTTTAGTGAACGCTAACCACTAGCAGGAAAATCTAACGGTTGAGTTGACGCGGCGGCGCGAAATTTATTCAATTAGCGCCGGACCAATCAAGTTACAAAACACGCTCCCGCCGCTCCGGTCCAAGTTGTTCGGCACGCCCTCAAAAAAACGATTAATGCGTTCGAGGATTAATCGGTCACTTCAGGGCATACAGATGCCCCTCGCCATCAAGAAAGTACACAGCGCCAGATCCGAGAATGGGTGAGGAAACGACTTTGTTCAGGCCAGTAACTCTCCAGTTCTCTGCGCCGGTGGTTGTATCCAAGGCCATCATAACGTCGCCACTCGTGAAGCTTACAATTCCGCCGGCCAGAACCGGAGAATGGCACTGTTGCTGCGTCTCATACCTCCATTTTACCTGGCCGTTAGCCATGTCCACCGCGTATAAACTGAGATTCTCACCGCCAAAATAAATATTGCTATCATCCAAGGCCAAGAGCGTCGCGACTTTCGCCCCCTTTGTATTCTTCCAAAGCTCTTGACCAGTTTGAGCATCGACAGCATAAAGACTTCCGTCACCAGATGAAAAATAGACGACACCATTCTTGATGGCTGGCTGCGGAACGCCGCCACGCGAGCCTTTAAACTTCCAACGTTCGTGGCCCGTGGGGGCGTCAAGGGCATGTAGATAACCATCGCTATCACCCACGAATATTGTCTTGTCCGCATAGGCGGCGGCGCCGAGCGTAGCTTTAGTCTTGTAAACCCATAACTCATTACCGTCTCCGAGCTCAAGGGCGATAATGCGTCCGTTTGGCCTGACGTTTTGCAATGTGGAATATTCGCTGCTGGAAAAGTAAACGACTGCTTTTGCGACCAACGGAGCTGCATTATAGAACTCGTGTCCCTTCTGCTCTTTGGTCCATAACATTTGGCCCGTTGCTGCGTTGAGCGCCAAAAGGGTCCCATTACTTGCGGCGGCGACCACAACGTTTCCAGCGACGGCGATGGGAGAGAAGCGGACGTGCGGAAGCTTAAAGCGCCATTTGTCGCCGCCAGTCGCGCTCTGCTGAGCGAAGACGTAGCCATCGTTGATATATAGGCTAAAATAAATCGACCCATCGATCATGACGGGGTCCGTAAAGCCGTGGCCGGAAGGCATCCAGACCGTTTGAGAAGACATTCCGGGTATTCCTTCGAACGTGAGTGTCAGTGGATAGGAACGATCAACGACGAAAAGTTTTGAGGTCTTCCACTGCACAGAGTTTGGGTGGATTACGGCGCGGGTGTCGTATGCACGCGTTCGCCCCGGGTTGACGCCCAGCATAACTGCTGAAGAGGTTTCTTTCGAGGGTTCCTGGTTGGTCGATCCGGCTCGCGAAACTCGAGAGGTAGATAAAAAGGAGATACTCGTCCACAAAATCACGACCGCAAGAAGGTGAACTGGCCCTAAACTAACGGGACGCATTCGGTTCCTCCTCAAAGACCCCATTTTTAGCATAATTCCCTTAAGCGCAAAGCGTGCGACAAGAGGATCGAAACGAGTCTAGCGCCGAACGATTGAGTTGACGCGTCGAATCAAAGCACCAAGCAAGTTGCTAGAGCCGCCCACGCCGCTCCGGTCCAACGGAATTGTTATGTTGCCAATCAGAGGAGCCATCTTCCGCGCCACGATAACAGCCGCCATGACCGGACAATTACGATCATTGGCAGAACTAGTACGACACCAGCAGTAAGCATCATCACGTAAAAGCTCAATGGCGCTTCGCCAATCGAGTAGATAGTCATCCAGGTTGGGAACACAACCAATGCCAGAGCAAAAACGATAGCGGCCCATTTACGTAAGAGCAGTAGTCCGACGCCAACCAGTGCGACAACGAAAACGTAAACGGCCATTGCCATAATGGCTCGCAAGGGTAAGGGGCCCTCAAGGAACCTTCGACGGTTGAAAGCGAGAAGAATAAGTGCGTCAAAGACGAATGTGATAATTCCAAACGCTCTGATGGCAGCTGCACTCATCGGAGTCCTGCACGCACCCGCAGAGAAAACGTTAGTCAAAGTTATTCATCGATACTGGCAACCTAACCGCTGAGTTGAGGTGGCGCGGGCGGCGGCACGCAACCCGCGCCGGACAAAGCCTTGAGAAAGGCGCTATCCCGCGCTCTTACACAACGCGTTGTTGGGTTCATCCCGAGTATGACGGGTGTTCACCGTCCCGAACAAGTATCGTGCGATTCTTACCATCAACTGACATTTTATAGACTCCCCAATAGGGAATGTACGTCTTGGGTTGGTACCGACCCTTCACATATCCTGCGAAGACAATCTCCCTGCCCGATGAAAGCCAACGGGGATCTGCCGCACCCAAGTTGTCAGGCGTTAGGCGCGTGAGGCGTGCGTTCGTCAGATCGTAAAGGTAAATCGATGCGATGCCAATGTCTTCGGGAACCATTCCACCGTTGAACAGGAGAAATCGCCCGTCCGGTGAAATTGAGAAGTGTGAGTCGCTGGCAATATTAAGGGTCGCAAACAAGACGTTGACTGAGAGCTTCCTTACGACGTGACCATCCAACGCCAATTGGTAGACATATTCTAACGCGTTTAGAAGAATGGAATTCTCATCAGCCCACGAATTGAGCCAAATGTCTCGTAGTTGCAGATTCGTCTGGAGCACGCAGATGTCGCCGGAACGAACATCGACAGTCGCCAATGCCACCTTATCATTTATGACCAGTTGGACAGCCAGACGCCGACCATCTGGTGACCAAACTGCCGCGGAACTCTGAAACGAATCGAGCGTTGAAATGCCGCGAATCCCGCCAGTGCGAAGATCGATCAACCTCACGTGGCTATCGAGCTTGAAGTCGTTGCCTGTGATTGCGACGAAAGCGATTGTCCGGCCGTCGGGAGAAATCGTAGGTTCGTAGCCTTTGACGAGACGTTTGATGTGACCGTTTGCTTCCATGACAAAAACATAATCGCCACGAGTAAAGCACAGCCGCCCTCCCGCTGCGGCGGCGATTGGAGCTGAAAGCAAAAGGAGCAAAATGGGTGTGAGAAATCTGCGCGTATCCATTTGATTGAAACCCAAGGGTTGAGTTCTGGTGGCCGCGCGAGCAGCCTTCAACGTCAGATTCTCTTTGCAGTTAAGAAGCATTCAATCGCGGCTCGGCTGCAACGAGTCGTTCGGTTAACGTGTGCGAGCCATGGGCCTTTCTTTGTTTTGCCAGCTGACCGCAACCATCAATCACGAGGCGTCGTGATCTTGAATCGGAGTTTCCCGAACAGTCAAGCAAACTTACGCCGCGTTTGCGAGAAGATCGTGCCCTAATTTTGCAGGTGTTTAGAGTACCGCCTTTTAGGCGGGCTTTGAAGCTGGGAAGAACCCTGACTGAAATCGGTACCCTGTGCACCTGTTAACAAACCAGAGCGCTACCCCTGAAGCCTTGGGGCAGAAAGCGAACAATCCGCAATACGCAGTTCGCAAGCCGAAATCTTGTCAAGGGTGCTCAGGCTAACGACGTGGTGACTGGCAACAACTCGATGACCCAGCTTGAAACGCCAGCCGGCGTTGGAGGCGGGTCCCCGCGCGGGCAGCCCGCGTGGCGTGCCCGTTATCAGCCCTCGAAGTCATTCATGACTTTGGCGGCGCAGGAGATTTCTACGCTTGACTTCGACTTTCATACCCGATTTGTTGTGCGGCGGTTGAAATGATAAATCATGTTTGGCTATTTAAATCAAATGCATAGACAGTTCCTTCCTGGACGCCAATGAAGAGCAGATTACCGTAACTGCCTATGCTCCTGATACAACCCTTCACCTGCAGGGTCCATTGAGGCGCACCGTCCGACGCTCGAAATGACGCCACCTCACCACGGCAGTTGCCGGCTATGATAAGGCCGTTCCAAACGTGAGGCCGTTCCGAAGTCCATTCGCGTGACGATTTCTGCATCCAGCGCACGCCTGCCAACTTGGAATCGAGGGCTATGACGTAACCTGCGCGTTCAGAACGATCCTCCATAAACATGAACATTGACTCGGCATCGAACGACAGCCTTCCGACCGGTGGGGCTTCGACCGCCAATTCGGCAACCACATTTCCCGTCTCCGGCCTCAACCGATAAACATGATTGTCAGACGTGCCGACATACAGAGTCTTTTCTCGGAGCGCTAGCGAAGTTGAGGGAGGTGCAGCCAGTTTACGCTTCCATGTCATGCGACCGGTCTTCGCATCAAGAGCATAGATAACTCCGTCCAGCCCGCTGAGGAAGAGGCGATTATCATGGCCAACCGGTGATTTGACTGGGTCACAATTTGGGTTAGGAGTATCGGTGGAGAAATTCCAGTTCAAGGCGCCGCGCTGAAGAGTTATTGAAGACCACTGGTCTTGAAAACTTCCGAAGTACAGATTTGAGCCGAGTTGAAAGATATCGGTGGCGACGCTCGTTGAACGATACTTCCATCGCACCTTGCCACTATTCCTGTCGAAAGCATAAACGTGTCCTACACCTTCAGGGTCGCAGGAGCGATCAGTGCCAACGAGGATCAGATCACCTGTGACCAATGGGTCACCGTGGAAGCTCTGTTGCTTGCCGTCCTTGCGGATGTCATAGCTCCATTGCAGTTGACCGGTTGTCTTGTTGATAGCGTAGAAGGTCCCTGAACAAGAACCGATAAACAGCAGATCCCCCGCGACCGTGGGGGTCGAGAACACTCAACCACCTGTCTCATATTTCCATAAGTGCTGCGGTGCGCGGGCGAGAAGTCCAGTGTCGTCTTTTGGCTTGGCCGTCTGACCACAACTGAGCGATGCCATCGCCAGCAACATCAGAACTGAAAGGGAAACCTTTTTCAAAACGACCTCCATAAGAGAGAGGTGGTGGTATGAATACGAGAACGCCTATCTCAATTAGCCGCACAACGGTTGACCGGGCGGCGCGAATTCACGCAAGCATCGCCGCGCCACGTTTGATGCGAAACACGCTCCCGCCGCTCGCGTCCAACGAGTTGTTGGCCGCGGCCCTCGATTAATCACCCACTGCCAGCGAGCCGTCTTCGTTGCGAACAACGTCATCTTCGATGACAAAAGGAACTGAGTAAATAGCGGTCTGCCAGTCGCCGCGGGGAACCGTCTTTCGAAAGATCACAAACCGCGCGAGATCACCCTTTCGAAAAGGATCGCCGACGCCGACGGCCGCACCGTTCGTAACGTCAGCGGAACCTCCGGGCTTAACGAACAACTCAACAACGTCGTCGCTCATAA
>DAIMCP010000059.1:0-34188 GCA_036726305.1 Pyrinomonadaceae bacterium | reverse complement strand
CTCGAATCTCAATGGGGCACGAGCGATACCATCTATTCGCGTGAAGTTACCAATGGCGGACCCGTTTGGGAGCAGGGGCCGATCTGGCGCGAGCAGAATCCCATTCGCTTTGCTAAAAACTTCCGCACGCCGATCTTACTCTCGGTGGGCGAGAACGACTTTCGCGTCCCGCTCAATCAGACGCTGGAAAACTGGAGCGTGCTGCAACGCCTGCGCATTCCCAGCCGGCTGATTGTCTGGCCGGAAGAGAACCACTGGATCAGCAAAGGTGAAGACAGCCGCTACTGGTATCAGGAAGTCTATGCCTGGCTGAAGAAGTATCTCGGCGAGCCCGCGGCTCCAGCCGCAGGCTAGAAATGGCCCGCGCAAATCAGTTTGGGTGACGGAGTTGGAAAAGGGATACCAGCCGCCGTAGAGACTCTTTTCTGCTGTCCCTTTCTGCTCGGCCTGAATGTGGGTCCGGGCATTAAGTGAAACCCGGTCCTTAGTGGAATCAGTAACTTACGCGGACGATTCCATTATGACCGAGGTGGCAGACAGAAGACGATTACGGAGTTCAGACGTGGGGAGACACGACCTATCCGCTGGAAGTATGTGTACGCGCTTACGGCCAAAGAACTGAACAAGCACACTTTCCGCGGCAGCCAGAGCTGGGCCGCGAGCGCTTGGCCTACCGCAACGACTGGAACGGCGGAGACACCGGTGAATGCGGATGTTCAATTGCCCCGTTGTCGCACTATAGCTTTGAGTGGTAGTTCCGGTCCGTGGATCTGTCAGGCTGGTTTGAAGCCCCAGTAGTCCCGGCATTTGAAGTGAGTCCGGATTAGAAGTCGCCGGTCTATTAGTTGACTAAAGGCGTATGGGAAGTTCGTAAGACAGTTGACCGCCCATGCAAAAGGGTTTAGGCTGCCGTCGTCTTATTGGAATTAAAGCTCTGTTAAGATTCCGGATCGCGTTACTCAAAGAGAGTTCAGCTCAAACTTTGCTCTTTGTTTCGGAATCTTGAGAGAGCTCGCTTGTCTTTACAACGCCTGTTGCACCCGGTTGGAAGTGAAGAGGCTCACAGCACTTGTCTGAAATTCTTTAGTGTTTTTACAAGGGCATCCCCCCATCTATAACAAGTAGTTTCTCGGATGCTTTTCAGGTTTAGGTAGGAATCCCGACGGACGCAATTCCATGGGTTCGCACCTGGGCAAATCAGATCCCATGGGGCCGCCACTCACCTTCCGAACGAGTGGATAGAGTCTACGATGAAGCGACAAGACCTTGAAGATGAAGTGGCGCGACTGCTTCAGCGAAGGCCCGCAGCTCTCACACGATTACAGAGCCTCCCCAACGTGAGAACGGTCGGCGTCGGACTGCGTATAACCGGAGGCAAGCCGACAGGCGAGCTCGCCTTCCGCGTATACGTTGACACAAAAGTCCCACGCGAAGGACTCTCACCGGACGATGTAATCCCTGAAACCATCGACGGTATTCCAACCGACGTAATCCAAATTGGACGCGGACGAAAGCTTTGCTGGGCCAAGGGCACGCGCCCAGTCATCGGCGGTATCGAGGTAGCGCCATCTCCATTCGACACCATGATGGACAGTCGCGGAACCCTGGGATGTCTCGTCACTACTTCCGACGGCAAGATAGCTGCACTAAGCGACGAGCACGTACTGGAGTTCAAGACAAAAACTGACAAGACCGTCTATCAGCCACACTATGACCAGTGTCTTGGTTTTGATTGCAACAAGATCGGCAAATCGGTAGACGGTTTCGAAGACCATTTTGAACATGAAGGTACTTCTTTCTGGCTCGATTGTGCGATTGCCGTGCTCGATAGTGGAATCGATCGACGTTTTCGACTGCGCAGGGTTGTGAACAATGCGGTTGGTGGCTTCACAGAGGTCCCTTTACCCCCAGGCGTGGAAGGAACCGTGAGGATCAACAATGAAGGAAAAGTGGTTTCGATTCGAGATGAACAGGGGGATCTCATTGATACAAGTCGTATCGCGGGCACAGCCGCGGCACTCCCGGGAACCATTGTGTGGAAAGTCGGTAATCGCAGCAAGCTTACCGCGGGCATCGTAGACGACCCGCAGGGTCCAGTGACTGACGACCGTACCGGCGACGTCAACAACAATCTCATATTGATCAGAGCGCTGGCGGGATATGAAGGCGACGGTATTCCACTCTTTGCGGATGAGGGCGACTCCGGCGCGATGGTCCTCGATTTATCGAACAACATAGTGGGTATGGTCACGGGCTTGTTCACGGACACGCACGAGAGTACAGGTGGGCCTGTAGAGCGGTTTGCTTATTGCGGCAACATCGCTCCGATCCTTGCGCGATTGAAGATCTCGATCAATGCGACGCCGGCCATTCCAACTCCCACAGCGGCAGTTGTGCTGTCAGATGAGCAGCCGGACGAAGCTGAAGAGCAGGATTTTGGAGAACTACTTCACGCGCTCGAAATGCGTGTGCTGGCGACGAGTACGGGGCCAGTACTGATGACGCTACTCGAACGACACGCGGCGGAAGTCTACAACCTCGTCAATCGACGCCGAGCAGTGACCGTAGTCTGGCACCGCCATCAAGGCCCTGCCTTCGTCGCTTTATTCGCGCGTGCACTGAGAGACCCGGGTGGTCCACTTACGAAGGAGGCCAATCACGTTCCTCTTCGCTCGATGCTCACGGCGATGGCTGGCGCGCTGCATCAGCACGGCAGTTCAGGACTGCAAGTCGATCTCGACGAGTACAAGTGGATGATTAATCTCATCGACGCGTGCCACAACCTGGACGAGTTGGTAGCCGCGCTCGATACAATGACCGCGCAGTCGTTGTCATGACCGTGCTAACCGCCGCCTGCCTGAAGGTGTGGGATCGTCCGGTGCGTGCAGGGCTTCCTGTTTCGGCGAACCAGGGTTTGGTAGGCACTCTCGGCGCCTTGGCTCGCGATCGAAGCGACGGGACGATGTTGGTTCTCGGAACCAGTCATGTGTTATGTCCCAGCGGCTCGACTGGTGCCGCGATATGGCAGCCGGGTCCTTGCGATCAGAAGGATTGCGATTGCAATCGGGTGGGATTTGCGTGGCGAGAGCAGTGTGGACTGGTCGTCTCGGATGGACACAAATACTTCCTCGACTGCGCCGTTGCGAGGCTCGATGACGATGTTCCCTGGGATCCGATGGTCGCCGGTCAGCGGATTAAGGGCATGGGTTACGCCTCGCGCGGGATGCGGGTTTGGAAGGTAGGAGCGGGCTCGGGAGAGACCGCGGGAGTTGTGATCGAAGATCGGCATGAGGAACGTGCGCTGTTCCATGATGGATATCGAACGGTGCCGAACCAGCTCCTGATTCAGTCTCTTCACGGAGCTGAAAACCCGTTTTCTGTAATCGGCGATTCGGGCGCGCTGATGTTCGACGAAGATGGTCGCGCGATTGGATTGCTTTGGGGGGCGAGCCCGAGCGGTTATGCGCTCGCATGTCCTATCAAGCCGGTTTTTGATGCACTAGCGATCGATCTGGAGATGAGCGGATGAAAACGCTGGATCAACTTATCGAAGAGCAACTCTCACTTCCCGCTGTCCTACCGGACGCTCGTCTCGAGTTTGGCAGCATCCCCGGAGTAGTCGGCGTTGGACTGGGATTTCGCACACGCGCCGGAGAACTCAGCGACGAGATCTCGTTGCGCGTCTACGTACAAAGAAAGCGGCCACTTGATGAAATTCCGCTCCGCGAGCGAATCCCGCGAATCTATGGCGGCATTCCGACCGATGTGCAGCTGTATTTAGCGGCACGATCTCTTGTCTCATGTCAGTTCGATCGAAACCAGCTCAACAAGAAAGCGTCAACGCTTGTCGGTGGATTACTCATCTCGGACAGAGACGAAGTTGATATACAGGCCTTGCAAGACGGGATAGCGGCGGGCACTCTCGGGTGTTTCGCTACTCTCAAATCGGATCCGTCGGTGAGGGTCCTGTTGACAAACCACCATGTCCTTTACGAGAAGCCGACAGACTCCGGCGAAGGACTGCTGGTGGGCCAACCTGATATCACCTGCTCGTGGTGCTGCAAGACCGGCGTCATCGGTCGGACTATGAACGGCGTCAACGACGACTCAGTTGATTGCGCCATCGCGAAACTCAACAAGAAACGTTCCCCCGTTCAAAAGCTGCTGGGTGTCGGCAAGGATGTGAAGGGGAGAAATGAGGACCTCATCACGGGAGTGCCTAAGACTGTAGTTGTTGCGGGTGTGCGCACCGCTGTGTTGGTAGGTGAGCCGGTACGGAAGGTCGGGCGGAGTACTGGACCAACAGGCGGAGTTGTTTTTGCTATTGATGAACCGCTGATTGTTCGGGAAGGCACACCGAACCAGCTCACAATGCAAAACCAGATCATTATTCGCCCGGACGCCTGCGGAGATGTCTTGGGTGATGGTTCGCTGAATTTTGCACTTGCTGGGGACTCGGGCGCCGTCCTCATAAATCGCTTCAACCAGGTCGTCGGTCTTATTCACAAGGCCAGGGACTTCAAAGGACAGTCTAACAATCAAGCACCGTGGAGGTTTTGGGCCGCCGCCTGTCATATTCACAACGTCATCGATAAGCTCGGAATTGACATTATGACAAGCCAGGGAGCGATCACTAAGGACACACCCGAGTTTCCCACGCCACTACCCCCACCGCCCACTCCCACCGGCGCTCTCCTTCCCGGAATGGGACTCGTCGTCCACCGGCTCACTGAGGAAGAGCGGGTACGCGGCGGCGTTCTCGAGCAGATCATTGCGGCACTCGAATCCAGCCGGATGGGAAACGAAATCCTAAAGCTGTACGACACGCACTATACGGAAGTGCGGCAACTTGTCAATCACGATCGCAAAGTGAAAGTCGTCTGGCATCGAAGCAGCGGCCCCGCGTTCGTAGCCGCACTCCTGGGTGGAATGCGCGATCTGGCCCAACCCATCCCAAAGGAAGTCAACGGTTTTCCGATTAGATTAATGATAGACCGTATGGTCGACGTGCTGCGCGAGCGCGGGAGTGCTTCACTGAGTGCGGCTGTGCGCGGGCGTCTGACAGTCGCCCTCGAACTACTTGAGAACTCCAAAACAATCGCCGATCTTCTGGCCCAGGTTGGCGCGAGCGGAGGCGATCGATGACCACAGGACACCAGGCCGGAACATTCGAGACGATTGGAGTTCAGATCGCCATTCTGTTCACGCCGCTCGCGAGCCGGCTGGCCAACGGTGAGATCTTGCCGGTGCTCGCTGAACTAGGTTTGCAGTTTCCTCCCCAAGTTATTGAGGATTCCGGGTTGCTGACGGCCGTGGACGCCTGTGTAGTTGCCGGCCGTCACCTGGCCGACGCTTCGCAGCGAGTAGTACAGGCCTCCGACGCGAATGATCTGGTGACGTTGGCCACGGCAGTTGTCGATCTAGTGACCTCTGCGGCTGCCCTGCTGGATTCGGTCGAAGATTTGGCGACGGCCATATCGAACGCGGCCGCAGCGCTACCCGATATTTCACCGGCCGAGCTTGCCGCATTCATTAGCGATTTACCACGGCGGTTGATCGATCTGGCGATCGTCACTACTCTGGAAGATAACCTCGACGTCCTCGCCGGCGCACTGGATCTCTTCGGCATCATCGAGAGAACTGAGGAGAACATCGGTTCGACCGATCCAGTGCATCCGCAGTTCACACGCGTGAAGTTGCGACTCGACCGGTTGCCACAGTTGCTGTCTCCCGGCGAGTTGTTAGCGGATCTATACGGATGGGGCACTGCAACTTTTGACGGCGACGCGCTCTTTGAACGCCTGAGCTCCGTGTTGTCACGCGCCAACTTCCCCGCGTTTTATGATCGCCTGGCGATACCTCCCGTACTGGACCTCATCGTGGCCGAGGTACGTGTCGCGCCTGCTGTTCCGGAGCCTGGCTTGGCAATCCGTTTACGTACGGCAATCGAAGAAGTCTTTCAGTCCGACGATGAGTCCGGACTCACCTGGTCGGCGACGGTGCGTGTGCGTGCACCCGAGGGTTCGGAGTTGATTGTTACGCCCGATGGCAACATGCGACTGGCAGCGCCTGGAGAGTCGACGACCGAAGCAGAGCTTCGCTTGCACGTCGAATTTGAGCCGGCCGATCCTCCTGATCCCGTAGTTGTGTTTGGGCAGCAGGGCGGTACGCGTTTGCAAATCCGGAAAGCGAAATTGGACGCGAGCACCGCTCTCGTATGGCAACCCGGCGCGGGTGCTGCTGTAGGTGAAGCTGAAATCGTAGCTGCGATCGAACAGGGCGAGTTGATTCTGACGCTCGCGGAAGGCGACGGCTTTCTCCAAACGCTCGTTCCATCAGCTCGCAAAGACGATGGGGCTCAGTTTAGCCTCGAGGTGGGATTACAGCGATCAGGGTTTTTTATTCGCGGCAGCGCGGCGCTTGCTTTGACCATTCCGGTTCATCGCGAACTTGGTCCGGTAAAGATTCAACAAGTGACGCTATCGCTTCGCCCCGACGCGGACCGACTTATCGGCGTAGCTACCGCGTCGCTGCTTACCCAACTTGGTCCAATCCAGGTATTCATCGACGGTGTGGGAATTGAATTGGCTGCTTCGTTCCCGGAAGAGCGCGGGAATTTTGGGCCCCTGAATCTAGAGGTTGGTTTCAAGCCGCCCACTGCGCTTGGTCTATCGATCAATGGTGGTGGATTTAAGGGTGGCGGCTTCATCGGGTTCGATCCGGAAGACGAGAGCTACGCCGGGATGCTTGAGCTGGAGTTTCAGGATCTGTTCACATTGAAAGCGTTTGGTCTGTTGACGACGCACTTGCCGAACAAGCAGAAGGGCTTCTCACTACTGATCGTCATCAGTTCCGAGTTTACCCCGATTCAACTGGGCCTGGGATTCAAGCTCAATGGTGTGGGCGGATTGCTGGGACTCAATCGCACCGTCAACGTCGAGCCGCTGCGCGCCGGGCTGCGTGCAAACACGCTGAGCAGCATTCTCTTTCCCACTGATATCGTCGCGAATGCCGATCGCATCATCAGCGACCTGAAGCAGGTGTTTCCGCCGCAGGCCGATAGGTTCATCTTTGGACCAATGGCGAAGATCGCGTGGGGTACGCCGACGCTCGTCACAGTGGATCTGGGCCTGGTGATCGAGATTCCCGATCCGGTGCGGCTTTTTATTCTCGGTGTGCTGCGCGCCGTGTTGCCGGATGAGAGAGCGGCGATCCTGCGCGTACAGGTGAACTTCCTCGGTGAGATCAACTTCGCACGGCGGCAACTGAAGTTTGACGCGAGCCTGTTCGATTCGAAACTGCTGGCTTTCACGTTGACAGGCGACATGGCCATCCGTCTCGACTGGGGTGCAGACGCCAACTTCCTGCTGACGGTCGGCGGCTGTCACCCAGCTTACGAACCGCCGCCGATGGACCTGCCGGCGATCAGACGCCTGACCCTTTCGTTGCTGGAAGGCGACAACCCGCGACTCAAGCTGGAGATGTATTTCGCGGTGACGTCGAACACGGCCCAGTTTGGCGCAAAACTGGAGTTGTATGCGGCAGCCTGGAAGTTCAATGTCTACGGCTTTCTCAGTTTCGACGTGCTGTTTCAGTTTAGTCCTTTTTACTTCATCGCCGAAATCACGGCGATGCTGGCGCTGCGGATCGGGAGTTCGAGTTTCGCGAGCATCAAGCTGTCGCTGACGCTGGAAGGACCGACCCCGTGGAAAGCGCAGGGCACAGCGCGGTTCAAGATCTGCTGGTTCTTCACGCTGAAGGTGCGGTTCAACAAGACGTTCGGCGAAGCACGTAACACGACGCTGCCGGACCTGGCGGTGTTGCCGCTGCTGGCGGAAGCATTGCGAGCAGATGACAACTGGGAAGGCGAACTACCGTCGCAGCGACACCGGTTGGAAAGCGTCAGAAAAGCGCCGGAGATAACGAGTGAACTGCTGCTGCATCCGGTCGGGACGTTGAAGATCAGCCAGAAGGTAGTGCCGCTGAACGTGCGTATCGATCGTATCGGCAGCCAGCGGCCGAGTGACGCGCGCGAGTTTCGCATCACGCAAGTACAACCGGAAGCGACGCTGGTCACTCCACAGGAGGCGTTTGCCCCGGCGCAGTTCTTCGATCTGACCGATGAAGAGAAGCTGACGAGCGCATCGTTCAAGGACTTCGACAGTGGCCTGAGGATTGGCGATGCGGAACGTCTGCACACGGGCTATGCCGCAGCGCGGCAAGTGAATTACGAGTTGAAATACATCGACTCGCAGGGAGAACAGCGCTTGAGAGGACCAAAGACGCGGTTTGATGTCGACGCGGGTGCTTTCAACACGTGGACATTGCAGGGTGCGATCGCACAGTCAGAGCTTTCGTTTGCGCGCACGCGGAAGTCGAGCCTGGCGCCGGAGGCGGTGGTCGTGTCGCAGGAGTCATTTGCGATCGTGAACAGCGGCGATCTGAAACTGTTTGACGAGTTAAGCCTGCTCGGCAGCGAAAGCGCAGCCGCTGCGCGACTGAATGAACTGATCGAAACGAATCCAACTTTGCGCGACACGCTTCAGGTCGTGCCCGCATTCGAACGCGCTGCGTAACCACACTGTAACGCGGGTAGCGCCGGCTCAGAGGTCACTTATGGCTGACACCTTAAAAAACTACACTTTCCTTCCGTGGTTGCGGCAGGGTCTCGCTGCCGGCATCACAGTAGAGGACAACCTGGGTGGACCAGGCACCGCGGCAGAGCGAGCTCCACTCGCCGTAAGCTTCACAGTCAGCAGCGAATCGGTTTCCAAAACACCTCACTTGTTAGGACCGGGCGACGTTGTCGGAATTAACCCGCGGGCAATAGTCAAAACAGAACCACGCAACTTCATTACGGACTTCGAAGCAAACTATCTTCCTTACATCGAATTCTACGAAGAAGAATTTCCATGGCGGTTCACGCCCGCGAAAGCGAAAGGAAACCTGGACCGGAGCCAGTTGCGCCCGTGGATCTTTTTGATCGTTTTGACAGAAGACGAGTTCGAAGAGAAAGGCGTCATTGGACCACTGCCGGCAATTAAGATCAAAGACAGCGTCGAGTTCCCACCGCTCGACGAGACGTGGGCATGGGCGCACGTGCACATCAATCGCAACGTTATCGGCGACACACTGTTGCGAACAGATAATGCGGACCAAGTCCGCGGCGTCGAACAAAAACTTGAAAATCTCCTCGGGCGAAATCCCGACAACGCTTCTGCGCGACTGCTTTGTCCACGCAAGCTGAAGGAAAACACTGCCTATCACGCCTTTGTTATCCCTACCTTCGAAACAGGTCGACGCGCTGGATTGGGATTAGATCCCGTTGATCCAGAGGTGGATCCGGCAGACGTCCGTGGTCAGCAGTCATCGTTTGAAACCGGCGAGCGGCTCTTTCCGATTTACTATCGTTGGTTCTTCCGCACCGCCACGAAGGGCGATTTCGAATTCTTAGTCGATTTGCTCGAGGCGCGTAAGGTTGATAAGCACGTCGGGATTCGCGACATGGACATGCAGCAGCCTGCGTACGAGACTGATGGGATGTCGCACCCCCTGGACGTGATGGGGTTAGAGGGCGCGCTCAAGAGTACGGAGATGGAACCGTCACCAGCGAAGTGGCCGCCGGTCGGTACTGTCTTTGAAAATCCTCCGCCACGGTCAGCGGGAAGTTTCCTTAATGATCTCGAGTCGAACGTTAACCTCCAATCCAATCTGCAACAGCAGGAAAATATTGCAGGGGATCCGATCGTAAGTCCGCCGCTTTATGGCAAGTGGTATGCACAGGTCGACAAGTTAGATGTGAAGACGGGTGTGGGTTGGGTCAACGAACTCAATCGCGATCCTCGCTTTCGAGTTCCGGCTGGAGCCGGCACGCAGGTCATTCAAAAAGATCAGGAGAACCTGATGCAGCAGGCCTGGAGCCAACTGGGCGATCTGTTGCGAGCCAACCAGAAAATTCGTCAGTTGCAACTCGGCTTGATGAGTAGCTTTGTGACTTATCAAAAAAACATCCTGCCCCTGACGCCTGATCAAGTGATGGTGTTTACACGATCAGTGCAGGCCCGGATTTTGGGAAGCCCGGTGACGATTGCGAAGCAGGTGCAGGAAAGTCGTTTGCCGCAGGCAGCCTTGGATCCGTCGTTTCGAAAGATCGCTCGCACGCGGGGCGCGATTATGCGGAAGGTCGCACCGAACTTGCAGCCTGGCAATCGTACTATCGTTACGCAACTCAATGAAGGTAAGTTGACCGCCGCGCCGGCGCCACCGGAACCCACCGGACAAATCCTGATCGACAAAATCGCCGACGCGATCGACGTGCACGACTTACCCGGGTGGCTTCGACGCCTGATTCAAAATAAGAATGCGCGCTGGATTTTGATTGGAGTGATTGTTCTGGCATTGGTGCTGGAGTTTGTGACGGGCGCATTCATTATTTTTATTCCAATCGTGGTGGCGGCTGTCGTGTTACTGCCGATGCTCGAAATGCTGCGCGCACGCATTGAGACTGCCGAACTGTTTCGGGAGAAGTCTTTCACGCCCGCGTCTGTCGATACAGTCCCTCCACGTCCCAATTTTGTTTTGACCGAAGTGAATCAGCCGATGCCGCCTGTTTCAAATCCGGGAAGCGGGGACAGCGTGGAAGCCGCTAATTTTCGAATCGCATTGAGAGACGCTTACAACGTACAGCAAACGCTGCCGCCTGCGCCGCCGGTGCGCGCGCCGATAGGTATCGATGCGACTGCCGCAAAAATCAAAGATGCGCTCAATCCTTCGACTGCGATTACGAGGCGAGCGGAGTTCATGCTGAAGATACCCGCCGGCATCAAGGACTCGTATCTGTTGCCGCGCAGGACACTCGTCACGGTGATGGCCCACCCGGTTTTCACTCAGCCGATGTATGGTCCGTTGCGAGACATCTCGTCGGAGTTTCTGGTCCCAAACCTCGATTTGATTCCGAACAACACCGTCTCCCTGCTCGAGACCAATCAGCCATTTATCGAAGCGTACATGGTTGGTCTGAATCATGAGATGGCGTGCGAACTGTTGTGGCGCGAGTTTCCGACCGATCAGCGGGGCAGTTATTTCCGGCAGTTTTGGGATGTTGGCGACGTTATCAAGGATCCGAGCAAGCCCCCGGCAGAGCTCGAAGAAACGCTGCTGGATATTGATAAGCTTCACGAGTGGGGACCAACATCGGATCTCGGTGACCATGAAAAACGTCCGCTGCCTAAGGGAGGTGATGGTGACGATGCGCGCCTGGTCCTGGTTGTTCGTGGAGACTTGTTAAAGAAATATCCGACCGTGGTCATCTATGCGCAACGAGCAAAGTGGAGCCAACCTGAACCGAATCACTTCATACGCGAGCTGGATGATGTCGCTGAACCGGTGGTCGCAATCAAGGCCCCGATCTTCAAAGCGGAGATCGAGCCTGACATTCGTTTCCTCGGATTTGATCTGACAAAGAAGGCAGCGAAGGGTAATTCCAATCCTCAAGCTAACGATCCGGGTTGGTTCTTCGTGCTTCAGGAAAGACCAGGTGAGCCGCGTTTCGGTCTCGACAATCTCAGCGAGGAATCGCCTGAGGAACCAAGCAAATGGGACGAAGCTGCCTGGGAACATCTCGCGGGGTTCGAGACGCTTGACTTCATCAACTTGGAGAAACACTCCTTCGAGTTGGTGCTTGACCCTGATGACCCGCCTGATTTACTCGATAAGCGCTTTTTTTGGGGGAGGAACTCGGCTGACATGGCTTACATCCTTTACCAGGTGCCGGTCATGGTGGCCTTCCACGCTGCCGACATGCTGCCAAAATGAAAAAGTTCGCGCGCTTTGCGCCTTGCGCGAGAAACACGATTACAGGTAACTCGACATCATGATTGAAGAAATCAAAAAAGCCCGCGAGGCAATGCGAACAACTGAAGAGAGTTTGTACGCCAGTCAGAACCGGCTGCGATCAAAAGAGTCGGCGCTAATTAACGCGAACAGGTTGGGGAAGGAGGGGACCGGCAGAGCAGCGACTCTTGAACGCGAGATCGCCGAACTCAACGAGGTAATCAATACGCGAAAGTCAGAACTAAGAGGCGCAAGAGACAATGTTGCCAACCTCGTCGGAACTTTTGTCCTGCCAGAGTCGCCACGCCAACTGATCTCGCGACTCGATGACAGTTTACCTTTTCTCCTGCTGCCGGTGCGGATCGAAACCCGCTTCATGGGGAGTGGCGCAAGTCGCGAGTTGTGGTTGCGCGTTTATCCGGACGACATCGCTGTTCATACTCACGAAAAAGAGTTCACGCGCGACGACGCCGATTCGGCAATCGAATACTGGATCCAACGCACTATTGCAGCCTCGGTCGACGATCCAACAGAAAGAGAGGCGCTTGAAAAAGGCGCCTGGCGCGCCCTCGTAAACAGTCATGGCGGCACACGTGCTTCATGGATTACGACGGAGATCAAGAAGAGAGTGATCGCTACCGAAGGAAGTGAGAACTTTTCCTTCATGCTTGTCCGGGTCGAGGTCACGAATATTCTTGCTGACCGGCTGCGCAGCCCGGCGCAAAAGGGTAGTGCAATCAATTCGCTGTTGGTGAGTTTCACTCATCCCGTTGATGCCTTAATTCGGGAGCGCATTGCAAATCTGATTGCCACCGATGCACAGCTCGGCGATTCGACTCGAGACGCCATCCTGCAAATAATCAACGATAGCATTCTGTTTCATCTCGGATTTGATCTCGAAGAATTGAAACCAGACAGTTGGACCCGCGCGCCACGAACCGAAGTGATGCCCGATCGCTTCGTGTGCATCGGCTTTATCAAAGACTCACGACTCGAACACCCGTTTCCAAATGCAGTGGTTAACCCGCTGGTACTTGGACCAAACCCGCAGAATCTCGAATCAGAGTTGGAGCAAAACGCCGGGGACCTCGTGATGGGTGAAGACTTCGACTGGATCGCTAACTTCGACAAAGCGATTCAGGTTGGCATGGCGGTGCGTATTCCGTTGGCGGAGCCATTCGCCAGCAGCGGGTTCGATCGTTTGCTGGTGTTGGGATTTCGCGTTTCGTCGTCCACTGCGGACAATCGAGAGTTGTTGGAAGAGCTGATCGATAATCATCACTATTCTCCGGATGGAATGAGTTTTCTTTCGCAGGGAACTCCCACGAATCACACCGCCGAGCAGCGATCCGGTTTTTCCACTGACGATGCCGAGGGTGAGGCTAGTTTCAAAAACGAAACAACGGAACCGGATGACGAGGTCGCTACCAACGAGTTGGACAAGACTGATGCGCAGCGTTTGTCTGAAGCGTGGGACGTAGATTTCAAGAAGCTTACGCAGCTAGCGAACGCAAACCGCAATGAAGTTTCGCAGGCGATGATATTCAATCGAGCGATGTGGTCTGCAACCCTTGGTTACTACCTGGAGGAGCTGCTGCAAATTGCTCCGGATGATATTGGCAGGGTGCGAAAGTTCTTCGTGGATCATGTAGTGGCGCGTGGCAGTCTCCCCGCGATTCGCGTCGGCAAACAGCCTTACGGAATTCTTGTGACCAGCGCTTTTCGCAAGTGGCAAACCAATCGATTGATCGATGGGGATGACTTTACTTTCTATGGTCAGGTACACGAGAAGCTGAGAACAGTGGAGAACCAGTGGCAGCAACTCGTGCCGCTGGTGGCGCACGTGGATGGTCCAGGTGATCCGTTTGCAAAGCTCCTGAACATGCTGGGGCTTCAGGCGACCTCAGTTGATTACCAACGCCGGATCGCTACGTTCGAGAGCGTGCTCTGGAACGCCGGTGGTTTTTTTTCACCAGCAACCCCCGGTCCGATAGGTGCTTACTTTAGGGAAGTAGCCGCCCGCGGCCTTGTTTTATTGGCACAACTTGAACTCAGTTTTCCTCAAAGGCCGAAACTGTTTGGCCTGCTCTTCTCCAGCGGCACTTCAGGCATTAATGGACCACTCATCGACGACGTTGAAAAAGCTGAGGACGAAAAACTGTCTGAAACCGCTGAGCTGCCGGGGAAGTACGCAATACCTGACAGTGCCGAACTCAGGAACTACATTGGCTGGCTGGTTAATACCGACATGAATTCGCTGAAGCAGCAGCAGTTTCTTAACCAGAATGGTGAAAGGCTGCCAATTCCAACGGCACTCCTGTACAAAATGTTGCAGCGGTCGTGGTTGCTTGCCATCTACAACACCTCGATGACGGTGTTTGAGGGATTTCAATTGTTTGACAGCACCGTTCGTCGTGAGCAGGACTTTACCAACGTCGAAGCAGGCCGGACTGTAACTCGTTGGGAGTTTATGGAAGCGAACGTCGGTCGAGTTTTACCTCAGTTGAGTAACGCAAACATCGCGCTCGGAGACTTTCTTGCCACTGCCGATGTTGCCACTGTCCCGGTTATATTTACGCTGAAAGGCGTCAGGGACAGTATCGCGCGTTTGGAAAAACTGAAAACCGCCGAGCTCGAACGGTTATTTGCGGAGCACATCGATCTCTGTTCTTACCGGCTTGACGCCTGGCAAACCGCACTCTTTGCGGCGCGCCTCCAGCGGCTGAATCAGTTCAGGCAAGGAAGTGAAGGAGAAGCGAAACGCGGCCTTCACCTGGGTGCTTATGGTTGGTTGGAAAACGTGCGTCCGGCGCCTCCGCCTGTGCCGGTCCCGGTTAGTGATATTCCACCATCGCTGCGGCAGGACGGCGTCACAGTTGTCGAACAACCTGACAACGGCGGTTACATACATGGTCCATCGATCAATCATGCCGTCGCCGCCGCCGTACTCCGCAACGCATACCTCACGCATGCGACGGAAAGCAACGCCGATCATTTTGCAGTCAGGTTAACTTCGGAGCGCGTGCGAACGGCGCTCACGTTTTTAGAGGGCGTGCGTAACGGGCAGCAACTCGGCGCCCTGCTGGGTTATCAATTCGAACGCGCTTTGCACGATCGCTACGTAATCAACGGTCAAGCGCTCGAACAGCATATTCTCGCTTTCCGCAAGAAGTACCCGATGGTTGCCGACAAGATCACGCCTGGAGTGTCGGCGGCCGATGTAATCAATCGGAAAGAGTCGTATCAGGTAGTTGATGGTTACGCGTTGCTGGAAGCGGTGATGCTTGGACCATCACCGTTAGGATATCCATACGGCGTCGACGGGTTACCACTTGCAAACGACCCGGCTGGTCAGGCAATCGTCACTGAAGTGGAACGTCTTAAGGATACGTTGGATGCGATCGCAGACCTTGCGCTGGCGGAAGGCGTCTTCCAGGTGACGCAAGGTAACTACGAGCGCGCGGGCGCAATGCTCAAGGCTCTGTCGGAAGGAACTACGCCGCCCGATCCCGAGATCGTGACTACGCCGCGAAGTGGCGCAGTAGTCAATCATAAGTTGACTGTTCACTTTGAGACTGGCGCAGTCGAGAGTCCGTGGGATGTCGACCCGACGCCGCGATCTCTCGCCGTGTCCGGTTTGAACAAATGGCTCGGAGATATTATCGGCGAGCTTGATTTACTTCAGTTCAGCGTCAAGTACGAATTCGACGCGGAGAACACACCCATTCCACTCTCGGAGCTCGCTCTACAACCTATCGATCTGATGTTTCTGATCGGCAACCAGGCGGGAGCAGTCGCAGGGACTCAGCAGGTCAACGATCTCACCGAGCTCGAGGCGCGCATCGATTTTGTTTTCCGGCGCAAACGAGGTGCGGCTTCCGGACTCGTGACCATCGAGTTCATGAGCAGTAAAAAATTCACGGAACCTGGTGCCAGGACTCTCTTCGAGCTGCTGCCACTACTTCGTAATCTACGAAAGCTCGTGACCAGTTCGCGTCCACTCGGCGCTGACGACTACATGTTGCAATCGGAAGAAAAGGCCGACCAGAACACGTCAGAGAATCCGAAACGCTGGGACCTCGCTCCAGTTGAGAAATCCTTCGACGATGCCGCGAAGTCTTTGAACGATAGTCTTAGCGCCCTGGAAGCCATCACTGCGTTGTTTCCACCGACTCCATTGAGCAAAGACCCGTTGGAGACCGGCGACTTGAATAGCATCAATTACGATAACTTGCGCGGCGCACTGATCGCGCTCTCTTATTTCGGCCTGCCGGGAGCTTTTCCTAAAAATGCGATCTTGCCCGAGCTCCCTGCGGACCCAACGGATGAAGAACGTTTGGCTTTGCTGCGCGCGCAACAGTCGCTTATCGAGCAGGCTTTGTTGACACTGGAGCAGGGCCGAAGCCGTCATTTGCAGGCCGTGACAATGAAAAGGTTCGACAACCTGCCTACGGAGCAGGTCGCTAAGCTCACCGTAGCTCAGAAACTCGAGATTTATCAGGCAGCGGGCGCTTTGGTTTTGGGAGATTCGTTTCGCTTCATTCCGACGTTTCAATTCAAGAACCTGCCCGAGTTGGAATCCGCCGATGAATTCTCGAATTCGGTGGCGGCGGACGAAAGCCTGTTGCGATTTACGCAAAGCCGCTTGAAGGCCGCGGCGGTGAATTCTGCAATTGACGACTGGCGCGATCTTGCAGTTGAAGAGTGGTTAGAGGGAGTCGCCACGGTTCGTGAGCGTATCAGTTGGATCGACACCGTTAACACATATCAGGAAGCATTCGCCGCTAAGTCGTTGACGTTCAGACCCTTGCAGTTACCGTTTGATAAAAAAGCGCATTGGATCGCGTTGGAGTTTCCTGAAGTCAAACCGGAACAGTTGGACGATCAGGATGTTTTTGTGCCGCAGAACGATTTTCTATCTGTTGTGCGGCAGTTGCCGGAAGATTACGAAGCAACCGGTGCGCAGTCGGGATTGCTGATCGATGAATGGAACGAAGTGATTCCGAACCGGACCGAGACCACCGGCATTGCCATTCATTACAACCAGCCAAACACCGAGCCGCCGCAATGTCTCCTGATGGCAGTCAGTCCGAACGTCAATGGACGTTGGGAATGGGACGACCTTGTCGACACTGTGATCGACACATTTGATCGGGCAAAACGCAGGGCAGTGGAGCCGGATTTTCTGCTGCCCACTGCGTACGCGCAGCTCTTGCCGGCTGTGTTGAGCAGTTTTACGAGTTACCCGTTTGGCACCATCTCCACAAACATCGCTGCCCAGCCGGTATCGATGGTTGTGGATTGATCTTAACGAAGGGTGGTAACAACTTGGCCCAACAACAAATTGACCCAGCTCTCAAGAACGCACTGCTGAGTGCAGAGTTTCGCGCAGCGATTACACTTTGGAACCGTCTCGAAGGACGTCCGCGAAAAGAAGATTTCGATCGCAGCTTACGCGCGGAAGTTCGCGATCCGCTGTGGATGCTGACGCGGCAATGGCAGTTTGGCGAGTTTAAAGGAGAGGACGCAGGTTCTGCTGTCAAAGCGCGCGTGCAGTTGAATACGACGCGGATCGATCGCTACGCAGTGAAGAGTGAGAATCGCGATGCGACCGGTGGTGAGCAGTTTCTCGAGGCCGTGCCTTACGATGAAACCCTGCCACTCGAGATCGAAGTCGAGCGTGAGCCATTGTTGCCGCCTGGTCCGGAGCCAAACACAGAAGATGTTGCCCTGCGTAGCCAGATGGGCCGTCACTTTGTGCGTTTGTTGAAGCAGGCTGGATTGCCGTCGACCGTCAGGAACGCGATCGTCGGGCGATTTGGTTTTGAAGACATTTCTGAGAAAGACGAAGCGACTCTTACCAGAGACGAGCGAGTGGAACTGGCGCATCTGCGAAGTGATCCGCCGGCGTGGCAATCGCTTCTGGCTGTCAAAGCACGTTTGCCGGATGGACGCAAGTTGTTTGTGGCCATCGACAAAGGACGATTCGATACGTGGTTGGGCGAGAGTGGGTTTGAGTTGGACCAGATCGAGGTTTTGCAAGACCTGGCAAAGGATTATCTCAGTTGGTTCCGGCGCTTGTTTTCACAGCCGCAGAAGGTGGACCACGAAGATGCGTGGGCGCCGTCGTATCTCGAGTATCAGTTTGCAGTATCAGCGCCGGAAGACGAGTCAGGTGAGAAGCGCGCGCTGTTAGTTGCCGAACAGTATTATCAAGGCACCCTTGATTGGTATGCCTTTGACATCGACGGCAGACGGCGACTGCAAGATCTGCCGGAAGCCGAGTTTCCCGCAAACGGGTTTACCGAGCGAGAGCCGATTGCTTTCCTGCCTTCGCAGATTGAATTCAACGGAATGCCGAATGTGCGTTGGTGGGAGTTTGAGGATCGACGAACAGATTTCGGCAACATTCGCGCGACGACCGCCGACGTGCCACTGCTGTTGCTCGCCGAGTTTGGTCTAATCTACGGCAACGATTGGACCGTGATTCCTTTTGATCTGGAAGTGGGCTCGCTGGCTGATATAAAGGGAGTCGTTGTGAGTGATGTTTTTGGTGTGCAAACGTTCATTCGCTCGGCGGGACAGGGCCAGCGCATGGACTGGCAAAAGTGGTCCATGTACAACCTTGCGAGTGGCGATCGAGTGGACAATCGTTTGTTCCTGCCGCCGTCTGTGGCGAAGGTGTATGAGAGTAATCCGATCGAGAAGGTCGTACTGGCCCGAGATGAAATATCGAATTTCGTTTGGGGTATCGAGGAGACGATTCCGGGAGTGTCAGGCGCTGGCGTGAATGGCTTTGAAGCAGGGAACGCGCTTGCTAGTTACTTCCTGGCAAATCAGACTCCGCCCGAAATAACACGCACGCCTAATGACGCGAAGATTCGCTATGTGCTTGGGAGTGGTGTTCCCGAGAATTGGATCCCGTTTGTCGCGGCGCACAAGCCGGGATCTAATCGAGAGGTTCGCTTGCAACGCGGTGCGATGCCACGCCTGACAGATCAAGTCCACAATACCGTGATCCGGCCTCGCGGACAGATACTTCGCGTTGGGTTGGATAAGGAAGAGTTTTACTTTGTGCATGAAGAAGAAGTACCTCGCGCGGGCGTGATCGTTACGCGCAAGTACCAGCGCGCGCGTGGACCTAACGGAGAAGTGTTCACGTGGGTTGGGCGCCGGAAAGAAACGGGCCGTGGCGAAGGTGCGAGTGGTTTGGTGTTCGATCAGATCGTGGCGCTCAAGCAGGAAACCCCTTAAGCCACAAGAAGAGACAAAAAGCACAACACGTGTTTTCCTGATCTGCGTTATCTGCGTTCATCTGCGGCTAAATCATCATTCATTAGATGATTCCAAGAGCGAACCGAAAGCCCTTGCTGAATGAACGTTCATTCAGTATTATAACGACCTGTTCGAAAGTGAAAATCGGTGCGAAGGCAGGGTGAGCATGATGCGCATTGAGAAGGCTGCGGTGCTGGGGGCGGGAACCATGGGAGCGCAGATTGCCGCGCACCTGGCTAACGCCGGGATACCAACCGTGCTGTTGGACATTGCTCCCGGCGAATTGTCGGCGGAAGAAAAAGCAAAAGGCCTGACGCTGGGCTCCAGGGAAGTGCGAAATCGCATTGCCCGCGCCGGCTTTGAAGCCGCAAAAAAAGCCAAGCCTGCGGCGTTCTTCACTCCCGACCACGCGTCTTTGGTTTCTATCGGTAACTTTGAAGACGATCTGGCAAAACTCAAGGATTGCGATTTCATTATTGAAGCGGTCGTCGAGAATCTTGATCTCAAGCGCAAGCTCTACGAGCGAGTCGAGCAGCATCGCCGTCCCGGCTCTATCATCGCTTCGAACACCAGCGGGATTCCCATCCACCTGTTAGCCGAAGGTCGCACGGAGGACTTTCAACAGCATTTTCTCGGCATCCATTTTTTTAATCCCCCGCGCTACCTGCATCTGGTTGAAATAATTCGTACCCCATGGACCAAACCGGAAGTGGCCTGCTTCACCTTTGGTTTTCTGGATCAGCGTTTGGGCAAAGGCGTCGTCCCAGCCAAAGACCGCCCAAATTTTATCGCCAACCGGATCGGTACATACGGAGCGATGGTCACGATTCAGACGATGCTGGCGGACGGCTACACCATTGAAGAAATTGACAAGATCACCGGGCCGGCCGTGGGTCGTCCCAAGAGCGCTACGTTTCGGACCTTTGATCTTGTCGGCCTTGACGTCTTCTCGCACGTCATCCGAAACCTCTACGAGGCGCTGCCTGAGGATCCGGAGCGCGAGGTTTTTCAGACTCCGCAACTCCTCACCAACCTGATCAAGGGCGGGATGCTGGGCAATAAAACTAAAGCAGGGTTCTATAAGCGGCAGGGCAGCGGCGACAAGAAAGAGTTCTTCGTCATCGATCCGGCGACCAGCGAATATCGCCCGGTGCAGAAGGTCAAGCTGCCGGCGCTCGAGATGGCCAAAAACATTGAGGACGGGGGCGAACGGCTGAAGGCGCTGGTCTGGAGCAAGGATCGTGTGGGCGCATTTCTCTGGAAGACTTTTTCGCGCACGCTTAACTACGCGGCCAGTCGCATCCCGGAAATTGCCGACAGCGTGGTAGAGGTCGATCGCGCCATGCGCTGGGGCTTTGGCTGGGAGTTGGGCCCTTTTGAAGCCTGGGATGCCATCGGCGTCGAGAAGTCTGTAGCGCGAATGCAAGCCGAGGGTGTAGCAGTGCCGGCAAACGTTCAGCGCATGCTGGATGGCGGCGCCAAATCGTTTTACAAGCAGGAGAACGGCCGGCAGTCCTATTATGATTTTGCCACCGAGCAATACGTCCCGCTCGGCGATCTGCCCGGCACGATCATCCTTAAGTCCGTTAAGGACCGCACCGGAGTGATCAAAAAGAACTCCGGCGCCTCGTTGATCGATATCGGAGACGGGGTGGCCTGCCTCGAGTTTCATTCAAAGATGAATGCCATCGGTGGCGATACGCTGCAGATGGTCAAGCAGTCACTCGCCGAAGTCGAACGGAATTTCCTCGGCATGGTCGTCGGTAACCAGGGCCAGAATTTCTGCGTCGGCGCCAACCTGATGTTGATGCTGATGGAAGCGCAGGAAGAGAATTGGGAAGAGCTGGATATGATTTGCCGCTACTTCCAGCAGGCAACCATGAGCCTGCGTTATTCCGCCAAGCCCGTCGTGGTGGCGCCCTTCCAGATGGTCTTTGGCGGCGGTTGCGAGATGGTCCTGCACGGCGATCGCGTGCGCGCAGCGGCGGAAACTTATATTGGCCTGGTTGAGGTTGGGGTGGGGATTATTCCCGCTGGTGGGGGCACTAAAGAGATGCTCTTGCGGGCGCTCGATTCGATTCCGAAAAACCTTGCCGATGCCGATCCTTTCCCCTTTGTGAAGCGCGCCTTTGAAACCATTGCCATGGCCAAAGTGGCGACTTCCGGCGAAGAGGCTCGATCGTTTGGCTTCCTGGGAAGCGATGACAGTATTTCGATGAACCCTGACCGGCTGATCGCGGACGCAAAAAAGGAAGTGCTCGCTTTGGCCGCTAGTGGCTACGTCGAGCCGCAGCCACGGACTGATATCAGGGCACTTGGTAATCCGGCATTGGCGACCTTCAAGCTGGGCATTCATCAGATGAAGCGAGCCGGTTACATTTCGGATCACGACGCCTTGATTGGCGAAAAATTAGCGCGCATTTTGACAGGCGGCGATCTGAATCATGAGACCCGGGTGTCCGAGCAATACCTGCTGGATCTCGAGCGCGAGGCTTTTCTTTCACTGGTCGGGATGCGCAAAACGCAGGATCGCATCGCGAACATGTTGAAGACCGGCAAGCCGCTCAGGAACTGATCACAGACCATAGACGGCGGACCATCGCCAATCGTCGGTAATCCATCGTGCGGAGATTAAGATGAGAGATGCATTAATCGTATCGGCAGTACGGACCGCAGTCGGCAAAGCCCCCAAAGGGACTTTAAAAGACACTCGCCCCGATGAATTGGGCGCGGCGGTAATCAAGGAGGCGATCGCGCGGGTGCCCGGACTCGAACTCGCTGAAATCGAGGACGTAATCATGGGGTGCGCAATGCCCGAGGCCGAACAGGGCATGAATGTCGCGCGGGCCGCGGCGATTCGTGCCGGGCTGCCCGTAGAAACCAGTGCGATGACGATTAATCGCTTCTGCTCGTCCGGCCTGCAGTCGATCGCGCTTGCCGCGGACCGCATACGCACTGGCGGAGCCGAAGTCGAGGTGGCCGGCGGCCTGGAAACGATGTCGATGATTCCCATGGGTGGGCACATTATTCGTCCCAACCCTTACCTCGTTGAACACTATCCTGACTTTTATCTGAACATGGGCCTGGCGACCGAGAATGTCGCGCGCAAGTACGAGGTCACACGCGAAGAACAGGATCAATTCGCCCTGCGCTCGCATCAGCGTGCTGCTGCGGCCCTGGACGGTGACAAGTTTAAGGATGAAACCGTGCCGCTGACCGTGAGCTTCGAAGAGATTGACGAAAAAGGACGCAAGCAGCGACGCGAAGTTGTTTTTGATCGAGATGAGGGCGTGCGGCGCGATTCTTCAATCGAAGGCCTGCAAAAACTCAAACCCGCGTTTCACGTCAAAGGCACCATCACGGCCGGGAACGCCTCGCAAATGTCTGATGGCGCCGCGGCTGCTGTGGTGATGTCTGAGGATCGGGCCCGGAGCCTGGGTGTGAAAGCGCTGGGGCGATTTGTGGCTTATGCGACGGCCGGATGTCCGCCGGAAGAGATGGGTATCGGTCCCGTATATGCCATTCCCAAGGTCCTGAAGCTGGCCGGCCTTACCCTGGATCAAATTGATGTGATCGAATTGAACGAGGCGTTTGCGGCCCAGTCATTGGCTGTTATCAAGACGCTGGGACTGGATGCCGATAAAGTAAACGTTAACGGCGGCGCTATCGCGCTTGGCCATCCGCTGGGATGCACAGGCGCTAAACTGACTGCCAGCATTTTGCGCGAACTGGAAAGGCGCAAGGGCCGCTATGGCATGGTGACCATGTGCGTCGGAGGCGGCATGGGAGCCGCGGGAATTTTCGAACGAATTTGACGCCAGGCGGCTTTTAGCTGGTGCGAGTTGCGAGCCCGTAGGTTGTGTTACAGATGACAGCCTCAGAAATCTTTGAATCGGTGACCGGCAGCGGGAGCAGCGATTTTGCGTTGTTGGTTCGCATTCTCAACGAACACGGACGCTGGTGCTTGATTGGCGGACTGGCTGTCAATTGTTATGTAGAACCTGTCTACACTCTTGGTGCCGATATCGTGGTTGCGGTCTCGGATGTAGACTCAATCAGGCAGGCTCTAGCGGATGCCGCCTTTGCGGTGCAGGAATTTCCCCACTCAAATGCGCAAATGAGGGGAAGCGAGTTGAGAATACAACTCACCACTGACAGCCGCTATCAGGACTTTCTGGACGATACAAGCCTGCGGGAAGTTCTTGGCGCGCGCGTGCCTGTCGCCTCACTTGTTAACATTGTGCGCGGCAAGGTATGGGCCTGGAGTGATCAGACGCGCAGGCCGACGAAGAGAAAGAAAGACGAACTGGACCTGATGCGAATCCTTGAAGCATATCCTGAATTGCGCAGTGTCATGCCCGGGGAGATAAGCTCCCAGATACCCGAGTAACCCAGAAAGAGAGGACAACAATATGTCAGCCGTAGTCGGACAAAAAGCATTCATCAAGGGTGGCGCGTTCCTGATCGAAGAGCACACCCCCGAAGAGACGTTTACGCCGGAAGATTTCACCGAGGAACACCGCATGATTGCCGAGACCACGCGGCAGTTTGTCGACAATGAAGTCGTACCGCACATCGACGAACTCGAGAAACATGACTGGAAACTCGCGCGCAGCCTGGTGAAGCAGGCGGCGGACCTGGGGTTGATTGGAGCAAACATTTCCGAAGAATATGGCGGCCTCGGTTTGGATCAAACCAGCAGCGCACTGATTGGTGAGAATATCGGCCGCTCAGCTTCGTTTGCGACTACGCTGGGTGCCGAAAGCGGAATTGGCCTGCTGCCGATTATTTACTTCGGAACCGACGCGGCGAAAAAGAAATATTTGCCCCGCATCGCGTCGGGCGAATTGATCACAGCCTATGCCCTGACCGAGGCCGGTTCGGGCTCTGATGCGATGGCGGCGAAAGCGACCGCCAAACTGAGCGCAGATGGCACGCATTACATTCTCAACGGCGAGAAGATGTGGATTACGAATGGCGGCTTTGCCGATATCTTCATCGTTTTTGCCAAGCTCGATGGCGACAAGTTCTCGGCGTTTATTCTCGAGCGCCAGGAAGGCATCAAGCCCGGCGCCGAAGAGCACAAAATGGGAATCAAAGGGTCCAGCACTACTGCCCTCGTACTGACCGACGCCAAAGCTCCGGTTGAAAATTTGCTCGGGGAAATCGGCAAGGGAGCCAAGATCGCTTTCAACGTTCTAAATATCGGGCGCTTTAAACTCGGGGCCATGTGCATTGGCGGCATGAAGTTGATGATCCACGAGGCCACTCGCTATGCGAACGAGCGCCACCAGTTTGGCAAATCGATCTCTTCGTTTGGCGCGATCAAAGCCAAGTTGGGTGAGATGGCCATTCGCACCTGGGTGGGCGAATCAATGATCTATCGCACGCTGGGGATGATTGAAACGGCCATCAGCGATACGAGCGATCCTGACGCCAAGCTGCGCGCGATTGAAGAGTATTCGGCTGAGTGCTCTATCATCAAGGTGGCCCTTTCCGAATACTGTGACTATGTGGCCGACGAGATGGTGCAGATTTATGGCGGCTACGGCTATTCCGCGGATTACCCGGCTGAGCGGGCCTATCGCGACTCGCGGATCAACCGCATCTTTGAAGGCACGAATGAAATCAATCGCATGTTGATTCCGGGGCGTTTGATGAAGAGCGCCTTGAGCGGGCACCTGGCGCTGTTGCCTGCTGCGCAGGGATTGATGGACGAAATTCTCTCGCCGCAGTTGGGCGGGTTCGACGATGATGAGGGCTTGTTGGCCGCGGAACAGAAACTGGCCCAGAACGCCAAAAAGGTGGCGCTGATGACACTGGGTACGGCGGCGCAGAAGTTCATGCTGAAACTTGGTGATCAGCAGGAAATCTTATTGGGTATTGCCGACATCATCATGGATACTTACGCAATGGAATCAGCGATCCTGCGCGCGCGCAAGTTGGCCGGCGCGGCGGGCGAAGCAAATGCTGCTCGTTATTTGGACATGACGCAGGTCTTCTGCAACGACGCGGTGCAACGCATCGAGTCGCGGGCAAAGAATACGCTGGCGGCCATGGCTGAGGGTGACGAGTTGCGGACACTGCTGGCGGCCCTGCGCCGGTTTACAAAGTTGACTCCGATGAACACGGTGGTGGCGCGGCAGCGAATCGCTAATGTGATGATCGAAGCCAACAAGTGGACGTACTAGTCATTGCCGATTGCCAAACGCCAACTGCCGATTTATGCCGGTAAAAAGCTCGCTGTTTTTCGACAGCATTGTTGACTAAATCGGCAATCGGCAATTGGCAATGACACCATGCGCATCATTCCCATCAGCATCCCTACACCTTTCTATATCGGCCCGGTCAATGTCTATCTGATCGCGGAAGATCCGATCACGCTGATCGACACCGGTCCGAAAACCAAAGAAGCGGCCGAGGCGTTGCGTGACGGGCTGAGACAGGCCGGCTTTCTCGCTTCCGACATTCGCCGCATTGTCCTGACCCATGCCCATGAAGACCACTGCGGCCTGGCCCGCTCACTCCGGGATCAGGCGAAAGATGCCGAAGTCTTCGTTCATGATTGGGAAACCGGTCATCGGGCCGGGCGCCTTGAACACGAGGAAAACCGCAGCCTCCTGGCGCGGGCCGGTCTACCAGATAACGAGATTGAGGGGATGCGCCGGATGTACGAAGGTGTGCGCAAGTATGCCGATTCCCTGGAAGAGCACGAATACAGTTCACTCAGGGACGGAGCGCAACTGGAATTCTCGTCAGGCACCCTGCAGGTGGTTCACACGCCGGGTCACACGCCGGGTTCATGCTCGTTTCTTCGCGAAGCCGATCGCACGATCTTCGCCGGCGACTGCGTCCTGAAGCGCATCACGCCCAATCCAATTCTCTCCCCTGATCCTATTGACAAGTCGCGCCGTTTTCGCTCGCTCGCAGAATATCTCGTTAGCCTCGCGCGTTTGCGCAGCTTTGCTCCGACCCTCGTACATGGCGGCCATGGCGAGCCGATCAACGATTTCGAGGAGCTTTTCAACCGCTACCTGCGCGCCATTCAACAAAGGCAGGCGGAAGTAATCGGTTTGCTGCCCAGGGGAGGCGCCACTGCCTGGGAGGTAGCGCGAAAAATGTTCCCCGGCACCGATGACGTACATCGCTTTCTGGCCGTTTCCGAAGCCGCCGCGCACCTGGACCTGGCCCAGTCAGAAGGCAAAATCGCGCTGGAGATGAGCGGCGCGAAGGAAGTCTATCGGCCCCTGGAGTGAGTATCTGTTACTTTGTACCTTGGTTTCTTTTGCCGCGCACGGTCACGAAACCTGCAGCCGTCCCGTTCAGATCAAAAAAATTTTCGGAACCGCCCGCTTCTTCCGGCGTGAAACCTCACAAAATCTTCCGGAGGATTAATCTGCATGAAATTCAGAACTACTCTTTATCTTTCGGTCTCCCTGTTTCTGGCGGTGGTCAGTGTGTTTGCCCAGGAGCCATTAGTTCCGGCCAGCCCGCCTGAGGCTGCTGAGCCGGCTGAAGCTTTCATGGACTTTTCCCTTTTGGTCGATGGAGGTGGATTTCTCGGTGTCTATGCCGAGGACATTTCCAAAGACAATTTAGCTCAATATGGTTTGCGTGAAGCGCGCGGCGTGGGAATTACTGAAGTCGTCAAAGACAGTCCGGCCGAGCGCGCCGGTCTCAGGAAGGGCGACGTTATCACCCGCTTTGACAACGAAGACGTGGGCAGCGCGCGCAAGCTTACGCGACTGGTTTCCGAAGTCGCTCCGGATCATCGGGTGAATCTGACGATCAGTCGGGGTGGCGCAGATCAGAGTGTGGCCGTCACCATTGGCAAACGCCAGGACAGCGCGAAGCAGTTCGAAAAGTTCAAGATCCCGCGAGGCAGTTTGCCACGGTGGGAAAACCTGCCGGAAGCAACCGCCATATTTTCGCTCCGCAACAGTCGCCGCATCGGCATAGGCACCACCTCGCTAACCAAACAGTTGGCCGATTATTTTGGAGTACCTGATGGCAAGGGTGTGCTGGTAACGTCCATCTCGGAAAACAGCCCCGCAGCAAAGGCCGGACTCAAAGCCGGCGACGTAATTACGGCCATAGACGGCGAAAGAGTCGAGGCCTCAGGGGATCTTTCGCGCGCTATCAATAAACAAAAAGACGGCGACGTCACCCTGACTATCATTCGTGACAAGAACCAGCGCACGATTAAGGTGACCCCGGAAAAATCAGAGCAGGAACTACTACGCCCGGGACGTACGGCAAACCAGCGGGTCATTGGCGACGAGATACGAGAGGTAATTCGCGCAGGCGTCAGAGAAGGACGCATCGTTATTCCGCAAATTGCATTGCCTTCAATCCCAGCCATCAACGTGGCGGTGCCCCGGATTGATTTGCCCGTCATTCCCGAGATTAACGTTGTGATGCCAAAGGTCCGGGTGATACGAGCAGGCCGTCGCGTTCCCATTTGATGGTCGGTGACCTCTCAGTCGAGAGCGAGAGGGCGATCGAAGGTCCGCCCTTCGTGTGTTTGGAGCGGGTGCTTCAGAAGGATGGAGGCTGGTATTCAATAACTTGCGACCCACATTTACGGATGTTCCAGTTTCTTCTTTCCCTCCTGCGCTGCCTGGTAAGCTCCGCCACGCACGTCTCCGATCTTTATCGCTGCTTCAAATTCGCTAACGGCTTCGGCTTTTTGATCAAGAAAAGCGTGAATACGTCCCATGGCTTCGTGTGCGCGAGACACCAGGCCCTGATCAGTTTCCGCTGAAGCGGCCTGGACAGCGAGTCGATAATTTGTCAGGGCGCCCTGTAAACGTCGATCTCGCACGTCCTCATCGGTGGCATCAGCAGCGGCGACGCTGCTGGTTTGGGCGATCGCAAAAAAGATTCGTGGCTCCCCGGGAAACTCTTTCATCAATTCCCGCAAACGCGATTCAGCCCCGTTGTAATCTTTCTGCCGCAGGATCTGTTCAATATCCGAGAGTGCCTTGACTAGTGCGCTGGAGTTTGGGCCTTCCGCCGTGCTGGAGGAGTTTGTTTCAGCCTCAGCTTTCCGGGCCTTCCTGGCAACGATGGCGCGAGCGCGCGCGTCGGCATATTCGGCAGGTCGTTTGGCTTCACGAACTGGATCGAACGAAGCAATCATGTCGGGAAAGAAATTCGCGATATCAAAGCCTGATGCTTCGATCCCTTCCAACTGCTCAGCGAAATAGAAAGCGAGCACTGCACCACGTTCGTATTCTTCGGCCAGCCGGGCCACCGTCTCATCTTTGATGGCACTAATCGTCGCCTGGGATTCTTTAGCGATAGCCGTCCGCGCCGCTGCGTCTTTAGCTTTCGCCAGCCGGTCGCGATTTGCGAGGGCCAGTCGTTGCAGCTTCAACGACTCGTCATAGCGAGCATCGGCGGCGCCCACCAGCGATCGGGAAACGGCAATGAAGACATCAGGCGTCACACTCTCGCTGCTGCTTTCCCGTTCTTTGAGCAGTTGCCGCAACGGTTCCCGGCGAGCTGCGATCTCCTTGTTGAAGCGCAGCATCAGCGGATCGATCACGAATTGCAGATAAGCACGGCCCAGCTCCGAGGAAGTTGGCTCCGTACCCTCAGGAACGATGGCATAGTAATCATCGGCGATGACGCGCAAATTGATGGTGCCCGGGGCCGCCAGCAAATCGGGAACGATATAAAAGTGTCTTTCGTGCTCGCGAAAGGCGTAGGTGCGCGGTGCGTTACTCTTTTTCCTGGCCGTCGGGGCTTTTACCAGCACTCGTTCATTGGTAATGAGCAAGGGACGCGTGTGCAGATAAGAAAGGACTGAACGCACCAGCTCAGCAGTGGGTGGTTGTAATCGATCACCCTCGGCCTGGTAAGCGCGCAAGTAAAGCGTCAGGTGCTCATCTATACCTGAGCGGCGATAGAACTCTCGCAACAGCGGGACAAAATCGAGCACTTCGAGCACTCCCGCCGGCAGATCTTCCGATCGTTCCGGGGAGTCCAGCGCGGGCGGCGGACCCAGCACAAATGCAAGTGACACATAACGGGCTGCCTGCTCGGCCGCGGTTGCGGGCGGCGGCAGTTTATTGCGTTCGTAGAATCCTCGCAGACGTTCACGCACACTGGGATCCAGATCGGCCTGGTCTTTTCGTACCCGGGTGCGAAAAACTGACGGCCCCCGGCCAGGATCAAATCCAGCTGCGTCAAGGGCGGCCATAACCACGATTAAGCGCGGGTCGGACTGAAAAGTAACCCCATAATCGCCAAGCCTAAAAGCGTTGTCGGGACGCGCAGCGGTGCGCGTCGCGGCTGGGGGCGGAGTGCTTTGAGCGGCCGCAGGTCCGTAATTGAGCGCGATAAAGCTCAGGAGTATCAATAAATAATTGCCGACTTGTTTCATGAAGTCTCTATGATCCTCGAATCAATCCAGCGTCTATATGGTAATCGGTTGGTTGCCAGTCATGATCTTCGACGATGACGACGCAACGCCCACAATGTTAGCGGATAGGTGCCAGCCGAACAAACGAACGAAAGCACTGTAGCGCCAATGGCAAACGGCTTAACGATTTCCCAGCTATGCTTGAAAAGGCTGGTGTAGTAGGAGCCAGTTAACAGATGCGGATTCTTTAACAATTCGATGCCTTCGGGAGGCATACGCAATGGCCGGCCCAGCAGGAACGCACCCATCGCGTATGAGATTAAGATGATCGGTACCAGGGTCAGAAATGGATTATTAACGTAAGTGCCCAGGTAAATCGCCACTTTGTTGAAGCGAAAGAGGAAAGCGATCAGGGTAGCGAGAATTGTGTGCAGGCCGAGCAATGGGGAGAAGGCGATGAAGACGCCGGCTGAGAAGGCGAGCGCCGTACGCTCGGGTGGATCGTCTAACGCGAGCAGCCGGCGAAATGAGGCGCGAAACATGATATGACCGTGACTAAGCGATGAGTGACAAGCGACAAGAATCAAACCACCAGCCTGTCACTCGCCACCCGTCACTCATCACCGTCACTGAAAACTATTCAGCGCTTCGGCTTCGCTCTCAAAGCTGTCGAAAACCGTAAGCAGCTTTGTAATCACCAGAAGATCCTGAATCTTGTCGGTCAGATTCAAAAGCTTGAGTTGACCCCCTACCCGCTTGACTGTGGTATAGCTGGCAATCAACTCACCAATGCCGCTGGAATCCATGTATTTGACGGCGGCCAGGTTCAGAAGAATCTTGTTCTTGCCGCTTTCAGCCAGCCCCCGAATCGCATTTCGCATGGCCACGCTTCCGTCGCCCATGCGCACCGCACCGGTCAAGTCCAGAATGCTTACATCTCCGGCCTGACGTTCTCGGACATCGAGCTCAGCCATTATTTTTCTCCTTGAATAGTCTGCAAAAGCTTCAGCTCGGTGTTGCTGGTAATTGAAGCCAACCCAAGCAACCGGAAACTGAAGACGTTGGTCCCGGTTATTTACTGGAAGCTGTTAAGGGCTTCGGATTCGCTCTCATAGACGTCAAAGACCGTTAACAACTTCGTAATAGCCAACAGGTCCTGAAGCTTCTGCGTCAGATTGAGTAACTTCAATTGGCCGCTCTCTTTGCCGATGGCGGTGTAGCTGGAAACGAGCTCGCCAATCCCGCTCGAATCTATATATCCCACACCTGAAAGGTTTAAGAGGATTCTCTTCTTTCCTTCCTCAAGTAAACGCCGGATTGCTGTGCGCAGCGCGACACTGCCTTCGCCAATCGTAATCTTTCCATCCATATCGAGGACAGTTATGTCCCCAGCCTGACGTTCTTTGATATTCAGTTCTGCCATGATCTCTCCTCAGAATTGTACCTGTTTTCTTAATAGTCTGTTCTTGGAAGTTGTTTTTAGTACGGCTGAGGCCTTGAGTTGATGATTGCTCATCTGCAAAGCACATAGAACGAAGAATCAAGAACAGGATTCACGTTCAAACCGCCTCACCAAAAGTCTTGCTCATCCTGACGGTGGTACCACCTTCGGGCCGAATGAGCCACTCTACGTTGTCCATAAAAGTGCGCATAAAGAAGATACCACGGCCGGAGGCTTTCATGATGTTTTCTGTCTCAGTTGGATTAGGAACTTCCTGTGGATTGAAACCTGCGCCTTCATCGTGAACGCTGATTTCGAGCGAACTGGGCGAACATTCTATCGTGATTCGTACGGATTTTCCTTTATCCAGTTTGTTTCCATGGAGGACCGCGTTCGTGACAGCCTCGCGGACAGCCAAATCTACGCCGAAAGCCACCTCTTCCCCCACACCCGAGCGGCTGAGAATCGCGGCGACAGCCACGGCGGCCTGCTCGACGGATTCAATTCGACCAGGGAGCGTGAGTTCTGTTGGTTCTTCGGTCACGATTAATGGCGCGGGCCTCCGCAACGTCCGCCGATCGAGGCCAACTGCAACAAGTTCAAGCTACCCGGAAGTTCGAGGGTTTAACACGCTGGCTGGGGCCATGTCAAGAAATAAGAGCCGTCAGGCAGCGGTCAGGTTTGGATTCGCCAACCTACCTCTGCGCAAACCACTCATCATCGCCCGCCAGGGATATTTAGCTGCCGATCTGTCAATTCGCCTGCCTTGGGTATGGCCGCGCGGCGCCAGGCAATCTATCGCAGCCCGGTTAATAAACCGGTGCTCCCGCAGGTTATGATGGCGTGATGAAAATCAAACCTGCGGCGCGAATTCGTGGACATCTTCGGGTACCTGGAGACAAGTCCATTTCTCACCGCGCGGCAATCATTGCGGCATTGGCTGAAGGATCCTCACGGCTTGGCAATTATTCCAGCAGCCATGATTGCGCTTCAACACTGTCATGCTTGCACGGTCTGGGCGTGGGAATTCATCAGGAGGGCAGCGAGGTCCACGTCGCCGGTCGGGGAATGACAGGTCTCAGCGCATCAGCTGAACCTCTCGATTGCGGTAACAGCGGATCGACGATGCGTATGCTGGCGGGAGTTCTGGCCGCCCAGCCGTTCGAGTCTGTCGTTAGCGGCGACGCGTCCCTACTTTCGCGTCCAATGAAAAGGGTTATCGAGCCATTGCGCTTAATGGGCGCGCGGGTGCTCGCACATGATAATCGGCCGCCACTCACAATCACGGGCTCAACGACCCTAAAAGCAATCCGCTACGATCTTCCGGTGGCCAGCGCCCAGGTGAAATCCTGCGTGCTGCTCGCTGCCCTGCGAGCCTCAGGCTGCACCGAAGTAGTCGAGAGTCTCGGTCCAACTCGAGATCATACAGAAAGGATGCTGCGTTGGTTTGGCGTGCCACTTGAAACGCGAGTTGCTGCTGCCGGAGCGATGACGATAGCGATCAATGGACCGGTCAGTTTTTCAGCCAGGGATGTAAACATTCCCGGTGATATTTCCTCTGCAGCGTTTTTGGTTGCGGCAGCGGCTTTGTTGCCTGATTCGAGGTTGCGCATCGACAACGTAGGTCTGAACCCGACTCGGTCGCAAATCCTGGAAGTACTAAGCTCGCTGGGATTCTCTATCAAAGTCATAAATCAACGCGAGGAATGTAATGAACCCCTGGGGGACCTTGTGATCGGCGGCAAGCGAGTAAAGAATGCTGCTGCTTCCGGGCGGCGCCGGCGCCTGCATGGTCCGGCGATCCCCCAGCTTATTGATGAGCTGCCTTTGCTGGCCGTGCTGGGAAGTCAGCTTCCCGAAGGGCTCGAAATTCGCGATGCGGCGGAGCTGCGTTTGAAAGAAACCGATCGCATTGCCGCGACCGTAAGCAACCTGCGGGCGATGGGCGCAACGATCGAAGAGTTCGCCGACGGCCTGGCAGTGACTGGTCACACTGCTCTTAAAGGTGCGTTGGTTGATTCCTTTGGCGATCATCGCATCGCGATGGCCTTTACGATTGCGGCTTTGCTGGCGGAGGGCGATTCCGAACTTTCCGGCTCCGAGGCTGTCGGGATCTCGTTCCCGGAGTTTTTTGTTTCGCTGGAATCAGTAATCGAACGTTAGCGTTCCCGGCGCGCCCAGGCGCAGATTCGAGCATGAACCAGCCAATTGTCATCACCGGTTTCATGGCCGCAGGAAAGACCACTGTTGCCCTGGCGCTGGCGCGTCTGCTGGGTTGTCGCTTCGTCGACCTCGATCAATTGGTCGCCAAGTCCCAGCAACGCTCTGCTGGAGAAATTATTGAACAGGACGGAGAACTCTCCTTTCGTGAAGTGGAGACAAGGCATTTGCGATTGGTCCTGGGTTCGGGTTCGGACCTGGTGATTGCTTTGGGCGGGGGCGCATGGATGACAAAGGAAAATCGCGACCTGCTGGCGGCCCACAATTGCTTTTCTGTCTGGCTGGACGCGCCTTTTGACTTGTGCTGGCAGCGCATTAGCAGTGGCGAAATTGCACGACCACTGGCAGCGAACGAGGAACAAGCGCATCGGCTGTACGAAGAACGGCGCCATTTTTACCGCCTGGCTGCTTTTCACTTGTCCGTCGATCACCAGACCAGAGCGGAGGATTTAGCCATGAGGATCGTTGCCGCGCGGCCCAAAGCGGGATAACGTCAACCCCGCGGACCGAGGAATGCGGCCAACATTTCTCCGGGAACCTTCAGCGCTTACAGGGCGAACGGCGCCGGGGCTGCCCTCGCGGGCGACTCGGCTTGCTTAATTCATTGGCAAGGGTCGAATTCTGGTGCTAGAATTGCGCACCTATTACCAGCGCAGGATATGCTCGATCGAAGTCAGCGGAGATCATATTACCTGAAATTAACCTTTTAACTCAGCTTCATGATTAGGAGGCGTTCCCCCTGTGGGTTCACCATTAATCGTCCTAACAGCTTCTTCCACTGAGGCGAGCGAGTGGCACCACAGCATCTGGCAACAGATGATGTCGGCTACCGTGCCGCAAAAGTTCGCCAATACCTTCTTCAATAAAGTCTCCTTTGAAAACGAATCATGGCCAGACGGTCGGGCCAAATATGTGCCCAACGGTTTGCGCATGGTCGAAACGCTGCTGCTCAAAGAGTATGCGGAAGAAGACGTGGTCACCTGTTATGTGGACAAGTTGGAGCAGTTCGTTGGACCGGAGACTAAAGTCATTGCAATTCACGCGCATAATC
>DAIMCP010000058.1:0-34454 GCA_036726305.1 Pyrinomonadaceae bacterium | reverse complement strand
AATGCTGTGAGCGGGAAACCGTTCCGTGGGTTCGAATCCCACCCTCTCCGCCAGTTATAAAAATGCTGAAGGCGGCAGGCTGAAAGAATAAATTCTTTGTCCTAGGCTCGATTCTCTACTCCCCGTAAACTTTGAGAGCAGCCGGAGTTACATTCATGTTTAAGGTCCTGGTGTTAATCGCTGTCTGCGCGGTAACAATTGACGTCGCTCGTGGGCACGCAGGCGCGGCGCGTCAACGCAACAGGAGAGCGTCTGTCTGCGGTAACCCCAAAGTTGCGTGCAAAACCAGCGTGACCTTTCAACCCTTCGATCTACCATTTCGCGTTCCAAAAGATGCTGTCATTTACGACACTGAGTTGTTTTATGCGGTCATGTTGAAAAGCGTAGGCAAGAGCGATCAGGATTGCGAAGTGTTTGTCCCTGAGAGCGAGCGCCTTGCTGCCCAGTCTTTGTTCCCCACCAACAAAGTATTCACGTCCAGATGTGCCGACGTCGAGACCCTGTTTTATTCGAATACGAGCTCCCAACACCGATTCATGGCCGTATACGCCGGGTCTACTTTGGCTGAAGCAAGAAGCGTGCTGGCGGCGGTGAAGAAAACCGGGAAGTTTCCCGATGCCGGTATTAGACGAATGCGGACCGGATTTAACGGCACCTAAAATAGGTGCCACTGGGGAATCATATGGATGACGAGAAATTGGTCGACGAGGAAGCGCGCCGCTCGGTACAGCACCAGTCAGTCAAGGCGCAGGTCGAGGGTGAAGTAAACGCCGAAATTGCAGATCGGGCTGCGCAGGCTCCACCGCCCGGCGAATCGCAACGCATTAATGAAGTTGCCGGCCAATTTCGCGCCCGAGCGGTCGATGAAGTCGTTGACACTGAACGCGAGGTCGAGCGATCACGTGGACTGGCGCGCATCTCGCAAGTAGTAGATTACATTTTTTATGTTATCTACGGGTTGCTGTTGATGCGCTTTCTGCTTGCCCTTTTGGCCGCGAGAAGCAGCGCCGGTTTTGTTCAGTTCATTGTTGCGGTGACCGATCCGTTTTACGCGCCGTTCAAGGGGATTGTTGCCAGTCCTACGGTACAGGGCGGCCACACGCTGCTGCTGCCTTTGGTGATTGCGCTGATCGCCTATCTATTGTTGCACCTGGCTATCAATGGATTACTGCGAATGTTCGCGCATCGCAAAACACAGATATAAGGCATTGGGGATTGCGTGCTGCCGATTTGCGATCGTTGGTTAATTAGCTCAGAATTGCCTCGGGCTTTTCGCATCCGGAGTACCGGCCCCGAAAAGCAGCGATCAAAGACGTTTGAAAAGTTATCAGACTTCGGGCTCCGCACAACGCTAGCCTTGCGAACCCCGCCAGGCCGGGAACGGAGCAACGGTAGCGACGGCAGCGTGTGTTGCGGGTAAGTCCGGAGTCTGGCCAAATCGAAGCAGAAAAGCGGCAGCTGGATCGAAAACAGTTGCTGCTTTTTTGTTTTTGGACCCCTCGTCGCGCGCATATTGTCGGCATAACGTTCACTCTGCTAAAGTCTCTGTTTGAAATAGGGAAGGGGAAGAATTATGAGAACGTTTTTGCTCTTGATTTTTTGCGGTCTCGCTCTTTTCCTCGCCCGGACGGCTGCCTTCGCCCAGGGCATGCCCGACTTACCCGAGTCAGCGCCCATCTTGAATGAGAAAACGGCGGAGCAGAGGTATGAGGAAACGATCGGGAGGAACCGGAACCAGGCAGCCCGAGAAGATCGCGTGATAAGAGAAGGACTGCTCGCACCCTCTGAATTCGATCGCCTGACTTTCGCTGCCTTTCTGCGGCTCAAGAATACGGGGCTGATTCGCCTGCTGCCGCGAGAGATCTATGACAGAACGATCAATCCAGCCGCGACCGAACCAAAGATACGAGGCGGCGGCTCGTACTATTCGTTCACCAACCTGACCCACGCCTACGGCTACGGCTCGGACATCGAACTGGAGCAGGATCACCTGACAGTGGGATTTGCCGGTGCTGCCTACGGGATGTTGACCAGTCTGGGTGACGTATTGATTGACTCGATCACGCTGAATGATCCCAGGGCGCGGTTTCTCTCAAGTTATGAACCGCCGGACAGGGAATCAAAGGCGCGTGCCGAAGCCAGGCGTTTCTGGGAAAAGGATGGCGTAGACATTGATGGCTTGATCTATCAAAGAAGGGTACCGGTACGGGAAAACACCACCTACCTGCTTCGCTCAATCGATTATGAAAGAACAGACGTACTGGTAGCGCTCAGGGTGGTGCGAAAGGACAGCAATGGCAGCGCCGTCATTGCCTGGAAACTTTTGCAGGCCTATCCTCCAACCAGTCTAAAGCAGGGCCAGTGAAGCTCATAGATTGACAACCAGAAGCTAAATAATTTCATGTCGTATCAAGTCATCGCCCGCAAATGGCGGCCGCAGAGTTTTGCCGAGGTAACCGGCCAGGAACCCATCACGCGCACCCTGCGCAATGCTATTGAGCACGATCGCCTGCATCATGCCTACTTGTTTTCAGGCGCGCGGGGCGTCGGCAAGACTACAACTGCTCGCTTGCTGGCCAAGGCCTTGAACTGTCACAAGGCACAAGCGCCGACAGCGGCTCCCTGTCGTATGGACGATCCCGATGCCTGCCCTTCGTGCCGGGAAATCTCTGACAGTCGCTCAATCGACGTCCAGGAAATCGATGCTGCTTCACACACCGGGATCGACAACGTACGCGAAACAATTATCGGCTCGATTGGCTTTGCTCCAGCCAGGGATCGCTACAAGATTTTTATCATTGATGAAGTCCACATGCTGTCAACGCCATCCTTCAATGCCCTGCTGAAAACCATCGAAGAACCGCCGCCGCGCGTCGTCTTCATCATGGCCACTACGGAACAGCATAAAGTCCCCGACACCATACTCTCGCGCTGCCAGCAGTTTGAATTTCGCACGATCGCCACCGCGAAAATCCTGGAACGCCTGCGCCTGATCGCCGACTCGGAAAAGATTTCAATTCCCGAGGAGGCGCTGCGCGAGATTGCCCGCGCCGGCGAGGGGTCGATGCGGGATGCCCAGTCGGCTTTCGATCAAGTCATCAGTTTTGCCGGGGAGAAGATCGGGAAGGAAGACGTGGAGCTGGCCCTCGGCGTCGCGGGTACGGACCTTTTGACGCGCGTCATCACTGGCATCGCCGAACACAAACCTATTGAGGCCCTCGCGGTAGTCGACGATCTGGTCATGCGCGGTTACGACCTGCGAAACTTTTGCCGCGATCTGCTGGCCCATCTCCGCGATCTTCTGATAGCCAAGGTAGCGGGCAGCGATGAACTGCTGGAATCGGCCGTTTGTGAACGTAGCGAACTCGATCGCCAGGCCGCGCTTTTCTCTGAATCGGATCTGGTCCGTTTCTTCCATTCACTGTCAGAGACTGAAACGAAATTCAAGACCTCGACGCATCCGCGCTACCAACTGGAGATCGGACTGGTGAAGTTGATGGAGATGCAACGACTGCAGCCGCTCAATGATCTCATCGAGAGGATCGGCGCCCTTGAAGAGTCATTGCGCACAGGACAGCCGCCAGCCCGCTCGGCGACACCCGCACCTACCGGCGGCGCCGGTCGCCCCGGTCCTGCGGGCGGGACACCCAAAGCAGGCTCATCCACGAGGGGAAGTTCGAGTGGATCCGGGGCTACGGCGGTAAAGCTCGCCGTTGATCCGGAGATCCCGAACATGCTCTCTGCGACGGCGGCGTCAGGGACTGGCCATCTGGGAGCCAGACCGGCGACAGCTTCGGCACCGGCCAGCAGTGAAATTGCGGCCGGCAGCGCCGGCACCGATTCTGAAATTGAACGCATCAAGTCGTCCCTGGAACAGAAACGTAAAATGTTTCTGGTAACCGCGCTCGAAGGCGCGCGTTTGACGCGTATCGAAGGCAATGAGTTCTATATTGAGTTTGCTCCGGATGCTAAACACCTGCGCGACACGCTCGCCAAGAGTGAGAATGTAAAGTTAATTCGCGACGCCTGCCTGGAAGTCACGGGGAAAGAAACAGGCGTGCGCATCGCAATCAGGGACGACAGCGTTCGCGATGATCTGCCGTTATCGCAGGAAGAGGAAGAGCGTCGTGAGAAACAGACCCTGCGCGCCGCGGCCGCACAAGACCCGCGCGTGCAGCTGGCGCTAAGGAAATTTCGCGGCGAGATCGTGGACGTACTGAGGTTTGACTGAATTTACTCAGCAGGATATCCAAGCCGCGGTAACGTATACCATTCTCACGAGCCGTAACGGCCTTTGTGTGGGAATGGATTTGCGCAAACATTCTCGCCGCAGGACAATAGTTGACCTGACTGGGATTCGATTTTCAGGTAATGCGTTATCCACAAACCTTCATCGACGACCTGCGGCGCCAGACAGACATCGTGCGCGTCATCCAGGACTATGTGCCGCTCAAGAAGAAGGGCGCAAACTGGATGGCTTGCTGCCCTTTTCACAAAGAAAAAACTCCCTCGTTCTCAGTCAGCCCGGCCAAGGAGATCTTCTATTGCTTCGGTTGTCATAAAGGTGGCTCGGTCTTTAACTTTGTGATGGAACTCGAAAGCGTGTCTTTCCCGGAAGCAATAAAAATCGTAGCCGAAAAGTCCGGTGTCCCACTCCCGAGACTGGTTGACGATAACCGATTCGAAGCCAAACGACAGGAGGCAGAGGAGGTTATCGAGCTCAATAAGTGGGCGCTCGAATGGTGGGAACAACAGTTACAGCTCGGTGGCCCGGAGACCCGGGTGGTGCGTGAATATCTCGCTAAGCGCGAAATCACGGACGAGACGCGCCAGACTTTTCACCTCGGTTACTCGCCCGATAGCTGGGAAGCTCTCTCATCCTACCTGAGACAGAAAGGCGCCACCCAAACGCAAATTGACCGCAGCGGCTTGGTAGTAAAGAAAGAGGATGGCGGCTCGTACGATCGTTTCCGCGGACGCTTAATGTTTCCGGTGATGGACATTCAGGGCAGACCCATAGCCTTTGGTGGCCGCACTCTGAAGCCCGACGAGGGCGCCAAATACATCAACTCTCCGGAGACTGCAGCTTATGTAAAGGGGCGGAACCTTTTCGGACTTAATCTGACGCGCGAGGACATTCGACGGCAGGGATTTGCTATCCTGGTTGAAGGATTTCTTGACCTGATCATTCCTTACCAGTTCGGCGTACGCAATGTAGCGGCCAGTCTGGGCACCGCGTTGACGACAGAGCAAGCGAAGCTTTTAGGTCGATTTGCGCGCAAAGTAGTCGTCAATTATGATGGGGACCGCGCCGGTGTGCAGGCTGCAAAACGTGCTATTGAGATTCTTTTGCCCGAGGATCTCGAGGTGAAAGTTCTGGTACTCCCGAACAAGGCTGATCCCGATGAATTCATTCGACAACAGGGCTTGAGCGAATATCAACGCCTCCGTGGAGACGCACAACCCCACATCCAATTTGTTATCGATCAGGCCGTAACCGATCGCAATCTTCATCGTCCAGCAGACAAAGCTGAAGCGGTAGAAGAAGTTCTTCCTTATGTTCGCGCGGTGCGCAGCGCGATACAGAAGCGTGAATATTTTGACATCGCCATTGATGCGCTCCGGATTGGCGACGCTGCGCTCAAACGAGAGCTTTGGAATGCCGTCAGATCAGGCAGCGCGCCGGCGGGCGAACTGCGAAAAAGAATCAGCGGGGGCGCGGAACTAAAGCCGACCGTAGCCGAACAACGTTTGCTTGAATTGCTGTTTGCAGATGAGACTCTGCGGGCAGATATTTTACCCCGGCTGGATGCTGAGGATTGGGCCGACCTGCCCACAGCGGGTTTGTTCAGGGCTTTGCAGGAGATGCTGCGCGAGGGTGAGCCGCTCGATTACGAGACCCTGAGTCAAAAAACCCAGGGCGATGAGACGGCCGCTGAGCTTCTGCCAATGTTGTTAATGAGCGATATTCTGCTGACCGAGAACCAGTCTACAGAGAGTCGCCGGCAACTCGCTGAAGGGTGCATTGACACTTTGCAGCTGATGAAAGTAGAGCGACGCATAAACGAACTAAAGACTGAGCTGGCGGCCGCTGAACGAAACGGTGACGAGCCTCGACTGGCCCAGCTCTCACTCGAGCAAATCGAATTGCAGAAGAAACGCAACGCGCTTCTTCCTCAAGCAGAGGCAGCGCTGCAAGCCAGGTAGGAACTTCGGGTCGGCAAGCGCAGTGCACGCCCGCCCCTTTCACTTCAAATGTCGTTCTCGGCTTGACCGGAGAGAGAGAATTTTTTTTTACGAACTGTTTCCATAGTCTCAGGGTGTCAATCAATTCAACCGTGCAGGGAAATCAGCCTTTGAGTATTAATGACAAGGATCGTGACGATGTCATGGAACGCCTCCTGGAGATTGGAGGCGACAAGAAATTTCTGACTTTCGACGATCTGAATCGAGAGCTGCCGGACAACGTGGTCTCGGCCGAAGATATCGAAGATGTCCTGCAGAAGCTTGAAGGCTCAAATATTTCTGTCTCTGACAATGATGAAAGACTACTGGAACAGGCCGCAGCGATAATTCCTGACGATGACGACGAGACCCCGGATGAGGACGTCGAGCTCGACCTGTCCGCCGGCACAATGGAAAAGACAAACGACCCCGTGCGCCTGTACCTGCGCGAAATGGGTGTCGTTCCTTTGCTGACAAGGGAAGGCGAGGTAGCGATCGCCAAACGTATCGAGCGGGGTCAACTCAAGACAAGGAAAGCGATTGGCCGGTCTCCCATCGCCGTCAAAGAGCTCTTGCGCATCGGTGAAGAGCTCGAAGCCGGCAGCGCGAACATACGGGAAATAGTAACCTTCTCGGAACAGGCTGAACTCACCGGAGACGAAGACAAAGCCGACGAATACAAGGCCTGGACTATCGAGGGCATTCAAAACATCCGCAAACTCTACAAGCTGGGTTTGAAGGAATGGGAAAAACTACAAGTTGAACAAAAGATTTCGCGGGGCAAGAAGAGCAAAAAGCTTACCCGGCTGCGCCGCAAGGTGGCTCGCGCGCGCCTTGAGATAGCCCAGGAAATTGGTCGCCTGAATCTAACGGAACGCAGTCGCCAGCGCCTCATCAATGCCATTAGATCCGTGCAACTTGAGGTGCGGGCCGCCGAGCGTGAAATCGATATTTTCACGGAAAGACTCAACAAGAAACGCCTCAAACCGGACGAGCAAAAGGAGTATAAGCGCCGCATCGCGGCCGCCCGGAAACGGTTGGCCGGAACTGAAGCAGAACACAATGTGGGACCGGTTGAGATCAAGCGCTCGCTGGTTGCGATCACCATCGGCGAGCAGCAGACGGGCCAGGCCAAGCGCGAACTGGTCGAAGCCAATTTGCGCCTGGTGGTGTCGATCGCCAAGAAGTACACGAATCGAGGCTTGCAGTTCCTGGATCTGATACAGGAAGGCAATATTGGGTTGATGAAGGCTGTAGATAAATTTGAGTGGCGGCGCGGCTACAAGTTTTCTACCTATGCCACGTGGTGGATCCGCCAGGCCATCACCCGGGCCATTGCGGATCAGGCGCGAACAATTCGCATCCCCGTCCACATGATCGAAACGATTAACAAACTTATTCGCACTTCGCGCTCGCTGGTGCAGGAACTGGGCCGGGAACCAACCAGCGAAGAAATCGCGGGCAAGATGGACATTCCCGTAGCCAAGGTCCGCAAAGTCCTGAAGATTGCCCAGGAGCCGATTTCACTGGAAACTCCCATCGGCGAAGAGGAGGATTCCCATCTGGGCGACTTTATCGAAGATCGTTCGATTCTGAATCCAGCAGACGCCGTCGTTGCTTCCAATTTACGTGAAATAACCGACGAGGTGCTGGCGACGTTGACGCCACGCGAAGAGAAGGTCATTAAGATGCGGTTTGGCCTCGGCTCAACCGGCTCAGAGCATACGCTTGAAGAAGTGGGCCAACATTTCGCGGTCACCCGCGAGCGCATTCGGCAGATCGAAGCCAAGGCGCTGCGAAAGCTCCGCCACCCCTCACGATCCCGAAAACTAAAAGCCTTTCTGGACAGCACCCAGCATTAGCTGGATCAGCAGTCACTTTACAGTCAGGAAGGCTGTACTTCTCGCAGTTTCATCGAACTCATACTTGTAAGTGTAGCCAAAGAATTCAATGGGTCGCGTGTACTGCACTCTGACGGACATGCGATTGTCCTGTTGACTCGGCGTGATGATCGCATTGGCGGGAATATTGTACTCACTGAGACTCTTCTTGAGCTGATCTGTTACCCAGGTAATCGGATAACCCTGGGTTGCCGCAACGTCGGCATCGTGCTGCATCAGGTCCTTAAAACGCATGGCGTCGAACTGTACCGGGAGATAGAGGTAGCCCGCATAGGCCGTCAGTCCGATGACCAGAAGCACAATCAGGAACTTGATCCGCGATCCACCACGCTCGCCACGCCTTGCTTCCCAACTATTCAGCGATCTCTTATTCATAAACAGGTCCCCGCCGCTCTCTTACGACTGCTTGTTTCCCAGTACGAGGCCCAGCGCCATCCGCAATACCGCGGGCGGAATGTCTCTACTGCTCACAATACGCGCTCGTCCTATTTGCTCAAGCAGCACCCATTGAATTTCGCCGGCGACGCTTTTCTTGTCCCGGCTAATCGCTTTGATTATTCTCTGTTGGTCGAGATCTTCGGCGGCAGGCAATGCTCCACAGAGTCGCACTGCGCACCGTAACAATTCTAACTCTGAAGACTTCAGCAAGCCCAGACTTTTCGACATCTCAGCAGCGACGAGCATGCCATAGCCCACAGCTTCCCCATGCCGGAAGCGGCGATATTGAGTTACAGATTCCAGAGCATGAGCGACCGTATGTCCAAAATTCAGAATCCGTCGTGAAGTTCGATCGGTACGTCCCAGGGCTTCACGTTCGTCGCCGGCCACGATTGCGGCCTTGAAAGCACAGTGCCCGGCAATCAGGGATGCTAACTTCTTCCCAGTGCCTGGCTTTGGTTGACGGCGGGCACCAAGATACGCCAATGTTTTTTGGAACAACGGGCGAGAACCTACGGCACCGTGCTTGACCATCTCGCACCAACCGGAAGTAAGTTCGCGGGGCGGTAAACTTTCGAGGGTCGCGGTGTCGATAACCACTCCGCTCGGTTGATGAAAAGCTCCCACGAGGTTTTTACCTCGAGGCAGGTTGATTGCCGTTTTGCCTCCAACCGAAGAGTCGATCTGCGCTAGGAGAGTCGTCGGGACCTGAAAATAAGGTAGCCCGCGCAAGTAGACAGCGGCGGCAAAACCCGCCAGATCGCCGATCACGCCACCCCCCAGCGCGACTACAACATCGTTGCGCTCCAGGGCCATTTCACCAAAAGAGTTGAGTACCCTGCTGAGCGAGCTGAGTGACTTAAATTGCTCGCCATCCCCAAGGAGCAGTCGGGACACACGCAGGTCGGTCTCGCGCAAGCTCTTAACCGTGGCCTCCCCGTAGAGACCAAAAACTCGTCGATTGGAAATAACTATTGCCTGTCGGGATTTCGAGCTGAGGCATCGCTGGAGTTCCTTACCAACCGTACTCAGTAATCCTGGGCCAACTTTTATCTCGTATTCCGTGGCCTTCGATTTGAGTCTGACTCGAATTTTTAGCATTTGATCAGGCCCCACCGAGCGCACTCCTGATTGACTCGGCAAGCAGATCAAAATTCAGCTCGCCAAAACCAATCGACGACGTCAACTCTTCAACTGAATATTGTGACGCTGTGCTCCACAAATCGATCAACTCGTCACCGGCTTTACGTGACCCCCACCACCGGTGGCCGTAACGCACCCGCAAATATTCACGCAGACTGAAGGAAAACGCCAACCCGCGCAATTTACATTCGGATCGCAGACCGTGCTCCAAATTGCGCAGAAAGAGTTCGGGACGCATTGATAAAGATGTGGCCCGTTCATACAAGGCTACGTAGGTCGCCTGCAACTGTTCGGACGACTGAGCTTCATCGTAAAGGTGCGGGTCAAATAGGACGGCCGCGCAAAGAGTACGCAGAGACAGGGACAATTGCAGGCCTACATCTTTAGCAATTCTTCCGGCCCAAACGCCTCCAATCTCGGGAAGGAATTCCAGCAGCCACCTAAGATCAAGAGCCAGATATTTGAATAAGTAGCCGAAACCATCTGCAGTGGCAGTATCGGACGAATAGATAAATTCCGGATAACGTCGGGTGATGTCTTTTGAACACCATGCAAAGTGCTGAGCCTTTCCGAATTGTTGCTGGCCACGGAGAAACTCAGCAGATCCACCATCCGGCGCAAGGGCCAGCCTGACGTCGAAGGGTGGCCGCACAGGAAAGCAGACCGCGGCCTTTTTTGAAGACACTGCACCCCGGTGAAGCTCAAGGTTCTTTTGCTGGTCCAGACGGATCCCCATCCCTCTCACGGTTTCAGAGTGAGTCCGCACGAGTTTCGAGGAGGGTAAATATTCATCGAGCCAGACTGTATGAGCCAAATAGGGCCAGTCCGTGTAGTCAAATTCGTTGAGACGGCGCTCCGGAAGTTCACGGCTGACAAGATTTTTCAGGGCCGATCTGTAGTCGGATTCAGTTTGCTCAAGGATTAGAAACGCCGCCTGCTGCAGACCGTGTGACTTTGTCCAGCTGCTCTTTAACCTGAGTTGATAATAGGAAGGAAAGCCCAGCACACGAGCCGATTCATTCAGAGCGTCCCGCCAACTCAATCGCAGTCCATCACAAGTTGCAAGGGCATCAAGCCAACGGGCCCCGAGTTCGTGACGCTGGTTCGCCGGTGCACTTGCCAGGCGCGCCGGAACTTCCGCCAGTCCAATTTGCCGACCCATCCAGTGAATCACTGTGGCTGATTCACAGCGGGCGAGTTCCGCAGTGAGGTCACAGTTTCGAAGCTCAACCTGCCTGCTTTGAACCGCGTCCAGCAGGCGCTGCAAGGCCCTGACCTCGGTGCCGAAATCTGCCGGCGTCTGATCAAGCAGGGTCCTTAACTCGCTGATGGACTCGATGGAAAACAGGCTCCGGTGCTCATCGAAGATTTCGTCAGCATTGACTTCCGGAGTCAGTCCAACATGAGACTGGTAACGAAGGAGCTCGAGCGACGAGTTAAATGAGGCGAATGCGTGCCGATACTCGCTGATGTTCATTGCTGATGAAGCAGGGCAATTTCATCGAGTTAACGATAGACGCAAATTGTATCACGCAGATGAGTTGTTTTAGGTATTGGAGCTGACAAGCAGGATGGGGCCCTGCGCAAAAGCGAACGGGCGCAAGCGTTGGTGTGCTCGCGCCCATTCAGATTCGTGGTCACTGTCCTCACCCCAGCAACCACTTGAGACGGAGGTTTCACCAACCGTCTCTCTTGCCCCGCACCATGGCTCGCAACGCTTGTGCCGTTCAAGAAGAGGGTCACCCGCCTATTTCTCACGAGCTGCTTTTGCAGGGACACTTGGTTGGCAAGCTCTCCTGAAGCAAGTCAGGGACACTGGAGCGAGCGTTCGATGGTGTAAATTTTATAGAGGAATCCATGTACAAATTGCATACTGGCTTGCTCAAGCGGAACCAATCTCTGCCCTGATGGCCTGGGCCAGATTGTTGGCGTAAGCTTCGATCTCGTCCTGATTCTGCCCTTCAATCATCACGCGAGCGAGCAACTCTGTCCCCGAATAGCGAAGCAAGAGCCGTCCCTTGTTGCCCAGTTCCGCTTCGATTTCCCGAGCCAGACGACGTACCTTTTCCATCTCGTCGAAAGGTTTTTTCTCGTTTACCCGGATGTTTACAAGTACCTGTGGGTAGCGATCAAGACCTGCAGTCAGTTCGTTAAGCATCTTGCCTTCTTCGGCCATGGTCCGCAGCAGACACAACGTCGTGATCAGGCCATCGCCTGCCAGGCTCAATTCGGGAAATATCAGGTGGCCCGACTGTTCGCCTCCCAGGCTGGCTCCGGTACGCAGCAACTCCTCAAGGACATATTTGTCACCAACATCCTTTCGGACCATCTCCACTCCCAGCGAACGCAAGGCTATTTCCAGGCCAATATTGCTCATTACGGTAGCCACAACCATCCCGTGTTTGAGCCCGCCACGCGCTTGCAGGTGCTTGGCCAGTACCCACAGCGTTGCATCGCCATCAGCGAACTTGCCTTTCGCGTCCACGAACAACGCCCGATCAGCATCGCCGTCAAAGGCAACGCCCAGATCCGCGTGCTGTTCACAAACGGCCTGCTGCACTGCTTCAATATGCAGTGAACCGCAATTTAGATTGATGTTACGTCCGTCAGGTTGATTATTAATCGCCAGGACCCTTGCCCCCAGACGGGTGAACAGTTCCGGCGCGATTGTTGACGCCGCTCCATTCGCGCAATCGACAACCATCGTCAGGTTACTCAAGGACAGGCCCCGGGCAATGTCTTCGGCCAAAAAGTCTATGTAGTGCGCCCGTAGTCGGCCGGCGTCACTTTCGTTGGTTGTGAAAACCACTTTCTCGGGAACGTTTTCCTGGCGTCGATTTCTTTCGGAGTTGATATCCGCTTCGATCAATCGTTCGATGGTGTCTTCGAGCTTCTTTCCCGAGGGCGAAAATATCTTCACACCATTGTCTTGAAATGGATTGTGCGAGGCACTGATGACAACACCGGCGTCTGCAGGCAGGGTGCGAGCCAAAAAAGCTATTCCGGGTGTAGTGATCACCCCCGCCGATTCGCAGACCGCGCCGCCGGCACGCGCACCTTCAATAAAGGCCTGCGTGATCCAAGCCCCTGACTCGCGGGTATCGCGGCCGATCACGATCAATGGAGGTCGATCGCCGGTCTGCTCGCGTAAGTGTGCCGCCAATGATGAGCCGAGCACTCGGATGGTAGCCGGATCCAGCGGGAACTCCCCCGCACGGCCGCGCATTCCATCTGTCCCAAATAATTTTGCCATGTTGGAGACTGGTTCTACCTGGCTGCGGGCAGAAATTTGGAGGGCTTGACTGAGACTATCCTGATTTTGTTTTGCAGGGCGGGCGGCACCTCGAGCTTAAAGGAATGTGCGAGGTCCGGTTGGGAGTCGCCGGCCACATCAATCAATACCAGGCGGATCTGTTCAGCGCGGAGCTCAGCAAAAACCGAGGCTGGAGCGGACAACCTCACCGACGCCACCTGAGGGTGTAAACGCGCGCCGTCAGCTGATTGCACGGCGACATTGTCGAAACTCTTCTCAACGGCGCGCTGGCCAATCTCTACATGTACCTGCACCAGTCCGTCAGGTATTTCCACCTTTTGATCGGGTACTTCAATCGCCACCTGACTGAGATCGAAGCTGCTGTTTTTGCCGTCCAGTAAGATTGATTCGGTGGTTGCTTGCTTGATTCCGTTGACGATGCTGGCAGGACCACGCACTCGGACTTTCGCCGGATTGGCGGTAGCCGAATAGACTTCATAGCCTTCCGCCACGACGTTTTCGAATTTCAAGTTGACGTCCACCTGCCGCTCAACTATCGGCTCCAGTCGCACGGTCACAATTGCGGGCTGGAAACCTTCAATCCTGACGCCCTCGGGGAGATCAAGCTTCACGCGGTCCCGCGACAGCCTGATCACGCGATCACCGGTGAGGTGGTCACTCAGAGTGACTGTCGCCAATAATTCCAGTGGATTGATTTGTGCCAATTGGTCATTACTGCCGGTCAAAGTGATATCGACTTTGTTGATCGGGTCGTTACTGATGGCCAGATCATCGGCGTGCACAAAGCCAAGCTGGACTCCCGCGATGCGCTTGGTCATCGGCTTTCTTTGGCCGGTGACGGAAAACCAGAGCACCAGCGTTATTCCCAGGGCCAGCAGTTTGGTACCCAGGTCTTCAACAAAAATTCTGCGCAGCCAGCGCTCCAGCATCCCCGGCGCTTGCGGAACCTTGTATTGCAGATCGTCATTATCTTGCATTGGCATAGCTATCTGATTTTAGGTTGCTTTGCGCCTTTCCGACTATTAATCTCGGAATTCCCAGGCAGCTCCTGAATTGAAAGCCTCCAGGGCAACCAGAAGTCTTCGCAATCGATCGGTATTCTGCCACGCCAGTTCGCGCCTACACAGATGCAACTTCCTCCGATTCCGCCTCGGAATCCGGAATTTTGTCGCGCGACTTCTCTTTCTTAACCGGAACTTCCAGGGCCTGGAAGATTGCGGCCCGCAGCTTAGTGGCGTCGAGACCACGCTTGATCTGACCCCCTTGCACAAAAGAAATCAAGCCTGTCTCCTCAGAGACCACCACCGCGACCGCATCGGTATCTTCGGTAACCCCAATGGCAGCACGATGTCTGGTACCAAGATCCTTGGACAACCGCGGGTTCAGAGTAAGGGGAAGGAAACAGGAAGCGGCGGCAATGCGATGGCTCTGGATCACAACTGCTCCATCATGCAATGGCGCCGCAGGATTAAAGATGCTCACCAACAAGTCATAACTCAGTTCAGCATTCAGCTTCACGCCCCCGTCAGTCACATTCTTCAAACCCACATTGCGTTCAATCACGATCAATGCCCCGGTCTTCACCGAAGCAAGCGTCGTCGCCGCCAGCACTATCTCGTCATAGACACCTTCGCCAAACTGGCCCCGGTGACGGCGGGTCAAAGGAAGTCGAAAGCGATTCCCAAAGGTCGTCAGGGCCTGCCTAATCTCTGCCTGGAAAAGCACAATGATAGCGAAGCCGATGTAGAGCAAAGCTCCACTCAGGACGAATTCAAGGGTAGCTAGATCTTGTTTGCGGGAAAACCAGCGGAGGAGAGCCAGGGCGGCAATCGCGGCAGCCATGGGAGCTGCACGGGTGCCTCTAACAAGTCTCAAAACTCCATACACCAGCAGGAAGACAATTACTATGTCCGCGATGTTACGCGGCTCAGCGAGTCTTCCCAGGAATTCGGTGTATGGTAGTGCTAGCAGCATCGACAAAAATCGTGTTTGCGATTTGCGATTTATGACCCGACAATTGAATCGCTCCCATCGACAATCGCAATCCTGACCTGCCTTCTAAGCTCATTTGGTTGGTTGCCTACAGCTTGTCCGCTGTCAGAAAGCCCAAACGCAACGGCCACAGGTGGGGCCTTGCTCCGACTAACTGACTCTTACAGGACCAGCTAACGATAACTCCGCTTGGATTATCGCGAAAAAAGCCTCTGCTGGCAATAGTTAGAATAGACATCGACCCAGTCCAGCGGCGCTTTTCGCTTGCCCGGAGAAACTGGTCGCGGGCTAAGGCTTTCAGTCCCTTACTATTGCCGGCCCTGAGTTGATTTATTTGAAACCGGCCCTGGAGGTCGTTCTTTTGAAGTTCGCAGCGTGCCATTCTGGAGGAACCCTACGAGTTGTCCCCTTTCGTCCACCACTGCCAGCGATCCGATCCCGTTGCTCTGCATAATCTGGCGCGCATCACTGAGCATTACCTGCGGAGCAATGAACAGATCTGCGGCAATGGGACGCATTACGTCGCGAGCGCGCCGGTCGCGCCAGCGTTCGCGCGGCAATTCTTTCAGATCCTGAAGCGTCAGTATCCCGTACAACTTCCGGTCAAGAGCCACTGGGAAGCTGGCCTGCGGATGCAAGGGAAGAATGGCGTCGATGAAATGACTCACCAGAACGTCAGGCTCAAGAGAAAAGGGAGGGGACATCACATCGGCGACCGTGGCCAACGTAAGGTTGCGCCCATGCCGCACTACAGCCAATGCGGCATCCAACAAAAAGAGGCCGACAAGTACCGACCACAGTCCCATGAAATAGGCGCGGAAGTTAGGCGCTACCGCCATGTAGATGCCAAACAAGATCAGGACAGCAGCGACCAGCACCCCGCAGATGCCTGCCATCCTGGTGGCTTCCGCCATGTTTCCGCTACGCCGCCAAAGCAAAGCTCGCAGGACCCTGCCGCCATCAAGCGGATAGCCGGGAAAGAGATTGAAAATCGCCAGCAGCAAGTTGCCCGCCGCCACCAGAAAGAAAACAGTCACGGTAGAGTGGTAGTTGCCCAGCGAAGCAATCTTGGCCCCGAGAATGGCCAGCACAGCAAAAAGAAAACTCGCCGCCGGCCCAGCGACGGCAATTCTGAACTCGGCTTGCGGATTTTCCGGCTGCGTCTTCATGCGGGCCAATCCGCCAAACGGATGCAGCACGATCTCTTCTATTTCAATGCCTTCGGCCCGCGCCATCAGTGCGTGCGACAACTCATGTCCAAACACCGACAGAAAGAGAGCTGCCGTCGTGATAACTCCGAGAGTCCAGGCCGTTAGCAAGTCAACCGGAGGCAGGGTCATGCCGGGAAGTTGAATGGGAGAACTGTGCAAGTTACTCGCGACCAGCCACACGCTTAAAGCAAAAACTGCGAACCAGCGGTAGTCTATGCGCACGGGAATGCTGTAAACGCGCGCGACGGTGAGCTGACGTTTGAAGAAATTGACACTCATTCGGAATGCCTGATCGTGAAGCTGCTCTTCGCGCACCGTAAACCCGGTCCATTCGCAAGCTTCAGTCTGGAATGCGCAGCCACGCTCCCCGGAAGTGGGGCGCGGATAGTCTGCTAGACTGGTTCAATTCTCAAAACAGGGCTGAATTCTTTGGCACACAGGGAGAGATTTGCGAAAGCCCGAGAAAAGCAACACCAGCCCTTTCCCTACTCCTCGAAAACCATGTTTTCCGGGTCAAGCAGTAAATGGGTCTCAGTACGCGCCACACGTCTGAGAAGAAGCGGCTCATCAAACATCTGCGAAAGCCCACGCACAATCGCAAAGCGCGGTTCGTCCGCCACCCGGATAACCAGATCCAATTCCTTCTGGAGATAAGGACCAAGGCCATCCAGCAAAGCGCCACCACCGGTGAGAATTACGCCTCGATCGTAGATATCACCAGATACTTCGGCAGGCAGATCGGTCAGCGTGGCCCGGACTTCGTCGGCTATTCGCCGAATGATTGGCTGCGTTACGTGATAGACCTCGGCGGCCGTGACGTCAACTGCGCCCGGCGCTCCAGTCTGCACATCCCGTCCCCGCACGTTGATTTTGCGCTGCGCGTCAGCGGGCTCGACAGCCGAACTCAGCTCAAGTTTTAAACGCTCGGCTGTGGCAACGCCGATCGTCAGACCGCGATGCCGCCGCACAAAGTCCATGATCGCGGCATCAATATCCGAGCTACCGAGACGTTCGGCGCGAGAGCTTATGATGGAGCCGCTGATAATCGCCGCGACGTTGGTGGTACAGCCGCCAATGTCTACGACGGCGGCTGCGGTTGCGTCATCCACAGGAACTCCCGCTCCGACTGCGGCCGCCAATCCTTCTTCAACCATGTAGACCCTGCCGATATGCGCTTCCTCGGCAGCAGTCAGCAGGGCGCGCTGTTCGACCTGAGTCACACCCGACAAAACACTCATGATGGCCCGCCGACTAAAGTGCGAGATGCCGCTTCGTGCCTGCTGGACGAAATGATCCAGCATGGCACGAGTTCGCTCAAAGTCCGCCACCACACCGTCAATCAGGGGCGCAATAACGGATACGTCACGCGCTTCGCGGCCCTGCATCTTGCGCGCTTCGTTGCCGACGGCGATCACTTGTCCACTCAGCCTGTCGATCGCAATAACCGAAGGTTCATCCACGACGATTCCCCGCCCACGCACCGCAATGATAGTGCTCGCCGACCCCATGTCGATGGCCATGGAATCAGAGACCAGACTGCGTAAAGCCGCCAGCCCCAGGAACGATCTTGTTTTTCTTCCAAAAAATGACATTGGTTCACTGAACTGACTGAGTGCCGCTGGCATTGTCCAGGCACGCTCTGCTGCGTTTTAGTTCGAGACTACTTTCTCGCCAGAGCCCGATAGCGAGCCGCTGGATTTTTGCCAATCGACTTCCCATAGGACGACTGGCTGTTGCCTGTTCTTGACCGTGATCGGCTCACGCGTCTTGAGCTTGTACCGCCCGCGGGACAACTTCGCAGTGGCATCGCTAATTAGAATCTCGCCGCCCCTGGAATTTGATTCCAGGCGCGACGCCGTATTCACCACATCCCCGATGGCGGTGTATTCCGAGCGCCGTTCTGAACCGATGTACCCCACCGTCGCTTCACCAGTATGTAAACCGATCCCGACACCAATTTCCGCCAATCCTTCGGCGCGCAATTCCTGGTTGATGCCAATGATTCGCCGTTGCATGGCCACTGCAGCGTTGACGGCGTTAGCGGCATCCTGAGGCGTGGTGGTCGGCGCGCCAAACAATGCCATTAAGCCATCGCCGAGGTACTTATCCAGAGTTCCGCCATGAGCAAAAATGATATCCGTCATCGCCGAGAAATAGCGGTTGAGCAGTTGGACTATTTTCTCAGGGGGAGCATGCTCAGAGATGCGCGTAAAGCCACGAATGTCGGCAAACAGCACCGTGATTATCTGATTGACGCCACCCAGCTTGAAAGAATCCGGGTTTTCAAGCATCTGCTTAACGACGTACTCCGGGAGAAAACGGCTGTAATTCGCGCGCGCCACTTCCTCTCGCGCCAGACGTTCATGTGCGCGCGCGTTTTCGACCGCGATTGCGGTTTGCGCCGCGACAGCGCTAATCAACTCGAGGTCGTCCGGCTTAAATGAGGCAAATGGATCCAGCCTGTCGGCGTACAGGGCGCCATGTACTCGCGTCTCAGCCACGAGGGGCGCGCAAATAGTCGAACGGACACCCTGGGAGACTATCGAATCAACTCCAGCGAACTGTTCGTCCGCCGCCGCATCCTGCGACAGCAGGGCCACACGGTCCTTCATGACCTTGCGGGTGATGGTCCGTCCGATAGTCAACTTACGCGCGTGCGCCTCGAGCTTCTCGTCGCGCGCGCGTGTGGCAATCGGCGTCAGCTTAACGTCTTCCCAATTGTCTGAGCTGGTAACGTCGGCCAGCAGGGCCACCACCCTATCAGCAGGCGTCGACCTGAAAATAATGTCCGTCGCTTTCGCGAAAATTGCATTCAAATCAAAGACGGAACCGAGAGTCTTACTCATCTCGTAGAGAGCCGCCAAAATATTCGCTTTTCGCTGCAGCGCCTCGAGTACCTTGTCGCGTGCTGGTCCGACTTCCGGCTTGGAATGGAGCACGGTACTCATGACCTCGTTGGCGGAAATCAACAATTGCGTGTGGCCCAGGGGCTTATCATCATAACGAACGTCGGTCCGTTCCTCTGCCCTTTGTTCAAAGCGCAGGGTGCTGGCGCCGATGGTCACCCGATCTCCGTCCTTCAAAGATTGTTCGTAACGAGGCTCGCCATTAATAAATACCTTGTTAGCACTTCTCTTGAGCTGGCCATTAATAACCAGGCCATCCACGATGACAAACGATCCGTCCTCCGCGGAAGTGACGTGAGCGTGATAGCGCGAAGCTCGGGGATCATCGAGCACAACCAGATTGTCGGGAGCGCGCCCGATGGTGCAGGTTGTTTTCGGAGTCAAATCGTATTGCCATTGACGTCCGCTTGCGTCTGTGATCTTGAGAAGTGCCATGGAGAAGAATTAGAAGCTGGTTAGTTGCCGTCCGTTCGCTCGGCTTAGATTTCGGACTGGACAGTTTACTCGCGGGCGAAATGGATTCTAACAACAGCCCTGGCCCGATCCTAGCAGTCCACCACGAAGCTGACAACCAACCCATACCTCCGGTTCGGCTATCAACATCCTGAAGACGTCCCGGGTGCTTAGTTAAAACAACTGCCAGCGAGACGAGCGCCGTCCAGAGTTCCCTGGGGTCAGAGAGACATAGGCGACTTGAAGCACGCTGGAAGCGTGCGGCCCCTGGGACTGCTAAGGTCCTCAAGCAGAAAAAGCGCCTCCGCAAAAAAGGCTTTGTCAAGCCCGTACTTTGCTCTTATTTTCACTTGGAGCCATTGACCATCGAAAGCCTTGACGCTTGAGAAGACCGCTTGCTAGACTCGGGTCACAGTCTATTTGTTCCGACGTACAAGCGTCACTCATGAAAAAGGGTTCCCCAGACCCGCGCGTGCGGCGCAGTCTGATTTTTGCAAATTCGATGGAGGTGCTGTGGTGGGCTTTAGAATCGGCCAAAAGGTCGTATATCCAAATCACGGGATCGGAACCATCGAGCAGATTGAACAGAAGCAAATAGGGGCTACTTTGCTGCCCTTCTACACGCTTCGTCTCGCTGCTAACAATTCGCTGGTCCTTGTTCCGGTCCCCAATGCTTCAGAAGTTGGTCTTCGTGCCCCAATCTCTTCGGGTGAGTGTGAACTGCTATTGAAGACTCTGGCAGATAATTTCTCACCCCCCGCAAACGATTGGAAAGATCGCTTTAAAGATTTCTCCGACAAGATGCGGACCGGCGACATCTTTGAGGTGGCCAATGTGCTGAAGCACCTGACCTACTTGAGTCACACCAAACCACTGTCATTTCGTGAACAGCGCATGCTCGAGCGCTCACGGTATCTTGTGATTTCGGAACTGGCCGCGGTTTGTCGCCAGCCAGAGTGCAACGTAACCCCCCGGGTTGAAGACGCCCTGGCGCGGGCTTGTTTGAAGCACGACAAGCGCCCGGTCAAAGTCAGCGCGGTCGGGGCCGTTGCCGGTCACTGAACGAAATCGTTTCGATCCCTGGAAGCTACTCTAAAAATCAGCTTTAACCTCCGCAGGCCGGCTCCGCGAGCCTACGTAGAAGTGTGTCCCAAAGGGGGCCTGTTAATCGGGACAAGGCGACATGGTATGATTCCCGAGTTTACCGGCTGGTTCTTCCCCTTCCTGTTTAAGCGATGATCGAATCTGACAGTTATGTGGCTCCCTTTCGTTGCGTGGGACTGTTTCTCAACGAATCGATCTCCCTCACTGGAACTTCTCTGAAGTTATTTGCCGTCCTGGCCCTGGTCGCCGCAAATGCGTACTTTGTGGCGGCAGAGTTTGCGCTCGTCTCCGTGCGGCGCACCAAACTCGAAGTTCGCGCAGCCAATGGCAGCAAGCAGGCCCGGGCCGCGCTCGTCCTGCTCGGCAACCCAACTCTACTGATCTCGGCCACGCAACTGGGAGTTACACTCGCGTCTCTGGCGCTGGGCTGGGCGGGTGAACCAACGATTGCCGCGGTCCTCGAGCCATTGGCAGCGATGATCGCGCCCAGTGGACGGGCGGCGACAGTCGCTCACATACTCGCGATCGTAATTGCCTTTTCCCTTATAACCTTCCTTCACATAGTGCTCGGCGAGTTAATGCCGAAGATGATCGCCCTTGAACGAGCTGAACGCGTAGCCCTTATTTCCGCTCGCCCGCTCCAGCTCTTCGCCACCGTGTTCCAGGCGCCGCTCTGGCTCTTTAATACGACCGGCACGTACCTGGGTCATCTGCTGGGGCTTCGCTCAACACTCGAGCACGCATCTGTTTATACCGAGGCCGAACTCAGGCAGTTGGTGGATATCGCGCGTGACCAGGGACATCTGCGCGCTGAAGAACGACGGTTAATCCACCGGGTCTTCGAGTTTTCGGACACGCTCGTTCGCGAGGCAATGATACCGCGCACGGCGATGGCGGCAATCTCGAATGACTGTTCGCTGGAGGGCATCACCGCAGCTTTCAGTAAGCATCGCTACTCTCGATTGCCTGTTTACAGAGAATCGCTCGACGATGTCGTGGGGTTCATTCATAGCAAGGATGTGATGCCTTACATTCTCAAGCCCGAGCAGTTCCGGCTTGAAGAAGTGCTCCAACCCCCGCTTTTTCTCCCGGACACAGCTCGTTTGGAAGACGTTCTCAGGCAAATGCAGAAGGCCAAGATTCACTTTGCCTTCGTCGTCGATGAACACGGAGGGCTTGAAGGCATCATCACGCTTGAGGATCTGCTCGAGGAGATTGTGGGCGAAATTTCGGATGAGCATGACGAAGAGGTGCGCGAGCAGATACAGGAAATCGGACCGCGCAAATACCTCCTTGATGGAGGTCTCGCGGTGCGCGATCTGAACCGTAAGCTCAAGCTGGCGGTGCCTGAATCGGAGAGCTACACGACCATCGGCGGCTTTCTCATGACTGTTGCCGGACACGTGCTAAAGCCCGCGGAACTGGTGCCCTACAACGATCTGCTGTTCCGTGTCGAGCGGGTTGAGCGCCGGCGTGTGATGAGGGTTTCGCTGGAATTGCCGGAGCCCAGCGAGGCTGCGGAAACTCAAGCCGAGGCAACGCACGCGGGCACCACCCATTAGGCTTTTGGGTTTGCAGAGCGAAGGAACAGGTAATCGGCGGCCCTTCCAGGGGCAGGCAAGATGCCTGCCGCTTCGTCGTCGTGATAAAGTCGCTTAGACATTTTAATCTTTAATTCAGATGGGGGTTCGTACAACCTGCATGAGCTTCATTGAACAAGTATCGGCGCGCGAAATTCTGGACTCCAGGGGAAACCCCACGGTCGAAGCTGAAGTTACTTTGAGCGGCGGCGCAGTTGGTCGCGCTGCGGTACCGTCGGGCGCTTCGACCGGCGAGCACGAAGCAGTAGAGTTGCGTGACGGCGACAAGAAGCGCTTCGGCGGCAAGGGCGTTTTGAAAGCCGTCCATAATGTAAATCTCGTCATCGGCCCCGCCGTCGAGGGGATCGATGCGCTGGACCAGGCGGAACTTGATCAGGCGCTTATAGCTCTCGACGGCACGCCCACCAAAGCGAAGCTCGGCGCCAATGCCTTACTGGCAGTCTCCATGGCAACGGCGCGGGCGGCGGCGGCGCACCTCGAAGTACCACTCTATAAGTATCTCGGCGGGCCCAACGCTCGCACGCTGCCGGTGCCCATGATGAACATCATCAACGGCGGCGCCCATGCCGACAATAATGTCGATTTTCAGGAATTCATGATAGTGCCGGTGGCGGCGGCTACCTTTCGCGAGGCATTGCGCATGGGCGCGGAAATTTTTCACACGCTTAAAGCAGTCCTGAAGAAGAAAGGTTATGCCACCAGTGTCGGGGACGAGGGCGGGTTTGCGCCGAACCTGCGCTCAAACGAAGAAGCGATTGAAACAATCCTCGAGGCCGTGACCCAGGCGGGTTATAAACCCGGCATAGATTGCCTGCTCGCTTTGGATCCGGCGGCCAGCGAATTTTATGATGGCAAAGCCTATGTCTTTAAAAAATCGGACAAGCGCAAACTGAACGCTGATCAGATGGTAGCGTACTGGAAGAGTTGGGCCGATCAGTACCCGATCATCTCGATAGAGGACGGCATGGCCGAGAATGATTGGGCCGGCTGGAAAACGCTGACTGAAGAGCTGGGTCGCACCGTGCAATTGGTGGGTGACGACCTCTTTGTGACCAACACGGCTTTCTTGCGCAAGGGCATAGAACTGGGCGTTGCCAATTCTATCCTCATAAAGGTCAATCAGATTGGCACTTTAACTGAAACACTCGAGTGCATTGAACTGGCCCGGACCAACAGGCGCACGGCCGTCATCTCGCACCGCTCCGGCGAAACCGAGGATCCGTTTATTGCGGATCTGGCCGTCGGAACCAATGCCGGACAGATAAAGACTGGTTCGCTGTCACGCACCGATCGCGTCGCAAAGTACAACCAGTTGTTACGCATTGAAGAAGATCTGCGCGGCGCGGCGAACTTTCCGGGTCGCGCTGCGTTTTATCAAATTGAAGCGCCGGCGCGGAGCGTGAAGAAGAAGGGTACGGCCAAATGACTTCAACACAGATTGCGAAGGAGGCGTCAATGTCCGGTAACCTCTTGCAACCAATGATTGCTCCAGTGTTCAGGAGTCAGCGCCTGATCTGCACCACCCTGGCATCTGGCTACTTGTCTTATTATGTGGCCTCAAGCGGTGGCGGATTGGTAGCCTCGCTTGCCGCAACCACTCTGCTGATGTGGTCTTTTGAAGAGTGGCGCAGGCATTTCTACCTGAGCGGGCGCAGGTCAGCAAGATCTTTAAGTGGGAAGCTACTTTCATAAAACCCGCTTGAACAGGGTGAACTACTCCTAAGGACCTGGAAATGAATCCCGCTTGGCAGCGCACCGGCTTTTGTATCAACACAGATCGTACCAGCCTGGACGTCGCACTCATCCACGACTATCTGTCGAATTCAACCTATTGGGCCAGCGGCCGGAAGCTCGAAGTCGTCCAGCGTTCTATCGACAACTCCCTTTGCTTTGGTATCTACCAGGAGACTGCTGAGGGACAGCCCCGGCAGGTGGGTTTTGCGCGTGTGGTCACTGACTACGCCACGTTTGCCTGGCTGGCGGATGTGTTTATTCTTGATGAGCACCGTGGCCAGGGTTTGGGAAAGTGGCTGACCGAAGTAATCATCTCGCATCCCGACTTGCAGGGTTTTCGACGCTGGGTCCTGGCCACCAGGGATGCGCACGAGCTTTATCGGCGCGTGGGATTCCGCGAGCTCCACCGGCCAGAGCGTTGGATGGAACGACCGGATCCCAATATGGAGGAGAATCCGGACTACTGGCAGCCGAAAGCCTAACCGGCTCATTCAATGCCTTTTTCTTCTGGCGAAAAGAAAATCTCCTTCACCGCTGCACTCGTATAGTGAGCTTGACACCGCTTAGTGCCGATTATCCAAAATATGCCTCTAGCCAACCAAACTGGTCCAATTGCCTTGATTGTTATCGATGGATGGGGTTATTCGCCTGTCCGTGAAGGGAACGCGATCGCGCTCGCCGCTACTCCCTACTATGACGAACTGACGGCTGCCTATCCGCGCACACTGCTGACAGCTCACGGCACTCGCGTCGGCTTGCCCGCAGGCGTGATGGGAAACTCGGAAGTCGGCCACCTGAATATCGGATCGGGGCGCGTAGTGCGCATGGACGTATCGCGCATCGACCACGATATCGAATCTGGCGAGTTTTTTCGCAACCAGACGCTGACCAGCGCGATGGACGGCGCTTTGGAGCGGGGCAAGGCTCTGCATCTGCTGGGATTGCTTTCCGATGGGCAGGTTCACTCTTCGCAAACCCATCTCTATGCCCTGTTGCGTCTGGCCAAAGACCGCGGACTGTCGCGCGTTTTCGTGCACTGTTTTCTTGACGGTCGTGATACTCCACCGGCCTCGGCCCAGAATTTCGTAGCAGCGCTGCAACTGAAAATGGCCGAGATTGGCTGCGGGGCAATAGCGACATTGGTAGGCCGTTATTATGGAATGGATCGCGACAAGCGTTGGGAACGAACGGAGCGAGCTTTTGATCTGCTGGTGCGGGGAAAGGGTAAGCCGGCCACTGACCCGCTCGCGGCCATCAGGCATTCATATGAGTCCGGCATCACTGACGAATTTCTAGAACCGGTTGTGATGGTCCAGGAAAACGGCGCGCCGCTGGCCACAATTCAGGATGGCGATGCGGTGGTCTTTTTCAATTTTCGGCCCGACCGCGCGCGCCAACTAACGCGAGCTCTGGCAGTAGCCGGCTTCAATGAGTTCCCGATCGCGGATCGCCCGCTGGTTGATTTTGTTTGCTTTTCGGTATACGACGCAACGTTTCCGCTGGCCATCGCTTTCCCTCTGCATAAGCATAGAAATGTTCTCGCCGAGGTCTTTGGGGCGATCTGCGTGAACAACTACCGGATGGCCGAGACGGAGAAATATGCGCACGTGACATATTTCTTCAATGGTGGCGTGGAGCAACCTTTTGCCTGCGAGCGACGCCTGCTGGTCCCCTCTCCTCGCATTCCCACTTATGATCTGGCCCCTGAAATGTCTGCGTTCAAGGTTACGGCCAGGATTCTCCGCGAAATTCAAATGGGCGGCACTGATGTTTTTGTCATCAACTTCGCCAATCCCGATATGGTGGGCCATACAGGCAAGCTCGATAAGACGATCGAGGCCTGCCAGTATGTCGACACGTGCCTCGGTTGGATCACGAAAGCCGTCAGCCGGGCCGGTGGAACTACGATTATTACTGCCGATCATGGCAACGCCGAGCAGATGGTGGATCCGGTCACCGGCCAACCACATACAGCCCATACGCTCAATCCCGTACCGCTCCATTTGATTGATGAGAAGGAGCGCGGGAGCAGCCTGCGTGAAGGCGGGGCCCTGGAAGACGTCGCGCCAACAATCCTGGGATTGCTGGAGATCGAGAAGCCACCGGAAATGACCGGGCGCGACTTGCGAGAGGTTTAGTTTTAGGCAGGTGATTTTCCAACCGCAAAATATCCTGGTCATCGATTTTGGCCAACTGGGCGATGTAGTCCTGAGCTTGCCGGCATTGCGCGCTATTCGCGGGCGATTCCCCGACGCAAGAATCACAGTAGCCCTCGGAAAACCGGGAGCCGAAGTCGTCACTCTGTCGGGATACGCCAACGCCACCCTCGTAGTCGATCGCGTCGCTTTGCGTGATGGGCCAAAGCTGGTTTCGCTGGGGCGCATTCTAAAGCTGCTAAAAAAAGTCAGGCAGGAGAAGTTCGATTTTGTAATCGACCTCCATAGCCTGTCCGAGACTAATCTGCTGGGATTCCTTTCCGGCGCGCCGAAACGTCTGTACTCGCGCCGCCCGGGGCGCTCGCTGGACTTTCTTGGCAACTTTGAGCCGCGTCCACCGGTTGAGGAGGACCACCGCGCTCGTCACCTTATAGATCGCTACCTCGACGTCTTAATTCCACTGGGTGTAACGAACGCTGACCGACAACCCCAGTTGCTAACGTTAGCGGCTGACAACGCCACCGTCGATAAACTGCTGAAAAAAGAGAAGGCCGACGTAGGGACACCATTGATCGGGCTGTTTCCGGGAGCCGGCCACCCAAGTCGCCGCTGGCCGCTGGAGCGTTTTGCAGAACTCGCGGAATATCTGATTCGCAAAGATGGCGTACGCCCAATCGTCTTTGCGGGGCCGGAAGAACGCTCGCTGCTTACGCACATCAGGCAGCTGTTTCCTCCGGCGACAATCATTCTGGACCGCCTCACCATCCCGCAACTTGCGGCGGCGCAGGCTCGCCTGGCAGTGCTGGTTTCAAACGATACCGGTCCAATGCACATTGCGGCGGCAGTGGGCACTCCGGTTGTGCTGCTGCTCGACCGGCGCGCGCCCGAAAGCTATCTTCCACTCGGCGAACATCATCGCCTCGTCTTCAGCAAGACTATTCCTGAAATAACGATCGATGAAGTTTACGCGGTGACCCGAACCCTGCTGGCGGGCGGACGCACGGCGAGCCTGTTTGCGAGTTGATAACCCTTTCGCCCAAGCAATGAAAAATAGCCATACACTGAAGCACTGGTTGGCGGTGGTAACCCTTGTTTTGCTGGTGATCGTCATTATCGCTGTTGGTGCCGGAGCTTTTCGCTCCAACCAGCCTCAGCCATCCCGGGACAGAGCACAAGGCCAGCTACCTGCTTTGGAAAGAAATAGCGTGCCCGCTGCTGCCTCAGCTTCAGTTAGCGAGCTCGCCCGTCTGATTGACGAAGCGATTGATACAAGTGAATTCACTTCCGCGCGCTGGGGTGTTTGCGTCATATCGTTAGGAGATGGCAGCTTGCTTTACGCGCGCAATGCCGACAGGCTTTTCACTCCAGCTTCGAACATGAAGCTCTATACGACCGCAGTGGCGCTCGAACATCTGGGACCTGACTTCCGTTGGCGTACCTCAGTCTATACAGCGACGCCGATCGGGGTTGACGGCACCATCAACGGGGACCTGACACTCTACGGGCGGGGCGCTCCCGATCTTAGCTCACGACCGGTAAGAGAATTGCCTGCTTCCCTGGCACAATTGGCCGACCAGATGTACCAGCGCGGCGTGCGTCACGTCCGTGGCGATGTTGTCGGAGACGAAAGCTATTTTCGCAGCGAACCTTTTGGCGATGGTTGGCAGTGGAATGATATCCAATGGTATTTCGGCGCCGAGCCAAGCGCCCTGTCCATCGACAACAATGAAGTGGATATAGAGATCAAGCCGGCCACGGATGCGAAGCTCCCGCCGGTGGCGCGCCTCAGCAGCGCGGACATGGATCTAAAGCTAACGACTGATGTCGCGACCACTGCAGCCGGAGAACAACTGACGGTCGGCATTCATCGCGGTTTGTCAGATAACAATATCCGAGTGTGGGGTGAATTTCCCGCCGGCACGCGGGGCTTTGGGGCACGACTTTCAGTCCATGACCCAGCAAGGATGGCGGCCACTTTATTCATCACTGCATTGAAGGCCCGCGGCATTACGGTAACAGGTGGAGCCCGCACCCGAGATTTTAGGACTCCCGTAGACGAGCGTTTCAATCCCCTCCAGGCCACGGAGTTAGGCAACGTTTTGAGCCAGCCCCTCAGCGACATTGTGCGGGTAACCAACAAAGAAAGTATCAACCTCAATGCAGAGCTGATCTTAAGGACTTTGGGCCGAGAACGCGGCGAGCTGGCACCCGATCCTGACCCGCTAGCGAAACGGGAAAGGGGAGATGATGAGGCGGGGCTGGCGTTGATTCGGCAATGGCTGGAGCGTCTCGGGATCGACACCAAGGCGCTGGCCTTACACGATGGATCGGGTCTTTCGCGCCTCGACCTGGTGACCCCGGAAGCAACCGTGAAGCTGTTGCAGGCCGCTTCGAAAACTGCCACGGCTTCGGTATTTCACGATTCCCTCCCAGTCGCCGGCATGGACGGCACCTTGAATGCCCGTCTGCGGCAATACCAGGGTCGAGTTTCAGCGAAGACCGGGTCGCTCACCTACACCAACTCGCTTTCCGGCTACCTGAGCACCGACAATGGCGTTGAGCTGGCCTTCTCCATCATATGCAACGACCACACGGGTCACGCTAACAGCGCCCAGGTAATCGACAGGATTGTAGGGATTCTAGCGGGACACTCCGCCCATAAAATCAAGAACTCCTGAATAATAATTCACCCTCTAGACCTTTGTTTGACGATGTTTGGTGTAGACAAACTTTGTTGAACCGGGTAACATGATTGCTGTCGCTGAGCGCGGCTCTCTCGATGTCAGGTCTGCCCTGACATTCTGCGCACTCGATTCCTCCGCTGGTGCCCCCTTGAGACCTCACGTCAGTAACAGGAGAACTGTCTTATGTTAAAGCCGAAAGATGCTACGAACCCGATGCTTGTAGTCCTCGGAATTCTTATCTCTGTGACCGGAGCACGAGCACAGAATAATCTCGCTGCCAAAGCGACCAGCGCGCAGCCTTCGATCTCAAAGGTCGAAAGCGATCGCCTCAGGGACGGTCTAGCGGGTCCTGTCCGCCGAGTGCGCACTGAGGTTGCAAAACTCTCCATGATCAATGGCAAACCCACTGAAGAAAAACGCGTTGTGCTCGAGACGGCGTCGTATGACATCAAGGGTGGCAAGATTGAAAACCAGTATTTTCCCATAACCGGCTCTACGCTGACAGGCAAGGAAGTCTACAAGTATGACGAAAAGGGAAACATTAGCGAGATGACGCTTCTCAATAGTGACGGCACGCTGTTGGGAAAGGAAGTCTATAAGTACGAGTATGACTCGATTGGCAATTGGACCCGAATGACCGCCTCGGTAGCAGTCATCGAGGGTGGCAAAGTGACATTCGAACCCAGCGAAGTAACGTACCGGTCCATCATGTACTACCTTGATGAGAACATGCTGAAGATGGCTCAACCGGTCGCCTCCACTGCCGCTGCTGAGACTAACCCCGCAATTGCCAAACCCCAGCCCGCCCCTGGCGCAGAAAGCAAATCACCCGCCGCACCCAATCCCGCAGCGAACCAGGCAACAGCCGCCAGCAAATCGGTGTCCGGGCTCCCGTCCGTTCATCTAAGTACCAACAAGGACGCCTTGAATTTGACTGTGCTATCCGCCAACGCCGCTTCCAGCGTTCCAAAGGGAACCAAAGTCGAGCTCGATTCAGAACCACCCGCCGTTCCTAAGCCGCAACCGTCACTTAAGTCCGTATCCGGCGGCGTCCTGAATGGCCAGGCAGTAGCGCTGCCCACTCCCGTGTATCCGGACCCGGCCAAACGGATGCGAACAAGCGGCACGGTTACAATTCAAGTCGTAGTCGATGAAGAAGGTCGAGTAATCTCAGCGCAGGCCATGACCGGACCGGCAATTTTACGTGACGCTGCTTTACAGGCTGCGTTGAAAGCCAGATTTTCTCCGACGACGCTCTCCGGCCAGCCGGTCAAGGTTACCGGCGTCATTAATTACAAGTTCTCTCTGACTCAGTAAACGCCCCAACCGGTGGACCAATTGGTGGGGCGCTTGTTTCAGAAGCCTAGCCGCTACTCCCCGTGACTGATCGACCAAGAGGATTAAACCATGCCACTAACAGGACACCTTAGCGACCTCTCACTTTCGGAATTGATCGAATTCTTTTGCAATCAGCGAAAGACCGGCTGTCTCGACGTCCTCTATCCGCAGGGGCACGGCAGTTTCTTTCTGCAATCAGGATCCGTCATTGACGCAAAGATTGGCGTGCTCCGAGGAATTGATGCTGTTTACTATGCACTCACGCTGCCCAATGCCGCCTTCGAATTCAAGGGTTCAAGTGAAGCGCAGGAGAAAACAATTAACCAGCCCTGGACGCAAGTAGTCCTCGAGGGTCTCAGACGTTTGGATGAGGGCATTACTCCGAATGATGCGTTTCCGGAAGGTTCCCAGGTTAACGAGACCGATGAAGTGGTCGTTGCCGAAAAGAGCAGAGCCTCCGAATTTGTAAGCGCGGTGGCCGAAGTCCCCTCATTCCTGTTTGGAGCGGGGTTAATTGCATCGCGCAGAAAACCGCTGGTTGCTGGCGCCGTAGCAGTGGCTGTGCTTGCGAGCGTAGCGGTGATCGGAGTACCTGCGGGATGGTATCGACGTATCAAGGCGGTAGTACCTGCTCAGGAAGCGAAGGGGCCAGCCCAACCTGTTGCGCAACCGGTGCCTGCGGGTCCCTCGTCTTCAACTCCAGCGCCGACCACTCGTGCCGCTGACGCGGCGCTGGCTGCAAAACGGCTGCGCGATAAAGAGCGCGCAAGGGCCCTGGCAGCGGCGGCTGCCCAAACCGCCTCAACGAATCCTAATGAAAGGCCTTCAGGCCCCACTGATAGCAAGCCGGGCCCCAGAAAAGTAAGTGTCCAGGTTAGCTACGATGAGTCCGGACGTGTGATTCAGGCATCGGGCGGGGATCCAACTGCCGTCCGCATTGCGCGGCAGAAACACTTTCCTTCAGGGAAAGCCGGCACTGCCACTGTTACTATTGAGATGAACTAAGCGGCCAAGAGCAAGGGGCGAAGGGCTAGGGGTGAACGGCGAAGGGCAAAGACAAGGAGCAAAGAGCAACGGGCGGAACCTGGAGCCAGGGTCCTAAGTGGAGAGAGCCCAGCGCGAGGAGTAAATCTCCTTGCTCTGGGCTCTTTGCTCTCTGCCCTTTGCCCTTCGCTCTCTGCTCTTGCCCTTCGCCGTTCACCCCTCGCCCTTCGCCCTCTGCTCTTTGCCCTTTGCTCCCACCATCCCCAACATCACCAGCAGCAAGCGTTGTAAACCCAACTCCCGGCCAGCCGGTTCGTACCACTCATCGAGCGTATGCGAGTTGCCGGAACTCCCGCCCGCGCCCAGCGTGACGGCGGGAATACCGAGCGAGATGGGAATGTTCGAATCTGTTGAAGACTGATCCAGTACGGGAGTGAAGCCGAGGCTTCGTGTGGCCGCGATTGCGATTTGAACGATCGGAGAATCAGTGGCTGTTTCCCCACTGGGACGATCCCCGATCAGTCTTAGATCGGTTTCCAGCGACGCTCCTCCATTTTCATTGGCCCGGTTTTCGTCGGCGGCCGCTTCGCTAACTGCCCGGCGAAAGAAAGCATCGAGCCGCAGCAGTTCGTCACTTGAAGCAGAGCGCAAGTCCACATCCATGCTCGCCTCCTGTGGAATCACGTTTACGCTGGCGCCGCCATCGATCCTGCCAACATTAAAGGTCGTGCGCGGATCGGGCGGGGCCGGGTAGGATATGAGCCGTGAGATTGCCCGGCCCAGCGCGTGAACCGGATTTGGTGTCCCAAAATCACCCCATGAATGACCGCCTCTGCCGGCAAAGCGGATGCGATACCTCCGCGAACCCAGTGCTGTGTTGGTAATGTGCTCCACCCCTGGACCATCCAGACTGATAAATGAGTCGATCTGTTTCGCCCACTGGCCGCCCGTAAACAGATGACGCACTCCGCGGAGATTTCCTTCGCCTTCTTCACCGACAGTGCCCACAAAAAGAATCGAGCCTTCAGTTTCAATCTGATGAATCTGCATGGCTTGGTTCAAGGCAATCAGGGCGGCCAGACCACAGCCATCGTCCGACACGCCCGGAGCCAGCAATCTGCTGCCGGCGATCCGCACCTGAGAGTCTGTGCCCGGCGGAAAGACTGTATCCAGATGAGCGGTAACTGCGAGCAGGGGGGAGAGCGAATGGCCCCGTCGCAAGGCAAAGCAGTTGCCCACTTCATCGATCCCGGCGCCGGCCAAACCGTCCGCCAGGAACTTCTCGCAAAGGTAGGCGGCGCGCTCCGCTTCGCCAAAGGGCGGTGCCGGGATGGAACAAATCTTCACATGTTCTTTGTTGATTTCCGCGGCGTGCGTTTGGAAGAACTGCAGAGTTCGACGCACCACTTCAGTTTGCGCCAGGTCTTGCACAATTCGCTTTGCTACTGAGGCGGAGTTAGAAGATGTCTTTTGCGGCCCGGAAGACATAGCGTGTCAAGCAATTGGCGGCCACCCGCCATCCTGGGTTTTGTAAGCGGGATCTTAGCTGTCGAAGTTAAGCCGGGGATACGTGGCGAGGCCTATAAAGATTACGCCCACAAAGAGTGCTTTCACACGAGTTGGCGAATCTCTGCTTCGGCCAGCACTCCTGAAGATGCTTTCGCGTGCTCGTAGATGCGATTGACACGGTCCTCACTGGGTTCAAAGCCCCGCTTTTCCAGCCAGTAAATCACATTTGATTTTCCACTCATGGGACCAATCTCAATCAGCTGTTCGAGGCCAAAAAGCCCGGCGGGCACGCCTGAGTACACCAGATCCGCGAGCTCTCGATCGCCTTTTCGATAGCTCTTGATCACGGCAGCTGCATGCACACCCGTTGCCGTGCGAAAAGCGTCACGCCCGAAAACCGGATAGTTATAAGGGATGGTCCAACCACAGGCAGCAGCAGCCAGTTCGCAATATTCTCCCAGTCGCGACAGGTCGTTATCAATCCAGCCCATCAGTTTGAAATTAACCAGCAGCTGATCCATCGGTGCATTACCGACCCGTTCGCCCATGCCTAATGCCGAACCATGAACCTGATCGGCGCCGCCCTCGATAGCGGCGATCGAGTTAATCACGCCCAGACCGCGATCCTGGTGCCCGTGCCAATCGAGCCGTACCGCTTCACCCTGTTCCTCAATGATGCTTTTGACAAACCTGACGACCGCGCGTGCTCCATCAGGTGTTGAGTGGCCCACCGTGTCGCAGACACACACGGCACGGGCGCCACAGCGAATCGCGGTTGCATAGAGGGCGCGAATGACTTCCGGCTTCGCCCGTGTCGTGTCTTCGGTGACGTACATCACTGACATGCCCTCGTTGACCGCAAAGGTCACCGCGTCTTCCGTCATCTGCAGCAATTTGTCCAGGGTCCAGTCTTCCGCAAAGAAGCGGACGGAGGATGAGCCAATGAAGGTGCAAGCCTCGATCGGTATGCCCGCCCGCTGTGAGATTTCCACTATCGGCCTGATGTCCGCGATGTGCGTCCGAGCGGCGCAGTTGGGACGAATCTTAAGTTTCTGTTCCGCGATTTCGCGTGCCAGTCGCTCAACACCGGCGGCGTGTGTTCCGCCTGCGCCCGGCAGACCAATGTCGGCGGTATCGATATCCAGGGCGTTCATCAGGTGCAGCAGTTCAATCTTCTTTTCAACCGACGGCTCGGAGACTGACGGCGACTGCAACCCGTCACGCAGCGTTTCATCGTCAAAGCCTACGTGCCGCCCCGGTGCCGGCACAGCCGGCGCAACCGTGTTCCAATCGTAAACTAAATCTTCCTGAGCCAACGGCAAATCCTCCGTCCTGTAACTGTTGAAACAACCTTTCCGATTCGATTGGATTACAGCAATCGCCGAAATGAAAGTCAAGACACCCAATTGCTGAGTCGCTGTCCGTCCAAAATACTTGCTAAAGAAACCGCCTCCACCCATCGGTGCCCGCAAGGCCCAAACCTCTCATAGCTTGGACAGGAGTGAGAAGCCCCGTGGCTAACCTCAACCCTATCCCTGAAATGTTTTCCATCACGACGCCATAACAGTTGGGGCGGGAAGCAGGACCAGAATTGCCCTTTTACAACAGAAATTGTGACTGTCACATCAGGAGTACCCACCATGAAATCTCAAAAGGCGGCCTATCAATGGCTCTCCGCTCTGCTCTCTTTCATATTACTGTCGAGTAGTCTATCGGTATCGCCCCGGGTTCAGGCGCAAAACAAGGACCGAGTGATCATCGTCAATGCCGACCAACCCAACGTTTGGACGCTGGAGCAGGC
>DAIMCP010000057.1:0-34860 GCA_036726305.1 Pyrinomonadaceae bacterium | reverse complement strand
AGGTAATCGTGATCATGGGCGACGGCGGCACCGGCATCGGCGGCGCGCACCTGCTTAACGCGGCGCGCCGCAACATTGGCCTAACGGTGCTGGTCTTCAACAACTTCAATTTCGGCATGACCGGTGGCCAGCATTCGACCACCACACCCACAGGCGCTTTCACCAGCACGACACCGGGCGGAAATCTGGAGCGGCCTCTGGACATTTGCGCCACGGTGGCGGCAAACGGCGCAGGCTACGTCTGGCGCGGCACGAATTTCGACAAAGACCTCGCCGAGCGCATCGCCGAGGCGGTGCGGGCCGAGTGTTTTGCCCTCCTCGACATCTGGGAACTGTGTACGGCCTATTACGTTCCAAAGAACAAGGCCTCGAAAAAGACGCTAACGACTATCCTCGACGATTTGGGATTTAAGGCGGGACTGCTGCATCGAGCGGATTATCCGGAGTACGCGGCGGCCTACCGCGCGGACGCGTCGACGCAACGCGGAAAACCAGGCTTGGCGCCGCGCCCGATCGCCCCGCGTTTCGCGTCGCAACTCGATCGGCCATTCCGGCTCGTGGTCGCCGGGTCGGCCGGAGGTAAGGTCAGGTCAGCGGCGCGCCTGGTCGGAGAGGCGGCGTTGCTCTCGGGTTTGTGGGCGGCGCAGCGCGACGATTATCCCATCACGGTCATGACCGGACACAGCATCGCCGAGATCGTGCTCAGCCCGCGCGAGATCGACTACACGGCCATCACGCGCCCGGACGCGATGATTTTGCTGAGCCGCGACGGCGTTGCGAAGGTGGGCCAGCAACTGGCTGCGATGCAACCGGAAGACCAGGTGTTCGCGCTGCCTGAAGTGGCCGGCGTGCAAACTGGCGCGAAGGTGCACATCATCGACCCAGCCGAGTCGTCGATGCGGCTGAGTAAGGGCAGCGTCGCGCTTTACTGCATCGCGAAGGCACTAAAGCAACTCCGCATCTTCCCGGTGGAGGCGCTGGCAGCCGCCGCGTCGCGCGAGCCTTCCGTGCATGCGGAGGAAAACTCCGGCGTCATCGGCGCGGCGTTGAGCGGGGACTGACCTCTAGACAGCACCGGGCGCCGCCCTGACCGACGAATAAACCATCCTGACTGAATTGTCACTTTGCCCTGTCAAATTGGCCGCCAGGCCAAACGCCCCCCTGCACCGCCACCTCTTTACGCACACGCAATAGGCGCGGTTTTGGACTGCGGCATTGAAGTCCGCTCGTTTTCTGCAACGCGGTACGCAGTTTGTAATCAGTGAGAGTAGCGGCGGCTAGTCTCGAACCTTTCGAGCAAAGCGCAAAGGCCGCGCAGCTGGGCAGAGAACCACAGCCCGTTTTAGACCTGGCTCTAAATGCGAGCCCCGACCTCCTGCCCATTCGCACCCGCCCCGGTGCTCTACAACCCTGATTTTATGAGAGAGGTGAGAAGTGCAAAAACCAACCAAGGAAAATAACGGTCACTCTCCGACGATTCCAAGCTCAGACGCCACACCTGAGAGAAACCACTATCGGACTCTGCGACCACTTACAACTGAGGAAGTTTGCCAGGTCAATCTCACTACAGTTCGGGAGGGTGTCAATCATCGTCGTTGGCCGCGCGAGGTGATCATGCGCTTCCTGGCGGCTGAAGTCTGAGGTCTGGCTCTGCCGATCATTTTGTGTTGAGTTTCCGAATGTTTGTGACCGAAAGGGAGAATTGTCCTATGACGTTAGCGCTCACATTGCTCTTTACCCTTAACCTTTACCGGCAACTGACAGGTGTTCAGTGGTTGCATAACCAGCGGGCCGCAGCCTTAGCCCTTCCGAAGATGCGGGCATAACAATTCAACCCTGTGAGGGCTCCGCTGTTGAGGTTGGCCCTCCTTAATGCTTCACCCAACCATCCGGTGGTACGTAACCGGACTCCCCGAGCTTCAGGCAAACGTCAACTGCGAGCCCCTCCCCCGATCCAACTTTCCCCTTCTTGAAGTTGTGGTTGGCAGTAATAACCACCAGGCCGTCACGCTATTCGAGCGGGATGCGGTTCGCATTCCTGGCGAGCCATTCGTCGAAGGTTTGCAGCTGCGGATTCAAAGCCCGCGAGAAATCAGGACTGCGCGCGCCGCAGAAGTCCGCTTCAAAATCGCGCTTGAACTGGAACATGTTGCCAAGGTCCTCGGCGCCTGGAAAACCGAAGCTGCGATACACTTCGGGGGGCACGTCGTGGTAGCGCACCTGCTGCCCAATTGCCTTGCCCAGCGAGGCGGCCATCTGCGCTCCTGTTAAATGTTCACCGGCGATGCCGACAGTCTTGCCGATCAACTCCTGACCTCTTTGGAAAATGCCGTAGGCACACTTGCCGATGTCCTCGGTGGCGATGCCCGGTAGTTTCTTTTCTCCCATTGGCAGCGTAATCGCCAGCTCGCCGTCAGGCCCTTTCTTAGGTCCCATGCCAAAGTGGAGGAAGTTTTCCCAGTAGAAGGAAGTCAGGAGAAACGTCGTGAGCAGGTCCAGATCAGTAAAAAAGTGGTTGGCCTCGCCTTTGGCATCGAAGTGCGGCACCTTGTACTTGCCCATGAGTGTTGGCATTCGATCGTCGCTCAGCGGGACCCACTGGCGTGTATCTTCGAGTGTCGACCAAATAACGTGTTGCAAACCTGCGTGCCGGGCCGCCTCAGCCATTGCTTTGGCCTGAGCCATCTCCCGCTCGGGGGAGAAATGGTCCCAAAAAAATGTGACGCAGTACGCCCCATAAGCGCCCTCGAACGCTCTCTTCAGACTCTCGACATCATCGACGTCGGCGGTGACGACTTCAGCGCCCTGCTGGGCCAGCTCTTTCGCCTTGTCCGAGCTAACGTTTCTCGTTAGTGCGCGAGCGATGAAGCCGCCATCGGGATCGCCCTGGATAGCGCGAACCAACCCGCCGCCCTGTGCTCCGGTTGCGCCCACTACTGCAATTATCTTCTTAGCCATGACACTTCCTCCGTATTAACCTAAGTTCCCTAAACCATCGACGCAGCATGCTGCCCGGGTTGGCATAATGCTAAAAATAATAAGAAGGGACGCAACGCCAGGTCTCAATTCAGCGGCCCGCGCCTCAGCCTCGGCAGCGGGCACGCGACGCCTCGCAACACTGTTTCTGTCACCCTGGCGAATGTGCGGCTGATCGGGCTTTATGGCTCGCCCTTCCGCCCAAACTTATAGATCGCCAAGATCAGCAAGAAAGCGACCGCCAGGCCAACCGAGATGCGCGGGTCGAGCATCGCCGTGAAAAGTACGAGTAATGCGGCAAGGCTGTTGATAATCCCATCTGTCTTGCTACTCATGCACTTATCCTTTCGCCAGTTTCTCGTCCTTTGTTAGGCGCCGCGAAAGGATTTGGATGATGCCTGACTGGATAGTGTTTTAGGTTTCCCAAAGGTTTCGCTCGCTAGCCAGACCGGAAACGCTGTGAAGACACCGCCGTACAGCATTCCGTTCGCCAAAGCGTCTCCTATTGGCGCTCTTAGCAAACCCATTGTAAGGGGTGGGAATGCAAATCCGTAGTCCCAGAAATAGAGAACCACAAACCCGCACAGCGATGAAAACAAGCCAAGCCCCGCCACGAGTTTGATCAGACGCCAGTACCTCTTCTTGTACCTCAACGTCACGACTCAGCTCCATCGAGGAACGGCGCCTAAAGATCAGGTCGAGTGGGCTGGCGCTTGCGAATCCACCTGTCTACAGCCTCTCTTGCCGGCCCCGCGTTCGCGTCTAGTTTAGTGGCGCCTCGCGGCGATGGCCGTATACAGAGACGTGCATTCCGGCGTTTGCAGTATCGGGCGCGCCTCCCCAGTCAGCCCAACGTGTTCGCAGCTCCAGTCCAGCCGCCTGTGCCAGGACATCGAGTTCGTCCACGCTTTGGTATAAGAGTCGGGCCTCGTATTGCCGCATCCCTGGCGCCGTGCGCACTTCATGCTTGTAGGTCACCACCCGTTCGTCGTCCGCATCGTCGGCCAGACCCGGATCTGGATCATAGGCCTCGACTACAAACACTCCCGCCTCGCTGAGCATTTCTCTGACATTGGACAGACAGCGAGACTGGCTGGCTCGGGTCTCGAGCAGGAAGAGAGTATTTACCAGCACGAAGATCAGGTCGAAGCGCTCCGCCAGACGAACGCGTGAGAAGTCCCCTTCGATAACGCGAACCTCATCTGCGCCGCTTTTCAACGCGAACCGGGCGAGCATCGCCGGCGAGGACTCTATGCCGGCCAGTTGAGAGCAGTACCTGCGCAACGCGAGGGCGGTTCGGCCCGTGCCAATACCGAGTTCGAGGGCCGAACCACCTGCCGCAAGCCGCCCCAGCACTCGAACGGCGTTGGGGTTTGGAGGCCCGTAGAGGTCGTCGTAGAATTCGGCGCATCCGTTACCGTAGTCCGACATATATCACCTGGAAATGTGATGCCAACCAACGGTCGAGTTTCAGGTACCGCGGTTAATTCGAATGAGCCTGCGGCAAGACCAGATCCTTTCCATGAGAAACGACGACGGCAGTTCCAGTTCAGTTTGTGCCACGAGACTACGACATCTTGGCCGGGGCTCGCTTGCCCGATGGTGCCGCGCAGTTGCCCAAGTCGTTCCCAGGCAATTCGCAGCGCAACGCCTTAATAGTGAAGCACAGCGGTGAAGAGATCGTTGTAATCAGAAACCGTATTGTTCGCGGCCGACAGCGTGAGCGTATGCTGTCCCTCGCTGAGCTGCACCGGAACATAGGCCGGGACCACCGCCCGGTGCGTTGTGTTTCCGTTTGAGAAAATTTGCGCCTCGCCGATAACGTTGCCATCAAGCGCGATGACGATTCCGAGTAATTCATCGGTTGCTTGGGACCAGACTGAGCCATTGACTTCCAGATACATGGGCTCGTCGCCCGGCGCCGAGAAACTGGTAGTTATGGGCAGCGGTCCAGCTTGAGTAAGGATTACTTGTATGGACATCGGATCTCCTTCTATTTTGGAAAACTTGAGTATTGTGGGATGCTACAGCACGCGCAAGTTAGTCCTGTTGCGTCGGTTTGTCAACCAGGGGTCAGCAATCAAAATTTGCGGTAACAAAGTCCGCAGGCAATCGCCGCTCGTGGCAGGCGAAGTGTTTTGCTGCCGGAGGTGTTGCGCGTCGCGGGCATTAGTCACCAACTACTCCTGCAAAATACCACTTCCTATCTTTACGGAATTCAAAGTAATACGCGTTGTCCCTGGTAACTCCGGTGGGTACGCCTTTAGCGCTCCATTCTCTGTTCACTATCGCTCCCCCGGCAAAAGATTTCCGCAGGTTCCGCCACGAGCCGGCCCGCTCATTTTCATCGATGAATTTCAACCACTCATCGGGTGTTAAGCCACCGCCACCATCAAAGAAATCATTGGGCATCATTTTTCGTACGGCTATGCGATCTTTCTTGTTTATGGCCGTCGTAATCTGACGCCAAAAGGTTGGCCAGCTTCGATTGGCATCTTTAACCCTGGAAGGTCGGGCCATGGCTGCGGGAGCGGCCAACAGGAGAAAAGCAATTGCAAAAATATGGAGAGTTTTCATTTGCTTAGGCACTAAATAGCAATTGACCGGGGCGCGAATTCGATTGGACCTATGAGCGGCCATTCCTGATGGGTTTCAGCGTAAATAATAGCCATTCAATGTCTTCATCATGTCTTGTCCGCTGCTTCTCGTCTCTGGGGTGTTTGACTCAAGTGCCTGGTCGCGTCTTCAGTGACGCTAAAGCCGGCCGGCATGAATGCCGTTGGTCCAGCCTCCGGTAGGGCATTTTGCTCAGACCTTGGCTCCGCTTCCCATGGCCCCGTCCTTCTTTCTTGCCTGCCAATCTCAACCAGCTTTTTGCTTACTAAGAGGCCATTGATGACGAGCGCTATCCCAACAAATAGCGGAATCACCCCCACCACCCAGAGACGGCTGAGGATCTCCGCCGCGCCTTGCGTGACGTTGCCGCTCCTGATAATGCCCTCCATCAAAACATAGAGAAGGATCGCTAACCCGGTGCCGACGCAACCGGTGATTACACCGGCCTTGATTTCCGTGTAGCGCTTCATCTCCGGCGTAATGCCGCGCTGACGCTCCATCCCCTCTTTGCGTCTTTTTTTCTCGGTGGCGGACATGAACATCTCCGCGACCCAGGTCCTGCCCCAATCGAAAGGCTCCCCTGTTTCGCGCGTGGCAACCACCTGACGTACGGCACCTAGATTCGCTCCGCACGATTTACAGAATCTCAGATCGTCGCTTTGAACAACACCGCATTGCGGACAGAACATAGGCATCCCCGTCATTAGCTACTGCGGAAAGATACGAAAAATCTTAACACTGCGTTCATTGTTCTTCCTGAAACGGAGGTCGCCGATCAGGCGCAGCATTTAGGTTAGCTGGCGTTCCTCATGCTGAGACAGCGAACGAAGCAAAGCTGGTTGAGAAAAGCGCTATCACGCGCCCTTATGCAAGAAGTGTAGGACGGCGTGCGTGTGCAGCGCGCTGAAGCGCTGCAGTGTCTCCTATTCTCCCAGGGTCACGACTTGACCGACACGAAGCTCGCCCGCCCTGACCACCGTGCCGTAGACGCCGGCGTAATTCTCGTTCATACGAACAACAGTCTTCATCACTTCAGAATCTCGCTCGGCTGTATCCGGGTCAAAATTAACCATGACGCATCGCTCGTCCCTCATCGTAACCCTGACGGCTGACGCGCCGTTCCCCGCGCCAAACATCAATGTCCGGCCCACCCAATTGTCTTCCGCAAACGGCTCAGCGTTACCAGTTTCGATCACAATGTTCGGTCGAAATCTGCGTAGATCAACTTCTCGGCCTAATTCGCGCTCGACGCCACGCACTGTGCTGAGGCTGATTACCGAAATCGCGGCTTCGTCGAAGATGCCCTGCTTGAGATTCATCAATTCGACCTCACTGCCATGACGGCGCGAAATTTCCTCTCGCAGTTCATCGCTGCGGAGCTCGTACTCCTTTCCATCAGGCGTACGAACGTGCGTCGGAACTAGCTCGCCATTCTTACTGTTCGTGTTGCCGTCGAGCCCGAATGCTTTATAGAGGAGCAATTCCGGCAATTTGCTGGCACTCAGCCATGGGAACGCGCTTTGGTCAGCGAGTCGCCGAAAAGCCAACCTGCGATCACCCTCAAGGCCATGCCAACCCAGCCTCGCAACATCCAGTAATTCACCGGCCATTGACTTCACCGGGTAACGAAAGATGGCAGTAATTCGTCCTTGTTCCATATGACTCCATAGCAGCTCTCTACTGAGACAGCGTAGCCGCCCGACGACAGAGTTGACGCGGGAAGTAGCTGAGGAACCGACCAGTTGTCGATAATCGCTACCCTTGAAGCCCTCTGCCAAACCACCGAGGGTTGCGGGCGGCGCGAATCAAAAAAGCCTTCGGCTCATCAATCAATTTGCGAAACACTCTCGCCATGCCTTTGCGAGGTCAATTACTCGCGAGATACCGGCGCGCCTTCTGCGTTTCGGGGCGGAGGTCGCCGGAGCCGGCCAGTTCAATCAGCCTGGAAAAGTAGTACCGCGCCTTGTCACGATTGCCGGACTGCGCCGCTGCCTGCCCTGCGCCGTAGAGCCCGCGATAGCGGTTCGGTTCACGCAGCTGCGAGGCCTCGTACTCTCTCAGCGCGTCGCCAGATCGCTTCAGTTCCATCAGCATGTCGCCGAGCAACTCGCGCGCGGGTAGCAGACGCGCCGGCATGACGATGTTCTTCTCGCTCTTGTCCTCGATGTCGGCGGCCTGGCGCATGAGTGCGAGGGCGTCGCTGCTCTTCTGCTGCGCCAGCGCGACCCAGGCGACCGACTCAAGGCGCATCACCTCGACTTCGTTCGCCCAGTACCCGTTGTTCCCCGTCTTGTTTGCCGCCCTGAGCTCGTCGCGCAGTACTACGATCTCGGCGACGTCCTTCTGCGCCGCGGCAGTATCCCCGCTCCGGGCAGCGCCGAGCGCGCGCGCAAAATGCGTCATCGCCTCGATAAAAGGATACTTCGTTGGCGTCGGCTGGAGCTTCGCCGCCTCGCTCCAGGCGCTGCGCTCGACGACGTAGCGGGCCGGCATTGCCGCGAGCGCGTACGCCCCGGTAGCGCGGGCGGGATCGAGCCCGGTCAGCCCGCGCGCTTCGTCCAGGATCTTGCGCGCGTCGCTGTCGCGGGCGAGCTGCAGGTAGGCGTAGGTCATGTAGTCCATCGCGTGCAGCGCTTCGTCGGATTCGTTGCTCTTTTCCGCGACTGTGGCCGAACGGCGATTGGTCGCTACAGAGTCGGTCCACGCGCCGACGCGGGTGAAGATATGCGAGGGCATGTGCAGCGCGTGTGGTGCGTCGGGCGCGATGTCGGCGTAGCGACGCGCCGCGGGCAGGCCCTGCTGCGCGATCGGCGGCGCGTCGTAGCAATGGATGAGATAGTGCGCGACGCCCGGGTGGTCGGGGTGCTTGGCGAATTGCTTCTCAAGGATGCCGGCCGCCTTAAGGTACGCGGAGTACGTCTGGTCGGATGCGGTCTGCGTCGCGGCGAGGTAGAGGGCATAGAAGATCTGAGCCTCGTCGTCGTCCGGATATTTCGCTGCGAGCGCCTCATAGGCCTTCGCTCGACTAAGCTGGCGCTCGCGTTCACTGCGCTTCGCAAAGTTCTCGTAGTATGCGGCGACCGCCTCGAGGTAATCGCGCTCGCGCGGAGTCTTCGCGCCGACCTTGCGGCCCTTGTCAATCGCTTCCTGCGCCAGTTGTGCGTTCTTAGGTGAGGTACCGATTCCCTGGAGCGGGTTCAGCATCAGAATGGAGGCGTAGCCCCACGCGGCGATCGTGCAGGAGTCGTCCTCCGCGGCCACCTCCTCGAAGGCCTTCTGCGCCGCGGAGTAGTAGAAAGAGTGCAGCGACGCCACTCCGCGCAGGAACTTGTCTTGCACGGCCGGGCTGCACGAGTTCGAAAACTCGACCTTGCCGAGTTTATCTCCGTGCATATCGCCGTGTTGGGCGAAGGCGACGCTCGCCGCAGTCAGCGAAAGCACGATCAACTGCACTGCGATGCGGATACGCATTTTCATTGATAACCAACCTTTCAAAATTGCCCACAGCGCCAGTGTTTCTACCAAACGGTGACGCGGCGGCGCAAGACCTTGCTATTTGCGCTTACCCTTTGCCCCTGGCTCGTACGCTACCGCCGCTCCGGTCAATCGATTTGCCAGCCCGTGGTCTGGCCGAAGCTGAAGGCGACGGTCACTTCTGTTTCAGTCCATCTCGCCAGGCAATTACCTCGAGTTCGCCGCGTACGGCTTCCTCGACCGTAATGACGGGATGCACCTCGAATACAAAAGCCGGAAGCATTGAACAAACTTTGTGAATGGTCAGCGGATCGTCACAGTCCACCAGCATGTGCCCACCCCACTCCCCAACTCGCACCACGAAGAACTCAATCTTGAAATTGTCTGGCGCCTTCCATTGACCGAATACCTCAAGGATTCGCTTCTGAGCATTCTCGTACTCCATGGCCGACCCCTGCGGCCGTTCGAACCAGCTGATCACGTACTTCATCGTTATCCTCCTGATTGTGTTGGTCCTCGGAACGATTGCTCTCTGGACGGGCTGGAGTTTTGAGCTGACGCGGCGCGAATCAAAGCACCCGCCGCCGTGCCAAGCTAATTGCAAGAAGCGCTGCCGCCGCTCGCGTCTAACCGATTTGTTATGCGCCTCTCTCATCGGGACGACTACCAATCGTGCGAAGACAGTGGTCTTATTCTCCTATCGGATCCCCCAGGTGTGGCATGCAGTTGGGCGTCAGCGAACGCGACAAATTGCTTAATGCGAGAGAGGGCAATGCCCGGCCGTTGCTCGGCGTCTTCTCCTGCTGATGCTCGGACGATGATTCGGTGCCACTCTTCCGGCAGATTCTTAATTGCCCATTTCGCGGCCTGTTGCTGGGAGACCATCGTGCCCTTCCGCGACGAATACAATATCCTCATAGCGTCAAAACTGCATAGTCAAACTGATAAAGGCAAGCTTTTGAATCCATGGTGAGGATTTCATTTCTGATGAGAAACAGCATTTGCGGCTGGCTGCGGTCTAAGGTGCTTGCGGCTTTCTGCGCATTTTATTCCAGAGAAAGACAAGGCCTGACGCTAGCACAACCCCAGCGGTGTCAGGAATTAGATCTCGCAGGCGGCAGTGTCCTTTCCCGCTGATGCCCTGCGCTACTTCCACCAGTATCCCCATTGCAATACAAGCCAGGGCAGCCCACGCATACCCCGACCACTGCGACATCCGAAATTGTGCGCTGGTCATTAGAAAGAATAAAACGAACAGCACAATATGCGCATAGTTGGTCAACGAATAGATCGCCAGTGGAATGTTGGGGATGAGTTCGCAGGGCTGTGGATTTAGTCGGAAGCCCACACTTGCGGGAAAATAGAGTAAGCCCAGGAAGACGAACGTAACGTAGGCCCAACGCACACCTCGTAAAGACAAAATTCCCAGCATCAGGAATCCCAGATATACGAGTAGCTTCATGGCGGCCAACTTAAGGATTGCGAAGAACAATAGAAACGTTGGTTGTTCGGCGAGCAACTAATCTATCGTGATGGTCTTCAATTGATTGTCAATCGATCTTTGTTACCGCAATGGCGTTCATTGCCACTAGTGAGCCCTCGGGCCAACGCTCGCCTCTAATGGTTGACCTCGCCGGTGGTTTCTGGCCAAAGAACTCTTCAAAGACCTCGTTCATTTCTTCGAAGTATATCCAGTCGTGTAGCATTACGGTAACCATCACCACATGGGAAAGGTCACTTCCCGCTGCCTCTAAGATAGCCTGGAGATTACGAATTGCCTGACGCGTTTGTCCGCGAATGCCACCCTCGACGAGCTTGCCCGTTTTTGGGTCGACGCCACCTTGACCAGCACAAAATACGAACTGGCCAGCGCGGGTGGCTTGCGCATACGGCCCCATGGATTGAGGAACGTCCGGACTGGATATTCTCTCGACTATCATGCGTACCTCCTGATTAAAGTAAACTCAAGGCGATGGTGTCGCGCTCGGAATCAGCTCGCGGATTTTCATAATGATCGGCATCATGGCCGGCGGGTCGTAGTTCGCCAGGATAATTGCGGTGTATCCCTGTTCCGGGTACATCTCGAAATTGGCAGCAATGCCTGGCATCCCGCCATTATGGCCCAAGATATGTTTGCCACCAAATATCTTATAGCTAACGAGCGAACCAACAGGGGCCTTCCTAAGACCCCCGCGAGTTGGCGGTAGAACTGCAACTCGCTGTTGCTTACGTCACCAACGGTGGACGAGGCGAGAGGCGTCTTAACAACCAGACGGCGGGGCAAATCGGCCAGTGCTTCTGGCGAGTACGTGACGCTTAAAGAACGCCAGTTTCGAGATGGATGTTTCCGTCTCGAGTTCGACCTGCACACTGGTAACGGCCCCTCTGGGAGAGTCCCGGAGCGACGTAACCAGCGGGAAAGTGTTGCGGCATTCATGGGCGCGATTACCAATACCAAGCTGAAAGGACGAGCTTACTTGAGACCCGTGCTATCGCGCCGGCAGCTGCCAGGCTGGCGTGGGCAGCCCGTCGTTAGATATAAGGGCTATTGAACTGGCGTTTCCATGTACAAAGCCTCAAGCCATTTGCCGGCGCGCTTTACATAAACTACCGTTGCGCGAACACGCGCTGGAATTGTCTTCCCGCTGCAGACGCCGTCCTGCATGGCCGTGTAGGTCATAAGAACCGAGTCTTTATCGAGCGTGACGAACTTGAAATTGTCCAGCGAATAACTTTTGACTTCGCAATCGGCCGCGGTGGATTTAAGGACCTGCGTTTTATTGGACACGCCGTCGGAATTGACCAGCAAAAATTCCTCCGTAACATTATCTCGGGTCCATGAACTGTCTTTATTCTTCCAAGCTTCCCAGCCTGCTTTCTCCAACGCGATAATTTTCGCCTCAACCTTTGAGTCTCTCGCTAGCTTCCTTTGACCGAAAGCAACAGAAGCTGCGGCAATGGCAATCATCATGATTATAATTAGTTTTTTCATTTCTCTTTCTCCTGTTCGGCAATTCTTAAGGCAAAGTCATTTGATTCCGCATCCTGCAGCTGGCACTCCCACAACTCGCACGAGCTTCAACCGAGTCCGCTGCAATATCTGGTCGAATTTTCAGGGCACGTCCTCCCGGAACTGGATGACATTGCCATCGGGATCGACTGCCTCACAGGCTCGGAAACCGCGCGCAGTCCACTCCTTGTCCTGGGGCTGCAGCTGGCCACCCAGCGCAGCGGCTCGTTCCCGGGCCTCAGATAGATTGGTCACCGGGAAGAACGGCTTCATGTAACTGTCTTCACGAGCGACTGGAGACTCGCTCACCGGAGGCTCTGCCGAAAGGGCGTGGATCACGAGCTCAAACGTGTCTGATCCCAGGACCGTAAGGCCGTCATCGGTAAAGCATACCGGTAAGCCGGTCATAGCCTCGTAGAACTTTGCCAGGCGTTTGTGGTTTCCGCTAAAGATGACCACACCAGGCCTGATGTTGGTTGCCATGAGAATCCTCCTATTCCAGGCGCCTTAACGGTCTGACCTGCCGAAGCGGCGCCAATTCTTTTGCCCTTTGCCCTTTGCCATTGAGGAATGAAGCGCCGTTTGGCAAAATACCGCGTCGATTGCGGCCGCTACAAATTTCCGATCCATCATCAATCTCTTCCGAGCATTTCAGGCATTTCCCCATGACATGTCCTCAAAAGCTTCATCGTCTTGTTAGTCGGCTCAGTCGGCGACGCTCCGCAAACATGGATGCTGCCACGCCTGCCGCCAGGATCAAGAGGATCACTGTCAACAGGTACAGGTTGAAGTGCTTGCCGAGGGCGAGCTTCAGCCATTCGGCAAGCAACATTTTCACACCCACTACCAGCAGCACCAGCGCGAGCGAGACCTTGAGGTAGCGGAACTTCGTTACCATGCCGGCCAGTGCGAAGTAGAGCGACCGCAGGCCGAGAATCGCAAACACGTTGCTGGTGAAAACCAGGAACGGATCGCTTGTGATGGCAAAGATCGCAGGGATCGAGTCGACGGCAAAAATCAGATCCGTCGTCTCGACCATGACGAGCGCGAGCGCCAAAGGCGTGAGAAGCAGGCTTCCCGGCCGCGCCAGATCCACGACCGCATCCGGGACCCTGGGCGCGCCGGGGACCTCGCTCTCATATGATGCAGGTGCACCGGCACGAACGACGAAGTGCTCGCCGTGGAACCTGGTGGTTACCGGAAACATGCGCCGCGTGAGCCGGACGACGACATTCTTGTTCGGATCGCTGTGATCCGACTTGAGGAAGAGCATCTTGATCGCGGTCAGGATCAAGAACGCGGCGAAGAGGTACAACACCCAGTGGAACTGCGCGATCAATTGTGCCCCGACACCGATCATCACACCGCGCATGAGGAGGGCGCCGAGGATGCCCCAGAACAGCACGCGGTGCTGGTAAAGCGGCGGCACTGCGAAGAAACTGAAGGTCATCGCGATCACGAAGATGTTGTCCACGCTGAGCGACTTCTCGACAACGTAGCCGGTTAAATACTTCTCCACTGCCGCTGCACCGCTGTTAGTCAACCCATCGACCGCGTCCACCGCGGTGCCCAGACCGAACCAGTGGCCGTTGTAGGCGAAGTAGACGAAGACGGAGAACGACAACCCCATGGACAGCCACACGGCCGACCAGACGAGGGCCTCTCTGATGCTGACGACGTGGGCTTTGCGGTGAAACACGCCAAGGTCAAGCGCCAGCATCAGAAGTACAAACGCTATGAATAAAATCCAGATCCACATGATCGGTTTTGTGCCTCCGTCGTTAACTTGAGCCGCCTAACGATCGATCTAAGCCAGGCGTTCGGGCAGCGCGCCGGCTCGAGCGATGGGTTAGGCATCAGCCGAGCATGTCGCGTGGAGCCTGCTCGACCTTTGCGCCGCAGTGCGGGCAGAACCAGTTCAGTAATTGCGGGCGAGCTTTAAGTCACCATGAAATTGATGACAGCATTTCTATAACTACGCTCCTGATCGTTAGTGCTGGAAACACGTTGATTCTGCGCAGCCATCTTTAAGAGTTGAAATGCCGCTTCCAGCACTTCGACTATTTTCTTCATTTTCTTTGCGTCCATTGCATCCAGTTGCGTCCTGGTTCCGCTGGCCCATTCGATTGCGTTGGGGTGCAAGATAAATTGCTTCTGACCATTACGTTCGACATAGATGCCGTCAAGATTTAGAGGCTTGCCGTTGAGATTGCTGTAGATTCGCATCGCGTCTTTGCGATCGGGCACTGAGCTAAAGACCACGCTTAAAGCAGGTCTCTCTTCTGGATTTGGCACTGTGCAGACCTCTACGAAGTAAGCTATACCCCCTATTACCGTCGTTATCATGGAATGATCATCGTATCGACGGCAGGATGACGGCGATTTGGTTTGAGCAGAGCCAGGGCCAAAAATTGCCAGCAGAAAAAGCAACGCAGATATCGCAGTGTTCATAAAAGCTTGTCCCGCCAGGGCGGCCCAAGCCTGGCCTTCAGCCAGGGGGCGCGATCGGCACTCAAGCTAAAGTAAACGGATTACCTGGGAAAAACGCTGTGGAGCCGTCAGCTTGCAAGGTTTTGTGGGATTGATCGAGCGATCCGATGGAGTCCTGCTCCTACGGGCTTTTGCCGCACCACACTCGCACGTACTCACCCACCGTGAAAAGCGGCAGACAATCGATGAGTCGAGCTGTTTGCGCGCGCTTCCAAATCTCATAATTCAACTCTGAAGCAGCATCTTCAATCCGGGACTCCACTATGAACCAGCGCAACGGATTCCTGGTCTTGATTGGCGCCGTCAATCGCTGAAGCAGGTCTTCAGGCCGCAGCAAGCCAGCATCGAGGCTGTATTCAACTTCCATGAACTGAAAAAACTCTTCGAGCTTTTCCCTGGGCAGATCAGCCCAAAAGGCGCGCGTAGCCACTTCACGTGGCAGTGCGGGGCGGTCACCGAAACGCTCACTGATCCAGTCTTTCCAATACTTACTCATGAATTAAATCATGAACTACGAAAAGCGATCCAACGTCAGAGCTGACCAGCCGCCGCAAGGTCATTCAACCCTCGCCGCATCTTTGAAGTTACGAAACATGCTCGCCGCTTGGCTAGTCGCTGGTAGAAACCCGACTAAAGTCGGAACCCTGATTATCCCTCACGGAAAGTAATCGATGTAGATTGGCCCTTTCTCAAAGCGGCCGCGCTTGGGCTTTGGCAGTCTTTTCGGGGAGTCCTTTGTGGCCGGAACTTTGCTGCCGGGCTGGGTAACCGCCAGTTGATCGCTGCGCACGATCTTGCTCTTTTTCGCAAGGGCCTCGAGCAGCGGGATTCTTGGTACCTCACTGTCGTTCGCCACGCTCCCGAAGCTGTCCTCCTGCGTTGAACACATGGATGCGAAGTCTCCGCCCATCGTTTCTACCGCGCTTATCGGTGTTGCATTTGTGCTGCCGTGGTGCCCGACCTTGTAGAAGTCCAGATGGCTCAGGATCGAAGCGCTGTCCTTGTCTATGTTATCCGCAGACGGAGCTTTCTCAGGCGTGCCGCCGAACATCCAGTACTCCCAATTGCCGCCCTGCGCGTCTCCGGCGAACAGGAGCTTCTTGCCGCCAAACGTGAAAAGCACAACGAGACTCTGATTGTTGAGAAAGTCATCGAGTTTCTTCGCAGCCGTGAAGAGCAGACCTGGCTGTGCCGCCTGGACCGCAGCCTCCATGGCGAAGCTATTCGATTTCCTGGATTCGCGGGCGAATTCGCGGAACGCCGAAGGTGGATAGTCGGCTGCATTCGCATGCCACGATTTGCCAAAAGGATCGAAAATGATGCCGTCGCCATCCTCGGCTTCGCCCAGGTACTGCCCAACGCCTTTTTTTAGGTCCATGAGCTTCATAAAATCGGCCGCGTCCGTTGGCGGTGGGCCCAGAATCTGGGCCGTAAGACCGGCATCCTTCAGGACCTTGGGCAACTTCGGTTTGTCACCATGCGCGTAATACTCTGGCTCGACGCCCAGTCCGGTTTTCAGAAACGTCAGTGAAGCTGCGTTGGTGCCGCCGCCTTTGCCGGGCTTCTTGGCGGATGCGGCGCTGCCTGTCGCGGCGAAGTCGGCGTGGTCGACGCCGGTTGCGTTTTGCAGCATGGCCAGGATTTCGTCCGTGGCGGGGTCGTCTTTGCCCGCCAGCGCCAGACGGCTCTGCATGCTTAGAGCGAGCGCCGTCAACTCCTCCTGGAATTCGCTCGCCAGCGACTTTTTCTTCTCCTTCTTTTCGTTCGGGTCGTACTCCGTCTCCCAAAACGACATCCACACTGCGCCGACTTTGAAGTCGTTGAAGACCTCAGCCGCGCGGCTGAAGCCGATGATGTGGTCCTGATGCCGGTGGGTTACGATGATCAATGCCAGATCCTTCTTTGTCTCCTCGGCCATGTGAGCGACGGCAGCCTTGATCGTCCCGATGTCACCCTTCTTTGTCTTGCCCGGCGTGACCCCGCAGTCGATCAGGATGTGCTGTGGCCCGTCTGCGGTCGGCACGGTCATGAGAAAGAAATCGCCAAAGCCGACGCGGTACATGCGAATGCGCAACTCGCCCTTTTTAGCCTTGATCTTTTTCGCCATGTCAGATGCCTCCGTGCAGCAAAGAAAAGTTGACCTGGAAGCGGCTCCGGTCGCTCGTGCCCGCAAGGCCGAGGTGTTCGCCAAAGCGCCGCTGACGTTTCTCACGTTCGGGTGTGAGGTTCTTTGAGATTACGTAACGGATCGGCGCCTCGTTCTTGTCCGCGCCCGGCTCACTGGCCACAGGCTTGCGGATGATTAGTGTGGCGCCTCCTCGAAAAGGGACCTTGCCGAACTTCGGCGCGGCTTCGTTGAAGTACTTTTCGACCGTCTGCACCGCTTCAACCACCATGTCGGTGCGCAGGCTGCCGTCGGGATTGATGCGAAACACCGGGTGGAAAGAAGGGACATTTACCGGTACGCCGGGCGAGAAGCCGAGTAACTTACTGTTTCTGGTGACATAGGTCCGCAGGAGGTCGCCCGCCTTGTCCTTTTGTTCCCTCGTGAGGCCGTTTGGATCCCCAAAATCGAGGCCCACGACCGGCGGAAGATTTTCCGGTGCGCGCGGCCAGAGAACAGCCCCCTCGCTAAAGAATTCGGCGCCCTCCGGCACGATGCCACGCAGCCGGAACGATTGCATTATCGCATCGCGCAGGCCCATCTTGTCGTCAGGATAGAGATCGAAGTCCGCCGTTACGATCGAGCGCAGATACGAGCCGAAGGTGATATCAACCGGTGCGCAGTAGTCGAGAGCCCGGACGCAGATCTTAAAGAATCGCCTGGCCAGCCCACTGGCTTCTTCAGAAAGCCGCGCGGCGAGCGAACGCGGGATGTCGACGGGATTCGAACTACCACCACCGGCGCGAAAGATGCGCCACAGGTCGGCGGTGCGCTTTACGTAGATCCCGAAGTACGCATCGAACACCGCGGCCACAAGGATCGAGCCTCGACCGTGCGGTTCGGTGATCTTTTTTATGTCGTCCGAGTTTGGCTTTGTGCCGAGAGCGGATCGCAAGGCCCGATCCTTCCCGGTAGCTTCGCCAAACTGCTGTGCCAGTTCAATCAGTGGATTGCGCGCACTGAGCTGCGCGCTGAGCAATGGATCCTGCTTCTCTGCGGCGGTCGCGTTCGAGTAGTCATCGTAACCCGTTCTTTCGGCCTCCGGCCTCAGTTGGTACTGATACAACCTGCCACCAGTCCTCTCGATCGTGTCGAGCAGCGCTTCCGCGTAAGTGAAGTGCTGGAAGAGTGCGGCAAGATCGGCGAACGCCTCGTGGAACGCCGGCACGTCCGGGTTCGTCTGCTCCGAGAAGAATGCGCGAATGCCGTCCACAATCGCGTGCGTAGTCTCGTGCACCACAACATCGTGCGAGAGGCAGGTAAAGACCGTCTGTCCCGGCAGGTTTCGCCCGACATTCTTCGCGCTGGCCCGGAAATAGCCAAAGAGAATGCCGTGCGTGCCTGGACTGTAGAAGGCGTTCTGCCCGATGAACGCGTGAGGATAGATATTGAGAGTATAAATGTCCTCGCGGCGCGCCGCCTCGAGATCGCCCTCGCGAAGGCCGCGACGCCAGTGGATGCGACGTCCAAGGGCTTCCTCGAAATGCTGAATCGTATCGGTTACGACGGCGTAGACCATCTGTTGATGAAAGTATGGATCGGCCTCCCTCGGATCGAGCCCACCACGAAGCAAGATACCCCTGTCGTCGAGGTTGACCGGTGCATAGTACCTCTTATTCGCACCGTCATAGTCGACGATGGCGATTGCATCGGGAGCCCGGCGATCGCGCACGACTGGTCCGGGATCAAGCTCCTGGAAGCGAACGGCCATCGACATCTCGTTGCCGATGAGCTTGCCCGCGCTCGGATCGAATGCATAAGCCTTGAGAGGCCGCGTAACCGGGTTTTCAATTTTCATATTTATGTCTCCGCTTGCGTGAGAATGCGATTGGCTTACACGTAAACGCCGGACAAAGGAGCTCATCGTCCGGAACTGCATGCGAGGGCAATGTGGACGACGTATTGGTGAAAAATTCTATTAACCTGTTTCAAAGAAACTGAGGAAGGAATTTTTATCCCAACGATCTAAGTAAGTCAATAGCTGTTAGGGCTGTGCTTTTCCAAACACTCCCGAATACGCTATTCCTGCGCTGACCAGTCCGCTGATTCGTTCGCGCCGCGCCACTCCTATGGCGGCGCCGGCGTCGTGTTCATACTCCCGCCGGATCTCATCGTATAGTTCCACTATCGGCGACTACATCGGCGAATCAGTCACATTACAAATCCTGTTTCTCGGTCTCAATGTAGAAATTGCGATTGACCTCAAATGCCTTGATTTCCTGAGGGAACTCGATAGTCTGTTTTACCTCGTTCGGTGTGATCACAACTTCTTTGCCATTGATAAGTACGCGAATCGGCATGGCGAATCCCTGCACGACTCTTTCATATTTGAACGACAGGCTCTTTCCACTAAGGCGGTATTTTAGTAATGGGATTTTCGTTGTCCGTAGGTATTGGTCAAATACCTTACTGAGATCAACACCAGCCCTCTTAGCCATGTATGATTCAATCTGCTCGGTCGAAACTGTCTGATGCCAGAATTCAGCATTAAGGCCTCGCAGTATTGAGAGCCATTTTTCGTCATCATTTATGACCTGGCGAATCGTGTGCAGCAGGTTTCCGCCTTTATAATACATGTCGCCCGATCCTTCTCTGTTGGCCCCATAAACGCCAATAATCGGGCGATCATTTTTGATATTGTGGCGGCTTCCAAGAACATAATCTTCCGCTTCTTTTTTGCCGAAGTGGTATTCAACAAAGAGGCTTTCCGAATAATTCGTAAACCCCTCGTGAATCCACATATCAGCTGCATCCTTCATTGAAATGTTATTGCCAAACCATTCATGTCCTGATTCGTGAACAATAATGAAATCGAATTTGAAACCGATTCCAGTGCCACTCACGTCTCTTTGGCGATAACCGTTCCTGTACCAGTTGCCATAAGTAACCGAACTTTGATGCTCCATTCCCGGATATGAAACCGCCACAAGCTTGTAGCTGTCTTCATAAAAAGGGTATTTCCCAAACCAATGTTCAAAGGCTTCCAACATACGCGGGACTTCTTTGAATTGTCTTATCGCAGCTTCTTTTTGGTGCGCAAGAACCCAATAGTCAATATCCAGCACACCACCCTTGCCGTGATATTTTTCAGAGAAGTTCACATAATTGCCAATATTAACGTTGACTCCATAGTTATTGATCGGATTCAGGACTTCCCAATGGAAGGTTTTCGTTTTGCCAGCAACATCATGGTCTGTTTTTTTCAGGCGACCGTTCGAAACGGCCACCAGCTGCTCTGGCACAGTTACACTGATCTGCATCCCACGATCAGGCTCGTCATAGCCGTGATCTTTATTCGGCCACCAGATACTTGCGCCAATCCCCTCGCACGTAGTGACAATGAAATTTTCCCCAAGATCATCTCTGCCCCAGGTTATGCCGCCAACCCAAGGCGGGTTCTTACTTTCTACTGGTACGCCTTCGTAAAATACCTCGATTCTGTCTTCTGTCCCTTTGGGAATATCCTTCTCGAAAGTTAACCAGTAGACATTTTCCTCTCGCTCAAATTTAAGCTCCGATGGGCCATGAGTAATCTTTGTAATTGATAGTGGTGGCTGCAGGTCAATTTGCATTCTATTTCCCGCTTTCAGCGCCTTGAAAGTTATGATGTTTGACCCTTTCAAACTTTTGCTAGCAGGTAAGAACTCCACCTTCAGGTGATAATGCAATACGTCCCACCATTCACGTTCAGGTGTCACTGAGCCGCGAAGAATTTCTTGACGAGTGATATTTCCTGTTTGGGCGGAGAGGTATCCGGCGCCGATTTGCATCTGTAACAGGATTGCAACTGCAACTATTTTCAGTCCACGCATAATCATCAACTATCTCCTTACCCATACGCTGATACTGGAATACTATATTTTGCCGCGCAATTGCGTGTGCGTACGCCGAACGATTCGGTGCAACGGCGCGGCACGAACGTCCGGGTTGACCGGGCGGCACCATCTCACGCGAGCTGCGCGGGACCAATCAGGTTACCAAATGCACTACAGCCGCTCTGGTCCAATGAGTTTTTTGGGTTACATCCGGTAGTTAGCGACGTTTCCGAAAGAGAGAACGCCAACCGCCTGGAGTTTCACCCTTCCATTCACGATATCTTTGATCGATGCGTCTCTTGAGTTTCTCATAGTTCGGCCAGGTATCGGCAACGTGATACATGCTGGGCAAGCCCCTGGTAAGCAGTTCCGAGTAATCCGCAAGATACTTGCCACGCTCGAAGTCAAAATAGTCGCGCGCAAACGCGTTCCCTTCGTCGGTCAACATATCGTCAACGAGAACACCATCACATGCCTCAAACACTTTCGCCCCAGTCATTTCGCGATTCTTGAAGGCGCTGATGTAACCACGCATCTCGGGACCAAACCAATCACTGTAAAGATCATGATCGATGATCCATCCGAGAAACATTCCAGCGTGAACAAATCCCTGTTCGGGTTCCAGGTCAGCAGGGAAATCCCCATCGTAATGGTATTTCGCTTTATCGTAAACAATGGGTTCTGTCATGGAAGTCCGAAGATGCAGCCAACGATCGAATTCAGGTGGCCGGCGCGCCGGCACGCAAGTTAGATTCTATCTTTCAAGTTGAGGGAGGCGCTACCGTGGCGTCCGCTTTAACGAGTTGTTGGGTGCCGATGGGGTTTCAGATCTATTCCGCATTCAAGCGCAAACAGTCAAGCATCGACGACTCGCCCGCCTGCGATGCTGGGTTCGGAGTACGAGCCTTGCCCGAAAAGTGCTGTCTCATTGTCCGCGTTAGCGAACAATTGAAAGTAGCCCAGCAGGTTCACTGCTGGGTGGGAGGTCCAACCTGAGTTTCAGTCCGTGAAACGCACGGCTGTCAAACAATGGATAACCGGAGGTTCTTCAGCCGACCATTTCACGGACTGAGACTCAGGGGTATCGGTTCCCAGCGATGAATCGCTGGACTATTTTCAGCCGTCCGCAACGCGGACTTTTCTGGCAAAGCTGGCAGTGCGCTTACCGCAAAGTCACAAGACAGACGCGTTGCTCGAAACAGCCAGGTCCGGCCAGCGGACAGCCATGGACTCGCCGACGGCCAGGCGAGACCAGTGCGAACTCAATTCATCAAGGTGTCGGCAGATCAGCTCGATGTTCTTTTCGTTAAGGGCCCGCATCTCATTCGCCGGGGCGGTTCCGCGGATGTGATTTGCCTGCTCGCTCATGCCGCGGGCCGCCTTTCGTCGCTCCGCTAACGGCGATCGAGCGAGCCACTCGTACCAGCAAATGTATGTCGCTCGTTCAGACTGCATTGAGTCATCTCGCCCCTCATGTATCAGCTTCTTCCCTCGTCTGTTCAGGCGATGTCGCTGGCGGGCACCCGCTCGCGCGGAGGCGCCGCTTTCCTGGATCGGATGGAATGTCCCAGCGTGGCCACCTGCGGCAAGTTGGCCGAACACCCCACCCTTGAGGCTGAGCTGCGCTTCGACCACGAGGTGTAGCAGGTCGTGGGGCATTACGGGGTCGTAGCCAGGAGCCGGGTTCATCACGACGTCAGGCAACTGCGGGCGCTGCGCCTGTATCGCGTACCTTCGCTGACCTGTGCGTTGAACAATCAGTATCATGAGACATTCCCGGTTAAGCAACCAAACCTTTGAGTTGACGCGGCGGCGCGAGGCAAAGCACCCTCCGCGGCACCGAGCATCTTAACGGTCAAGATTTTCACCTATACTTCCTCTTTGGACGTTGGCGCACGACAGCAGGATGCCGTCTCACGACAGCCTTGACGGCGTGACAGCACGGTTGTCAGGCGCTACGGTCCGGAGGAGTTGTTATGCCGCCGCCGGAAAAACGGTTTCTCCGTTGCGTCCGCGCGTGAGTATTTCACGCCACGGCGACTCAATGCCATCTAAAAACCGAGGCTTCAATCCCCAGACATAACGTCGCCGAACCACGGCGTCGGTTTTCGCAAAGCATACGAACGAAAACTCCAGCCGCGAGCTGAACATTGCAAACGGAACAACGAGACCCGTTTCAAATTCAGCTGGCGTGGAGATCGTTGGTCGATAGTCGCGGTCGGTAAATTTGGCCGTGATGTTCTGGATAAATGCACCTGTCGGAGCAAGAAAATGAAGTTGAAACACCGATTCCGTGTTGGACGTTGGCATTAGATCGAGTTGGAGTCGGATTGAATTATCTTTGCTGGGAAGCGACTTTGCCCAGAATAATTTCGTCTCGCGACGTGCGACAATAAGCGTGACAAATGGTTCGTCACAGGAAATTGTGCCCTCCCAAATGTTCCGTTCCCACCGGCGATGCCAATCGCCCCGCAGCGCCGTTGGAGTTCGTTTGAGTTGCGGCGATAACGCCGCCGCTTGCCGCTCCTTCATTGCCGTTCGTCCCTACGCGTTCCGCTGCTGCAGGCAGCGTATGCAGCTTCCATAAGTTGCTTGATAGCCGAGCGATTGAGATCTGACGCCGTCTTAAGTTGAATGTACTTCTGCTTCTTGCGGCGCGAATAAAAGCAACCTTTTGCCGCACCACGCAATTTGCGAAAGCACTTCCCGCCGCCTGCGTTCAGGATCTGTTCGGCGGCACATGTACAGAACGTGGCTTTAACTCAACAGATAGACGACCTGGGTCTCAAGCTTTGCTTCGTCATCGGTCCAATCGCCATAGATTTCCCACGAACACGCGCCGCCGGCGCGCCCGGTCGCCGCGCGCCACGAATTGATCGCTTCATGTGCTGCTGCCAGTTTGCCATAGCCACCGATATGCGTAGTCATAACAACTTCGCCTGCAGGAGTCTCTGTGCAAACTACTTCGCCTTCGTCCTGAAAGGGCCGAATGACTTGCACGCCGAAGTCAACGATCATCGCTGCTTCGCCATGTGCAGGGTGGTGGTAAAGGAAGCAATTATGACCGTCCGTCCGCAGACCTTCATGGCGGCGAAGAAACTCCCAGACAAGATCAAGCGCCGGGCCCCATGCTCTCCCCACCTCCCCAATGCGCACGTGGCGCCGTACTGCGGCGAGCGGCTGAGCCCTGACGCTTTTGGTGACAACGTGATAATCCATCGTAAGTTTTCCTTTGGGCCTTCAATTTATGGCGACGGAAGCTGCCGCACGTTCCTCCTCAGCCGCGCGTGAAGCGCGTCGCCTGCTTGCCCTTATCAGGCCGCAATCGCTCATACCTGTTCAACTGCGGACTTTATGTCATTCAGGTCCTGCAGGAGGGCCTTTTTCGCCACGCCCTTAAAGAACAATCCCATGGGGAGCGACATTAATTTTGCAACGATACTTTGAGGCATCGAATCATGAGAACTGGTCAACGTAAGGGAGTCACCGCTCCCTGAAATGCGCATGGTGGATAAGAATACCCATCCATCACTCTCTGCTCTGGTTTTGTAGAACTCGTTCTCAACCGCATCCGTGATCCACTTTTCTGCGGTAGCCGGTTTTCCGAACAGCATCCGGGCTTCTCGCCACTTCAGTCCTACGAGCCCGTTCGCCGGTTTTCCGACAACCTCGATGTTCTCGACCCCGCTGAGCGTTTCCGCGGCGTTTTCGATGTTGGTGATTGCGGCCCAGATCGCCTCCTTGGATCCGTTGATGGTTACCTGTGCTTCAACGATCATGCTGTTCCTCCTGGGGTTCGAGTGATGACCTATAGCCGATGGGCAAACTGGGCGTCGATATCGGCAGTGACTCTCGTCTCTCGGCCTTACGGTTGCGTTGAACCATCCCTCGCGTCCAACGATTTGCTGGGCATCGCGTTTAATAAACCAAGAATTAACTGCCGTGAAGAATTGGCGAACTGCGTAAAATATTGCGAAAGACAGCCAAGCTGATCCCGCTCCGGTTGGATGAGTTGTTAGGCGCAGCCCAACTGAAACTACGCTCCCTACGCTAAATCTACATCTTTAAGAATGACAACTCATGCTCCTGCGTGAGGTCTCACTCATGCCGCCCATTTCTGATTTCACCTGATCCAATCTGCGCCTATCCTGAACTCCCGCAACGCTGCGCTGAAAGCGCCAAAGATAAAGAACAAACCCAGGGCTGCGAGAAAGATGGCGAAGGCGAGTATGAGCCATGATGATGTACCGCGACCTTTATAAGTTCTCACGGTAGTCCACGCCGCTCCCCCTAACAGGATGATGCCTATTGCTATCTCCAATATTCGCATCGCATTCATTTGACTCTGTGGAGTGTCTCCTTTGCCTGTTCTTTGGGATAAAACGGAAAACACTTACATCGAAGCGAAAACAATTGCAAGCAAAGCGTTATTAGCCAACAGAATTGCGCCCAGCGGTTGAGGTGACCGGGCGGCGCGTTTTTCTTTCAGCCGACCCGTGTCCATTCGAGAATAGGAACAGAAGCACGAGATATGAGACCTTCAATCTTATTGGGATGGAAATTATCCTCGCGCTAACGCTCCTGAAAGGTAAGACTCCCAGGCAAGCTTTGACTTACTTGCGCCACGCGCCGGCGTGTCGTAACCAGCGTTCGGAAGTCACACTCGGCTCGCGTGGCCCGGGGATCATACCGAGCGCCGCACCCGGATTACAACTCACTATCCGCGCATACCCTTTGCTCGGGCCATAAAGCCGTCCAGGCTGGTACCAATGACCGGTGTTAACACGCTACAGTCTTCTCTTGCCGCCTGGCGATTAAGTAATCCCGCGAAGTGATAATTCCTTCTCACAGCGATTACATCCAAACTTTAACCGTTATCAATCACGTTCTAAAGAAGGTCTTCGCACGGCGGCTCAAACAAGAAAAGACTATGTCCCTTTCAACGTGCCTGCTTGCCCAGTAGCGTTATTAAGCCGTCAGCCAGTGTGCCCTGCCAATTGATATACTCATGCGCACCGTCAAATTCGATGTATTTAAGTTCATATCCCTTCGCTTTCAATGCGTCACGAAAACGACGGTTGACTTCTAACTGGTTGGTGTTTCCAGGCTTGGGCAGTGTCTCAAGTAAGCCAACGGAAAGGAACGCTCTAAGAGGCAGTTTTGGGCGAGTGGAAAACTGTTGCTTGACCCATTCATATTCAGAAGCACCTTCCGGCTTCCACCAGTAAGAGGCCGATTGAGACAGAAAGTTGCCGAAGTTTTTCGGATACTGCATTGCCGCACAAGTCGCGGCCAGGCCGCCATAGCTGGAACCAGCGAGTACTGTTTTTGTCGGGTCATCTGTTACTCGATATCTTTCCCTAACCCATCGAAGTAATTCTTTTGCCAGGAAATCAGCAAATGGCCTGTAGCATGGTAATTCCCGTTCACGGTCAGCCGGACTCGGATTATCGATCAAGACAGCGATAGTTGGCGGTATTTTGCCGGAGGCTATGAGATTATCAAGTATCGTAGTTGTCGGTACCACGTCTAAGTATGATTGGCCGTCAAAGATTATGAGCAATGGATGGGGTTTGGGCTTGGCTCGATAATCAGCGGGGAGATATACTCAGAGATTTCTTTCATTATTTAAGATGCTACTCTTTATCTGTTGTCGCTCCACTCTCCCGGCAGGCACTCCTGCTACTCGCCCCACCCAAGGTTGCGATGGCGCTTCAGGTAACTCTGCAACCGACTGAACATTTCGCTCGTTTGCGCCCGCAGTCGCTGGATAACGCTTCGGGTTGAACGGATCGGTCTGGACTTGGCAAAGCGCTTTCGCCAATCAAGGTTAGGTAAATTCAACGGAGTCAGATCATCATTCGGCGAGAGAGTGTAGAGGAAGCGAACATCTTTACGGAATACATAACTTCGATACCACACGTCGCTGTCAGACAAACGTGTCATCTGATTATCGGCGGGGTTCAGTCCACCTGTTTGCAAAAACACGACAACGTTCCGAGTATCCCCCACTTCACGCCAAAGGAAAGTAACGAGAACCTGCTTCCTATCGCCGGCAATCGGTTCTAAGAGCGGAGTGCCGGCCTTTCGAACATCTTCCCAAAATTCAGTAACAGCGGAGCGATTGCCCTTCTGTAATTGGTTGCGCAAGGCCGCCACGCGCGGACTTGCGGGAGGATCCGCGCTTTGGTCCCTCATTGTTTGCGCACTGTGAATCTGACTGTGTTCGCCAAATGACAAAAGAATATAATGTCCCTCGTCCCTTTGAAAAGAAGTCCCAAATACACCAGAGTAATCCGGATTCCCATAACAAAAAGAGACGGGCGAACGCCTCGGTTCAGCGCACACGAACGGCATTAAAAGAAACTACTCGAACTATGCTTCCTGGCGTCAGCTCCAAGCGCTTGTTAGATGCGGCTTTCACACACGCCACGCGGAGTTATTGATTGACTAATGTATCGGGTCAAGGAACGGTGTGTCTGGATCACTCACAGAAAAGATCACCAGCCGCAACGGCTCTATGCTGCTGCGGTTGTAACCCGTCATTTTCACGAGCGGCGGCATCACCATCGCCTGACCAACTTTGATCGTGATTGGGTCGCGCCCTTCCATTTCTAATGTGAATGCGCCTTCCAGAACAAAGACAGTCACCGGGAAGCGGTGCGTATGGAACATCGTCTTATCGCCCGGTTGGAAGCTCGCCCTGAGGACGCGTACCTCCTGCCTCTCGCCTTTCGGCATCCCCTGGACGATCTCGCTCAGGAGTAATTGGGGCTTGATAACACCCGGCCCCTGGGCCATCGCTGGCAAACTGATGACCATAACCACGAACGCGAAACTGAATCTCATCCATTTACTCATCTGTATCTTCCTCCTCACGACAACTACCCAGCCGGGAAGTAAGGTTATATTTGGAAATCTGCGTTCACATGCTGTACCCCATTAGTGTCTCGCTTTACCTCAAAGACAAACAGCCCTTCTCGCAAAGCCCTCTCTCGCATCTCCTTTGTCAGGCGCGGGTCGTCTGCAAATAAAATCTCTGAAACGAATCTGCGGGGATCTTTGCCCGCAACTTCTATTTCAATATGGATATGCGCCGGAAGACTGGAGCGCGGGTAACCAACCGGCCGGATTGTACGGAATTCGTATTGACCATTCTGATTTGTCGTCAGATAGCCGAATAGTCGCGCGGATTTCTCATCACCAGCCGTCCCGGAGATGTGCGGCGCTTTATCAGAATACCAACCCTTTGAGCTTGTTTGATAGATATAGATCAGAGCATCTTTGATTGGCTCACCCTGTTTGTTACGAATATTCCCGCTCACAACTAACGGCTCCCCAGGTTCTTCTGGCACGACAATAGTTATCTGATTTGTCTTTGCATACTGACGAATCAGTTTTCTAAAGCGGGGCCATTCATGTGCCATCATGAATGCGGGATCAGTAAGCAGATTGATCGGGCTGGTTCTTCCGCCCGCAAGGGACGCTTGCGCCTTATCGATGAGGCCCTTGACCTCAGCTGTTTCTTCACCCGGAGGTGGAGTGAATCTTGGTTCTTCTGTGGATGTCTGAGGTTGACTGAACTCATTACTTCTACTAAAACGATGGCTGCCAGGAAGGCAACAGACCGATATTGACCCAATAATAATGCAAATGAGCTTTCTCATAAAATAAACCTTTCAAAGTCGATCAGAAATGCATCGTTATGAACCTCCAATAACTTAAACTTGCGGCAAGCGGTAAGCTGTCTAACATAGAGTTCAGATTTGTCAAAGGACCCAATCTTAGCAGTAGCTGAATCCGAATCTACAGTGTAGGCATACGCTATAGAACCGAATGCTTCCGAGCTTGCCACGTCCACGGAATCTGAATGTTGGCGGGTTGTTCCGTTACTCTTCTCCGGATGGATATTAACAGGGGTTTTGAATTGTTTCTTGGGGTCGGAACTGTCCATAGTTATTATGACAAGGCCTTTCCGTTTTACTTGTCTTCAGGCATTTACCCCATGAGGTTGCCGCCTAACGTCTGAATTAAGCCGCGCCGCGAGGCGCCGTCGGCTTGAAGGAATTGTCAGGCCGCTGTCCTACGATCGGAAATCGCTTACAACTGCCAGAGACCGTGGTCATTGCCGCCTTGAAGATAGATGGCAAACTTGCCATGCCCTGGGATCTCCATGGGCGGATGGGCGATCTCGCCGCCTGCTTGAACTGCTGCGGCAAGGGCCGCTTCAATGTCGGCGACAAGCCAGTAAGGCCGCACCACCGGATCTTCAGTGTCGCGTAAAGGTGCACGGACACCCACGAGCCCACCGCCTGCCAATGAAGCAGTGCGCGCTCCACCGAGTCCAGCGTCTGGCTCACCGAACTGTACCTTGAGCGCTGAGGCGTAAGCGGAACTGACTGCGTCGACTTCTCTAGTCACGATTTCGAGATAATGAACCTTCATGGTTTCTCCTTAGATAGAAGGCCATCCCTTGACGCCGGTCCAACGGTTTATTCGACGGCGCGGTTCCAGAGAAGCGCGCTAGAGAAAGACCAACGAAAGCAACGGCGATTTCCCGCGCTCCAAGTAACGTTGATTCACATCCGCGCTACGCACGACGAGCGCATCAAAGATTTCAGGTAGCCGCGATTTGAACGACTCGATATTGGGTACTTCGATGTTCAGCGTCTCGCCCGGCGCAAGGTGAAACCGCGACATCCCGTCGCCTTCGTCGAGATAAGTCAAACAATCGATCCAAGCGTTCATGTTCATGCCATAGAAATCGGGGAAGCCAAATACTTCACGGCAAGTTTGGTGGAACGAGTCCCAATCGGAAATTGAGGAAGTATCCAAGCGAACGGTTGCCATATAGTCTCAGCTGCGGCGCGCTACCAGCATTCAAGCTGAAGGAGAGAAGTACTTTAGAGACATGCTATCGCGCCCTCAGCTGCAAGGCTTTGTTGAACTAAGCGCTGCGCGCAGGGAAGAGTTTTTCCTGCGGCGGCGCTGAGTAACCCGATCATTCTCTCTCACGAATCCATTCCCGCTACACTTCAGTAAACAGCCCGAGATTCTGTGACAGGAAGCAGGGCCGTTCAACTTTTCTTTGGAGGTATAGCCATGACTGAACTACGAAAGAGAATGATCGAGTGTCTGCAACTCCGAGGTCCTCGGAGCGCACCCAGGAGGCGTACGTCCGAGCCGTGCGCCAACTGAGCGAACATTATCACAAGTCGCCCGACCAGATCACCGAGGAAGAGCTGCGCCAGTACTTCCTCTACCTGATGAACGTCAAGCAGTACTCGCGCCCCACCATGACTATCGCCATCTGTGGCATCCGGTTTGTGTACCAACAGGCTCTCAATCGCAACTGGAACATCTTCGGCATCGTGCGCCCGGCGCCCGAGCAGAAGCTGCCCGTCATCCTCAGCGTCGCCGAAGTGCGCCAGATTCTCGCGCGCCTCAGACTGCCGCGCTACCGAGTTTGTCTCACCACCATTTACTCCTGCGGTTTGCGTTTGCAGGAAGGCACCAATCTGCGCGTCTCCGACATCGACAGCGCGCGGATGATAATTCACGTCCGCCACGGCAAAGGCGCCAAGGATCGTTATGTGCCCTTGCCGGAACGCCCGCTCGAGTTGCTGCGGAGTATTGGCAGACACATCGCCATCCCACGCTGCTCTTTCCCGCTGAAGGCCGCAACCATAGCGAGTTGGCGCAGGCCACCGAGCCGATGTCCAAGAGCAGTGTGCAGCAAGCCTTCCGCGCGGCGTTGAAATCGAGCGGCAACAACAAACGCGCTTCCGTGCACACGCTGCGACATTTCTGGGCCACTCATCTGCTCGAAGCCGGCCTCAACCTGCGTTTGATCCAGGAGTGGTTGGGCCACAGTTCGCCCGCGACCACCAGCGTCTACACGCACCTGACCGTGAAAGCCGAACAGCTCGGCGCCGCGGCCATCAACCAACTCATGAGCGACCTGTGATCGTGAGTTGCTCATGCTGGAGGTGGCCGACATCTTGCGGCTGCATGGTCCAGCGTATCGAGCCAAGTTCAGCGCGCGGATGCTGCCCTCACACCGGCCGGCCATGCAGGACATTGAAACCTGCCGCACCGAAGCACTCGGCGGGTGGGCCGCTCACACTGCTCTCGCCACTCGCTCCCAGAGGTCGCGCCCCATGAAACTCCGGCTGTCCGCTTTTGTCGTCGTTACGATTGTCCCGCCTACCGTGGCGAACAACTCTCGCCGTCACCGCCGAACTCTGTCTGCGACCGCAAAAAAAACCAGCCTCGGTGGCTGGCTTCTTCTTCCTCCGACCCTACATCTCTGGCCTCACGCCTCTTTTTCTTCTCGCCGCTCGCCTTCAATCCACGCTTCGTCTCCTCAACTTCTTTACTCAAACTCCAAGTGGCCTCTAACCCGGCTTAGTCCAACACAGAATTGTGTGGCGGCTTCCTCTTCCCACGCTCTCCCACTGCCACCACGCCCCACACTAATTCTTAATACGTTATGCGTCGTTCATTTACACACGGTGACGGTCATAGCGGTTCCGTCTCCGTCGCCAGGGTCAAACTCAAGGGAATGAGACGAGACCAGTTTGTGGCCTCGTTTGCAAAGCGCTTGATGACCGGACAGAGTCTTCGTCACGCCAAAAGTCAATGTGCCGCGCAGTTTAACCACTTAAACACCTTCGTAAAGAAGATCATACGGTCCCGAAATGAAGCGCACGTTGACCTTGGAAACATTCAATGCGGGAACAGAAAAGGTTCCGTCGTCCGAGATCGTCGTTTCCGTAGCGACATCATCGACGTAAAGAACAATTCTGAATTTGTCTTTCGTTTCCTTGCCATCAATTTGAAACTTTGCTTTGACGGTGGCGTTCTGAGCGCCGCCTGTGAGCAACGACAAGCTGAGAATGATGATAGACAACAGACGCATGAGCTCTGTGATGCGTGACTTTGGTCAATAGACGCCCAACGCCCCCGTTCGGCGGGGCCGCGAACGGCACTGGCCGAAGCATGAGAAACTAGCTTCGCGGCCTCCGCTGCAACCACTTGTTAGCTGGCGTTCTCACCCGTGAATCCTCCGTGGTGCGGTTGAGGTTCCGATTATCGCACTGCGAAATCACGTATGTACGGCGTGATGTTGTTCGCGATGCCGCGGAGTTCGGCCTTGGTCAGCGGGAGTCGTTGGAACGCGGCCCAGCCAGCCTTCGGGTACATGAGAGGGCTCGCTGGCGCGTCCGAGCCATACAGTACGCGCTTGACGCCAATTTGTCGGATGCGCGCCGCGATACGCTGTAGCTCATTCGGCGACATGTCGGGTCGAACCACTCCGGTCGTGTCAAACCACACGCTCTTCATGCGCGAGTCATGTTGCGCGATCGCATCCGTGAACACGCTGAGCGCCGAGTCCGTCGCGTTGTCATAACCACCTGCTCCGGCCAGGTGCGCAATCTGCACCTGGACGTCTGGCGCAGCCGCGAGCAGTTCGTTCAGGAACACACGTGCCTCATCGGCACCGTATCTCCGTTGGTTATCGATTGACGTGTGCAGGTGCACCACAATCGGCATGTGATAACCGTTCGCAGCCTTGAAGACCTTTCTGACTTGCGCCACGTCATTCGGATTATCGAGATCGACGTCGGAATTGCCGAAATGCAGCTTCAGTCCATAGTGCAGTTGCCGATCTTTGCTGCAGCGCGCCAGCTCCTCGAGCGCGTACGGCTTGAGCGGGTTGAAGCTGCAAAACGCGCGCAGTCGGTCCGGGTATTGCGCGACTTGCTGCGCAGTCCAGTCGTTCTCGGCCTTCACGTGCTCGTATTCGTTTTCGACCGGCGCACGGCTAGCCTTGCCCCACGTGTACGCCACCGACAGTACGAGCGCGCGCCGAATGCCTGCTGAATCGAGGAGTGCGACCAGGTTGCGTGCGCTGATGCCCGGCGAATTTGGATTACCCGTGGCGAGAGCTGCGGCGGCCGGACTGAACAGGTGCTGGTGGTAGTCGATGACCGGTGTCTGCGCAGACTGCGTCGTCGGAAGACTCAACAGAACCACAAGGGTTGTGCAGAGGTTGAATCGCATACGTTTGATGATCAGTGGCCGCAACCAATCGGTGGCGTCAGCTAACGCCGCGTTTCAGCGGCTCGCCCACGCGGGCCAGCTAACGATTGAGCTAACGATTGAGACATGTATGTTGAATGTCAGGTCGGTTGTCTAGAATGACAGCGATTGAGCAGCCCGTTCGAGGAGCAACGACGATGACGATTCAAACACAGTTTGTGCCCCGTAACTATGATCTCTTTGCCGGTCTCGATGTCGACAAGAAGAGTATGGCAGTGAGTTTTACCGATCACCAGCAATTGAAGCAAGCGCTGCGTCTACCCTATAGTGCGGAGCTGCTGGTCAGTTACGTGCGGAAGCATTTTCCGGGTCAGCGGTTAGCGTTTGCTTACGAGGCCGGATCTACCGGCTTCGGACTCTACGATGAGCTGGCGGCTGAAGGCTATCCTTGTTTGGTAGTGGCGCCCGCGATGGTGCCGACGGCGCCGGGGCAACAGGTGAAGACTAATCGACTCGATGCCCGGAAACTCTCGGAGAATCTGCGCGGCGGTCAACTGCGCAGCATTCATGTACCCTCGTGCAACACGCGAGTTGCGCCATCTGGTGCACTTGCGCGACACGCACGTGCGCCAATTGACGGCGACCAAATGCCGGATCAAGGCGCTGCTGACCTATGAAGGAATGGTCTTTCCTGGGAACGGTCAATGGTCGGCGCGGGTGTTGCTCGAATTACATGCCTTGCCCTGCTCCCCAGCCGTGCACTTTGAGTTGGACCATCTAATCGGTACCCTGCATTTCCATTTTAATGCCGCGGCCACGATGCAGAAGGAAATTCGCCGCTACTGCCAAAATGATCCGGAGCTGCGCCACTCGATTAATTTGCTCAAGAGCATTCCCGGCCTTGGCTGGATTGTGGCCGCACACCTGGTGGCTCGCTTAGGAGACTGGCGCGAGATCGACAACGTGCGCTCGATTGCCGGCTTTCTCGGACTGGTGTCGAGTGAACACTCCACCGGCGACAAGCAAATTCACGAGTTGTTGTGCGCGACCTAATTTCAGAACGCCCCACGTCTCATCATCCTCTCACGGTTCTGAATACTGAACAACAGAAAGAAGGTTGCCATCCGGATCACGGAACCAGGCTACCCGGCTCGCATCTGGCGCGCGCACGACGCCTGATTGATCATGAGAGAAGCTAGGAAACCTTTCAAATGTGACGCCACGCTCCCGCAACACTGTGATAGCAGATGCTATGTCTGGAACAGCGAAGCCCAGAACGGTATGTTCGGAGGGACGGGTAGATGGGACAGGCGAAACTCTTAGAGGCGTGCCGCCGACGTCATAGACCAAAGCACCCTGTGACCGCGCTTTCAGAGGCAGACCTAAGAGGCCGCCGTAAAACTGCTCGGCCTGCTGAATCCTGGACGTGCAGATAATCGCTTGCAACTTCGCCGAGGCAAACATGGCATCTCCTTATTTTGGCTACATATGGCGCACAACGTCTGGGTTGACGCGGCGGCGCGAATCAAAGCACCCTCCGCCGCACCAAGCAAGTTGAGAAACACGCTCCCGCCGCTCGCGTCCAACGATACGTTGGATGCCGCCTTAGAAGGCGCTACCGCCCCGGTTCAACGCCGTTGGATGGCGTGCGATTAGAGAAGCTTCTTGAACTCCTCCAAGTTACGACACACGCCCCCGCCGCTCGCGTCCATGGTGCGATATGAAAGTACGGGCTACAAATTATCTTCAAGCCGCAGATGTCTCCAGCAGGATAATCATCCTGCTTTACCCAATACCTGTTTTTAAGGGAAGAATCGAATCGACCGTCGCTTTGCTCTCGGATAACGAGAGCGATAAATGTTCGCGAAGAACATCGTTCATTGAAATTTTCAATCCTTCGCGCCAACCAGTGATTTGCAAAGTTCGCATTGTTCTCGATTCAGACAAAGAAGAAACATAACGTTTGAGTTGACGCTTGCGGGAAGCAACTGTGCTACGGACAAGTTGCCGATAAGAGACCCGCTGACTCCGCTCGCGTCCAACGAGTTATAGGTCAGCAAGTTCGGTGCGGCATTATTTCAAGCGCAACCCGATATTGAGCCGCGCCAGTTTCACCATGTACATTCCCGCAGCCTTGAAGGCGCCCTCGTCAGGGCAGTATCGATCGACAACATGGTATTTGCCGTGGGCGCTACCTTCAAGGAACCAATCAACGCCATCTAAGCAAACCGTCACCTCACCTTTTTCGTTGGGTTCAGGTTGCTTCTGTT
>DAIMCP010000056.1:0-35257 GCA_036726305.1 Pyrinomonadaceae bacterium | reverse complement strand
CCCAGGGGAGCCTACTCCTACGGAAAGAGGCCATTAATACAACGCCAGCACGCAGGATGCGTGCGGTCCCAGGGAGGGGTCCAAGGGAAGGGGTCCCTGGGAGGTGAAGCTACTTGATCGTTTTGACCGGCGGGGCTGGCCGGGGTGGCAGCTTCGCCGGATTACTCTTCAGTTTCGCGATCACTTCCGCGATGGCGCGTTCCAGTTGTGGATCGCGACCAGCAATCTCGGACCTGGGATCGTTGTCGACTTCAATGTCCGGATCCACCCCGTAACCTTCGATGATCCACTCCCCATTCTTGTTGGCGAGCGCCGAGCCCGGCACAAAGATCGAGCCCCCATCGATTAATGGACCACGATTGTTGATGCCCACGACGCCGCCCCACGAGCGCTTGCCAATTAATGGACCAAGGCCCGCCTCGCGAAACATGTAAGGAAAGATGTCGCCATCTGAAGCAGAGTTCCCATCAAGCAACGCTACCATGGGGCCGATAAACGTCCCATCAGGATAGGTATTTGGCAAATCGTCAACCCGGGAATAATTAAAGCCCAGCGCCTTGCGTCGCAGTCTCTCGATTAACATGCGCGAGACGTTGCCGCCGCCATTGGCGCGTACGTCGACTACCAGTCCCTCCTTGTCGAGCTGCGGATAAAACCATTTGATGAACTCGCGAATGCCGGGGGCCCCCATGTCGGGAATATGTATGTAGCCGACGCGCCCGCCAGTTGCTTCGGAAACACGGCGGCGGTTGCCCTCGACCCAGTCCAGATAAATAAGATTTCCCTCATCAGTGATGGGCCGGTAGGAGATCGTGCGCGCGCCCGCCATCGTCGGTTTGCTGTTCACTGTAAGCTGGACAGGATTATCGGCCTTGTTGCGCAACAGACGATAGGGATCGTCGTTACCTTTCAAGTCCTCGCCATCGATGGCCAGGACGTAGTCGCCGACATTGACGTTGACGCCAATCTCTCTCAGCGGCGAGCGATAAATATCTTCTTCATTCTCACCGGCAAATATCTTCGCAATGCGATAACGTCCGGCGCTTTCGTCCAACTCAAACCTGGCCCCCGGCAGGCCCACGCGGGGCCGTGGCGGAATTTGAAAATCGCCACCCTCGATATACGCATGTTGAATCGTCAGCTCAGAAATCATCTCGCTGATCACGTAGTTAAGATCGGAACGATGCGCCACATATTGCAGCAGGGGTTTGTATTGTTCGCGCAGGGCCGCCCAGTCATAGCCATGCATGTTCGAGACATAGAAAAAATCTCGATAGCGGCGCCAGACTTCGTTGAAGATTTGGTTCCACTCCTCAACCGGCACGCGATCGACAAACAGCCCGGCAGTGGAGACGGTTTTCCTGGATTTGTCGCCCTGCGGGGTAGCGTCGTAAAGGTTGTAGGCCGGCCCCTGCGCAACCAGTACCTTCGCGCCGTCTTCGGACAAAGAGTACCCTCGCACCTCATCCGCGAGGGTCGTTTCCTTCCGGTCTTTGAAAGCGAAGATGCGCAATTGCGTTGGCCTGTCCCCCGGCCGGCCGTTGTAAGGCGCCGAGCCCACTCCATAAAGCAGGTGGCCTGTCTTGGCCGTCAATCCGCCGTAATTATCAGCAGTCACCGGGACGCGAGCTACGCGCGTTTCGAGGCCATCAAAGTCGATAGTCAGGTTCATGGGCGGCTTGGGGGGAGTGTCCGGTTTGGCTTCCGCCGGAGCCGCAGGTTTGTCTTTTTCTTTCTCGGCCTCCGGCCCAGTCTGTTTTTTCAGTTCACGGTTCAGATCCTGAGCCGCGGGCTTGGATTCCTCTGCGGCCGGCGTTCCCTTTGGTTTGGCCGGTTCACTGGCAATGGCGACTTCGTCACTCTCAGCCGGGAAGGGATGCTTGACGTCCTTGCGCAAGGCCATCGCGTAGATGTACGTCTGGCGATTCATTGCATAGTTGAATTCGATCGTCGAAATCTGGGGCGCAAATTCGCGATCGCTGAGGAAGTAGAGGTAGTTACCCTGTGGATCCCAGGCAGGGTTGTAGGAATTGAAGGAACCGTCGGTTAGGCGGCGCACTTTGCCATCGGCGGAACTCCAGATATAAATCGAGGAGAAGCCGCTGCGAGTTGTCGCCATACTGAAGGCCAGGAAGTTTCCGTTCGGGGACCAGGTGTGATCGCGCACCTGATTTCGAGGCGCATCAACAACCTCGACCAGCTTGTGGTCTGCAACCGTTACTACCCAGACCTTGCCGTCTTTATCGCTAAAGGCGATGTACTTTCCGTCGGGCGACCAGTCGGGCTGATAGCGCATGGCGCTGCCGCCGCGCGTCATCTGCTCGGCGGGTTTCGAACCGTCCTGCGGCACGATATAAAGTTCCTCTTCGCCGCTCAAGTCGGAAATGAAAGCTATGCGGGAGCCGTCAGGCGACCAGGCCGGCCACTTATCGTGTGCCCCTGATGAATGCGTGAGGTTGCGCGTCGGCCCTTTTTCAATTGGCGCTGTAAAGATGTCGCCTCGGGCGCAAAACAGAGCGCGTTCGCCTTTCGGACTCAGGCCGACAGATTCAATATTGCTGGCTGCGGAGATCCGGCTGGGGCGGCGAGCCAGCCCATCATCGGGAACATTGATTGAGATGGCAGAGCTCTTGCCGGTTTGCGTGTTCAGTATCTGCAACTCGCCGTCAAGTTCATAGACGATGCGGTTTGCGTGATCAGAGCTGGGCCAGCGAACATCCCAGGGCTTGTTGTGTGTGACCTGACTGGTCTTGCCACTAGCCACATTGTAAGCGTAAAGATTGAAGTGCCCATCGCGATCGGAATTGAAGTAGATCGTGTCGCCCAGCCAGATCGGATCTCGGGATGCTCGTGGCCCTTCGCTGATCTGCTTTGCGTCATTAGTCTTAAGATCAAAGATGTAGAGCTTGTTTGCCTGGCCGCCGCCGTATCGCTTCTCGGGTCTGAAGTCGCGTGACTGGGGCGAGTAAACGAGGCGCGTCCCATCAGGCGAGAAATCGCCGGATCCTGCTTCCGGCATCGGCAACGGGGTTGCCATCCCACCCTCGACGGAAACCGTGTAAAGTCGCGCAATCGGCAGAGCCCATGAATCGCGTGGCGATTTAAAGATGATACGTTTGCCGTCTTTGGTCCAGCCGTATACCTGATTGTCCCAGCCCCAACGCGGCGTCAGAGGACCTTTCGCTGGATAGAACGTCAGCTGTCGGGGCACACCGCCTCCGGCCGGCATGACATAAACCTGCTCGTCACCATCGTATTGTCCGGTGAAGGCGATCCATTTTCCATCCGGCGAAAATTTAGCGAATACTTCCACTCCCGGATGGGCCGTCAAGCGGATGGCGTTGCCCCCGGTTACCGCGGCAGTCCAGAGATCGCCTCCATAGGTAAAGACGACCTGGTCTCCGTGAATATCCGGGAAACGCAAGAGTTTTGTTTGGGCCGAGGCGTTATGGACCGTCAGTATTAACGTGATCAAGAAGACTGTTGCAATGAGTGTGGCTTTGCGAATGTTTAGGGCAACCAAAGTAGGCCTCCTCTGCGCGAAGATAAAATTTGTCTAATGAATCCAACCAGCTGGAGGCCGCCGCAACGCGGACACGCAGGATGCGTGCGGTCCAGAGAATTATTTGCGGTCCTTGAACGCGTCGTATAAATCCGTGTGACGGCTGGTCAGGGGCACTCGTCGCCCATCAATAAAGAGATAACGCACGTGAGTGCGCACTTCCAATAGATCCCCGTCAGTGACGACGAGGTTGGCGATCTTGCCTTTCTCGATCGAGCCTAACCGATCGGCGATATTCATGATCTGTGCGGGATAGATCGTCACCGATTTTAACGCTTCATCTTTTGGCAAACCAAAAGCGGCCGCCATCCCTGCATGGAAGGGCAGCGAACGTACTTCGGCGCCGCCGTTGCCGGTTGAGATACAGAAACGCACGCCGGCCTGTTGCAGTTTGGCAGCATTTTCATAAAGCGTATCGTAGGCATCGTCTTCGCGAAGCGGCAGGCTCAAAACGCCAGTCAGAATTACCGGCACGTTCTTTTCTTTCAACCAGGCGGCGATCTTCCAGGCGTCGTCCCCGCCAAGCAGAATGGGCTGCAATTTCATTTCTTCCGCAAACTTGATGGCGCCGCGCAGTTCGGCTTCCCGATCCGCGCGGATGATCACGGGGCGATCGCCGCGCACGTAGGGGACCAGAGATTCGAGCACTATGTTGCGATCCGGGCGCGGCAACGAGTTGTCTTTGGCATAAGCATCCTGGGCTCGACCATAGGCTTCGGCATCGCGCAAGAGTTTGCGAACTTGCTCGAGCTGCCGCTCATTTGCTGCCAGCGCTGCCGTAACATCCAATCCCGGTGGTTCAGGTCCGAAATCACCGCGTCGTCCACCCAGCCGCGGGTAACTGATAACCAGCGCCGCATAGGGCACGAGGGCCATTTCCATCGGCGTCGTGCCGAGCAAATTAATGATCGCGGCCTGACCGGAGATCAGGCCGCCCTGGGGCAGAGTCACGGTGTGCGTGATGCCATCGACGCGGGTCACGGCGACGTGCGCGCTGTGCTGATTGACCGCGATGATCGCTTTGGCATTGGGATTCAATTCTCCGGTCTCACTTGTATCGACTGTTCCATTTGCGCCCTGTCCAACTTCGACCAGACCAAGCGATGTACCGGCGTCCATCATTCCCGGATAGACCGTCAGGCCCCGCCCTTCGATGATCTGCGCGCCTGCGGGAATACTGACATTGGATCCTACCGCATCGATTTTTCCTTCGCGAATTACGACCGTGCCATTGTCAATGTCAGGTCCGGCGAGTGTGACGATACGGGCATTGCGAATTGCATAGGTGCCGCGCGCCGGCTGCACTCCCTGCTGCGCCGCCGGGTTCCCTATCTGTTGTGAGAAGGCTGTGATCGCAGCCAGGGAAATGGCCGCCAGAGCCCAACCCACTCTTTTTGCCGGGGCAACGTTGCTGCGCGTCTTCAGCTCCGTCTTTTTCATGGCTGATCTCCCTGTTCGACATCATCGTCGTCGTGAGACGGGCGGCGGCCCCGGGGAGCTTGCGGCGGCCGGCCACCGGCTGCGGGGCGATTCGGTTCAGCCTGCTCCAGCCGGGTTCGTTCCCTCGCCAGGTCAGCGCGTCCGGCGAGGTCCTTTTCGCGATCGAAGTAGATGACGCCGTCGATGAAGGTAGTGTCCACGCGAGCATAGACGCTGAACGGATGGGCATTCCAGATTGCCAGGTCTGCATCCTTGCCCACTTCGATTGAGCCCACGCGGTCCTGAATACCCAGCTGAATGGCCGGATTGATGGTTATCAGTTTCAGCGCTTCCGCTTCGCTCAGATCGCCATAACGCATCGCCTTGGCCGCTTCCAGGTTCAAGCGACGGGCGCGCTCGTCAGAATCGGAATTGACCGAAGTGACGACGCCAGCCCGGGCCATGATCGCGCTGTTATAGGGAATCGCATCATAGGCTTCGATCTTGTAGCCCCAGGAATCGGCAAAGGTCGATCCGCCGGCGCCGTGTTGGGCGATTTCCCCGGCTACTTTGTAGCCTTCGAGCACGTGCTGAAAGGTCTTGATCTTGAAACCAAACTCGTTGGCGAGATTAATGAGCATCACGATTTCGTCAGCTCGATAACTATGCGCATGGACATAGCGCTTGCCTTCCAACACTTCAACCAGCGGCTCAAGCTCCAGGTCGCGTCGTGGCGGAATAAGGTTTTTCTCTCCCCGTTTTAGCGCCGCGCTGTATTCGTCCCAGCCCCTGCGGTAATCGCGCGCGCGTGTGAAGGCATCGCGAATAACCTCCGCGACGCCCATGCGCGTATTGGGATAACGGCGGGTGGCGCCCTGAATATTTGGATTGTTTGACCGCTTAACGTTTTCGCCCAGCGCGAACTTGATACCGGGCATCGCGTTGGGAAACAAAAACTCCGAGGCAGGGCGTCCATATTTGATTTTGACTACGGTGTTCAAGCCCCCAATCGGATTTGCCGAGCCATGCAGGAGATTCAAGGTGGTGACACCGCCCGCCAGTTCCCGATAAAGATCTGCATCGGTCGGATTCAAGACATCGCGCGTGCGCACCATAGAAGTTACGGCCAGCGTCCCTTCGTTGATGGTGTCCAGCATCGAGTGCGAGTGGCAATCGATGATCCCGGGCATCAGGTACTTCCCGGTTGCGTCGATCACGCGCGCCGACTCGTCAACTTTGATGTTCCTGCCGATGGCCACGATCTTCCCCTTGCGAATTAGCACGTCCGTATTGGGCAACGTGCCGCGCGTAATGGTGAGCACGGTGGCGTTACGAATCAGGGTTTCCGTCGTCGCTGCGCTGCGAGTCTGGCGGGCCACGGCCCCACACGGCAAAGTACCGAGCATTGACAGCAGTAACAAGCGCGAGACTGTTTTTCTCATCTTGAACTCCATAGTCTGTGATCACCGAGCGCGCCGACGACAAACTGAAGTTGTCGGACCCTAGGGCTGCCGCGACCCAGTCAGTACGGCGGTACCCAGAACTGATTGCACGCTTCCGCTGATATTGTCGCCACTAACAGTGAGGTCGATAATCAATTCCACTGCCTGACCCTGGATGTTGGCGCTGGTCACCACCTGCAAAGCCGGACCGGTCACGGTGCCACCGCTAAACTCCGAGGTGCCAATCTGAGTTTGTAATGAACCAGAGACTGCTCCGCCTTCCTGGTGCAGCACCAATGTCCCCGGAAGGTTTTGATCGCTGACACTCAGGTTCACGGTCCAGGTCCCGTTGAAGTTTGGTCGCGTCTCTTCAGCCACCGGGCCCGACGGCGCAGTGCCCGGTGAGGCGCTCGGCGCAGGGGCAGCAGCGGGGCGCAGATCCACGGGCCGGCCGTCGATAAAGAGGTTGCTGACACTAGCGGTGCGATCAAATATGTCGCCACGCGTTATCGTTAGATTCGCGATCTTTCCAACTTCAATCGATCCCAGCCGATCGGCAACTCCAAAAATTTCCGCCGGACGCATCGTCAGCGCCCGCAGCGCTTCGTCGCGCGACAAGCCATTCTCGATCGCCTTGCCGGCGTTGGCGCGAAAGTCTGCGAGGTTCGTCAGGCCCCCTGACTGAAACGCGAAACGAACTTTCGCGGCTGCTAGTTGCGCCGCGGTTTTTTGGGCCTCGACGCGACCGCGGAGAGTGCGCAAAGTTTCCGGATCGCTTTCCGGCGCTGCCGCTGTCGTACGCCGGGGAAAGTTAAGCGACAGCAGGACCGGGACATCCTGGTCGCGTAATCGTTCCGCCAGGGCGCCCGCTTCGAGGCCGCCTGCGATAACGGCGCGCAGTTTGAACTCCTGCGCCAAATCCAGGGCACGTTCAATCTCGCGCTGCCGGTCGGCATACATAACAACTGGCTGCCTGCCTTCCAGAACAGGGATCAACGCCGCCAACGAACGATCAAGGTCCGGCCGGCGCAGGCCACGCGGCGCCCGCTCATAAGCCTCCTGTGCCTTTTGATAATGTTGCGCATCCAGGAGCATTTGTCTGAGCGACGCAAACACCCCCATCAACGATCCCGGATAGCCGCCTGTTCGCAGCGCCGAGAAACCCACGTGCATGGCGACCGGGGACTTTACAATCATTTGTTGCGGTGTGTCCCCCGCCAGATTGATTAGGGCCGACTGGCCCATCCAGATGCCGGTACGAGGTGCGCTCAGCGCGGTGGTGATGCCAGCGTTGCGCGCGCCATCAATCTCTGGCCCGCCGGGCTTAAGCGAGTCTTCAATCATGACCTCAGGTTGCAATCCCGCCGGCTGGGTTGAGTTGGGTCCGCTAGCCGGAGTAGCGGGACGCAGCTGCGCTGGTTGAAAACCGCCGGCGGGGGCCGGTAAAGGTGACGGCGCGGGCAGGCCCAGGTTGCTGTTCGCATCGAACAGACCGGGATAAACCGTCAATCCCGTCCCATCGATCACCCGCGCATCGGCAGGCGTATTGACCTTGTCACCTACAGCAGCAATCAGGCCATTGCGAATGACGACAGTGCCTCGCTCGATTACGGCCCCCGACACGGTCACAACTTTCGCGTTACTAATCGCATAAGTGTCGGTAGCTTTGTGCTGGGCTGGGACATGATGGGCAATCAGGCCCAACAGCGTGAAGAAGACAGCGAGGGCGGCAAGCGAGCGAATTCTGCGCATAGTCAAATCCAATTCCAACTTGAATTTTGATTTCTCGTTCCGCCGGAAAGTCATCACCGGCGTGCATCTAATTTGAAAGGAGGCGACAGCTTACCGCAGAAAGGCTTATTCCGTAAAATGATCACCGAGGCTTAGCCAGTAAGTGGTTCCTGATTTTCTGAGCAGTTCTTCCCCCTTTGAAGGGGCAACAGATACCGGACCCATCAAATGTTCATTTGCCAGGTCTGGTTAGGAATTGAAAACCATGCACAAGACGACGGCGAGGGCGTCCCGCAATTTCACCCAGGGCGCTGCCCTGGGTGACAACCATCATAACGCGTGCGATTACGCCAAAGGTGTTCGCCCAAAATGTCGAAAGAATTTGCGAATGCCTTTGGGGTAAACACCAGCACCTGTTTTGCTTCACCCAGGGCGCTTGCCCTGGGTTGAATTAGGGGACGCCTTCAGCCTCAAGCGATTGACTGAAGGAATTGTCGGCGCCGGAACTACTTCACTTTCCTCGGAGTTGGGGTGGCGCCGGAATTCTTTTTATCTGCGGCGACCTGAATCTGATTCTTAACTCCGGTGACCCCTTCGACAGCTTTGGCCACCTGCTCCGCTTTCATTTTTTGAGGCGCCGTTGGGACTGTGCCGGTCAATGTAACTACTCCGTTTTCCAGGTCAACGTTGATAGTTGAGTCGCGCAGGTCGTCAGCAGCGGCCAGTTCATATCTGGTTTTAACCCACAACCAGCCGTCGCTGACGCCCTTGCCAATCGTACGTCCGCTGTCCTTGGCTTCTTTCTGATATTTATCTTTGTTCCGTTCATACTCTTCACGGGTAGGCGCTCCCCCGCGGTTGTCATTGGCATTGACGTTTGTATTAGCGACAACTGGGGTGTTGGCGTTTACCGTAGCGCGATTACCGTTGACGTTTAAGTTTGCGTTGTCATTGGCGGCGTTCTCACAAGCCGCGGACAATAAAGCAGCCAAGGTTAATGCCATTGCGCTGGCAACTATTTTCATGGTTAACACCGATCCCCTCCTGATCCACCTCAAATGGAAGTTCTAAATGGATACGGGCGTTTCATTCAACGTTCCGATCAAATACACGCCCGGATCTCAAGAGCAGCAACTAAGGGGTGAACAAAACGATTTATTGGGGGGCCCGTACGTTTCGGGGGAGATTATTGCAAAGGACGAGCCAGTGGAACTTGAGTAAAGAGTTGAGAGTGTTCGCAACGAAGCCCAGGGAACTGCGCTGGCTAATCCGGTTCGTCAAAATAAGCAACTGAGGGGAGCCGAGCGGCTCACCACTTCACAGTGCCTTCTTTTGAAGTATCGATCTGGGCCAACTGCGGCGTATCGCCGAAAAGATATCCCTTGATATTGTCGAAGAGGAAATCCTGCGCGTCCGTGGTGGACAGGTCGAGGCCATAGTGATTGATGAGTTGAGATTGTTTCTGCAGCCACGCGGCCCAGCAGGGTTGGCAAATCTCGTTCGCGATTCGTTGTCCGAGTTCGTTGGGGAAAGGCGCAAAACCGAGCGCCGCACGTTTTTCACCGCAGTGTTTACACTTAACCATGTCAGCCATGCAAATTCTCCTTAGAAACGAATTATAGCGGTGTTTCTGAAGGGAGCAAGTTGCGTTGCACCCCTAATGAATAGAGTTCGCTCAAATCTGAGTTCATAGTCAATGAGACCCGAAAGTTGGGAAAGTCGGCGGCACGCTGGAAGCGTGCGGTCCCAGGGGGCCGGGAGTTAATTAGCAACGTCCGGGAGGCCCGTGGATCCGTCAGGTGACTCTCTTACAGGAGATCAGGTCTGCGCCGCGCGGATCGCCTTGATAATCTCGTCATCTTTCGGGCGAAACAGTCCCAGCGGCCGGACGTCGCGATGACGAATTATGCCGTGGCTGTCGATGACAAACACAGAGCGCGCAACCTTTCCCGGTATCAGGGACTTCGCGCCATAAGCATCAGCGACTTTGCGGTCGACATCAGCGAGCAAACGCAACGGCAGTTTATGATGCTCAGCAAATTTTTTATGCGACGCTATAGAGTTGGTCGAAAGCCCGACCACCTCCGCGCCCGTGGCGGCGTACTCTTCCCAGTTGTCCCGCACGGAACACATCTGGGCCGTGCAAACTGGTGTTTCGTCACCGGGATAGAAAAGCAGCACCACCACCTTGCCTCTGTGCTCGCGCAGGTGCCACTGATTGCCGTCTCCATCCGGGAGAGTAAAGTCGGGCGCTTCGGAGCCCAGGCTGGCGTTACTTGGTTGGCTCATTGTGTTCTCGAGTGGTCAGGTCAAAGCCATCGATCAGCATCGGGTCGCGGCAGAATTCAGACCTTAGACTTGGTCTGAATATTGTTGCTCTCAAAATCCCTTATGTCTTTGAAGGGCTCCTGGTGGTCGGAAAAATCGGGCCGATAATAAAACGCTGCTCCATCATATTCCTGCATCCAGCCTTCAGCCATGCCGACTTCGGCCAGCGCGGTCACCGCTCGCATCCACTCGCTCTCCCTGATACGACGGGAAAGCAAAACATAGCGCGGATTCGATCCGGCTACATTTGTGGGATAGTACTGGGCCATCAATGAAACGGCGACTCGCGGACTCAATTCATCCCTGATCCACTCCAGCGATTCGCGTACGCCACCAATATCATTCGGCAGTACCAGCAAGCGAATCACCAGTCCGCGTTGCAATAGTCCGTCTTCCCCAAAAACAAGATCGTCCCCGGTCTGGCGATACATCTCCGCCAGCGCGAGCCGCGAGTAATCTTTGTAACTTTTGACTTTTGAATAGAGATAGCCGGTCTCGTTCTCGGCATACTTCAGATCCGGCAGGTAGACATCGACTACGCCATCCAGCAACCGCAGCACCGCAACCGAATCGTAAGCATTAGTATTGTAGACAATCGGCAAACGCAGCCGTTGTGCGGCAGCCAGGAGGATCGCCCGAGCCATCTGGGGCGCGAAGTGCGTAGGGGAAACAAAGTTGATGTTATGACATCCGCGTTCCTGCAACTCAAGCATCATTGCCGCCAGGCGTTCATGAGTGACCTCGTTTTTAAGCTGCTGCTTGTGCGTTTGAGAGATTTGATAGTTCTGGCAGTAGACACAGCGCAGATTGCAATTGCCAAAGAAAATGTTGCCGGCGCCGCGCGTGCCAACCAAGGGCGGCTCTTCACCAAAGTGTGGCGTGTAGGAAGAAACGATCGGCAGCCGTCCGGAATAACACGCTGCGATCTCGTCTGCCAGCCGGTTGTTGAAGCAGTCGCGCGGGCAAACTGTGCAACGCTCAAGCAAAGCCTCGAGCGCCTCAACTCGCAGCCGCAGTTCTCCCGATGCAAACAGCCGCATGTATGACGCCTGGCTTGCCTGGGACCGCAAGCATCCTGCGTGCTGATCCGGAGCCTTCAGACTGGTAACCGCCCCCCTAGAATCTTGATAATTATTCATTCGCTCGGAATAGTCTGCATTAGTCATTTATGACGGCGAAAGTGCACAAAATGTGCACTATGACCTTTCACAATCTCAGCCGGCGCCACCCTTTTGGAAAGGCTCCAGACAAAATCCATCTCAGCGTGAATGGTACTGAGCGCCAGGCGCGCTTCGAATATCAGCAGCACGCTGCCATAGAAAAGAAATAGCGCGCCGATGAGTCCACAAATTACCGGCGCCAGCGTGTATCCGGGGGCTCCCAGCACTGCCACAATCCCGATCGCCACGCTGGTAGCGACAAAGGCACCCAGCGACAAGTAAAACGTGACCATGCAGCGTTGCAGCAAACGCGCGCGACTGGTCAGTTTGTCCAATTGTTCAAAGATTGCCTTTTGCCGATCTCTGGTTAGTTCCGAGTGGTGGTGTTGCTGCGAGATTTCTTCCAGTTTTTCTGACAGCGCTCGCACGCGGTCAACGACCCGGCCCAGACGCGACGAAGTCGACAGAATCATGCTGCCGCAGGCCGAGATTAATACGGCGGGCGTAATCATCGCCGTCAGCACCGTAATGGCAGACGATAGTGGATTCATGGCCAAACCTCGGGAGCGAAGGCTTATTTATAAGGATTAATCCCGCTGAGGGCAAACGCCACGGCTGAGGGCAGATTGAATCGGACCTTGTTCCAGCCGATGTTTCAAGGGTTTTTCCAGCGCTGGCAACGCCAGGCCGCGCGCAGGTTTCCCCGGTCAACCATGGCGGAGACGTTTTTCACTTTCTGCTCACTTAGGACAGGAGCCAATGATGTATTGACAGTCGTCAGGATAAACAGACAGACGACGCTTGCATCAAGTCTCTTGGATTGAGGCGAGACCAGCCGGACGCTCGGGTTTCCGGAGCCTGCTGAAAATATTGTGTCATGCGACTTGAATGTGTTTTAATCCTGCTCCATCACAGTGGCACCAGCTTTCCTGGGTGGCGCCCTGGCCTGCCGGGCGCTCAACATCCACTGAAACTTCGAGGCCGCCTTTACCCGTCGAGGCATCATGATGCCCCCAATCCATAAACAACGTCTTTCGCTGATCGGAGTCATTTCCCTTACGGTCATGTCCATATTGACTGCGGGGATGACGTCACTGTTTGCCACACGAGCGGCGCGGCCCGCAAAAACCGCAGCGCCGGTGATTAAGCCGGCGATGCCCGAGGCGGTTGAGACATTTGTGTTTCAGGTGGGCATTGATAAGTACACTTCGCCCAGGGTGCCGAAGCTCGATGGCTGCGTGCGCGACGTGCTCGATATGAAGCAGCTCTTAATAAGGAAATTCAATGTTCCGGCAAGCCACTTTCTGACACTTACCGATGAGCAGGCCACTCATGACGCAATCATCGCCGGCTTCAAAAAGCAGTTAATCGAAAACGCCAGGAACCACCGCGATGCGGTTGTGATTTTTCAGTATAGCGGGCACGGATCGCAGGTGCAGGACAGAACGGGCAACAAGGCAAATGGTTGGAGCAGTACCCTCGTTCCGGTCAACAGTCGCGATCTTAAAGGCAGCTATTTTGACATTGTCGACGACGAAATACGCGGGCTCTTCGCTACACTCAGCCAGTATACGTCGAACATTACTTTCATTATCGATGCCTGCCATTCCGGGAATCCAACACGGGGCGCCGGAAAGACGCGCGGCATTCCTGAGGATGACAGGCTGCAAGCACTTCAAACCACCAAGCCTGCACCAACCAGAGGCGCGTCGCAGCCGCGCGGCGGCGACATCTCGGCGCTGTTGCCGCGGGATCAACGCTATGTGGCTATTGCAGCTACGCTCCCGCACGAACTAGCGAACGAAAAAAGCTTTCCTGAAATTCACAGAGTCAACGGTGCCCTTACTTTCTACCTGCTGAAAGCGCTCGCACGAGCCAGGCCCGAAACAACCTATCGCCAGCTGATGGCCGAGGTAGCGAATGCCGTAACCACGGATTATCCCAACCAGCACCCTCAGGTCGAGGGCGATATTGGCCGGCCGGTCTTTGGTGGCGCGGCAAACCGCGAAGATCCCTTCATCGAGATTCAGGATGTGAAAAGCGACTTGATAACCATCAAGGCAGGATTGGCTCAGGGAATTGCCCCGGAGTCAATCATTGCTGTCTACGCCGCTGATGCGATCCGTCTGGCTGGCAGCGAGAAGCGATTGACGACAGGTAAGGTCACGGCGGTGACACCCTTCACCGCGAGCGTAAGACTTGACACGATGAAAGGCGTGACGACTCAAGCCAAGGCGGTTGTTATTTCTCCGGACTTTGGTTCGATTCGCACCAGAGTCGCGTTAGCGAAGGAACCCTCCACCAGGGGCGCCAACCCAACAGCTGATACCAGGGCGAAGCTCGTGAGCCTACTTGAGCCGAGCCGAACCATAACGCTGGCGGGCGATGTAGATCTGGACGTTCCGAGCACGAGAGGTATTAACTGGGACGTCATAGTCAGACAGGTCAGGTTCAGCGACTGGTTCCGCGACACCAGGGAGACTGCTGCGGTTGCTGGCGCCGCGTCTACCCGTCCCGTTGAACGGCAGGTCTTCGCCCTGGTCGGACCCGATGCTACCCGTCCTTTGTTCGATTTCTTTGTGGAACTTGATGACCCGGGCGCCGCGCAGAAGATCGCCACGGCCCTTGAGCACCTGGCAAATCAGCGCTCTCTCAGATCGGTTGGCAATGAGACATCGCTATTGAATGGAGCGGTAAAGCTAACCCTGCTGCGCGTAACCGGTACCTTCGTTGATGGGCAATTGAAGATTGAGAAGGAAGAACCGATCGATCTGCCAAACGACGTTCAGGATTATTCCTTCGATCAGGGTGAGTTGCTGCGTATTCAGATCGAGAACCAGTCGAATGCAGATCTTTACCTGACTCTCTTCGATATCAGCACCGATGGCAGCATACAGATTCTTTACCCGCCCGCCGGTGCAGCCGTGGCTCTGCCGAAAGGGGCCAGGATTAAACCGGACTCGCTGATTCTTAGATTAGGAGGACCGGCGGGATATGAAACTTACAAAATTATCGCTTCGACCGAGAAGAAAGGACCAAGCGATTACGCTTTTCTGCAGCAAGCCGCAGTTACCAGGAACAGTGGGGCTGTCAGTCTCGCAAATTTATCAGACTGGACTACCTCGCAGATAAATTTGTTGATTAGTGACAAGGTCAAGGGTGGGTGAGCCAGATCTCAGCCAACGCAAACTCTTTCCGGGGCGCGCCCTTAGAGGCCGGCGCGTACGGAGCCGAACACCAAATAAGGCCTCAGCAGGGCGTTTCGGCTGGCCATCAGCTTGCCATTCGCCTGGTCAAATAACCCGAAGCCGTGAGCACTTATTAAGACACGGCTCTTAATGCAACTCAGGAGGTTTAAGTCAAATGAAGGCAAAACTGCTAGCCGGCGCTTCCGTTGCGCTGTTGCTCGTTTTCGCAACTCAGGTTGCCCTTCCCATAACTGCCAACGCTCAGGGACGAAAGAGCAAACAAAAGGTCATTGAACTAAAGGCGAACAAGCCCGCCACTCGTGGCGAAGCGGCCGATCCTAATATTACGAGCGACAAGCAAACCAACGATCCGAATTCAGAGATGGCAGCGCCGGAAAGAAAGGGTGGCGCCAAGACGCGTGGCGGGAGCGCGTGTGAAGTTCGCTTTGATAATCGCACGCGCTGGTTTGTCAAGCTCTACGTGGATGGAACTTACCGGGGAACCATCAGCCCCTACGGGGATGGCGTGGCTTATACACTACCGGGTGCAACCCGAGTTTACGCCCGCGCCGATTTTGATGATGGCACCTACCTCTACTGGGGGCCAAGCAACTATAGCTGCTATTCGGGACAATTTATTTACTTCAGAATGAATCCGTAGATCACAGGCCTACCTTACCCAGTCGTTGCGGACGGTCAGTGAGTTTCACTGGCCGTCCGTCTGCGAACGGTACCGGAACAACCTGGGTTCCTCACCCTGGTTGCTGGTCTGGTGTAGAATTGTTGCTCGTAGTCAACCAGGTCCATTCGCTCGCTCTTAACCGGCGATCACGGTTTCTCGTAAATGAAACGAGGTTTTCGTGGCTGGAGCAAAGCTAGAACCGCCAGATCCTGCTTTTCATGCGCTACTTGCATGGCTTAACCCGGACCGAGAGCGCGCGGCAGATGAGTACGTGCGCCTGCATCGGCGGTTCACCAAAATGTTCGAAGCGCGCGGCTGCCTCGCACCCGAAGACTGCGCCGACGAGACTTTCAATCGCGTCGGACGCCAACTGCGCGACGGCAAAGAAATCCGCACCGACAATCCGGCAGCCTACCTGGACGGCGTAGCTCGCTACGTGCTGCGTGAGCAGTGGAGCAAGCCGGAGCGCGCAGATATCGAAGAAGTCACGCCTGATAAGCTGGCGCAAAACGATCCTCGGGACCTGGACGAGCACCAGGAAAAAGAGAAACGGCATCTCTGCCTCGAAGAGTGTCTACGCGAGTTGCCGGCGGAGTCACGGGTCCTGGTGCTGGAGTACTACGCGGAAGACAAAACCCGGAAAATCGACACTAGAGACAGGATGGCTAAGCGCCTGGGAATAGCGGCCGGTGTTCTACGCAATAGGATTTTCAAATTGCGGAACACCCTCAGGAGCTGTGTCGCTGTTTGTCTGGCGCGTTGAGTTTCACCGTTGGGAAAGTGCGAACGAAATGCAACGTCACAGCGACGAGGAACAGCTAATTCTCAATTACTTACTCGGCGCTTTGCCGGAGTCGGAGCTGGAACGTTTTGAGGGGCGCTTTCTGGGAGATGAAACTCTGTTTGAGGAATTGCAGGAAATCGAAGACGAGTTGATTGACGACTACGTCAGTGGCGGCTTGACAACTGTACAGCGAGCGCAGTTCGAGGAGTATTTTCTGCGATCTCCAAAACGGCGCGAGAGACTGGAGTTTGCCCGGGCGATGACCGAGCACGCCCTGGCCTGGAAAGGCGAAGCGCAACCAGCGATTTCGCCCCTGGATCGCAAAGCTGAATCAACTGGAGCCGGCGGCGCTGCGGGGAAATTACTACCTTTCAACCTTTGGTCACGGCCGGTGCCGGCCTGGCGAGAATGGGCGGCGCTGGCCGCGATGGTCCTGATCGCAGTGGGCAGCAGCGTGCTATGGCTGCGTAACCGCGAACTGCATCGCGAGCTGGTCGCCGCCGAAGCGCACGCTGCGAAGCTGCGCCGCGAGTTCGAGGCCCAGTCTGCGCTCTCCGCGGAAACAAATGCTCAGTTATCGGCCGAACAACAGCAAACGCAAAAGCTCGAAGAACAGCTGGAAAAGCTTCAGAAATCAGTTTCAGCCGCCGCGGTTCGCAAGGTAATCGTGACCGCTATTCTCGGCGTTGAATATCTGGTCCAGGGAACCAGGGGGGGCAGCGAAGGAAAGGTGAAGACGCTGGCGCTTCCTGCCAACGCAGGCATGGTGCGGCTCGGCGTGCAATTTCAGAAGAGCCGTTTTGATTCTTTCAAGCTGTTATTACGTCGTGCCGACGGGCGCACCGTCTGGACCCGCGGTGGAGTTATGGCGCGCGCAGTCGGAGACAAGGAAAACATCACGATATCCATTCCGGCTGAGAATCTGCCACAGGGAAATTACGAACTCATCGTAAGCGGCGTTCCTGCCACTGGCGACGCCGAATTGGTGGGCCGCTATTACCTGAAGCTTGAGCGTAAGGAAATAGCGAAATGAAACTCTGGCCAGTTACTTTCGTCGTCGCTTTCTCAATGTGTTGGCCGCTCGCGGCTTCGAGTTTGGCCAGGAATACGTCGAGTCAGGCACCCACTCATGACGTTCTCGAGCTCAAGCCAAATCATTCCCTGGAACGCACGCTCCAAGGCGGCGAAGCGCATGCTTATAAAATCACACTCGGCGGCGGCCAGTATTTTCACGTTGACGTAGCACAGCAGGGAATCGATGTAATTCTCGTGCTCTTGCGCGCCGGTGAAGAGATTATTGAGCGCGATCGCCCGAACGGAAAGAACGGCGGCGAGTCATTGTCGTTCATTGCTCCCACCGGCGGAAGTTATTTGCTTGTGGTGAAGGCGCTGGATAAGCAAGCCGCGGCGGGACGATACGAAATCAAGAGTGAGGCGCCGCGCTCGCCGACCTCCCGTGACCAGCAGCGCGCTGCGGCCGAACAGCTCTTTCAGGAAGGACTTCAGTTACAGCTCGGGCCGGACAAAACTGCTGAAACCGCTAAGAGGGCTGGAGAAAAATATGAGCGGGCTGCGGGACTGTACCAGGCACTTGGGGACGGTTATGCCGAGGCCCTGGTCCAAACCGGTCTCAGCCTGGCCCGAGAAAGGTTAGGCGAAACAGAAAAGGCCGTTGCCGGGAACGACAGAGCCTTATTTCTTTTTCGTGAGTTGAAAGACCAGACAGGCGAGGCCGCAACTCTCGGCGATTTATGCGTTTTAAACGCGCAACTCGCTAGACTCGATTTAGCCCTGGCGCAGTATCGTCAGGCCAAAACCATCTATCAAGCTCTGAAAGACCGAGAGGCAGAGTTGGCTTTGCAGGAGCGGCTTGGCGCCGTGGCGGATGCCAACCGGGACACGGGGTTCAGGCTGTTTCGGCAGGGCGGGGCCACAGCCTTTGCCGGCGCCCGGGAAAAATTCGCAGTGGCGCGCGCGATCTACGAGGAACTCGAGGACAAGGCAAAAGAAGCGCACGTCCTGGTGGCTCTGGGACGGGTAACTGGTGACTTCGGCGATAAGAGGAAAGCTCTGGCTTACTACACCCAGGCCTTACCGCTGCTTCGGGCCGTAAAGGACAAAGGCGAAGAGGCGCTCACCCTGAACAACATCGGCAGTGTTTACGATGACCTGGACGACGGGCAGAAGGCACTGGATTACTACCAGCAGGCTTTATCTTTACACCGAGAGGAGGGCGATAAGTCCGGGGAAGCGATGACCCTGAACAACATCGGCAACGTGTATTCCGTTACAGGTGAAAAGCAAAAAGCAATTGCTTACTTCGAGCAGGCTTTAACCCTGAGCAGAGCCACGGGCGACAGAGTGGGTCAGTCGACTACGCTGAGCAACATAGGCAAGGCTTACACCGATCTGGGCGAGAAGCAGAAAGGGCTTAGTTACTATGAGCAGGCCCTGGTCTTGGCAAAGACCAGCGGTGAAAGGGACATTGAAGGAGTCATCCTTAACAACATCGGCGCAGTGTACAGCGACCTGGGCGAGCAGCAGAAAGCGCTGGACTTTTACAATCAGGCCCTCCCGTTGCGGCGGTCCACGGGTGATAAGTCCGGAGAGGCTACGACACTCAACAACATCGGGCTTGTGCACTACGAATTGGGAGAAAAGCAAAAGGCACTGGATTACTACAACCAGGCGCTTCCCCTGCGACGCGAACTGGGGGACAAATCCGGCGAAGCATCGACGCTCAACAATCTGGGCCTGGTGTACCAGTCTCTGGGTGAGGGCCGGAAGGCCCTGGGATACTTCAATGACGCTTTGCCTTTGAGCAGATCCGCAGGCGACAAATCCCTGGAAGCGACGACCCTTAATAACCTCGGCGGAGTCTCCGACGATTTAGGTGACAAGCAAAAAGCGCTGGCCTTTTACAGTGAAGCCCTGCCCCTCTACCGGAGCATAGGCGAGCTGGAGGGCGAGGCAACTACGCTCAACAACCTCATGGTCCTCTGTTACGACCTGCGTAATCCACGCCTGGCAATCTTTTACGGCAAACAGTCTGTCAATCTTCGCCAACAGCTCCGCGCTAATATTAAGGGGCTGGACAAAGAACTCCAGAAGACCTTCGCTCATTCTATCGAACACACCTATCGTTCGCTGGCGAAGATCCTGATTGAAGCAGGTCGCTTACCGGAAGCGCAGGGCGTTCTGGATTTGCTCAAGGAGGAGGAGTTTTCCGCGCTGGCCAAACGCAGAGGCGCGACTGGCGAGGCCTTTCCTTACAACCCAGAGGAAGCCAGGGCTGTGGAAACCTTAAACAGACTTGCGGAGATCGGTCGCGAACATGGCGACTTGCTTGAAAAGGGGAAAAGGGGATCGCTCGATGACGCCGGTAAACAACGCTTGAAGCAGTTGTCCGGCGATCTGCGCCTGGCCAACGAGGAATATCAGAAGGCCCTCAACTCGTTTGCCGCCATCGCACAGAACAGCTCCGGCTATGAGGTCGTCTCGAAAGAGGCCGAGGCTTTGAAAGCTGATTTGCGCGAACTCGGTGGCGGCACCGTCGCGCTCTATACGGTCATCGTGAAAGATGCCAGTGAGAAGACGACCAATGGCTGGATCATTCTGGTCGCGCCCAGCTTTCAGAAGGCCTATCCAATCGATGTCACGAACCTCGAACAGACTGTCTTCGCTTTTCGCGCCGCAGTTAGCAATCCATTGCGTGACCCATTGCCTCTGGCCCATCGGCTCTACCAAATGCTCTTTCAGCAGACTTCGGATAAACGGGAGCCGACCCTGGCACAGGACCTTGATACTTATCTGAAAGGCCAGCCGAACAAGACACTGATGTGGTCTTTGGATGGTGTGCTGCGTTACGTGCCGATGGCGGCGTTGCACGACGGCCGCCAGTATCTGGTTGAACGTTTCCGCAACGTCGTCTTCAATACCGCCAGCAAAGCACGGCTCAAAGACAGTGTGAGCCCGAAATGGACCGCGCTCGGCCTGGGAGTAAGCGAACAAAGAGAAGAGGCGGGATTGACCTTCATCGCCTTGACTGGCGCGGAAGAAGAGCTGCGCCGGATTATCAAAGTGAAAGACTCGCCTTCAGGCATCTTGCCCGGTGTGGTGAGGGAGAATAAAGAATTTACCCGGGACGCAATGCTCGACGGGCTGCTCTTTAATAACTATCCGGTGGTACACATTTCCAGCCACTTCAGTTTTCATCCGGCCGATTTCGAACAATCGTTCCTGCTGCTGGGCCAGGGACGTTGGACCGTCGCGGAGATGAGAAAAGAGACGACCCTCTTTACCCAGGTTGACTTGGTGACTTTGTCCGCCTGCGAGACGGCGATGGGCAACGCCAACGGCAAAGACGCGGAAGGGTTTGCTTATTTGGCACAGTCTCTGGGCGCCAAGGCAGTGATCGCCAGTCTCTGGCCGGTTGATGATGCCGGCACGCAAGCTCTGATGCCCGAGTTTTATCGGCTGCACGAAACAGGGTTGAGCAAAGCCGAGGCATTGCAACGAGCGCAAATCGCCTTGCTCAGTGGCCTGCTCAAGTTTTCTGCGGGCCAGATGCAAACGCAGCGATCAACACAACCCGTCGCTACCGTTGGCGGCAAGCCGGATGCTGGTCTATTTAAAGTGGATCCCCAACGGCCATTTGCTCATCCCTTTTACTGGGCGCCGTTTGTGCTGATTGGGAACTGGAAGTAAGCACCATGAAATTCCGATTGCTACTATTTTTCATTTGCTGTTATTTGGCTTGCGCCGATGCATCGCTGGCGCAGGAAAAACAGGCCGCCCCTGCGCCGCTCACGGTTGGCAAGACTGTTGAACGGGAGATCAGCGGCGGTCAGACGCAGTCGTTTCTCGTGATGCTCCAGCCGGGACAGTTCCTGCGCGCGGTCATCAGCTCGGATGATATTGATGTTGCCGTTACGCTCATCGGACCAGGCGCGCAGAAGTTTTTGACCGTGGACCTGCTCAAGTACCCGGGGCCGGAGCCGGTCTCGTTCGAAGCGGCGACAACGGGTGAATATCGCGTGGAGATCCGCGCGGATGCCGCCTCAATGCTGCGTGGGCATTACCGGCTGACAAGTGTAGTGAAGCCGGCGTCGGACGGAGACAGACAGCGCTTGTCAGCGGAACACCTGCTGATTGAAGCAAACGACCTGGAACGCGAAGGCTCGAAGGAATCGCTGCAGAAATCGCTCGACAAGCGCGGCGAGGCTCTGGTGATATGGCGGACACTGAGTGATAGATACTGGGAAGCTTACACGCTTCATTACAGCGGCCGCGCTGCGGCGACGCTCAACAAGGTTCAGGAAGCCCTGGCTTTCTACAGCCAGGCCCTCTCAATCCGCAAAGAGATAGGCGATCGCATCGGTGCAGCCGCTTCGCTCAACAATTGCGGCGTTATTTACGCGGGTCTGGGAGAGAAGGAAAAGGCGTTAGAGTATTACAACCCGGCACTGACCATCTACAAGGCCATCGGTGATCCGATTGGCGAGGCCCGCACACTCGGCAACCTCGGTAGCCTGTTTGAGGGTTTGGGGGAGAAGCAGAAAGCCCTCGACTACTACAACCAGACGCTGCCGCCACTCAGAGCCGTTGGCGATAAACGCGGAGAGGCCAGCAGGCTCATTAATCTCGGCAATCTCCACTATGCCCTGGGCGACAAGGAGAAAGCCCTGGGGTCATATGCGGAGGTGCCGCCTGTCGCGCGTGACATCGTCGACCAGCACGGCCAGGCCGATACTCTTTACAACCTTGCCGTCGCCTACTTTGCTATGGGCGACAAGCAAAAAGCGCTGGAGTTCTACAGTCAGGCGCTGCCCCTCTATCGCGCCATCGCTGACAAGAGCAGCGAGGCCGATACGATCAGCGGTCAGGGCAGTGTCTTTTATGCTCAAGGGGAGAAGCAGAAAGCGCTGGAGTCTTACAGTCAGGCTTTGCTGCTCAAACGCGCGGTCGGTGACAAGAGCGGCGAAGCGACTACGCTGAGCAACCTTGGCATCGTATACGAAGCTTTGGGCGAGAAGCAGAAAGCGCTGGAATACTACAATCAGACCTTACAGCTCAGGCGCGCGCTCGGCGATCAGAGCGGCGAAGCCGCCACACTCATCAATCTGGGGAATATTCATTCTGCTCTGGGCCAGAAGCAGCAAGCTCTGGAATTCTACAATCAGGCGCTGGCGCTTAAACGAGTGGTTGGCGACAAGAGTGGCGAAGCCACTGCGCTCAACAATCTCGGCCTCGTCTACTACAGGCTGGGCCAACGGCCAAAAGCGCTGGAGTTCTACAATCTGGCCTTACCACTTACGCGGGCAGCCGGCGACAAAAGCGGTGAGGCCAATACTCTTATCAACCTTGGCTTTGTCTATTCCGCTCTGGGAGAGAAACAAAAGGCACTGGAATTCTACAATCAGGCGCTGCCGCTTAAACGCGCGGCTGGCGACAAAGGCGGCGAAGCCACCATCCTCAACAACTTTGGTCTGGTCTATTCTGATCTGGGCGAGAACCAGAAAGCGCTGGAGTTTTACAGCCAGGCGCTGCCGCTGGCGCGGGCGGTCAGCGACAAACATACGGAAGCCGCTACGCTCAACTATATAGGCACTGTTTATAACCTCCTGGGTGAGAAACAGAAGGCGCTCGATTTTTACAACCAGGCTTTAGTAATCCGGCGCGCCGTGGGGGACCGCTTAAACGAGGCCGCCTCCTTGCATGACCTGGGAGACGTTTACAGGGAACTGGGTGAGAGGCAGAAGGCGCTCGATTATTATGGCCAGGCGCTACCGATCTTCCGTGCCGAGGGCGACCAAACGGATGAGGCTCTTACACTTATTGGCATCGGCTCTGTCTTCTATCGTCTGGGCGAGCGACAGAGAGCATTAGCCTTGTTCAACCGGGCCCTGCCGATCTATCGGGCGATTGGCGACCTCAAGGGCGAGGCGATGACCCTCGGCAACCTCGCCAACATCTACGAGGATCAGGGTGAGCCCCAAAAAGCCCTGGAGTCCTACCAGCGGGCGTTATCAATATTCCGGGAACAGGGCGACCGCGCACACGAGGCGGCCGCGCTCAATGCCATCGGTATTGTCTACCATAAGCTCGGCGACCAGCAGAAGGCGATTGACTACAGCACTCAGGCTTTGCCGCTTAATCGCGCGGCCGGCGACCGTGACGGCGAAGCCTACGCGCTGGTTAATATTGGGAATTCGTACGATTCCCTGGGAGACAAACAGAAAGCACTCGACAATTACGAGCAAGCCCTGCTGCTCCTCCGTGCTGTCTCTGATCATGATGCCGAGGCAACTACGCTGGATATCCTCATGCTGGCCAGTGACCGTGGAGGTAAAGCGGCGCTCGCTGTCTTCTATGGGAAACAGTCGGTAAATCTCCTCCAGCAGTTGCGAGCCAACATCTCAGGCCTCAATAAAAGCCTGCAGCGCACCTTCCTGCGCTCAAAGGAAAGCGTGTATCGCAGTCTCGCGAACATCCTTATCGCACATGGCCGTCTCTCGGAAGCGGAAGAGGTCCTGGCGCTGCTTAAAGATGAAGAGTATTCCGCACTGCGCAGCAGAGGTGATCCAAAGTCCGCAGTTGCGTATTCGAGTGCGGAAGCTGCGGCGGTAAAGGTGTTGGACCAGGTTGGCGAACTCGGGCGAGAGCAAGACCAGCTGCGTAGCCAAAGGGAGAAGAAGGTGCTCGATCCGGCGGGTCAGCGCCGGTTGGATGAGATCGAGCGCGAGCTTATGCCCAGGGCGAATGCTGAGTTTCGCCGGATGCTGGCAGCGATTGAGAAAGAGGCGCCGGAGACTGTCATCAAGATGGCGGAGGTAAAAGAAGCGCAGTCGATGATGCGTTACCTGCGCGAACTCGGCGCCGGGACGGTCGCGCTCTACACCGTCGTCTCAACTGAAGACGGTAAGAGCAGCAAGGGGTGGGTGATTCTGGTCACGCCGAATTTTCAGAAAGCTTACGAGATGGAGGTCGCCGATCTGGACGCGACTGTGGCGGCGTTTCGCCAGACCCTGCGCTCTCCTGCCTATGATCCGCAACCGTTGGCCCAAAAACTGTATCGCATGATCTTTCTGACACAACAGAAGCAGGGCCAAACGCTGGCGGCAGACCTCGAAGCGTATTTGCGAGATCAGAAAGAGAAGACTCTAATGTGGTCTCTGGACGGCGTCCTGCGTTATGTGCCCATGGCGGTGTTGCACGACGGCGAACAGTATCTGGTCGAGCGCTACCGCAATGTTGTCTTCACTACCGCGAGTCTCCCAGGACTAACGCATGCGGCCAGTCGTGATTGGAACGCTCTGGGCCTTGGCGTTTCCAAACAGTATGAAAACTTCGCGGCCCTGTCAGGCGTAACTAGGGAGCTTTCAGCAATAGTTCGTGACACCAGTAAGCATACGGGGGGGGTCTTGCCGGGCGCTATAAAGTGGGACGATGAATTCAAAGAGAAGGCGATGATGGATAGTTTGAGCGAAGGTTACAATGTGGTCCATATCGCCACTCACTTCAGCTATCAAGCGGCGAACCCCGAAAGATCGTTTCTCCTGCTCGGCGACGGCGCCCACCTGGAAATGAGCAAGCTTGAGGATCTGACCACTCTCTTTGAGAAAACGGATCTGGTCACGCTCTCGGCCTGTGATACGGCAGTGGGCAGCGCCATGAAGGATGCCAATGGCAAAGACGTCGAAGGCTTTGCTTATGTGGTGCAAAAACTCGGCGCGCTGGCCGTCATCGCCAGTCTCTGGCCGGTTGACGACGTAGGTACCCAGGTGCTGATGCCGAAATTCTACAGCCTCCGTCAGGGGGGGTTGAGCAAGGCCGAGGCGCTACGGCAGGCGCAACTCTCGTTGTTAAGAGAGGGTAAGCAGAGTGATGGGACAACGACGGCGCAACGCTCGTCGGAAACACTCGGAGACGCCGCGTCAACGGGCAGGAATGTTCCTTTCAAGGCTTTCAAGCCCGACCCGAACGCGAAATACAGCCATCCGTATTATTGGGCGCCATTTATTCTGATCGGGAATTGGAAGTAGTACCGTATACAAATTGAGCGGGGTAGGGTCACTTCTCTTTCACGCCGCGTGTTTGCAATGCAAAAACGCGAGACGAATTGCCAAACCGGACCACTTAAGACAGGTGGAATACGAAGTGACATTTCGACCAAAGGAGCCAGCAGATGCTTAAACGTACTCTCTTAGCGATTGTCGCCTTAGCGATTTCTCTTTTGCCGCAAACCACCGGAAGCGCCACCAAGCGCGTTTCTGGAACACATGCCATAGTTGAACTGGGCGAGGGATGTTTGATTGGTGGAGCGCGAAGCAAAAAGTGGGTTGCGGCGGACGCCTTCGGCAAAGGATTGCAGGGTGAGCAAAAGTTTCGCCTTTATACCCTCGATGGTCCCGCCGGAGAAATCACGACCAGCAAGATTGCACAGGACTTTGATTGTTACGGTGAGTGGACTGCCGAAACTTCGTCTGAAGCTAAGGCGGGAATTGCCATCGCCTCGCCTTCCTGGAACGTCATGCCCCGCCTGCCCCGGGCGATTGATCTCAAAGACACAACTTACCTGAAGATTGTCAGCGACATCCTGAAAAAGGAGGGCATCAGAAAGCCCGAAGCAAAAATCTCCCAGGCTTACAAAATTGACCTGGATGGCGACGGCCAGGACGAAGTGGTGATTGCGGCAAACCGCTACGCTTCGGGAGTGAGCGAATTAACGGGCGTCGGCAGCGCCACGGCGGCAGGCGATTATTCACTTGTGTTCGTAAGAAAAATAGTCGGGGGCAAAGCGCAGAACATTTTCATAGTCAAGGCGGTTTGGCTCACAGCAAACGGGGGAGGTCTTCCTCGCGGCAATCACATCTCGGCCATCGCTGACCTGAACGGCGATGGGGTTATGGAGATTGTCGGGCACAACGCGTACCACGAAGGCAGCGCCAGTTACGTCACTGAACTAAAGAGAAACAAAGCGGTCGGGGTCTTAGGGTGCTCCTGCGAGCACTGATCAAAATGAAAGACAATCTATTTGCCGCCATCGCAAGGGCGACACTCTGGTTAAATGTACTGCGCGTCAGTATTCTGAGGTCGATGGTTTTGATGCGCTCAGCGAAGCACACTGAATGCAGTGACTGGCTCTAAGGGAGCTGCACTTATGAAAACCCGAGTGGCTCTGATACTTGTAATTCTTCTGGCCAGCCTCTCACCCGCAGCCCAGAACAAGCAGGCTGAAGTGCGCAAGCTCACGCCTGGCGAAACGGTCAGTGGTGTCCTGCGCGGCGGTGAAACTCACACCTACGAAGTCAATCTCAAAGTCCGAGAATTTCTGAATATTGAAGTTGACCAGCAAGGTATTGATGTGGTGGCCAGCCTGTTTGCTCCCGACGGCAAGCTTCTGATTGAAATGGATGCGAAAGGCAGCCGGCTCTGGCGCGAAACCCTGTCGTGCGTGGCTGAGACGGACGGCTTGTACCGGCTGAACGTGCAAGCCATTGAGAAGGAAGCCCCGGTCGGATCTTACACCGTGCGCATTGCTGAGCTGCGTCCGGCGCAGGAGCGAGACCAGAAGCGCGTGGCTGCGGAACAGGCATTGAGCCAGGCACGAAAGCTATTCGAAACGGGCAGAGCATCACTTGCGAGCGCAGTCAGCGAGGGCGAGAAAGCCGCGGCTTTGTGGCGTGAGCTGGGCGAGAAATATTGGGAGGCTGTCAGTCTCACGAACGTGGGCTGGGCGCTGACTAGTTTATCGAAGGCCGGCGAAGCCGTGGCTGCGCACACTACGGCGTTGGGAATTTATCGCGAGCTAAAAGACAGAACCGGCGAAGGCAAGGCCCTCAATGGGTTGGGAGTTGTTTACGCAAGAATGAATCAGTACGCCAAGGCCGCGGAATACTACCAACAGGCGCTGGTCATCAGACGGGAGATGAAAGACCTGCGCGCCGAGGCCCTCACCTTGTATAACCTGGCGCAGCTCAGCAACCAGTTGAAGGAGTATGACAAGGCGAAGGGTTATTACGAGCGAGTGCTGGTCATCTGCCGAGAGTTGCAGGACAGACCCGGTGAAGCGAGCGCGCTCGACTCCCTGGCTTTCGCGTACTCAATGGCAGACGATTACGAAAAGGCGCGCAGCTACCATGAACAGGCGTTACAAATTCAGCGCGAAGTGAAGGATCGCGCAGGCGAGGGACAAACACTTTCGCAGCTCGGCTTCGTCTATCGAAAGTTGAACCAGAGCGAAGCTGCCATCCGGGCACTCCAGCAGGCGTTGACGATCCGGCGCGAGTTAAAAGATCGCGCGGGCGAGGCAGACACACTTTCTGATCTCGGCTTCACCTACTGGGCGGGAAATGATTACGAGAATGCGGTTGCCTGGTATCAGCATGCATTAACTATTCACCGTGAATTGGCGGATCGCGTGAGCGAAGCGCGAACACTTTCGCGGTTGGGCTACGCGTATCGAAACTTGAACCGGAACGAGGCTGCCGTTCAGTCATACAAGCAGGCGTTGACGATTCAGCGCGAGTTGCAGGATCGCGCGGGTGAAGCAACCGCGCTTGCGGATCTTGGTTTCGTATATTGGATGGCTAGTGACTACGAGAATGCAATTGCCTGGTATCAGCAGGCGTTAACAGTCCAGCGCGAATTGGCTGATCGAGTGGGCGAGGAACGAACTCTTGACAGAATGGGTTTCGCGTATCGGGCGTTGAAACAGACCGAAATGGCCCTCGGCGTCTACGAACGGATGCTGGTAATCTACCGCGAGGCAAAAAACCGGGCGGCAGAAGCAAGCGCACTCGACGATCTCGGCTTCACTTACTGGAGGGCCGGGGACTACCAGAAGTCAATCACCTGGTACAACCAAGCACTACCAATTCATCGCGAACTGAAAAATCGCGAGCAGGAAGCGAACACGCTCGGCTGGCTGGGGAACGCTCATGACCTATTGAAGGAATACGAAGAAGCGATCCATTACCACGAACAGTCGCTGGCCATTCGCCGCGAACTGAGGGACCGGGCTGGCGAAGCGACTGCCCTGAATTTTCTCGCAGATGATTATACCCACGCCAAACAGTATGAAAAGGCGATGAACTATTACGGTAAGGCGCTGGCCATCCGCCGCGAGCTCAAAGATCGCGCCGGCGAGGTTACGACTCTAAATAGTCTGGGTAGCGCCTATCACGAACAGAATAGTTACGAAACCGCGCTTAAGTATTACGAGCAGGCGCTCGGGATTGCGCGGGAAGTGAAAAAGCGCGACGGAGAGGCGTACGCACTCTCCGGGTTGGCCAAAGCCGCCGCAGCGCTGAATCAGGATGCAAGAGCGATCAAGTACTTCGAACAGGCGTTGACGGTTCGCAGAGAGATCAAGGACAGCGAAGGTCAAGGCAGGGACTTTAATGCGCTCGGCCTCATCTATGCTCGCCTCAGCGCTTATGGGAAAGCATTCGGATGCTTTGAGCAGTCATTACAGGTCGCACGTGAAGCCAGGGACCGAAAAGCTGAAGCTCTGGCACTGACTGCCCTGGGCTTCGCCTATCAACAGCTCAAGCAGTTTGACAAAGCCCTGGACTACTTTGATCAGGCTTTGCTGATAGGGCGCGCGGAGAAGAGTCGACCGAACGAAGCGGCAGTGCTCGGTACTCTGGGCATTGTTTACTACCAGCAGGGCCAGTATCAGAAAGCTATCGACTACCTCAATCAAGGTCTGGTGATTGTGCGCGAGCTGAAAGGCAGGGAAGGCGAGGCTGGCCTGCTTCTCGGCCTGGGTTTTAGTCACAACAGTTTGAATCAGCACGAAAAGGCGATCAGTTATTTCGAACAGGCGCTCGCCATTACCCGTGAGATTAAGAGCCGCTCCGGGGAACTTCCGGTGATCGCCGGTTTAGGTGAGGTTTACGCCAGCCTGAAACAGTACGACAAAGCTGCCCAGTACTGCGATCAGGCGCTGATGATGGCGCGTGAGCAGAAGAGCCGTGATGCCCAAGCCGCTGTGCTCGGAATGTTGATGGTTATTTGGAATGAAAGGCAGCAACCTCAACTGGCTATCATCCTCGGCAAACAGTCAATCAACATCCTCCAGGAGATTCGCAGCGAATTGCTTGATGTGGATCAGGCACTCCAGCAAAGCTTTGTGCAGGGGAAAAGGGACTACTATCGTTACCTGGCGGATCTGCTGGCCGGACAAGGCCGCATACCCGAAGCGCAGCAAATCCTCGAGCTGCTCAAAGAGCAGGAGTACTTCGAGTTTGTAAGGCGCGACGCGGACGCCGCTTCACTCCGCGGGGCTCAAATCAATTTCTCCCCTGCAGAAGCGGAAATCCAAAACCAGTTTTCACAGGTGGCCGGACGGCTCACGGAGCTGGGGGCGCAGCGTGCTGCGCTGCTCGCGTTGAATACTCGAAGCACTGAGCAGGAGAGAAAGCTCTCGGAACTGGAATCGCAGTTGGAAACTGCCAATCAGGCTTTTCAGAAGTTTCTCGACCAGTTGGATGTCGAGTTGAAGAAGGACAATCCGAAAAGCAGTGACGTCACCACGCTGCGCGAATCGCAGGCAATGATGGATACGCTGCGCGAGCTCGACGCAGTGGCGCTCTATACCATAGTCGGCAAGGACAAATACCGCGTTATCCTGATCACGCCGGATGTGCAGAAAGCCTACGAGTACTCGATCACCGAAGCCGATCTGAATAAGAAGATCTCTGCGTTTCGCGAGGTGCTGCAAAACCCGAACGCGGATCCAGTGCGTCAGGCTCAGGAGCTTTACCGCATTCTTATTGGCCCCGAACTCGCCCGCGATCTAGCCTTAACCAGGACCGGAACGATCATGTGGTCGCTCGACGGCACGCTGCGGTATCTTCCGGTCGCCGCCCTGCATGACGGCCAGAAATACCTGGTAGAAAGTTATCGCAACGTAGTATTCACACTCGCGAGCCGGGATCATCTCAAAGATCCCGTGAGTCCGAAATGGCAGGTGCTGGGTGTTGGTGTTTCACAGGAGAGAGACGTCGTAGATGCTGCTTCAAAGGCTTCCGTGCACTTTCCGGCGCTGCCCGGCGTGCGCGAGGAGCTAAGTGGAATTGTTCGGCAGCAAGCGGGTAACACGGGAGTCCTGGACGGTAAAGTGATGCTCGACGAGTCCTTCACCGTTGAGGCCCTTAAGAGCTCGCTGCGACTTCGGGGCGACGAGCAGCCTTATAAAGTTGTGCACATTGCCAGTCACTTCAACTTTCTGCCGGGCGACGAAACGAAGTCTTTTCTGCTGCTGGGCGACGGCACGCTGACCCTGGCTCGGCTTAAGAGCATGTCGAATCTTTTCAGCAAAGTTGAGTTGCTCACGCTCTCAGCTTGCAATACTGCGACCGGCGGTAGCGGCGCCAACGGGAAAGAGGTTGAAGGGTTTGGCGTGCTGGCCCAACGCCAGGGGGCTCGGGCCGTTTTGGCCACACTCTGGCCCGTGGCCGACGAGAGCACACAAATGCTGATGCGCGAGTTCTATCGTTTGCACGAAGCGAACCCGCAATGGAGTAAAGCGGAAGCCTTGCGGCAAGCGCAGCTCGCTTTGCTCAGGGGCCAAAAAGGAAATGCCCCAGCCGCAACGACCGCTCAACGTTCTTCGGAACGGCTCAATACGGGCGCTCCATCTACTCCGGGTGCGCCCTTCAAGGCGGACCCGAGCGCGAAATATGCGCATCCATATTACTGGGCGCCATTTATCTTGATTGGAAATTGGAAATAGCGAGGACTCAATCAGTCTATTGAGGGATTATCGCCAGAGATGACCTGGAGTTTGCCAATGCGGACCAATCGTAAGACAACCATGTTTCGGCCAATCCTGGCACTGCTGCTCTCTCTCGGAGTCCTGGCAACTCTGCCGCAGGGCGCTGCGCTCGCGACTCGAAGCAGGTTGTCACCAGGGCCACAGGAACGCCCTGACTCCCAAATGCAGTTTGGTGCGGCGCAGAAGCTTGCCGGTCGAGAGCAAAGAAATATTTCGCCAGGGGATGAGGCAAATTTGACGCTGGCGATGTCGCCGCGACAATCTGGACGTCGTCGTCGTGCGCCATTGCCGGTAACTGTGGTGCCGGGTACGGCCGCTGCCTATCTGGTACTTAACGTCGAATTCGCCAGCGTCGATGCGCTCGCACGCTTTAATGTTCCCGGCGTAACGGTCTTTGCTCACAAGGACCGATTTGCGGACGTGTTTGTCGAGCGCAGGCCGATGGTTCTCGAACAGTTACAGCAAGCGCCCGGCGTTGTCTGGATGGAACAAAACGCGGCTATCGAAGTGCCGCCACCGCCGGCGCGCCCGCGCACGCTGGACAAAGTTCGCGGCGAAGAAAATGCTGAAGAGATTGTACGCGGCGGGCTGGACGGGCTCACCGGCAAGGGCACTATCATCGCCATCGTTGATTCCGGCGTTGATTTTCGCAACCCGGATTTCATCACCTACGACTCGGCTGGAGCGCCAACCTCGCGCCTGCTTTATTTCTGGGACACCACGACCAACGACTTTGACGCGCGACGGCTCGGTAGCAAACCACCATTGTCATATCCCAATCGCTCATCGATTGGCACACTCTACACTCGTGCCCAGTTGACGGCGGCCCTGCGCCGCGAGAGGAGTGGGCAGTCGTCGGGCATTCCCGCCGCCGATTTGATTGGGCACGGCACCGCCTGCGCCGGAGTGGCGGCGGGCAATGGTAACAACAGCAAAGACACGACGGGCGAAAAGCGTGCGGAAGTAATCGGCGTGGCCCCGGAAGCCGACATCATTGCCGTCAGGATTTCCGACAACTCCACTCCGTATGTCAAGAACATGTTTCTGCTCAATGCCATCTGCGAATGGCTTGATAGCGCCGTCGGACTACGACCACTGGTCGTTTCCTGCAGCTTTGGCGGGCATCGTGGCGGTCACGATGGCTCCCGAATCGAAGAGCGGCAACTCGACGCGCGCTTCCCGTTGAGCCGGACTGGCAGGGCCATCGTAATTGCTGCCGGTAATGAAGCCCTCAATGAGCTACACACGGAAGTGTCTTTCGCCGACAAGAACGCGCCGGGCATCATTACCTGGCAAGCTGAGGATAGCGGGGCGAAGTTGGAAGTCTACTTTGAGAATACAGACCTCAGTAACCTGGAATATGCCACCGCAAACGGAACACGCGTCGCGGTTTCAGCTTATGTCAATCCGCTGACCAGGACCGCGGTGGCGGAAGTCATGGCGCCACCGGGGCGCGGCGGGCTGGCGCTGTTTGATAGCACCGGACAGCGGATCAAAGCAGACGTCTATATCTCAGGCGGAGAATTCAACCCGGACATCGCCTCACCCGGCCGTCAGATCAGCACGCCGGGAACTGCAAATAATGCCATCACCGTCGGCAGCTATGACTGGAACCGCGTCTTCAGTTTTCAGGGCCGGCAAGTCCTGCTGCGTGACGCCCAGCGCAAAGAGATTGTAATCGGACAACTGTCTGCTTATTCCAATCCTGGATTTAGCCGCAATGGAACGGTCAAGCCGGAGATAGTCGCCCCTGGTGAGTATTACTATGCGAGCTTCGCCAGGTTGTTGGACCACACCGGAGTTGATACTTACGATCCAAAAACAAATCCCAAAGGGAATGCGCCCGACACTTCCGGCAATTACATGCTCTTTAACGGCACGAGCGCGGCGACTCCCTACACGGCCGGGGTGGTGGCGTTGATGTTTCAGAAGCAGCCGGCGTTGACACTCGGGCAGGTTCGCGAATTGCTTAAGAACAGCGCTTCACAGGACAGCTTCACCTCGACCTTGCCGAATCCCGCCTGGGGCTATGGCAAGCTGGACCTTAAGGCCGTGCGGAGAACTCTTGCCGCGATCCGCTAGTCAGGGGTAAAGCCCCTGGGACCGCACGCTCCCAGCGTGCCGCTCGTTGCCCAGGAACTTGCTACCAGACGGGTATGCATCGCCACAGGGGAATCATTGGATCCAGAATCACGTCCCTGTGCATCGAGAAGCTGGCGGCAATTAAGCCCCTGGGACCGCACGCTTCCAGCGTGCTGCTCGTTGCCCAGGAAACTTGTCTACCAGACGGTGATGCACCGCCGCGGGGGAATCATTGGACCCAGAATCAAGTCCCAATGCATCGAGAAGCTGGCGGCAATTAAGCCCTGGGGACCGCACGCTTCCAGCGTGCTGCTCGTTGCCCAGGAACTTGCCTACCAGATGGCGAGAAGCTTGCGGTAATCAATCCAGGATTGCTTGCGATTATCATCCCCTGGGTTATCCATGAAGTTCCAAGGCGATCTAATGACTGATACTTTACGCGTCTCCAGGCTGGAGCGGCTATTGACCATTGTTCTTGCCCTAACGGCCCTCGACACAGCCTATTTGAGTTGGCGTTTTATCGCTTTGCATGCCGGCTGGGTTGTCCCAGGTGCAGGCATCTGCTCATGGACCACAACTATTGATTGCGACAAAGTATTGCTGGCGCCGGCAGCTCGAGCCTTCTATGTTCCGAACGCTCTGTTAGGCTTTGGGTTCTTTTTCGGTTGTTTGATCTGGTGGACTGTCGGTCGCAGATTGGGTATAGCCTATCGGCACCATATCGTTCGGACGCTGGCCCTGTGGCTGGTGGTGGCGACGTTTTTTACATTTCGCTTCTTCTGGTTACTGATTCATCTGCAGGCTTTCTGTCCATTCTGTCCGTGGAACCACATTCTGACTTATGTTGCGCTGGTTCTCGCGCTGCTGGTCTGGCGCTTAACCCTTCGTCCGCAAGAAACAGTGCCGGTCAAGCCACTGGTGGTGCTGGTCAGTTTATGTGTCGCGCAGTTTTTCGGATGGCAAGTGATATGGATAGTGGCACATTGGAAAGGGTTGATCTGAGAGATGGACAGGATAAAGGCGGCCCGGCCTGAATCGAACCATGCTTGTTGTTTCGCGGCGCGGTCTCGCAAAGGTGCCTTGTCAGCTGAGCGCGCCGTCGCACAGTAGTTGAACGGGGTTCGGAAGCTCGTTCTCTGGCTTTGTATGTTTAATGGAATTTGGCTGGGAGGCAGGGACTCGAACCCCGATAGCCAGATTCAGAGTCTTAACCCGGCTCTTTTCGCCTCTTTTGCTCACTCTCGATTGGTTTCGATTCCTTAACATTTTCGCTTCATCTATAATGCTTCCATTTGGGTGAGTCTAGGGTGTTTTGAAACTCTTGGCACACTGGGGGCACACAAAGGTTCCACAGTTCCCGCAGTCTGATCCCCGGCCTCTTTCGCGACCTTGGCCTTTCGTGAGAAACGACTATTAGGCGACACATCAAGGGTATTTGTCGGAGGAGTCCCTCATTAACCGAGGAACTCGAATGCAACAAGAACAAAGGAGCAAGCGCAAAACGCCCAAAAAAATTGCGGCTTCGCGAAAAAAAGAACACAGATTCGAGGAACTACACCGACACTTAAGACGGTATGTGGACTACGATCCCAAGAGTTTCTGGATGGCCACGGCCGAATCTTTCAATGGTATTCCGAAAACGTTTTTTGCAAGGGCTGAGAGTTGGACTACCTGCGCCATTACGGTCAACTGGGAAAACGTGAAGGTGGCTCTCGTAGGTATCGCCCGAATCTATGGCGAGACCGTCAAGGGCCGGTCCTTAACGCAAAATGAGATTGAGCGGATAACAAATCGGATAAGGGCGGAGCACCTCATGCACGTGGTTGAGCACTTGCCAGTTGCGTTCGACTCAGCCATGTGGGAATTGTGCTTTGAAGCCCTGTGGCGAGAGCCGACCCTCAAAGGCTCACTGGACTAGCCAGTTCAGCCTCTGAAGTAATCCTGAAGTTAGAAGAACGCAAGATCAAGACACGCTTGGGCGTCCGTGCTGGCCCACGTACCGGGCTAAAAAGGCACACAGCCGAGGAAGTAAAACGTATTTACAAAGACCATTCGGAAAAAATTGAGAAGGCTATTCTTAAATTGTACGGGCGA
>DAIMCP010000055.1:0-35327 GCA_036726305.1 Pyrinomonadaceae bacterium | reverse complement strand
TCCTGGAAGCGCGGATCGGAGTGTAACTCGTCGAACCGCCACTCACCCAACAGCCAAATCAGCTGTTGATCATGTGCTGCGTAAGCCGCTTCGAGCGATGCGAAGGCCCGCTCGCGCTCGCCAAGCGCAAGGTGAACAAATGCCAGGCCCACAGGCGAACAGTATTCCTTTCCCGATTCGTATCGTTTGAGGATCGCACGTGCCTTCTCGGGCTCGCCAGCGCTGGCGTAAGCCCGGGCCAGGATGATTTGGGCGTCCGGACTGTCATCACCTAACTTGATGGCTGCCTGATAAGCCGCGATGGCCTCGCGATGACGCCCTAGTCGTGCGTACAATTCGCCGACGTCTATGTGCGCGTCAGGATTCTGCTGATTCTCTTCCAGGACCTTCTTCGCAAGCTCAAGCGCTTGATCGTTTTTCCGGAAGATTAACAGCCCAACCAAGACTGCCTGATTGGCGGAAGGCGATAACGGGTCAAGCTCTCTGACATGGTTGAGCTGAGCCAAGGCCTCTTCGCGTTTCCCATGGACCATGAGAAACATCGCGTAAGCACTATGCGCAGCAACGAGATTTGAGTTCAGCTCAATCGCCCGCTTAAGCTCGTTCTCAGCTTCATTCCATTGCCAAGCAGACCTTTGGACTCTAGCCATGGCGAGATGCGCTTCGGCCAGATTCTCGTCGAGTTCCAAAGCCTTGCGCGCGGCCGCTTCGACCTTTAGTGCGAATTCTTTGGGATTGAGCTCGTTGTTGGTTATTAAGATATCGTAGCTGGCCGACAATTGGGCATATGCCAGCGCGTAAGCAGGATCAAGGGCAATCGCTTGTTGATAATATTCGACAGCCTTCTTTCTGTTCTCAGTTCCGCCCTTATCCCAGGTGGACCGACCCTTTAGAAAGACTTGATAAGCGTCAAGGTTGATAGACTCACTCTTTACAAGTTGCTGTTGTTGATCGGCTCTCAGGTGTAAACGCAACCTGCGGACTATCTCGCTGGAAATGTCTGATTGGACCACCAGAACATCGGCCATCTTGCGGTTGTATTGCTCACCCCAGATCTGAGTCTTGTCCCGTGCATCAATCAATTCAACACTGATTACCAAATTTTCGCCCCGTTGAGAGACGCGACCGGTAAGGATGGCATCCACGCCTAAAGCTCTTGCCACCTCCTGCGGATCGACAGTCATTCCTTTGTATTTAAAGGACGAGCTGCGAGCGCTTACTTTTACGCCCGGTAGTTTCGAAAGGTGGTTGATTAGGGTCTCAGAGATGCCATCAGCGAGGTAATCCGAGTTGGGGTCCCTGGTCTGATTCTCGAAAGGCAGAACTGCAATCGAGCGAATCGAGCCTGCTCTGCTGCTCAATGCATAGCGCCGATAGCCGAAGGAAGCGATGACAACGATGAGCAGAAGCGCGCTGACGATCGCCCAGGCAGGCGCTTTCGCTTTTAATGATTTGAGAAAATAGGCGGGGCGTGTTTCGGTGCGGACAACTGCTATATCGTCGGTCGAAACTGCTCTTTGTTGAATTCTGGCTGGGGGGACTTCGTCAGCGATTTCTTCCGGTTCGGACACACCTCCTATCGCTGCGTTAACTTCCAGCTGTTGCTTCAGGAGTTTGAGGTCAGCTAACAAATCACCGACCTTTTGATATCGGTGCTCTGTTTTTTTAGTGAGCGCCTTGGCCACTATGCGCTGCAAGTCACGCGGTACTGCCGAGGTGATTGATAGCGGGGGCGGCTCGTGCTCGAAGATCGAAACGATTATGTGACTTGGCGTCTCGCCCACAAATGGTGCGCACCCCGAGATCATCTCGTAGAGGACGACGCCTAGACTCCAAATGTCCGTGCGCGCATCGACGTCTTCACCGCGCGCCTGTTCCGGCGACATATAGCCGACAGTGCCCATGACCACTCCGGGATTGGTATGGACCACCCTGGCGGTCGGAACCTGCGAATGGGCCTCGACCCCATCAGCAGTGAGTTTTGCGAGCCCGAAGTCGAGTACCTTCACGATTCCATCGCGTCGCAACATGATGTTGTCAGGCTTAATGTCGCGATGCACTATTCCTGCCTCGTGCGCGGCCTGAAGTGCGGATGCAATCTGGACGGAGACATCTAGCGATTCGCCGAGGGACATGTGCTTCCTCGTCATGTGCTCTCTGAGCGTCTCGCCACCCACCAACTCCGTGGCGATGAAGTGAAGGGAAGCCGTCTGCCCGATCTCATGAATGGTGACGATGTTGGGATGGTTGAGTGCAGAGATCGCTCGCGCCTCCTGCTCGAAACGTCCCAACTGGTCCGCACAGTTGTTGAAGGAATCCGGGAGGAGCTTGAGAGCCACGTTGCGGTTGAGTTTCAAGTCCAGCGCCAGATAGACTTCACCCATCCCACCCGCGCCGAGAATTGATTCAATCCGGTAGTGAGCGACAGTTGTTCCGATGAGTGACTTTGCCTGATCGCTGGCAAGCAGCCGGGCCGCAGATCGTAAGGCCGGCTCCGCAATAAAGCTGCCAGCTTGTTCGTGAGCTTTAAGCAGTGATTCGACTTCGCGCCGCAACTCTGAATCATGGGCGCAGGCGCTGCTGATAAATTTGGACCGGTCGGCTACCACCTGGTCCAATGCTGCCTGATACAGCTGATCGATCTGCTGAAAACGTTCAGGCGTCATCGTATTTCACTCCGCTCAACTCTCGATAGAGCCAGGCTTGGGCGAGCCCCCAGTCGCGCATCACCGTGCGAGCTGAGATCTTCAACACTTCCGCCGTCTCTTCAACGCTGAGTCCGCCAAAAAAGCGGAGTTCAACAATCCTGCTTTTGCGTGAATCAAGTTCCGCAAGACTTTCCAGGGCATCATCGAGGGCAATCAGATTCTCGCCTCGTTCAGGCGATATGGTCATTGCTTCCGAAAGCGAGACGAATTGTGTTCCCCCACCCTTTTTAGCTGAAGCACGATTCCGCGCAAAATCAACCAGAATACGTCGCATTATCTGAGCCGCCACTCCAAAGAAGTGCGCCCGGTTCTGCCAACGAACATTCTTCCAATCAATGAGTCGTACGTAGGCTTCATTGACTAACTCGGTGGTTTGCAGTGTGTGTCCCGGGCGCTCGTTGCTCATGTAGTGCCGGGCCAGCCGATGCAGTTCGGCATGCACCAGCGGAACTAACTCATCAAGAGCTTCCTGCTTGCCCTTACTCCACGCCTGAAGGAGTTGTGTGACTTCGTGCTGCGAGGGTTTAGTCATAGAACCCTACCGGTGAGATAAGAATCAATCCTGGGACCGCCGGATTGTACCACTTTGCTGGCTGGCGTGGCAGTTTCCTGGCGCCATTTCCGCCTTACTAGATGAGTACATTTTGGATTGGGCATGTCACGCGTGAAGTGGCATGCATTTTCGGACGAGCAACGCGTTGTATTGAGAAATTCGACCGGTTTTTTTGTGCCCGGACCTCGCTATCTCAGGTCGATTTCACCAAAAAACGCCCAGTCCAATCCCGGCCCATTCTCCGGATTGTGCTCGAGGTCCTTAAAGGCGAGGCTGGGACGATCAGCTTACCCGTGATTGGTCCCTCATCGCTCACCCTTAACTACCCATTCTCTATTCCCAATAGAGAGAAGGAGGACATATGTCAAAGCACCGTTTAATCCGTTTGCTGATGATCACGTCTTGTATTACCGCGCTGGGCGCGCTGATGACGCTCACACCAGCAAGCGGCAAGGCACCCGCTGCAAGCTTCGCCGCCGATAACGCAAGTGAAAAGATCAGCATCAGACCTGTTCTGGTACTCCCAAGCGGCACCGTGCAGAACGCAGCCGGGTCGCAGTTGATCCGTGATAAGGACTCTATTTATGCGAGCATCACGACTAAGGGACTCAATCCCGGGTGGGTATATACGGCCTGGTTTGGGATTTTTAACAACCCCGATCAGTGCGCTACTCGTCCCTGCTCCGCGGCTGATTTCGCTAATCCCGCTGTGATGGGCTCACGCCTGAACTTTGGAGGCCGGCTCATCGGTCTCGACGAAACCGCTACTTACAGCGCCTACCTTGGGCTCGAAGATACGACGGGCGCCTTCGATGGTCCAGGTTTGCTGGATCCAAAGCATGCCGAAATTCACCTGGTGGTGCGTTCACATGGGCCTGCCCTGATGGGCCCTGCGTTCACGGATCAGCTCAGCCTATTCAACGGTGGTTGTCCGCCGAATATGTGCATGAACGTCCGGGCTTCGGTGCACGCACCATAGAAAATGCCTAAGGCATCACGATGCAGGAGTTGGCTGGGGTTTGGTTAATCATTGGCCCATCCATCCGGATTAACCAGTCCCAGCCCCTGCCATAACTATAAAAAGTCGTGTGTAACAGGCGTTGGCTGGCGCACGTGTTTGAACCGTTTCTTTTGAACTTGCGCGACTCTGCGAAATCTTTCCAGTGATTCTTGATAGGTTAACCTCAACGTAGGAGGGTCTATGAGTTCCTCAAAGCAAGACCACACTCGTGCTGAATTCAGGAAATCGAATATAAACAGAAGAACCTTTGTAAAAGGTGCCGCAACCATAGCTACTCTTGCTGCCGCGGTCCCGCTTCAACCCCTGCTTGGCGGAAAAGAGTCAGTCGCGGAGGCCTCGGTCATTGACTACCAAGCCGCTAATCGCGCGAATGCCAGCTTCAATTATCGCAAGAGCATGGCCCAGGCCGAGAAGATCAACGTTGCGGAGCAAGCAGACAATGGCGATACCGCTCGATTCCCGGACTTTAGTTGCAGCTACAGCAAAGCCCTTTTACATGACAGCCTGGGCGTGCCGAATGCTGCTGCTATGTTAAGTCTAAAAAATGCGCTCCGGACCGGCTATCACTCGGACTTCGACAACATCATTGTGGGAACCCCTGGCGGTGGACCCAACTCAAAGCTGAATGGACCTCAGCTCTCCCTTGCTTTCGACTTGGAAGGCCTCGACTCACATGCCACCGTCATCCCACCGGCCCCGAGAATCGATAGCGCGCAGACTGCGGCCGAACAGGTCGAGCATTACTGGGGTGCTCTGTTAGCCGACGTGCCGTTCACCCAGTACTCGACAAATGCGTTAGTGGGCCAGGCTGTGGCGGATCTGAACAATATGTCTTTTCTGAGTAGCGCCGAGAACAATCAGTTTCCGTATCCAGTCACTCGGCAGAACCTTTTCCGGGGGCAGTTTGTTCCGGGCGATGGCAACGTGCAGGGGCCGTACGTCTCGCAGTTCATGCTACAGCCGACGTTTTATGGGAGCCAGCTTCTCACCCAGCAGCACCAAACGTTCTTACCTGAGGGTGGCGGTGGTACGAATTTCATGACCTCCGTCAGCGAATACCAACTGGTCCAGAATGGTGGCGACTCTGGACGACCGTTGGCGTTTGATCCCGCGTTCCGGTACCACCGGAATGGTCGAGACCTTGCAGCGTACACACATGTTGACGTGCTGTATCAAGGATACTTCGTGGCCTTCCTGGTCCTGGCGGGGTTAGGTGCAGCGCCGAACCCGGGTAACCCTTATATCGGTTCAAGGACCGAAAAGGCATTCGGCACTCTTGGTGGTCCAGACGCTGCTGCCACTATCGCCGAAATGGCCACCCGCGCTCTCAAAGCCTCCTGGTATCACAAGTGGATCAAAGACTTGCGGCTACGGCCGGAAGAATATGGGGCACTCGTGCACGCAAGGAAGGCCGGCATTAGCCCCTTTCCCCAGGCAGCAGGCGCACTGCATAGCGACGTCCTGAATTCGGCTGCGCTGCCCCTCACGCTTGCTAAATACGGCACCTATTTACTGCCACAAGCATTTCCAGAAGGATCACCGACACACCCCTGCTACCCGACTGGCCACGGCACGGTTGGTGGCGCTTGCATCACGACGCTCAAGTTCTTCTTTGATGGTGGCCAGAAGATTCGCCCGCTGCTCACGGCCGCCGGCCGCGACGTGTATGAGCCAAGCACCGACGGACTTGCCCTTAACAGTTACACAGGTGCCGACCGGAACTCTCTTGACATCAACGGAGAACTTAACAAGCTTGCGTACAATGTCTCCTTTGGTCACGGGATTCATGCTGGCATACACTTCCGTAGCTCGACCTACTGGTCGATCTTACTGGGAGAACAGGTAGCCCTTAGCGTTCTGCAGGACCGGGCCAAGTCCTACAACGAACCGCTGACGATCAAGATCACGAAATTCGACGGAACGATAGCTACCATCACAAACCAATAATGCTAACCAGCGAGGTCAGCGCCTGCACGATGCCTGGTTGAGGACAGTTTTTCAAGACGGTTGTGATTAGCTAAAGATCAAATGGTCGTGCAGGCTACTCGTAACAATTTCGGCCTGCATGACCTTCGCCCGCAAGCGCAGAGCCAACGCAATTGTTCGCCAACTGCGGCAAAACACGGCGGGCTGTCTCCCTGCGGCGGCGTCTGCTTGCTCAATTTGGCGAATGATCGAAACATGCGGGCCATAGTTCTGGTAACGAACCCAAGCTTGACGCCAGGCGAAACCTCTTCTTCTGTCGCGATTGATCTGATCGACAGTAACGCTCAGACTTACGCTATCAGTGCAGGACGTTCGCTCTGTGCTTGGCTTCGACTTTTCTCAAGTGGTCTTCAGATTGCCTGATAATCCTCATCATCAATGTGAGAGTCCATGGCCAGGTAACGAATTCGGGAACTATCAGTGTCAGGATTTGGAGAAGCCTTGCCCGAAGAGTGCTGGCTCCTTGTCCGCGTTAGCGAACAATTGAAAATAGCCCAGCAGTTCACTGCTGGGTGGGAGGCCCAACCTGAGTCTCAGTCCGTGAAACGGACGGCTGTCAAACAATGGAGAACCGAATGTTTTTCCGCCGTCCGTTTCACGGACTTCTCCGTATCAAAGGCATCGGTTCCCAGCGATGAATCGCGGGGCTAATTTCTTCCGTCCGCTGACGCGGACTTTTCGGGCAAAGCTATTTGGAGACATACTGACACGTAAAGCATTGAATTCTTAGGAAACTGATTCCGCTGACGGTCTCTACTGGGCAGCAGTTCACCCTAAGACCGGACAAGATATAATCCTCGGCCAGAGGGGAGGGCTGATTAGAATGATCTCCGCTGGTCAAATAGACTCGGCGCCGCGTCGTTTTCGCCTCAGATCCATTGCACTTCCGGTGGAACATGGTGGGTGGGGGCTTCTGTTTGAGCCAATTGCGCTCGGGATGTTACTGGCTCCTTCGCTGGGGGGACTATTTATTTCTGTCATGGCGCTGGGAGTATTTCTGGCGCGTCATCCTTCCAAGTTGACGATCGGCGACTGGCACCGCGGTCGACGCTCAGCACGTTCCACTTTGGCGGCGTGCTTTGCCGTTCTGTATTTCGTCATCGCAACGCTGGCTTTCGCTCTTGCCATCAAGACTGCCGGTACAGGCTTGTTGCTGCCCTTGATACTTGCGGCGCCGATTGCCTTCATCCAATTGTTTCATGATTTAGGAGGCCGCAGTCGCACGCTGACGGCTGAATTGGCCGGAGGGTTTTCAACTGGGGCTGTGGCCACCGCAATCGCATTGGCGGGTCATTGGCCGCGTCCGGCGGCGTTCGGATTGTGGGCCATCCTGGCAGCGCGCACCGTGCCGGCAATTCTATATCTGCGCGCTCGGCTCAGATTTTTGCATGGCAAGCCGGCCTCAACGCGCGGAGCGATCATCGCGCACCTGCTGGCGATTCTGATCGTGATTGGCCTCGCGGCTGTGGCAATACTGCCGTTTCTTGCGGTCGCGGCGTTAATCATTCTGCTCCTCCGCGCGCTGATTGGTTTCACAAGGTTGGATAAGCGAGTGACGGCCCGGAAACTTGGGATCCGCGAACTCTCCTTCGGTGCCATGACGGTGTTCGCCGTAGTCCTGGGTAAGGCTCTCGGATGGTGATTTTTCCCCTGCGGCGATCCTAACGCCTCTGCTTTCTGCTTCGAGATGATCTGGCTTCCATTGGGGGTGATCAAAACTCCGCACAACTGCGTAACTCTACCCAGTCACTACATCATCGGCTCTCCTTTCAAAGCTGATTTCCGGGGAGCGCCAGCAACTGCAGCCAGGACATTCCGGCTAATCGTGCTGCTAAACCCGTAATCAAATTCACTAGTTCGGTCGATTGGCACTCGCGAAGCTCACCCTTGATAACCAATCCATCCTGTTCCTGGCTGTTTGGAGCAAGTCTTGCTTTAGAAGTGCCATCCTTCGCCAATGGGTCTAGATACTGGATATGCCTGAGTACCATACGCTCGTACCAGACATTGAGTTTTGGCAGGGCATGATCCCGTGCCAGGCTGCTTGTCCCGTTCACACCGACGCTGGGAAATACGTTCAGCTGATTGCCGAAAATAAATACAAAGAGTCCTATCTCGTCGCTCGCTCACCCAATCCCTTTGCTTCGGTTTGCGGACGCATCTGCGCTGCACCATGCGAGGATGCTTGCCGGCGTGGAAGGATTGACACGCCCGTCACGATCCGGGCGCTAAAGAGGTTTGTCACGGAAAAGTACGGCGTCGAATCGATGGAGCCGGACACGCAGGACGAACTGGCGGCAGGCGTTGCAGATCTCGGCAACAAACAACGCTGGCACTTGCCGGTGCTGCAAGCGAGTCGGGCCGACGTCGCCCGTGGCCAGAAGGTAGCAGTAATCGGAGCCGGGCCGGCGGGAATTTCGGCCGCGCACGACCTTGCCCTCATGGGCTATCGCGTGACCGTGTTCGAATCCACGGACCAGGCCGGCGGCATGATGTATCACGGCATTCCTGAGTTTCGTCTGGCCCGCGCCGTCATCGAGAAGGAAATTCAGAAGACTCTGGATCTCGGCGTGGAGATCAAACTGAACACGGCACTTAACGAAGAGTTCGGAATCAAGGAACTCAGAGATCAAGGTTACGAAGCAGTCTTCATGAGCGTCGGGGTGCAGAAGGGTCGCGACATGAGGATTGAGGGCGCGGACCTCGATGGTGTGATTAAGGCGATCGACTACCTGCTGAACATCAACAACGGCTATCGCGTGAATCTGGGCCGCAAGGTCCTGGTTATCGGTGGCGGCTTTGTGGCCTTTGACGCGGCGCGCATGGCCCTGCGGGCTGCCATGCAAGGGGATACGAGTAGCGAAGGCGAGACGGGCCACGATGTAAAGACCGCTCTGGATGCCGCCCGTGCTGCGATTCGCTCCGGGGCTGTCGAGGTTTACATGGCGAGCCTCGAGTCCTTCGCAGAGATGCCGGTGATGCGCACGACGCAGGGGCGCGAGGAGTTCGAAGAGTCGAAACATGAGGGAGTGCGCTTTTTGCCACAGCGCGGCGCCAAACGCTTTATCGGAGACAACGGCAAAGTGAGAGCGGTGGAATTCATGGGTGTGAAGCGAACCTATGATGACGAGGGCCGCTTCAATCCAATTTACGACCCGGAGTTAAGCGAAACCATCGAAGCGGACTCAATAATCCTGGCCATTGGACAGCAGGCCGACCTCTCGTTCCTGAAACCCGCAGATCATGTCGAGCTGACGCCGCAGGGCACGATCAAAGTCGACCGGGAGACGCTGGCGACTTCCGCGCCGGGTCTTTTCGCCGGCGGTGACGTCGCGTTTGGCCCGCGCAATTTGATCGAAGCAGTCGCCAACGGGAAGCGCGCCGCCCTTTCAATCGACGATTATCTGCGAGGCGTGAAGACCGATCTCGTTGTCAATCTGCGCATTGAGGAGTTGCCAACGCGCTCGTATCGCCGTCCTGAAGATTACGAGAAGTGCGCCCGCGAAACTCCGCCAACCATCTCGCTTAATCGTCGCACGGGTATTTCGGAAGTTGAGACCGGGTACGGCGAGGCCGAAGCCAGGCAACAAGCCGAGCGTTGTCTTTATTGCCACATTCAGACCATCTACGACGCCGAGAAGTGCGTCCTCTGCAATCGCTGCGTGGACATCTGCCCTGAATATTGTTTGAAGCTGGTGCCGGTCGAAGAGCTGGCTCTCGAACCAGAGGTCAAAGAGAGAATCGTAGAGCAGAGCGGGGTCTGGTTGACTGGCCCGCTGTCGGCGATGCTCAAGGACGATGAGAAATGCATACGTTGTGGGTTGTGTGCGATTCGCTGCCCTACTGACGCCATGACCATGGAGGTCTTTTACTATGAGGAGCAAGAAGTCCGCGCCTGAGAGCCCGGAGCTTCCCACCCGCAAAGCGGAAACGCCGGACGAAGCCAGAAAGAACGGACGCACGGATCTTTTGCGGCGCAAAGTGATTTCGCGCATCGGCCTGGGCGCGACATTACTGGCGCTTGGCGGTCAGGCCTATGCCTTTCTTCGCTCTTTGGTGCCTAACGTTCTTTACGAGAATCCACAGCGATTCAAGATCGGGACAGTAGAGCAGTTCAGCGAGGGCGCAAAGTTCATCGACGACAAACGCATCTTCATCTTTCGCGAGAAGAATACCTTCCATTGCATTTCTGCCGCCTGCACGCACCTCGGCTGCACGGTAAAGATGCTGCGCTTGAATCAGGTCAAGAAGGTCAGCGTGCGCGGCCGCGAAATCGACGAGCAGGTGGAATTCGCGTGTCCCTGTCACGGCTCAAAGTACTACGGCGACGGAACTAATTACTCCGGCCCGGCGCCACGGCCGCTGGCTCACTACAAGATAGAGATCGCTCCCGAAGACGGTCAACTTGTGGTCGATACGTCAGAGGTCGTGGCGCGGGACTTTAGATTGACAGTTTAGAGAAGGGAGCAACTCATGGTGACAAGGCGCTCAACCTGGGAAAGGCTCACGAACCCGCGCGCAACCTGGGACAAGATCAAATGGACCTGGCAGCCTGAGAGCAACCGCGAGGCTGGAGACTCCGTAGTCAGGAACTTTTTGCTGCATTGGTTTCCCGCGAAAGTAACTCGCGAGAGTCTTTCCTGGAACTATTCATTCTGGCTCGGCACAATCTCTGCAGTCCTGTTTCTGATTCTCATCATCACCGGCATCCCTTTGATGTTTCTCTATGTGCCCTCGGTCGAGCGCGCCTACCTCTCCGTAAAGGATTTGGAGTTTGCAGTCTCTTATGGCTGGTTTCTCCGTGGGCTACACCGCATCTCAGCACACCTGATGGTCGCGGTGGTCTTCCTGCATATGGTACGTGTGTTTCTGACGGGCGCTTATAAGAACGGAACGGCCGTCAATCAGAATCGTCAGCTCAACTGGCTCATCGGAGTTGTCCTGTTACTGTTCACGCTGCTGCTCTCCTTTACCGGGTACCTGTTACCGTGGGATCAGCTTGCCTACTGGGCGATTACGGTGGGAACGAACATCGCCTCGTCCGCGCCGGTCGTCGGTGAACCGCTGCGCTTTGTTTTGCTGGGCGGTCGCACAATCGATCAAAACACGCTGATCCGTTTCTACGTGCTGCACTGTTTCTTCCTGCCGATGGGCGCGCTGCTGCTTTTCTCTTATCACATGTGGCGCGTGCGCAAAGATGGCGGACTCGCCTGTGTCGACAAGCTTTCGCTGGCTCAAAAGCAAGAGAAGGTCGCGCCGCTCAAGAGTAAGACTTACTCGCTGCTGGGAATAACCAACGGCCGGACAGTCCATGTGGAAACATCCATAGTTGACGAGGACAAGCACACGGTGATGTCGTCGCCCAACCTCACCAGACGACTTCTGATGGTCACGCTGGCGACCCTGGCAGTCGCTGCGCTACTGACCATTTTGTTTCACGCGCCACTCGAGGAAGCTGCCAATCCGAGTGTCACACCCAATCCGGCGAAGGCGCCCTGGTACTTCCTCTGGTTGCAGGAACTGGTCACCGATACAACCTTCACCATCGGCAGTATCACAATCAACGGCGCGCTTATCGGCGGAATTATTTTGCCTGGGATTCTGGTGCTTGCCGCGCTGGTCTGGCCTTACCTCGATAAGTCACCGGTGCGCGCGGTGGGTGTCTGGCTGGCGACCGAGAGACGGAAACAAAACACTATCTTTCTCATCATCGTGGCTGGAATTCTGATCCTGACGATTATTGGGACTTTTCTGCGCGGACCGTATTGGAATTGGTACTGGCCCTGGCAGAGTTGGCCCACCATGCCGCGAAAATTCTAAGGAGAGGCGAAGGTGTTTAAGAAAGATTCTATCTTGCTCTACTCGTTCGGCGGCATAGTCTTAATCGTCACGGCCGGGGTCTTCTGGAATTACTACACGCCGCAATGGCAGGAGTACCAGGATGAATTTCGCGAAATGGTCGCGAAGAAGTTTGGCCCTGCTCGAGCCTCCCAGGCCCCGCGCGGATTGCAACAGATCTGGGTGAAAGATCTGAATCGCGTAGATCGCTGCACAACCTGTCACGAGGGGATGGAATGGAAAGGTCTGGAAAGCGCAGCCAATCCATTCAAGTCGCACCCGCAGGAGATTCTCAAGAAACATCCGCTCAATGAGTACGGCTGCACGATCTGTCATGGTGGTCAGGGTTATGCGACAGACACGGATTCGGCGCATGGCTTTACGCCAAACTGGGATGACCCGCTCCTGGGCAAACAAGTCAGCGAACTCTACCTGATAAAAGATCGCAAAGCGATGATGCAAATGAACTGCAACGTCTGTCATCGCTACGAACGCGAAACGGCCGGCGCCGATTATATCAATCAGGCCAAGCAACTGCTGCAAACCAAAAATTGCCGTGCTTGTCACACGATCAACGGACGTGGCGGGGTGATTGGTCCCGATCTGACGTACGTCGGCGACAAGTCGCCAGAGCAGTACGACTATTCGCGCATGCTGGGTGTGAAAACGGCCTTTGCCTGGCACGTTGCTCACATTCAGAACCCAAAATCGCTGGTGCCGGAAACGGTTATGCCGAACTTTAACCTCAATAGCCGCGAAGCCCAATCAATGGCGCTGTTGGTAATGAGTTGGAAGCGAGCTGACATCCCCACTCGCTACTGGCCCAGCGTCAGGCTTGCAGAAACACAGACCGCCGAAGAAGCGGAAAAAGAAAAACAGATGCTCACGGGTGAGGGCTCATTCTTCGTCAGGAAGGGTTGCTTCGCCTGCCACTCGATTACTGCGTTCGATGTTAAGTCCGCCGCGGACATCGGCCCTGACCTGTCCTTTGCGGTTTCGGACGTGCAGAGCCGCTTTGGAAAGACGCTGGAAGATTTCCTCGCTAAACCTACGGGTACCATGGCAGTCGTCCTGTCCACTCAGATCCAGCTAACGGATGACGAGAAGAAAGAGGTGGTCGAGAAGCTTAAGTCCGCGTATCAGAAAAAGTTGGACCAGCAGGCGCAGGCTGCCAGTGAAGCGTTGAACAAGGCAACAGCGACGCCCCAGAAAAAGTGAGACGGGTTCGACAAACCTCAGTTTGTCGTATGCGCGCTAAAAACTTCAATTGCAAAGATCGGCGACAAACAAATTTGTCGGACATTCTCGAAAGGAGAAACATTACGATGAAAGGCAATCATACAAAACTGACCTGGTTTGGTCTGGGCATTCTCAGCGCGATAATCGTAGCCGGCGCGTTTAGTTGTTCAAAGCGACCCAAGGTCGAACGCGGCGACGTCGCCGAAGCCGCCGTTGCGACTTACGTTGCCCCCGGCGATACGGACGAGTTCTACATGTTCTATTCGGGCGGGCATTCCGGCAACGTCTATGTGGCCGGCGTCCCTTCGATGCGTCACATTTCCACCATTCCTGTCTTTGCGCCCTATCCGGCGACAGGCTATGGCTTCGATAAAGGATCGAAAGAGATGCTGGGTGCTTACACCTGGGGCGATGTACACCACCCGGCGCTGAGCGAAACCAAAGGCGATTACGATGGCCGCTGGCTCTTCGTTAACGACAACGCAAACAACCGCCTGGCGCGCATCGACCTGCGCGACTTCAAGACCAGGCAGATACTCGGCCCGATCCCCAACATCTCCGGTTATCACGGCGGTTCGTTCGTGACGCCGAATACCGAGTACGTACTGGCGGCTTCACGCTTTTCAGTCCCGCTGCCGAAAGGCACATACGAATCAATTGAAAACTACGCGACGAAATACAACGGCATCGTGGCAGGCGTGCCCATCAATCCACAGACCGGGGAGATGAGTGTCGGCTGGCAAATTTTGATGCCGCCGTTCGATTTCGATCTCGGCGACTCCGGCAAGGGCGTCAGTGAAGGATGGGCTTTCTGGACCTGCTACAACTCGGAGCGCGCCACCGGCAAACTCGAGGTCACTTCGACGCAGAAGGATCGCGACTACGTCGTCGCCTTGAACTGGAAAGCGGCCGAACAGGCGGTCAAAGACAACAAGTTCAAAATGATCAGCGGCGCTAAAGTAATCGTTCCGAAAGAAGCGCCCGGCGTCGTCTATCTGATTCCGGCCGCCAAGAGCCCGCACGGCGTCGATGTCAGTCCGGACGGCAAATACATTATTGCCAGCGGTAAATTGCAATCGATCACTACGGCCTTCAACATGGAGAAAATTCTGACGGCGATTCAGAACAAGGATTTCAGCGGCGACGAGGACGGGATTCCGGTCATCAACTACGACCACGTGAAGGATGCTGAGGTCAATGTCGGATTGGGACCGCTGCATACGCAATTTGACGATCAGGGCTACGCCTACACCAGTCTTTTTGTCGAAAGCGCCGTGGCCAAATGGAAACTCGGCACCTGGGAAGTCCTCGACAAGATTCCGATCAGCTATAACATCGGGCACCTCTCTACCGCCGAAGGCGACACCATGCATCCGGCGGGAAAATATTTAGTCGCGCTCAACAAACTTTCGCATGGCCGCCACATGAACGTTGGCCCATCACAACCCGAAAGTTCGCAACTCATCGGCATCGGCGGCGATAAGATGAAGTTGCTTTATGACGCGTTCACTGAGCCAGAGCCTCATTACGCTCAGATGATTAAGGCCGACAAGCTCAAACCGATCGAGGTCTACCCCAAAGAGGAAATGAAGGACGCCAATGCCGTCTGGGACGTGAAGGACACTGGCGCCACGCGCGACGGAAATAACGTGCTGGTGAAAATGGTTGCCGCACGCAGCAGCTTCGAACCCAGCAAGATCGAAGTGACGCAAGGCGAACACGTAACCATCTATCTGACCAATATTGAACAGACGACCGATGAGCTGCATGGCTTCGGGCTCGGCGAGTACAACATCAACGTGGTGGTCGATCCGGGTGAGATGAAAGTTATCGATTTTGTCGCCGACAAGGCGGGGGTCTTTCCCTATTACTGTACCAACTTCTGCTCGGCGCTCCACCAGGAGATGCAGGGGTACTTGTTGGTCAAACCGAAGTAGCTTCTATCTGGAGTTCTTGATTGGTCGCCCGCCGACGGGCAACGGTCTAAAGCCTGGGGTGAAGCGGAGCGGAGCGCCAGGCCAGGTGGTCAGGAAATCGGCAGCCAGCGAAAGCAGGTGGCAGAGTGAAGAAGTTATCCTGCGGCCCGGTTCGCTGGCTCTGAACCAGGCGGCAGGCGAATAAGGAGCAGTCAACCATGAGTAATGTTCTTGAAAGAGAAACACATTTCTTCGAACTGCCGCTCACGCTAAAAAGCCGAGCGCTGATCCTCATCGCAGTCCTGGTGCTGCTGCCCTCCTTTTTCTTCCCGCTCTGGAACATGAGCTTTTTTTCGAACCAGTACACCGACGGACTTGTGCTGCACATCTATTCATATCAACTGGAAGGCGGGATGACACCGAACCGTGACGACCTGAGAGAAATCAACTCGCTCAATCACTACATCGGCATGCGGCCGCTGCTCGAAAGTGACTTCAGCGAGTTTACCTGGGTGCCGCTGGTCATCGGCCTGCTGATGATTTTGGCGCTCAGAGCCATGGTTATCGGGAAGATGTCCAACCTGGTCGATGTGTTTGTGCTCTTTACATATTTCGGCCTGTTTTCGATGTGGAGTTTCTACCATCGGCTTTACCTGTATGGCCACAACCTTGATCCAACCGCCGCGATCAAGGTTCCGCCGTTCGTACCACCGTTCTTTGGGTCAAAGCAGATCGCAAACTTCACCGTCAACAGTTTCCCCGGGCCGGCTTCTTATGCGCTGTTTGCATTCGCAATCTTGCTGCTGATCGCGATCCTTCTTTCGGCAAAGCGGTCCAAAGGGAAGGGAAATGAACAGGCGGCTTCAGCCTAGCATCGTTCAGATCTGTGTTTTAATACTCGCCGGCAGTTCAGCGGCGGCGGCGGCGACGCTCGTGGTGGGCGGTCCCGGCGCCCAGTATCAATCCGTTCAGCCGGCAATTGATGCCTCTCAGGCCGGAGACACTATTCAAGTCCGCGCCGGCACCTACACAGGCAATCTCACGCTTCAGAAAAAAATCATTCTTACCGGCCTGGGCCAGCCGACGCTGCGCGGTGCAGGTGCCGGGAGCGTCGTTACAGTTTTCGCCGATGGCTGCGTCATTCGCGGGTTTGTCATCGAACACAGCGGCGGCGACCTGACACGCGAAGACTCGGGCATTCTGCTCAAGTCGAGCAACAATCAAATCGAAGAGAACCAATTGCGAGACATACTCTACGGAATCTATCTCTACGGTTCACACGGCAACACTGTGCGGCGCAATGGAATTCGTGGCCGGCCGGAATTGGAAGAAGGGGACCGCGGCGCCGCGCTGCACCTATGGAATTCACCGGACAACATCATCGAGGACAATTTAATCTCCGAAACCCGCGATGGGCTCTACATACAGAGTTGCAACGGCAATCAGATCCGCCGCAATCGTGTCTCAAACCTGCGCTACGGTTTGCATTACATGTTCTCGGACCGGAACGTATTTGAAGACAATTTCTTTTCAAACAACGTGGCGGGAGCGGCCATCATGTACTCGAACAAGATCGAGTTTCGCCGCAATGCCTTTGTCCACAATCGCGGGTTCAGTTCATTTGGCATTTTATTTCAGGAATGTACTGACTTGCTGGCCGAAGATAACTTCATCGTCGACAACGCGACCGGCATCTTCATGGAAGCCCTGCGCAATACAACCTTCCGCCACAACACTATCGCCAACAACGACGTGGCCATGCAGATGTTCAGCAGTTCCGACGGCAATGTCTTCACCGAGAACAATTTCATTGACAACCTGAGCCCGCTGCAACTCATCGGCAGAAGCACGACCACGAAATGGTCAGAGAATGGGCGCGGGAATTTCTGGAGTGACTATGATGGCTATGATCTGAACGAAGACGGTCTCGGCGATGTACCCCTGAAGATCCAGAACGTCTTCGAGTACATGGAAGGCAATCATCCGCGCCTGCGCCTTTATCTTGACAGTCCGGCGGCGCGAGCGATGGCCGTCGCCGAAAAGACGTTCCCGATTTTAAGAGGCTCTTCAGAAATAGACGAGGCGCCGCTCATGAAACCCGTGGCCCTGCGCTATCCGTTCGCAACTGAACAGCCCGCAAAGCGTATGCATGCGGGATTGATGATGGCTTCGCTACTGATTCTAAGCGCCGCAGCAATGGTGATCTGGAAAGGACAACGGCCCAGGCGACAATGACTATTCAAGTCCGAAATCTGACGAAGAGATTCAAAGACTTCGCGGCGGTCAATGACGTATCGTTCGAGATTGCAGCCGGCGAGTGCTTTGCGCTGCTCGGACCAAATGGCAGCGGCAAAACCACCACCTTGAAATGCATGGTGGGATTGAGCCTGCCCACTTCGGGCAGCATTTCGGTCGCAGGCCTGGATGTTCTGCGCCATGGCCGCGAAGCGAAACGGTTGATGAGCTTTCTGCCTCAACGCGTTGATTTCAGCGAGCAGTTGACCGGGCGCGAGGTGCTGGAATTTTACTGTCGCCTGCGCCGCATCCCGACGCGACGAATATACGAGACGCTGGAAACGCCGAATTTTCATTTCAACGGATTTTTTGACCAATCAGTCAGCCAGTTCTCAGGCGGAATGATTCAGCGACTGGGCCTTGCGGTTGCGTGCTTGCCCGATGCTCCAGTGCTGGTTTTGGATGAGCCCACTGTGAGCCTCGATCCCAGCGGCGCAATTCAGTTCCGTGAGTTTCTGGCCTCACTAAAGCGCAGGGGCAAGACGATTGTGTTTTCGTCCCACATGCTCGCGGATGTCGAACAGCTTGCGGATCGCGTGGCAATTTTGGTCAGCGGCAAACTGGTTGCGTTGCCATCAATCGCTGCCCTGCGCGACGAATTGGTGCGCAGTTCACGGATGCGAGTGATGTTGGCCAATCCCGATGAGCGACTGCCTGCTGCATTGCGCGCCTGCGGAGTTGAGAACGCCACCCTAAAAGAGAAATCCCTCCTAATTACTTCCCGGGCGGAGGATCGTCTGGGGATATTGCAAGCGATCGAAAGAGAGGGTGGACGCATTGAAACCTTTGTTACTGAAGAATTGTCTCTCGAAGACATCTACATGAGATATGTGACTGAAGAGAATGTCAGAACGCATGAGAAGGAAACAGAAGAGTGAGTACGGCGGTGATGTCGTTGCCTTGCTCCGGAGGAGCACGATGTTTATAGCATTGCCACTGCCTCCGGTTCTCCACTTCGGAGCAGCGAAGTGTTTCAGATGATGCGCTATTCAACCAGTCAGCACACTCCGATCCTGCGCAGCTTTCGGAGGGTTTTTAACGCAAGGATCTATGAACACCTGGTCCCTGCGGGACTGGTCAAACTAGTTGCGATGTTGTCCCTGCTGTTGCTCATAGGCTGCGACGCGAACAGGTTCGAGCCGGTTGCTCTGGCGCCCGAAGACGTGTGTAGCTATTGCAAGATGGCGATTTCGCAAAAGCGTTATGCCGCCGAGTTGATTGACAGCGAAGGGCAGGCCTTTAAGTTCGATGACATCGGCTGCATGATTAATTTCATCAAGGGCAAGAAGAACCCCGCGAAGACTGTCGCTCACTTTGTAATGGATTTCGATGAACGTCAATGGCTGAAAGCCGAGGACGCCTGTTACGTTCGTGCTGCGGAATTGAGCACGCCAATGAACGGAGGAATCATCGCCTTCAAAACTGAATCGAGAGCCCAGGAAGCAGCGGGCAAATACCAAGGTAAGCGGCTTGGCTTCGCTGATCTTTTTAAGAATGAGCACTGACAACGATTGACCGCCCACTTTCGACCAGCCCGGGCGGGGAAGACGGTTGCCGGTGGTAGTAACAAGGTTTTCACATGGATACGCACGCGATCACAACTATTGCCAGGCAGGAACTGGTTATCAACATTCGAAACCGTTGGACGCTTGTGTTTGCCGGTGTCTTCGGCGTGCTGGTGCTGGCAATTTCTTACTTCGGATTGGTCACTGGCGGAACGGTTGGATTCCAGGGTTTCGCGCGCACGTCGGCGAGCCTGCTGAATTTGGTGCTTTACATCGTCCCCCTGGTGGCCTTGACTATGGGCACGCTCAGTTTTACGAGCGAGAAGAGTGCGAGCGAGTTATTGTTTTCTCAGCCCGTAACCCGCGGCGAGATCCTGCTCGGCAAATTCCTCGGTCTCTTTGCTTCGATTTTCGCCGCGATGCTGCTTGGCTTTGGTCTGGCGGGCATCATCATCGCCGCCAGAGCTGGTGCTGACGGCGCGTTGCGCTACCCTGTGTTCATAGGCTTCTCACTGCTCCTGGCGCTCATCTTTCTCAGCTTATCAGCATTCATTTCGGCACTTTGCCGGCGCAAGAGCAAGGCGTTTGGGGTCGCGCTTTGCGCGTGGTGTTTCTTTGTACTGTTCTACGACCTCGTGGTGATAGGCGCGACGTTCTTGTTAAAGGAGCGAACGGCCAACGCTTTTATTTTCGGCTCGCTCTTCGGAAATCCCGTCGACATGGTGCGCGTGGCCAGCCTCATGACGCTCAACGGCAAGGACATTTTTGGAGCAGGCGGCGCAGCGCTTTTGAGATTCCTCGGCGGTGAAGGTCTGTCCATTGCCCTATTGCTCGTCGCGCTTGGCATTTGGGTTGCGGCGCCGCTCTGTTTTGCGCAGCGCCTGCTCAGACGCCAGGATATTTGAGGGACGAGAAAGGTGTCCCCTCCGCCGCACCGAGCTGGAGGTTTATTGCGAAATCCAGCGCTCTAAAGATCCCACCTGCAAACAGGTTGACGAGTAAGTTCAGAGCAGAGGCGAGATGAGAAAACTTTATGTGGCTGGAGGCGGGATGCTCATCATTGTCGCCGCCGCAGTCTCGCTGTTTTACTTTCGCTCCGACGAGCGATCTGAGCGGCTGCACTATGAACGCGAAGAGACGCAAGTCATCATCTCAAATATCCCCGGCGCCGGTCTCACTCTCTTCAAAGCGGGAAAAGATCTGCAAGCCACAGTCGCTATGCCGCCGTTAAATGGCGAGCGAATCTGGCTGCCGCGGGGAAACTATTTTCTGAAGGCTGAACAGTCTGCGCGGACGTTCTTTTATCCAATCCCGCTCACCGGATATCGCGCCGGTCCTGACAAAGAAGGCACGTTTACCGTCACTATTCGTGCGTCAGGCATAAACTCGCCGCGCGGGCTGCTTCCTGACTGGCCCGATTACGTATTTGTGCCCAGTGGTCTTTTTCTTTTCGGCGATCACATGCGAGTGCAAGAGCCGCACTACGTTTGGCTCGGCGGATTCTTTATCGCCCCATTTGAAGTAAGCAACGCGGAGTTCCGGGCGTTTCTGGCCGATCCTCATGGATATTTGGACGATGCAAATTGGACGGAAGCAGGCAGAAAGTGGAAGGCTGGAAACACTTCGCATGCGACTGCGCTCATAAAACCTGCTGATACTGATTATCAGCGCTTCGGCCAGCCCGACCAGCCGGTCGTGCAGGTAAATTGGTTCGAAGCAAACGCATTTTGCAGTTGGCTGACCAAAAGTGTTGGGGCAGGGAGATGGATATTTGCGCTACCTTCCGAAGGAGAATGGGAAAAGGCTGCGCGCGGGCCGGATAATTTTGATTATGGGCTGGGCCTGAACATCAGCGATAACGAAGTGAGTCTGTATAACTGGAAGAAGAATCCGGGAGCAGAAGTCACAGTTGTTGGTCTTAAAGAAACACGATCAAAGTATCAACCCAATCGCTATGGTGTCTATCATATGACCGGCAATGTAGCTGAGTGGACCCAGTCGCTCTATCGCGCCTACAGCCGTCAGCATCCCTACGTCGATGACGACGATCGCAATCGCGATGAGATGGCGGGCGAGCGTGTCATCCGCGGCGGCTCCTGGTACACCGCGAGCATTGCGGTTCTTTACATACCTTATCGAGAGAACTTTCGACCCGAGGTGCAAACGCCCTATCTCGGATTCAGAGTCGTTGTACGGCCCGTGCCTTAAGCTCGCAGCGTCCTGCACTCGATTGGTTTGCGCAGCAACTCACGCGTCATATAAGCCCTTGGGCCTCGATGTTAAGGAAGCTCAAGTCCGGCGAATCCGATGTTTAGTCTAATGGCTGGTTCAAGCGCTTCAGCGCTTCCTCATACTCTGCCGGCTGACAAGTGCGACATCTTCTTTCCCTTTAGCGCCGATATCCGCTGTTGCAATACACCTTGAAACAACTTTGCCGATTGGGAATAGGAGGATGAGGACATCGGTCTTACAAACGTAGGACTGGTAGTGTAATCAGGGTTGTCCGCGTTAGAAATAATTGAGGATGCAGGAAGGCAATATGACGGAAGCTGAAGCAACACACTTCGCCAGGCAGTGGGTCGCGGCGTGGAACAGCCACGACCTCGAAGAGATTATGTCGCACTATAGCGACGATGCGGAACTGATTTCCCCGTTGGCGGAACAGCTGCTCGGCAGGGGCGTGTCTGCAGTTCAAGGCAAGACTAACTTGCGGGGGTATTTCCGTCGCGGACTCGAAGCATTTCCGGACTTGAAGTTCACGTTGTTGAGTGCTTACACCGGAGTGCAAAGCGTGGTTGTAAGCTACCAGAGCGTCCGCGGCATGGAAACCGCTGAAGTAATGCGCCTCAATGAGGAAGGGCTCGTCTGCCGGGTGATCGCGCACTACTTCACGCCTGCTCCGATCCCGGATAACGGCTCTGCTCGCGCGTGAAGACGCAATTCGTGCGATGAAAATCTGCCACACTTTAACTGGCCTTGGCGATAGCAGTCAGGAGTATGAACCGGTCAGTCACGTCCGTTCGTCGAGTTTCCTGAGGCCTGCCAAGGGCAGGCGTAACGACTCGGCGCCGACTCGCTTAACTGGATTAGTCGATGACCAGGAGTTTCGCCCCAACCCGGGTTGAGGAACGATGAGGGTCCACGTCGTCCCCGACTTGATAGCTCATACCCGGCTGCAGGACAAAGGTGCGTCCATCTTTTAGCTCGGTATGTAGCTCGCCCTCCAAGCAGAAGAGAATGTGACCTTTCTGACACCAGTGGTCAGCTTGATAACCGTGCGTGTATTCGACCAGGCGAACCCGGATATCCCCAAAGTTGCGGGTTTGCCAATATGCAGGACCCGTTTCGCCTCGATGTCTGGTACGCGCAATTTCAGACCATACGACAGTCTCAAAAGGGAAGCTTGTCATTTGCATAATTTGTGATCCTGAACGACCCGAGAACCCTCAGGCCCAGCCGTTTGCCATAGAATCAGATTATTCCCTCGAAGTGGTGGGTGGGACGTGCCACTCGCAGGATTGTTCATTGTCAAACTAATTAGTCAACGCGGTCCGCACGGCGACCGAGTGTTTTTCAAAGATACCGCTCGCGTATCACGTTGAGATGTCGCACTTCGTGCCCCGCGATGTGATAGGCGATAGCGCGCACGCTCATGTATTTCCCATCCGCTACGCCGCCCAGCTTTAGGGACGTGTCAGCAAGCCCACAGTACAATGTCAGAGTTGCCGCACGCACGGTCACCAGCTCGGCCAGCAACTCGTCAAGGGTTCGCTCATTTGCCGCGGAAGTAAGCGCGTACGCGTCCTGCTCAAAGCCCGGCAACTCTGTTGCGTCGCCACGAGCGAACCGCAGGGCACGGTAGGCATAGATCCTTTCGTCGTCGCTAATGTGCTGCACAATCTCCTTGACCGTCCATTTGGCGGGCGCATAACGGAAGGTAAGGATCTCGTACGGCAAGCTGTTGAGGAACTCTCGAGTACGCGTAAGATTTCGCTCCAGATGATCGAGCACGCAGCCGTCATCCGGCAGCAGGCCAATGTAGCGGATTGCCTGTGGCGGATATTCGTTTACGCTGGGCTTCTCGATTCTGCGCATGCCCGTTTCTCCGTCCCGGCTGAAATCACACCGCCCTTCTGCAATGGCTCACCCAAATAGCTGTCTGAACTGTGCTGTGTCGGTATATTGCTGAAACCTTACGATCTTTCCCTCGCGAAAAGTGAAGAAGTGGGCGAATTGCGCACGCGCATGTTTCCCATTCTTGCGGTAGATTCCGCTGTAATAACCATGACTGACGACTGTATCGCCGGCGTCGAGTATCTCCGCTGGAATGCTGGCAAAGCCGTCCCAGTCCGAACCTATCCGCATGAACACGTTATGCAAAACCGACTCTGGCCCGATGTACGGATTCCCAGCGTCATAGATAAAATTCTCAGCTGCCCACCATTCTACTTTTGGATCCAGAACCGCCAGGACCGATGGAACATCACCCCTGGCGAAAGCCCCATACATGTCGGCGACGATCTGGACGTTTTGCTCTGACATTTGTTCCTCCCGGTTTTTCGGAAATTGATTTCCTGGCGATGTCGCGGTAATTTCGCTTGTGTTGCTGCACCTACCTCGTTCGGGCATCCAGAATCTTTTCTTTGTAAATGGCCGCAAAGAGCTTTTCGGCCAGGTCGTAATTGATCAGTTTCAGCGAATTGTATTGCTCCAGCGCCGGTCCTCGCTGGCCGAGCTGGAGATAGAGAACAGCCAGGTTGTTGTGCGCTTCCGCGAGATCGGGTTTAAGCAGGATGGCTTGCTTGTAAGACTCAATCGCAAGTTTCTGGCGACCGGCCTTGGTGTAGACGTAACCAAGGTTGTAATGCGCGCAGGCAATACGAGGCTCAAGCAGGATCGCTCGTTGCAGAGACTCAATGGCGAGGTCATATCGGCCGAGGGAGGCGTAAGCTAATCCCAGGTTGTTGAAAGCCACTGGGTATTGCGGGTCAAGCCGGATGGCCTGTTGAAAAGCGGCGACCGCTTCATTAGCCCGGCCCACTGCAACGTACATGTAGCCCAGGTTGTTATGGGACGTCGCCAGGTTAGGATGCAGTTGCAGGGCACGCTCCAGCGCTGTAACAGCTTCGCCCGGCCGGCCCAACTTGAAATACACAACTCCCAGGTTGTTATAAGCAGTGCCTAGATCTGGTTTGATTTGCAGGGCTCTTTGACAGCATTCAAGTGCCTCCTCGAAGCGGCCCTGTTCGGAATAGGCAAAAGCTAACTCGCTCAAAGAGTCGGCACGGTTCGGTTCGAGCTGAAGCGCTTGCTTGAGACTCTTCACGGCTTCGGCAAAGTGTTCAGTTTTATTGAAACACACGCCCAGGTTGTGATAGGCGACTGTCAGGTTTGGGTTCAGGCGCACTGCCTCCTCAAAAGCGCCAATTGCCGCAGGGAAGCGGTCCTCAGTTTCGTAGACCCACCCAAGATTGTAGTGAGCCATCGGCAGTTCAGGCCGGAGCGCAATTGCGCGCTTCAATAGACTGACAGCCTCCTTGAAGCGATGAGATTCAACCAGGGCCACCGCCTGATTGTTGAGCGAAGCGGCCTCGTCTAAAGTCTGATCTATGGACTGAAGTGTTTTGCCCTGCGCCGCCGGCACCGTCAGCAGCGAACCCAACAGCAACAAACTAAACCAGTTCAGATTCATTTGCCTGATCATGGTTGCACTCACCTCCCCACAGCGATACAACTAAAGTACCTTTGCCGGTGGTTGAATATTCCCGCCATTGGCCAGGCAAAATGAGGCATAGGCTGCGAGTCAGTCGCAGTGCCTGACGGCCAGTGATGCAAAAAGAGCGACCTAAAGAAGGATCGCTCTCCTGCCTCGTCTTCCGCTTGTGAACGTTTAGAAAACGTAACGTAGTTGGAACTGGCCGATGCGCCCCGCACTGACGTTACCGATATTCAGGTTCCCGGAATTGAACCGGAAGTCATTGAAGGCCGTGTCCGTCACGTCACCGGTTCCGGGAGCAAATTGTGGCGTGTTGAAAGCGTTGAAGTAATCAAAGCGAATCTCGAACCTGCTGGTTTCCGATCCAAAAAAGCCGGCAGGGATCGCCTTGGTCAGACTCAGATCCAGGCGGTTCTGCCTGGGCCCGCGCAGGATATTGCGTCCCGCAAGACCTGTGCGAATTGACTCGCTGACCAAGAAACGAACATTTGCGGGATTGATCGGATTGCCATTGACGTCAGAGAAGCCGGTGGGCGAGGTGACGCCTGAGATAAAGTTTTGGGCAATTAAGTTCGAGAAGCCAACCGAATTCGCAGGCGCATTCGGGTTGCTAATCGCCGGACGGTCGTTTAAAGCGCTGCCGTCCCCGTTCAGATCTATGCCGCCTACGAATGGAGTTTCAACGTTACCCGATTGCAGCCGGTAGGTTCCGCCGATCGAGTAGCCGCCTAACAGTGCATGACCCAGTCCGGATTTCAACAGGCTCGGAACATCGTAGATAAAGGTAGCTACAAATCGGTGCGGTGCGTCAAAAGAAGCCAGGCTGCGATCCGTTCGGCGATTAAATGGATCTGAGCCGACGCTGGACCCACCGGTCGTGACGAACACCTCGCTGTTCACATCATCAATCGCTTTTGAGTAGGTGTAGGCAAGTCGCAACAGTAGCCCACTCTTGAAACCGCGATCGAGACGGGCTTGCAACGAGTTGTAGGTTGAGTCGCCGCCATTTGTTCGCGCAACCACTGAACCGCGATTGCGAAAATTCCGGATGAGTGTGTTGAAACCGCCAATCCCGGGATTCAACTGCTCGTTGATGAACAGCCGCGTTCCCCTTGAGCCCACGTATGCCACATCTGCAATGAGATTAAACGGCAGCTCACGCTGTATGCCGAAGTTGTAGACATATGTCTGCGGATTTACGAGATTACCCGGAATCGTGTTAATGCTCGCGAATGGATCTGGAGTGCCGGTCGTGGGCAGCGACGCGACCCCGAAGCCCGCGATGCCCCGAGGATTCGTAGCTGCCGGCAAAGACGCGCCAAAATTTGTCACCCCAAACGAGTTCGGAACCGAGGCTGCGGTATTGCTCAGAATGTTGTTGAAGAAAAAGTCGTAGTTGACCGCAAAGCCGCCGCGAATCACTGACTTGTTCTCGCCAAACAATCCTTTAAAAAAGTGTGGCTGGTAGGCAAAACTGACGCGGGGCGCAAAGTTATTGTTGTCGCGCTGCTGGCGCACGGTGGTCTCCACTGGCTGATCAAAACCACCGAAGGCCGGAAAGCGAATGGCGTTGAACGGCGTGCCGTAATTTTCATAACGCAGCCCCAGGTTCACTGTTAGATTCGGCTTTACCCTCCAGGTGTCGTTAATGAAATAGTTCTGGTAAAAGGCGTTGGGAAGAATTGTTGGGCTGCCGAACTGAATTGCAGCGCCGCCTCCGCCTCTGCCGGAGAATTGATCGACAAAGTTTGCAAAGGAATTGAATCCACCGCCCCCGGCGAAGATCAGTGTTCCACGAGAGTTGAAGGGAATACCCTGTTTCGAGCGCTGGACATTGAGATCCGCCCCGAAACGGAGAGTGTGATCTCCAGCGGTATAGGAGATCGTGTCCTGCAATTGGTAATTATTGAAAAGGCGTCCCTGTGGAAACACTGACGGCAGGCCGATCGAAGTGATGCCCTGTCCCAGGCCCGCTCCGGTGAATAAAAAGACTGGGCCGGCCTCTCCCACCTGCCGGTCGCGGGGCGCAAATTGCACATTGAATCGCCCGTAACCAAAACGAAACTCATTCGTCGCTCTGGTCGAAAGATTACGCGTGTAGTTCGCGTAGAAGTTTTGCACCCGGCTGGGGACATCAACTTCAAATCCAGGAAATGGCGAGTCGTTCTGAAACTGATTATTGAAAGCCTGATCGTCAAGCACATAACGAAAGGCAATGCTGTCTTTCTGGGTGGGGGTCCAATCAACCCGCGCCAGATATTGATTGTCATTGACTGGCTGCGTACTGCTGACTGTGGTCTCGCCAAAGTCGATATTAGGACGGCCGTTGCCCAGGGCCACGCTGGAGATTTCGCGCTCGCCGCGCAGATTTCCCACGATGCTCAAATAGCGATCCAGGTTTGGATTTGCGCCCACTGGAAACAGAGAGCGGAGAGCAGCAAAACCCGAAGCGGTTGGCACACGCACCCTGGCATCGGTGCCTGAGCGGAACCGGTCGCCTTGATAAGTGCCAAAAAAGAACAGCTTGTTTTCCTTGATTGGTCCACCAAGCGAAAATCCAAAAGTGTTCTCAACAGCTATCGGCTTCCGTGTGCTGTCAGCTCTCTGGCTGGCGGTCAGGGAATTGAAAGCGCTATTGTTCAGCACGTCATAGATTGAACCATGAAACCGATTGGTGCCGCTGCGAGTAACTACATTGACGACGGCGCCGCCGGCCCGGCCGAATTCCGCCGAGTAGTCGGACTGAAGTACGGTGACCTCGTTGTAGCCATCGCGCAGGACGGGAATATAGAACTGCCCGGCGATGGAGTTGTCATTGTTGTCGAGTCCATCGATCAACTGATTATTTGCGCGGGCGCGCAGACCGTTGACCGAGAACTCGTTGCCCTGCACGAAACCGCCCGCCAGCGGGCCAGGATCGGTTACACCCGGGAGGGTGAAAACGATGCTGGTCGGATTCAATGCCGGTGTCGGCAAGTCCGTGATTTCGCGCTTGCTGAGGGTGTTGACGCGCGCGCCATCCTGAGTCTGCAGGATCACGTCATCGCTCGACGTAATATTGACCACTTCAGACTGTGTGCCTACCTCGAGTTGAAATTGGACTGTTGTTGTTTGCGCCGCAGTTACGATAACGTTATCGCGGCTCACGGTCTTGAATCCGCTCTGACTGACCTCCACTCGATAAGACCCGGGGTCAACTGCATCGAGACGGAAACTTCCGTCGGCAGCCGAGACCGTTTCGCGGCTGACACCTGTGCTTACATTTGTGATTCTAACTGTAGCGCCGACGAGCACCGCGCCATTGGGATCAGCGATATTTCCGACCATAAATCCTTTGCTGGTCTGCCCGAACGTGCTGGCGCTCAGAACCAGCGCTAGTAGCACAATGGAGCCAAAGCTAATTCTTCTCACGACCATATCTCCTTATTAGAAAGCGATGTCTTTGTTCGGGGAGAGCATTTTCCTGGGCCGTCGCCGGTGCTGCTTTTTACCTGCCAGCCCCCGGGCCCGCGGGCCGCGGCGTTCCACCAACTTACCGCGACCCGCACTCTATTACTCGGTTTGGTTACGTTTCATTCCCAATGTTGTGTGGCTTATAAAACAGGTCCCGGCGCAAGGTGTTCAGGATAAGGGTCAAGTTCGCTACTCGGATTGCCCTTAGCGCCAATCTGCCGGCGCGCTTTTCGCGCTGCGCGGCGCTGCATAGCCAGTCTCTTTCTTATAACTCTAATTCTTCTCATGGTCCCTCGCCGCGCCTGAGTATTCTCGAGATAAAAACTTCAAGCCATCTGTTGCCGAAGTGCAAAGTTCACCGGTAGCGCCTGCGACTCGTAACCCGGGTGAGGCGATGTTGGCTTCGTAAGCTGGTCGCGCAACTTTGTGCGAGCCCGATGTAATTGCGACTTCGAGGTCCCTACGGCACATCCAAGCATCTTGCTGATCTCATGGTGCTCAAATCCTTCAACGTCGTGCAGAATGAACACTGTGCGATACCCTGGCGCCAATCGCCTGATCGCCTCATTCAACGAGACGCGGGAAACCAGCGACATGCGCGCGGGGTTTTCGGTTCCAGGGACAATTCGAAGCGGCTCTGTGCCGTCCTCGGTCGTTCGCTCTGCCCTGACAGCTGGCTTGCGGAACCGCATTAGCACTTCATTCACTGTCAAGCGGTGGAGCCAGGTGGTGAATGACGCCTCGCCGCGAAATGTCTTTAGCTTGCGAATCAGCTGAACAAAAACGTCCTGGGTCAGATCCTCAGCCGCCGGTTGGTCGCGCGTCATGCGCAGACAAAGATTGAACACGCGACGCCGATATGTCTTGTATAGCTCCTCAAAGGCCTGCATATCGCCAGCGGCGGCTAGTCGCACGTTGCAATCAATCGTAGTCATTTGCTCACCTCCGGTAGAGGCCTCGAGGGCACTGAAAAGATCAGCTCCTGAGTCGAGGCCCGCTTCCCGTTCTGAAAAGGTCACTCCGGACTGCCCACTATCGTTATCGTTCCCGTCTTCATTGCCGTTTCGTGGCTTGCCACAACAGCCTTCGCCGCGCGCTCAGCGCGAGACTGCGAGAACATCCGGCCGGTGCTGACGCCAGCTGCCCACACCTCGGAAAGGAAATACTGGTCGCCATAACGATTGAACACCAGTCTTGCCTTGGTCGACGGGTCCAGCGTTGTCACGGGAGTCGTCAAGCGAAACGCGCCCGAGTTACCACGCAGTTTGCTAATCAACAGGAGATTGTCTCCATTACCTTGTGAGGCGCGGCCAATAAGATATTCGCCGGCCGGTAATTTCTTGTCTGCTACCTCGAAATCAAATGGAATGTTTGCTCTCAGCCGGTGGGCCAGTGATTGGCCCTGGGCCGATCCAACGGCACTGACAGTAGCGATCACCACCAGCATACCGATCTGCGCTAATGCTTTTACAACCTGCTTCTTCATACTTTCTCCCTCTTTCTGAAATGTTGGCTCAATTGCCACCGTTCACTAGACTGCGGGGAGCCTCTTCTTATTCCCTGGTCAGCTCGCGACTTGAGTTCTTGCATTGCCACACGGCAAATAGGCTGCGCAAGGTGCAGCAGGGAAGGATTGCCCTTTGCAGATCGACTCGTGGAGCTTCTTGCGAGCGCGCGCCAGGCGCGACATGACGGTGCCTATCGGAGTTCCAATAACTTCAGCAATCTCTCTGTAAGATAGTTCCTGCAATTCGCGCATCACCATCACTTCGCGAAATTCAAGCGGCAGCTTCTCCAAAGCGTCCGTCACCAGCTGTTGTTGAGCGTTTCTAATTAGCGCAGCTTCGGGATCAGGCGCATCGGACTGTTTCATATCCAGCGCCTCGTCGGACTCGAATGACAGTTGCCACGATCTGTTTCGCTTCAACCACGTGTAGCTGGTGTTGCGCACAATCTTTAACAACCAGGCTCGGCCATCCGACCCATTGAATCCACCAAAGAATCTGAGCGCACGCAGATACGCTTCCTGGACTACGTCCTGCGCATCCTGCTCATTGCGGGTTAACCAGCGAGCAAGACTGAAAGCCGCGTCAAGGTGCGGTAAAAAGGCCTCTTCAAAGCTCATTGATGTTGCCTCCGGTTGTATGTGATTTCCGTTCACGCGAATCACTAGTTCTGTGTTGCGAACACAAACGGCGTTGCCGTTATTTCTTCCTGCCTCTCCAGAGAGATGACATTGCTCGTCTTACCTGGATCGCTAACATCAGCTCCATTGAGCAGGGAGGATAGCTCCAGCGCTCTCAACGAGTCATAAACTTAAGGTAATTCTGCGGTAATGTTTTTAGGCCGAGTTATAAGGAGGCGGGATAGCAAGAGGGATCGTTAGCGCAGAGGAAAAGTTTCTGCGAAAGGTTCGGGCCCGAGCCTCAAGCTATTGGCAAAAAAAGACACGGAGTGGTAGAAGCCGACGAGCGCGATGAGCTCGAAGATATGTTCGACAGTGAAGGCCCGAGCGAGTGCGTCCCAAAGCTCGTCGGAAAGGTCCGCTTTGTCATGCAGTTCATCGACCAGGCGGATGAGTAGCTTTTCCTCATCGCTCCACACCGCTTCGTCCTCATTGCCCAGCACGGTCGCAGCGGTCTGTTCAGGTGTGAGGGCGACCCGTTGAGCAAACAATGCCACGTGCACTCCCCACTCGTAGGTGCAGCCGCAGCGCGCGCACGTGCGGTTGATGACGATCTCGCGGTAGCGAAGTGAGATCGGACCGCGGTCGAACAGCGTGCCCGCACGGAGGCGATCGAAGATGCGCGGCACCCGGGCCAGGGTTGTGAATAGCGCCAATAACGGAAGCCCAGGCGGATTGATTTGATCGAATATTGCTTGCAACTCGTCCGCAAACGGAGCGGAAAGCGGGTCGACTCGGGGTGTGATTGTTGACATCAAATAGTCCTTCGAGAATGTGCCCCTGGGACCGCACGCATCCTGCGTGCTGAATCCTGGACTCAGACTCTGTTCAATGCATACGACCTTTATTAGAGATTCAGCACGCGATAGTCCTCCGAGAATGTGCGGGTCAACGTCATAACTCAATGGCATGTTTTGGCCGGCGCCTGTGCAGCGCACGCCTGGGATCATTGAACAGAGTCTGTCCAGGATTCAGTGCGCAGGATGCGTGCGGTCCCAGGACCAAATCGATTCTTCCCAGGTACACGCCGGCCTCACTACCCCTTATCTCTTGAAGTTGATAAAAGGACTATGGTTTCCCGTAAGTCATCCATCAACTAATTCCTCCTGCGGTGATCCCCCGCCTGTCCGAACAGGAGTTTGTCCTGAAGGCGAGTGAAGGGTTCGGTAAAGCCCAGCTCTCAGAAAATTGGTTGCGGCTCGCCATAGATGAAATCGTCCATCATGACAACATCCCTCTTTCGGCTATCATCAGGCCCCGGAGTCGCACCGGCGATGATCCGAACACCCGCGATACGCGCATCGTTAAGGATTATTCCGAAGAACGTCAGATTGCCGTCTCCGGGTGATGCGGGTGCCAAGCCGCTGAACAGAACGTTTCCGTCCACACCGAGAAATTCGACAAGGGTGCTTGCCTGACGGTTTCCGTGTTTTTCGCCAGGGCCGTTTCCGTCCGGAAGATCGACGTCTGAAAAGACCACGCCAAATCCCCGCGTCGTCGCTGGGATTTCGCCACCGCCGGGCACGAAGAAAACTGCATCGGTCAGGTTGCTGCCGACCGGCGAGAAGAGTCGCAGCTGACTAAATGGCTTGAAGATCGTCGCGTAGCTCGGGTTTCCAAAAACATCGGCCAGCCCGGAAGGCGGAGCTTGAACGAAACCAGTGCCCGTTGTTGTGAAACGAGCGCCACGTGTCACCAGAAAAGCGTTTGATGGTGTTGGCACGAGGGTAGTTGCGGAACCCCCGCCGTCCCAGTTTATTTCGCGGCGCCCGGTGGCGAGTGGCCCCGGCGCATTGCCATTGTTTACTCCTCCAAGCTGGAGGCGGAATTGATCAACCGTGCTCTGTATCGAACTGGCATTTGGTCCTGCGGCTTGAAAGACTGTGACCGAGAGCAAATCCTCCTTATCGCGGGTGCTATCCTGAGTTAATTCTGACTGAGCAAGCGCAGTGCCCATGCTCATCAAGCCAATGAGGGCTATCGGCAACGAGAGCCGAAAGCCGTTCAAGCGATTCATTGCCCCTTGCTTGAGGCTGTTTGCGCTTAACAAAAAGTTCTTACGTTTCATGTTTCCATCCTTTCTTTCGATAAATGTTCTGCTTCTTAACAGGTGAGACTGAGATTTCTAAAAATCTCGTCTCATCGTGATGCAGCATAGTTCTGATGGAATCGGCGAGTCATAAAGCTGCAGTAAATGTGAGGTAACGTTTTGGTAATGCTGGTCAGTTCGTTTACTGCCTATTGGCGCGTCTCGGGCTGCACGGCGTGATCCTTAAGCCCAAACCTGATTTAGTGGGCCCAACAGAAACTGTCATGCGCCGGAATACAGCTTTGTGCTCAGGTACTTCATCCCTGAATCCACTGCTACGGTCACAACCGTTTCACCGGCTCCCAGTCGCGCGGCTACGCGCAACGCGACCGCCACATTTGCACCGGTTGAGGTGCCGGCGAAGATCCCTTCTTCACGGGCCAGGCGCCGGGCGGTCTCCATCGCTGCCTCAGTGGAGATCGTCTGAAGTTCGCCGGCGAGTCCTTCTTTCCACAAGGGGACCACGAACCCGGCGCCAACGCCTTCGATCCGGTGAGACCCGCTTGGCCTGCCCGACAACACCGCCGATTCCTCGGGCTCCACTGCCACGATGTGTATTGCTTCGTTGTGAACGCGCAAGCTTCCGGAAATTCCCCGCAGTGAGCCGCCGGTGCCTACGCTCTGCACGAAGGCGCTAATCTGACCGTTGGTTTGCTCCCATATCTCCTGACCCATTCGCTCATAGCTGGACAACTGGTCAGTATTATTCAACTGGTCCGTCCAGAAGCTCCCGCTGGCCTGGGCAAGTGTTCTCGCCGTCTCGATCATTTCGAGAGTTAGTGATTTGGTCATGCCGCCATTCTCGCTAGCCACTAGTGTGAGGCCAGCACCCAACGCCCTCATATGATCGCGCTTCTCTTTGCTGAAAGCGTCGGATGTCACGATCTGCAGTGGAATGCGCTTAGCGGCGCAGACAAAGGCGAGCGACACGCCCGTACTTCCCCCAGTGTATTCGACCACCGATCCGCCGGGTCGCAGGCGTCCATCGGCCTCGGCCGCCTCGACCATCGCGAGTGCCATGCGGTCTTTCATGCTACCGGTCGGATTCTCATATTCCAGCTTGACCAAAACTCTGGCGCTCAGTTCGGGAACCAGATGCCGGAGGGGAACAAGCCTTGTTCCGCCGATGTTGTTCAGTATCGTCACGCCGGTCTCTCCTTCTTGGCAGCAGTTGGGTGCAACGGACGACCGCTTTGCACAAGAAAACGCGGGTGGCTGCCCGGCGGTTCCGTCCGCGGCGGGCTATGTTCCTTCGTCTTCCCCCGGAAGAGGGGCAGGCAGGCCAACGCAATCTCTTCGATGTGGCGATGGTCCGTACCACAGCAACCGCCCATGATGTTAAGGCGCTTTAGCCGCCGATTCCGCAGGGCGGCATAGTCTTGCGCAAGATCGGACGGGACTCCCGCATCGAGCGCGGGAGCCTCGTTCAGTTCAGCATGACTCATGCGCGAGGCATTTGCACGAAGTCCGCGGACTCGCCCCAGCCACGGTTCACTTCCTCCAAAGACCTGCTCAAAGTGGCTGGGATGGGCGCAGTTGATCATGAAGTAGACAGGATAGCGCGAGGTGGCGTCGTCAACCTGCTTGATTGCGTCTCCCAGTGCTTGCCCGGTCGGCAGCCGTCCATCGGTTTCGACCGTAAAGGAGATCACGACGGGCATGTTCGCTTGCCGGGCAGCACGCGCCAGGCCGACCGCTTCCTCGGAGTAGTTCATGGTGATGGCGGTCACGAGGTCGGCCGCGGTGCCCGCAAACGTCTCGATCTGTGTGCGATGGTAGTCTTCAGCTTCTTTGCCGGACATGACGTGGTCCGCTATGTACCCATCGCCACGAGGACCGACACACCCGCTAATAACAATGGGCGTACTGGGAGTTTCGTACTGGCTGCGAATTTCCTCAATCAGGCGCACGGCCTTGCGGTTGGCCTCGGCAAGAGTGTCCTTGCCGTAGCCGAGTTTGTCGCCCCAGTCGCGGTTGGCTCTCCACGTCGCTGTCTCCAGAACGAGGCCCGTATTAAACCTTTTGGCGAGTTCTGCGTAAGTCACAAAGTATTTTCGCAGAGCATCTTCACCTTGTCGCGTCTCGAGCAAGTGAAAGGCGGCGAAATGTGGAAGCTCCAGCCCTTCCAGAAATATTAAGGTCGTCTCGATTCCGCCGTCAGTCATGAAGAAGTCACCGCCGAGCTGCGGCAAGGAGCTCCTATATTTTGTCATCTCTGTCTCCCTATCTTTGGTTACTCACTGCGAGCTGACGCTGAAGGTTGGCCGGCTGGCTCTGGGCCTCTCCCTCGTTCACCATTAATCCTCGTTTGTTAGTTCCGCCAGCACCCAGGCGATGAAGGCAAGCAACTCTGGCAGGGAATTGAAATGCGTTGCCCGGCAAGAGGCAACGTGTTCCACCCTGCCCTCGAATCGGCCTGCCTCGATGTCGGTGTGGGGACGAAACTGGACCACGAAAGCCCCTTTGTATTGCCACCCATCCATTAACTGTGGACAATAGGCCGAGCATCCCCCGCAAGTCATAAACCCGCGGTAAATTTTCGGTAATGCTCGGGACCTACGGTGGACAACAAAACCCGAATAATCTTCGATCCTTATTGCCTGGATCTGGCCAACGAGTGCCTGTGGCGAGACTCACAAGCAATAAAGCTCAGGCCTAAAGCCTTCGCGGTACTCCATCACCTGCTTGGGCGTTCAGGACTGCTCGTCACCAAAGAGGAACTGCTCAACGCTGTCTGGCCGGAAACTTTTGTCAGCGACGCCGTCCTCAAAGTAACCATTCGGCAACTGCGAGAAATTCTCGCAGATGATCCCAAGTCTCCGC
>DAIMCP010000054.1:0-36490 GCA_036726305.1 Pyrinomonadaceae bacterium | reverse complement strand
GGCTGGGCAAAAGGTTAATTCCTTTGCAAATGCCGTCGGGAGTCGAGGTATCGGGCTTTAGTTGCCGGCCTCGATGAATACGGCCGGGCTTCCCTTTACTCCCCGCTGATTGGCCTCGTCCTGATCCTCCCTTAAGCGTTGCTGGACATCGGGACCGTCCATATCCAGGGGGAAGGTGGGACTAGGGCCAGGCAACGTCCTTCCGCAAGAATAACAAGAGTTCAACGCCCGGCCGCAACTTCAACTTGGAGTCAATCAACCGGTAGCGATCGCCAAAGGTGGCTTGCACCTCGGCGCGCTGCGTTTCGGAAGCGATGATAATCGGTTCGCTGCTGGTGGAAATCCGGCCATAGTAACCGACGCGCTTGTAATCACGAAAATACCAGGGCAACGGCCAGTAGTCCGGCGAAACGATGGTTATTCCCGTATCGCTGCCTGTTCCGGTCCGCCTGGCGACTTTGTCTACGTCGTCCACCAGCTGTAACAGGTCTCGATGCGAATGAGCATAAACATAGACGTAATACTCGTCATCGTTATCATAATTTAGGAAGTTGAGATCCACGCTCTGATAACCGGGAATCGCCGCCTGCCATTTTCTCTCTTTATTGAAAGCCGCCAAAGCGAGGTTGGGAACAGCGCCGCTGATAAGAAGACAAACCACTATCACAGCGAAGATCACGGCCCTGGTAATCTCCCGGTCACGGATCCACTGGTAGATCGATTCCACACCGTAGCCCGAAACGAGGGCCAGCGGTACGAGAAAATTAAGCATCAACCAGGGAGTTTTATAGGGAACCAGAGAGTATGCGGAAATAATGCCGAGGGCCCAAAAGGCAGAGAAGAGTGCAAATGAGTTCCGGGGTTTGATGGCGACGAGTGCGGCGCCTAAAGCTCCCAGCACGAGCAAGGGCGCCTCCTGGAACGGCAGCCATTTCAGGACATAGGTCCAGACCGGATGCACATGGGCCGTCTGTCCGGTCTTGGTCCAGATCTTAAAGGTTTTCAAAGAATCATAAACACCCTGCGAGTTCGTCAGGAACGACGAATAAAAGAGCCAGCCAATACCGACAAAGACAGCAGCAGCCAACAGGCTCCAGATTCCAATGTTTCGCCAACCACCCAAGCGGGCGCCCGTATCACGAGCCCATGTTGAAAAGCGGGCCGGAGATTGGTCACTTCTGCGCCTCTCGTTGCTTCTGGCCTCGAGTCCCAGCATTCGCCAAAGCCAGCGATATACATGCGTTGCCAGCAAAGCTAGCAGCAGTACTCCGGCGGAAATGATCCACGTTTCCTTAGTGGCAAAAAGCAGGGCCGCGGAAGCTGCCGCAAGCACGAGATGCAGAGCCTGCCCCTCTTCGTAATATTTCAAACCAGCAACGACGATGCCAAATGTGAAAAAGACAAATAGTGATTCGTGGATGAAATATCTGGAGAGGTAAACGGCACCCGGTGAGACGGCCAGGAGGAGCGCCGCTGCCAGTGAACCGATCCTTCCCAAACGACGGTGCAGCGAAAGGATGAGCCAAATAGTTCCCAATCCAAATAGCGCCGGCACCAATCTCACAGTAAAGCTGGTCAGGCCATACGAATTCTGCGCTGCCGTCCCAAATAGAAACCTGAAGACCCACGGTATCACTGCGGCGAAATAGTAAAGAGTGGGTCCGTGATAATTTTCCGGATCGTAGTGATAGAAACCGTCACGCACCAGCCGTACCAGAAAATTTCCATTTACCCCTTCGTCGTGGTGAAAGGGAACCAGCGGAAGACCGTATAAACGCAGGGCGGCACCGACAAACATGACCACCAGCGCGCTCCAGAACCACGAGCGGTGCGAAATCTCCACCGCCTGGACTGCAGACGTGGATGCTTCGGTACTGGCCCGAGCACCTACCGGCGACTTCTGTCGCTTCCTACGGTTTGATTTTGTAGAGCCGGTACTCACCAACTTCTCCAACTTTTTTGAAATGAGAGAAAAACTCCATGTTCACGGGCATCACCAGCTTTTCGTTCGGGCCCACGACTGCATAATCGACTCCATTTCTTCCAAGCAACAGTTCAGCATCAGGGGCGCCGGCGTAGATTCTCTTGATTTCGCTTTCGCGAGGCCCAAAGTCCAGTCCGTGAGTCCAAATATGACCGGGATAACCCATCAGCGAACGTCTTCCGGTCAGGAAAACCGGCGTGTTGTGAATGGGCGCATGAATCACCGTCGCTCGCGGTTGCGTTTGTTCTTTGATCACTTCGGCAAATCTCACGCCATACGGATCGAAGAGTTGAAACTCCCCGGAACGCGTGACTATGCTGGCCACATCGAGTGAGCCGGCCAGGGTCAGGCAGATAAACAACCCAACCGCCAGCGCCCGTTGAGTCGGCCCATCTCGCCACAATCGGGCCAGCAACAGAGCTACCAGTGGCGCCGACGCTACCCACCAGTAAAAGAGCACCTTTACATTGTCCCAAATCCAGGGCGCCATTTTGACCGCATTGGGAACGATGAAGCAGAGCGTAAACGGCAAATAAAAAAGCAGCAAGCGGCGCGACACAAGGTAATCCTCCCCACGCCAGAGAATTGCACCAACGAGCAGGGGAATGAAAAGTCCCGTGTTTTTGAACCAGAACCAGACGGGGTTCTCCTGGCCATGGTCCCATCCGAATTCCCAGGCAAAGAAGCTCGAAGCCTTGACTGCGCTGCCGCTGGTTGACCACAACATTTGCGGCACTGCGATCAACGAAGCCACCGCTGCAAATACCAGCCAAACTCGCCAGCGTCGCTGTAACAGGGCGATACCGGCGCCGACCGCCATGACCACCACAAAGCTGTGTGCATGGACCAGCGGCAACAGGCCGGCAACCACACCCGCAGCGATCATGCGAGCGGTAGGCGAGTTGCGAAAGGAGAGCGCTGAGACTTTGGGTTGACTTGTTTTTTTCTTCCCCCGAAAATTTCTGGCTCCCTGGGTTTCCTTTGTAACTTCCCTCTCCGCGTCTCCCTGTCCCTGCGTCTCCGCGTCCGATTTTTCCCCCGTGGCCAGCCACCATTGTGTGAATACAATGACTGCCAGCGGGAGACCCAGGAGAATTCCACGTTGCGGCACCAGTAACGATGAGATTGCATTACCCCAACGCCAGGTAGTCTCCGGAATCACCGTGAAGGAAGCGGGTAAATGGGCAAGCACGCCCACCAGTCCCCGATCATTCTTGCCCGCAAAACGAAACAACAGGGCCCAGCCAAATCCGCCATTCAATAGCACCAGCAGGGGCGTCAGTAACGCCGCAACGCGATCGCGCAGCATCTCCCAGGCCCAGCGATGCAACACCCCCATGAAGGCAACGGCCAGCAACAGATTTTCCAGCATCATCGCATTGCGCAGGCTCGCCCCACAGCGCACGAACACGGCCGAGATAAAGTCGGCCAGGAAGGGGTAAGTGAAGCGCACGCCGGCAAAGGTCGGATCCTCGGGCGGATAATTTTGCCCGTAGGCAAATCCCGTTATGACGCTGAGGTGAAATGGCAGGTCGCCGAAGTTATTCAAGACTCCCGTGTAGATGCCTTCGGGATTTTGAATCATTGCGCGATCGAATATCAGCCAGAACATGATGGCGGCTGCGGAGTAGTAAAGGAAGTAAACAACATCCGCCGCGCTGGGACGAGAGATGGCCTGTCTAATATTTCGCGCTGCTGTTTTCAGGTCCGCTCGAACATTTTCGCGAAGTGGCAGATCCAGCAATAAAGCGAGGGGTGCCAGCGCCAGAACAGTGGCCAGCACCATTGAGAGTGGCGTGAGCCCCAACAACAACGCCAGTGCGAAGCCTATAAGACCGAAAGCCGCGAGACCGATACACGCTCCGGTACAAAGCCGCGCGGCCAGCGAAGAGCCTTCATCGTAAATATAAGTGGCGAGAGCACCGCCGGCCATCAAGAACAGAGCAAGCAGAAATGCAAGAATCATCAGCTGGCAATAATTGAGATTGGCAAAGTTAAGAGACCGCTTTAGTCGGACAGGGATTATACGCGAAGCGCTCCAAAGCGCACATCTTAAGTCTGCTCGTAGCGGAAGTTGGTCGGATAACCTGGCTGGCCGGCCGTCCTTTGCATCGGCAAGTCATATCGGTTAGTTTCAAACAGAGGTTAATTAATGCTGAGAGCAGGTATTGTTGGTTTGCCCAACGTGGGCAAATCCACGCTTTTTAATGCGCTGACCGCGCAGACCGCGGCCCTTGCCGCCAATTATCCATTCGCCACGATCGAACCAAACGTGGGAGTCGTTCCCGTCCCCGACGAACGACTTGCGCCCCTGGCAAAACTGGTCAAGACGTCAGTAATCGTTCCGGCTACCGTGGAGTTTCTGGATATTGCTGGTCTGGTTCGCGGGGCCTCGAAAGGCGAAGGTCTTGGCAATCAGTTTCTCGCCAATATTCGCGAGACTGACACGGTGGTCCAGGTAGTTCGGTGTTTTGAGGATGACAGCGTCATTCATGTTGAGGGTTCGGTTGATCCGCAGCGCGACATCGAAACCATTCAAATCGAACTGGCGCTCGCGGACCTGGCAACTGCCGAACGTCGCCGCGAGAAAGCGCAGAAAGGATTGAAGGGCGGCGACAAGACAGCACGGGCGGAATTGGAAGTGCTCGACAAGCTCTTGCCGGCCCTGGAGGAAGGTAAATCGGCGCGCACGGTGGAGTTGACCTCCGACGAGCGCACGCTGGCGCGTGGCTTCTATTTCCTCACCATGAAGCCAACCATTTACGCCGCCAACGTGGATGAGACAACCCTTGGGTCTCCGAATCAAAACGCCAACCTGCAAAAAGTGCAGACACTCGCCACCGCGGAAGGGGCAGAGTGCCTGGTAATTTGTGCGCAACTGGAAGCCGAGTTAGTCGCGTTGCCTCCGGATGAACGACTGGACTATCTGCAGAGCCTCGGCGTTTCCAGCAGCGGTGTTGATCGTTTGATCAAGCATGCCTATCACCTTCTCGGCTTGATGTCTTTCCTTACTGCCGGCGAAAAAGAGGTTCGTGCGTGGACCATTGCCCAGGGCACACGGGCCCAGAATGCCGCGGGCACTATTCACTCAGACATTGAACGGGGATTTATTCGCGCTGAGATTGTGGGCTACGATGACTTGATCCGTGCCGGCTCATACGCCGTGGCCAGGGAACAGGGACTGATGCGATTGGAGGGTAAGGACTACATCATGCAGGAGGGGGACATTGTCAATTTCCGCTTCAACGTCTGATTCCTGAAATAAAGCGATAGCGACGCCGTATTCTGGGCCGTCTGTGCTCCAAACGGTTCACGATTGCCCATGATTGCCATCGAGCCGGTCGGTTTCACCCTGCCCCGGCTTCGTGTCGAACAAAATGAAGTTATTACCCCGAAGATAAGTGAGGCGGTTGGTGTTGGGAGCCAGGTCTTAACGAAGCACGGCGCGGACCCCGACGAGGATCAGATACCCAATCGCCAGCATCACAGCCACCTTGATGACCACGACGGCAACGTGGAACAAAAATCCAATAATACCCAGGGTAACACCTGCCGCAGCCAGCACCAGGGGAACACTCACGGCGACCACAAATATTCCCAGCAAGATCATTCCGGCGACCCTGATTACTTCCTTTATCTCACTCATCTCACTCCCTCCACCAACTTCTCTTCAATTCGGGCCTGAGGTGTTCGGATCAGGCGTTTGCTTGGGTATACGATGAGCGCGCTCCAGCCGTTCCATCGAACATCTTCAGATCAACCATCCTCTTTCCCTGGTTTCTATTGACCTATGCTAAGCTCATTTTAATCCCCGGATACGGTGGTATTACCGCGAGAATTATATAGCTATGGCACAGCCTTCAACCAGAGATCTTTTTGCCGACCTGCGCACGGAAAAGCCGTCTGAACCGCCGCAAGCTACAGAAAACCAGCAGCAGGCACCCCTTGCCAATCGCCTGCGCCCGCGCTCGCTTGCAGAATTTGTTGGTCAGGACCACCTGGTAGGTGAGGGTCGCATTCTGCGGAGACTGATTGAGGGCAGCAGTGCCATGCCCTCACTGATCCTCTGGGGCGCCCCGGGCACCGGAAAGACCACCCTCGGACGCCTGCTGGCTGATAAGAACGGTTCGCGCTTTGTCCCACTGTCAGCCGTATTCTCCGGCGTCAAAGATTTGCGCTCGGCCATCAGTGACGCGAGGCAGGAAGCGCGCCTCGGCCGGCGCACCGTACTCTTCATTGATGAGATTCATCGGTTCAATAAGGGACAACAGGATGCGCTTTTACACGCAGTCGAAGACGGTACGGTCACGCTAATTGGAGCCACCACGGAAAATCCTTCATTCGAGGTCACCGGCGCTTTGCTCTCGCGTTGCCGCGTTCTTGTGCTGAATCAATTGCAGGCGGAGGAAGTAGCCGCGATTCTAAAACGCGCGGTCCTTGACGAAGAACGCGGCGTGGCGCGACTAAACCCCGAGATTGCTGATGAAGTACTCGCACGACTGGCCCATTCGGCCGGGGGCGATGCGCGCGTCGCGCTGGCGGCCCTGGAAGCGGCCGTCGAATCTACTGAACCCGATCAAGCCGGCGTGCGGCGCATCACTAATGATACCGTGATCGAAGCTCTTGGGCGCGCTCGCTATGCGTATGACAAGGGTGGCGAAGAACACTACAACCTGGCCTCCGCGCTGATTAAGTCGCTGCGCAATTCAGATGTGAACGCGGCCCTCTATTGGCTGGCAAGATTGATCGAAGGTGGTGCAGACCCTGTTTTCGTCGCCCGACGCCTTTGTATCCTGGCTTCTGAAGACATCGGAATGGCGGATCCACAGGCAATGGTGCAGGCCAGCGCGGCGGCCGACATCACCAGGTTGATAGGTTTGCCGGAAGCACTCTTTCCACTTTCGCAGGCCACGATCTATCTGGCTCGCGCGCCAAAATCCAATGATGTTAAGAAAGCTTACACAGCAGCGGTCGCAGATGCTCTGGCAACTGCGCGAGAACCGGTACCCCTTCACCTGCGGAACGCACCGACTGGGCTGATGAAAGGACTCGGTTATGGCGAGGGCTATCGTTATGTTCATAGCGATCCCCAAGCCAAAGATGAAATGCCTTGTTTGCCTGAAAGCTTGCGCGGACGAGTCTACTATCCGGAAAAAGAGTGAATTTCATTTGCCGGCGCTTATTCCCTGTTTACATTTCCAATGACAAGGAACACAAGCTACATTTCTTAAACATGAAACGAGCCCTGCCATCAAGTTATCGATTGCCAGACCGCAAGACGGAAAAGGAGCTCGCTTTCGTTCAGGACCTGATGATCGCGCCGGATTGGGGCGAACGATTTGCTTCCCTGCTCGATCAACATCTGAAAGCGCCTAAACAGGGTCGGGTTCTCTATGCCGGTGCCGGAACCGGGGGCCATGCGCTCGGGCTGCGCGAGCGCGCCGGTAGAGACGTGAAGTTGGTTTGCGTCGATGAAAACGCGGAGAGCATTGAGATCGCGCGAGCTAAGGCAGTGACTCTGAGCGTCGCGGCTGAATTCGTGACCGGCAAACTCGACAATCTGGCTCAGAAGCACAACGACTTCGATCTGGTGATCGCGGATCTGTCATTGGTAGCGCCCGAGCGATTACCCAGAATCATTGCTGAGATGGTTCGGGTAGGCCGGCCGGGAAGCCAGGTGGCCATTACCTTGCCGACTTCCTCGAGCTTTGGCGAGTTTTTTTCCATCTATTGGGAGGCCCTTTACAATTCGGAGTTTGCCGAGGAAGTGGACATCGAGAGTCTGCTGAACGCTTTGCCCACAGTTTCCGAGCTGGAAGAAGTCGTCGGAGGGGAGGGACTAGGCGAAGTCGCCTCCTGGACCGAGATCGAAGGTTTTGACTACAACTCCGGTGAAGAGTTTCTTAACGCGCCGCTGATTTCAGATTTTCTGATGCAAGGCTGGTTGGCTTCGGTGCCACTGGACAAACAGGGACGAGTCACGCACGAAATTGCCAATCTGATAAACGCCGAACGGCAGGAAGCCGCATTTCTGCTTACCGTAAAAGCCACATTAGTGATGGGCAGAAAAGGAACCAGCGACTAACGGGATGTGGGGCCGGTGAGGCATTCAAGAAAGTTAGGGCGCTACCTTATCTGCGGCTTTCGGGAACATCGCCCTCGGCTACACGTAATCTGGCCCGGCGGCGAGCTTCTTCAAATAATGCTTCGTCATCTACGGCCGAAAGCGACGCCGATTTGTTGCCATTGAGTTCAGTTCGCTTCTTTTCCAGCTCCTCAGTCTCCGCTTCTGCCAATCCATCTTTGAAAGCCTTCTTGCTCTGGCCCAGGGCCTTGGCAAGTTGCGGCAGTTTGCTGCCCCCGAAGAGTAGGAATATAACCGCGAGAATCAAAACCCACAGCATTGGATTATTCAAGTTGAACAAAAGAAACATGTTCGTGGAGCCTCCTTAGCTCTACCGCGCAACAGAAACCTGTCACCCAATCCTATTGCCACGTGTCTGACTCGTAAAATAAGTATTTGCGCCAGGTCTGGTCGGCACGCCCCAGATAACGCATGATCTGGCGACTGACGTGCAGGGAAAAACCGCGCGGCCGGCGTGCCAGGGTCATACCGGATTCCTCCGGTGTGCGATTGCCTTTGCGATGATTGCAGCGACGACAACATGCAACCAGATTATCCCACGTCGACTCGCCTCCACGCGAACGGGGCATGACGTGATCCAGCGTCAGCTCTGAGGGAGCGTAATGCTTACCGCAATACTGACAGGTTGAATGATCCCGCAGCAGGATGTTCTTGCGCGACAGCGACCGACGTTCAAACGGGATCTGCACGTACTCTGTCAGGCGAATTACTGACGGCGCGTGAATCACGAGTTTTGCCGAGTGCAACATATGCCCGTTGTGCTCTTCGACCCGAGCCACTCCCTTAAAGATCATCACCACCGCGCGCCGTTCGGTGCACACGTTAATGGGCTCAAAGGAAGCATTTAGCACTAGTACGCGACCGGTCATACGAAGCTGATATTACGCGAGCCCCAAGGGCAGTGACAAGTGATTAGGGAGAAGTCGCCCAGGACAGCGCGAAGTGCGCTGTTGCCCTTGATCCAGCCACACGGCGCCTTGGCCAATATTCTTGGCCACTGCGTAATTGCCCCACAATACTGCCCTTCACGGAGAGTCACGGTTTGCGGAATTGATCAGTCGCTTCCACCAGGGCACTTACATTGCCGGGCTCCATAATAGAGTGCCCGGCGTCGGGAGTAATGTGTAAGCGAGCTTCCGGCCAGGCGCGGTGTAGCTCCCAGGCGCTGCGCAGGGGACAAACGGCGTCGTAGCGGCCCTGAACAATGACGCTGGGCAGATGACGGATCTTGTCTACGTTCTCAAGCAGGTAATTATCCGTGTCGAAGAAGCAATTATTCATGAAATAGTGACATTCGATCCGCGCGAAGGCGAGCGCAAACTCAGGATCGCCGAACCTCTCGATGGAGTCGGGATCAAAAAAGAGTTTTGAAGTGCTACCCTCCCAGATGCTCCAGGCGCGCGCGGCCTCAACTCTGACCCTGGCATCGTCGCTCGTGAGCCGCCGGTAGTACGCGCTCACCATGTCCGAGCGCTCAGTTTCAGGAATTACTTTCAGGTATTCTTCCCAGACGTCGGGAAAAATCCAGTTTGCTCCTTCCTGGTAGAACCATTTGATCTCGTTCGGCCGGCAAAGAAAGATCCCCCGCAGCACAAGTTCGCTGATGCGATTCGGATGTGTTTCGGCGTAGGCCAGGGCCAGCGTGCTGCCCCAGGAGCCGCCAAAAACCTGCCAATTGTCGATGCCGAGATGTTCGCGCAACTTCTCGATATCCGCTACCAGATCCCAGGTGGTGTTCTCTTCAAGCGAGGCATGTGGCGTACTCCTTCCCGAGCCGCGCTGCTCAAAAAGGACAATCCGGTAGGCCTGTGGATCGAAAAACTGTCGATACTCGGGAATCAGCCCGCCGCCGGGTCCCCCATGCAGGAAAACAACCGGCTTCCCTTGGGGGTTGCCACACTGCTCGTAATAGAGTTCATGAAGGGCCGAGACTTTCAGCCGCGCCACGTCATAGGGATCCAATGGATCGTACAGGGTTCTTAGTTGGGTCATAGCCCTATCTTAACGGCACTCGCGGCTCGATTACCAAATCGATAGCCACAAGTAGAGTCTCAGGCTATTCCGAATCGGGTCGTTCGCTTGCGGCAGTTTAACTGGCGGGCCGCGCCAGGGTAAGCACAAGCACTTCTTTTGCTCCCGCCGCCAGCAATACCCGAGCGCAGGCAGAAGCCGTTGCTCCGGTGGTGAAAACGTCGTCGACGAGCAACACGTGCTCCCCCCTAATTAGCCGCGGTTGCGAGACCGCGAAGACGTGCTCCACACTTTCGCGACGCGCCTGCGCATCCATGCCTGCCCGATGAAGTCCGGTGTGCCTGATGCGAATGAGAGCCGAATCCGACACGGGCAGGGAGACCATTTTTGCCAGCGTCTGGGCCAGGATGGCTGCCTGGTTGAAACCGCGCTGCTGTTCGCGCTCAAAATGAAGCGGAACCGGAACGATGAGCGTGCTTCGCAACAGCGGTACCTGCCGGCAGAGATCGGACATCAGGAGCGCAAGAGTCCGCGCGACACTGGGTTCACTTTTGAGGGCGATCACCGAAGCTCGTAGTGCGCCTTCGTACAGGCCGCAGGCACGCGCCGAAGTAAATGATGCTTCGTCGCAGCGACGACAGCTGACTGCTTCTTTTCTGTCCGCGGCAGCAGGAAAAGCGGGCGCCGGAACGCCACATTTTGAACACAGCGGATCCGTATCTGTAAACAGGTGTGTGCTCCGCCAGCAACTTGCGCAGGCAACTCCATCAAACCTTGACTCGACGCTGCCGCCACAGACAGCACAGGCCTGCGGGTAGAAGAGGGCCAGTCCCGCGTCGCAAAACAGGCTGGTTGTATTAGCCAGCGAGAACAATGATTGGACTCCCGAAAAACTTGACGGCCTTCTGCTCAGGATGAACAGAAGGCCGTAATCGTGTCAACAGATATCCTGGGCTTTAGTCTTCGTCGTCATTCAGCAGGCCCCGCTCCTGCAGATCCTGGCAAGGCATGCAGTGGCGCGCCCAGGGCAGGGCTTCCAATCGCTTCTCAGGCAGGGCGCTCTCGCAGCGCACGCATTTTCCATAGTTTCCGGCCTCGATGCGCTCCAGCGATTCATCAATCAGGTTCAGCAGCTGGCGATCATTGTCGGACATGGAAACCAGCAGCTCTTTGGTATAGGCATTGGCCGCCATATCGGCGGGATCCTGAGTAGCTTCGGAGTCGCGTTCCCGGCTGTAAGCTTCAGCTTCCTGTACCTGTCCCACCAGCCCTTCGCGGCGGTTTAGTAATTTGTCACGAAAAACCTTTACTCTTCTTTTGTCCATTCTCAGTCAATCCCCCCACCCGATAAATAAACGGTCATATTAAGACGGCAGCGCTACCCTGACCGGCCTGCTGGTTCATTTCTGATAAGGCAAACCGTGAATAATCGTATAGGCCCGATAAAGTTGCTCCAGCAGCAACACGCGCGCCATTTCATGCGTCAGTGTCAAGCGGGACAATGACCAGCGTTTGTCAGCAGCCATCGATAGATCCGGCGAAACCCCAAGAGGACCGCCGATCACGAAACTGACTTCTCTGGTTCCCTCGTTGTGCCAACGTTGCACCTGCGCTGCCAGCTGTGGCGACGTCCACTGCTCGCCGTCGGGATCCAGCAGCACGGTCACCGTCCCCTCATGCAAAGCGTCTCTGATGCGCTTCGAATCCTTCTCGATGCCTGCGTTGCCCGTGCCGCCCTTAGTTTCGCGCAGCTCGGTAATTTCGCAGCGCACAAACCTCGTTAGTCGCTGCAGATAATCTTCGCTAAGCGCCCGCAATTGAGCATCTTTTGTTTTTCCCGTCCAGATAACCCGCAATCGCATCATCAGAACCCGGAATGAGGGCCGCAAGCAGAAGGGCGAAGAAAACGATTTTTTGAATGCCCGCTTTTGCTCCCTCCCTCATCCTTCATCCTTTAGAAAGTCTCGCCAGCCTCTCGTAAAGGTTTTTGCGACTGATCCCCAAAATTCGCGCCGCCTCAGCTTTGTTACCCTTTGTCGTTGCCAGAACCTCGTTCACGTAGGCCGCTTCAATTTCCGCGAGCGTGCTGGGATGCTCCTGGCGATTTTGTAAACTAACAGTGGCCCTGATGGGATCGGGCAAATCACTTTCTTCAAGTAGTTTGCCGCTCGCAACAATCACAGCCCGCTCCAGAATGTTCGCCAGTTCGCGAACGTTGCCCGGGTACTTGTACTGCTGCAGCACTGCCAGTGCTGCCGGGGCGATTGCAGCTACCGCGCGCCCATGCTTGGCTGCGTAACGATGCAAAAAGCTTTCTGCTAATTCCGGCAAATCCTCCGTCCGGTGCCGCAGTGGGGGCATTACAATCTGCATCACATTGAGGCGATAAAAAAGATCTTCGCGAAAATCGCGCCGCGTGACCGCGTCAGAGAGATCGACATTGGTCAGCGCCATCAACCTGGCGTCGACTTTGATCGTCTGACGCCCGCCTAGCCGTTCAAACTCGCGAGTTTCTATCACCCGCAGTAACTTTGCCTGCGCCTCAGTTGGCAGGTGCGCAATTTCATCAAGCACCAGCGTGCCGCCATGAGCAGCTTCCAGGCGACCGGGCTTTCCTTCCACCGCTCCGGTAAATGCGCCCCGCTCATACCCGAAAAGCTCGGCTTCCAGGAGGTGACCGGGCAAGGTAGCGCAATCAATCTTCACCAACGCCCGGGCAGCACGAGGTGATTGTCGATGAATGAAAGCCGCCAGGGCGTCCTTGCCTGCCCCTGACTCTCCAGTGATTAAGACGTTAGCGTCAGTAACGGCAACCCGCTGGGCGAGGCCAATGGCCTCGCACATAGCAACCGACTTAGCCACAATCTCGCTCACTATTTCCATTCTCAAAGAGCCATTGGCAGGTTTGTTATTTCCGCCGGCAGCTCGACTCTCTTACTCTCGCGCCACAAGCGCTCGAGGTCGTAGAACTTGCGAGCCTTATCCTCGAAAACATGAACAATGAAGTCACCGTAATCAACCAGTATCCATTCGGCTGTGCGATAGCCTTCAACCCGCGTCGCCGGTGTTCCGGATTTCTTCAGCGTATCGACGACCGCGTCCGCAATGGCCTGCACCTGGCGCTGGTTTGCTCCACTGGTAATCAAAAAATAATCAGTGAAAGTGGCAATCTCACGCAGATCCAGCATCACCGGATCCAGGGCTTTCTTATCGCTCGCTGCCTGGAGCGCCATCAGCATCCGTTCATCAATCGGCTCAGTGGCCGGCTCGTCGGGCCGGTGTCGTACCGCGGGGTGAGCCGCAATTTCCAGCGGCTGCAGCGATTTTTCTTTAATGGTTGAATTATCTTTCATGCGAATCTCTGTAAAGCTTGTACTTCCCTATATAGTTAGCCACGACCGTTGGCACGAGTTCGGCCAATTCGCCGCTGTTTTCTCGCGCCGCGCGCCGAATGTCCGTCGCCGAAACATCAGCCATCACCGCATCGGTGATGAATATTCTCTCGCCCGGCCCAGCCTCTTCTATCTGGCGAGGATCCTTCTTACCACGTAGATCAACCACGCGCGCGCTTAACTCCGGCGCTATGTGATCCACGCTGAGACTGTATCCGGGCCGGCTGACCACAATGTGATTTGCCATGCCCAACAGTCTTTCGTGATCGCGCCAGGTATTGATTTCGGCCCAGGAATCTGCTCCCATTACGAAAAACAGAGTGGTGGGGTCCGGAAATGCCGATTTGAAATAGGCCAGGGTGTCCACCGTATAACGGCGACCCGGCGCTTCAAGCTCAAAGGTCGAAATAAAAAAGTGCTCATCAGCTTGAGTCGCCAAAGCCAGCATCGCATAGCGGTGCAACGCCGGTGTTACCTGCAAGCCCAGCTTGTGCGGGGCAACCTGGGCAATGACGAACCAAAGTTCGTCAATTTCAAAGAGCCGGGAAATGGTCCGTGCCACTTCCAGATGTCCGAGATGAATCGGGTCAAACGTACCGCCGTAAAGAGCAATCCGCTTTTTGCGGTCCATGGGCACCACCCCTTAAAGGCAACCCGGCTTAGACACCCACCTCGACCACGTCACGCAGAGCAGTTGGAGATAAAGCCGGATCATCGAGCCTGGTGGCGATTGCGTTCACGAGTTCACGCAGTCCCTGATTAGTCACCGCCGAGATAGCGAAAAACAGGCGTTGGTCTGCAGCTGCTCGTAAGCGCAATGCTTCAACTCGTTCCGGTTCGTCCACGGCATCCAGCTTGGTAGCCACCACGATCTGCTCGCGCACTGCCAACTCCGGATTGTAGGCTGCTAACTCATGATTGATCGTTTCGTAGTCAGCCACCGGCTCACGACCTGAGAATGACGACACGTCGACCAGATGTAACAACAGTCGGGTGCGCTCAATATGTCGCAGAAAGCGATCTCCCAGACCACTGCCCTCGTGGGCTCCGGCGATCAACCCGGGTATGTCCGCCACAACAAAGGTGCGAAAGTCTCCCATATCAACGACGCCCAGATGCGGCTCAAGGGTGGTGAATGGATAGTCGGCAATCTTCGGACGCGCGGCTGAGATAGTCGAAATCAAAGTAGACTTGCCGGCGTTGGGAAATCCGACCAGCCCCACGTCGGCCAGCAGCTTCAGTTCGAGCTGCAATTCAAATTTTTCGCCTTCGCTTCCTTCCTGATGATATCTGGGTGCTCGATTGGTCGAAGTAGCGAAATGCGAATTGCCGAAACCACCGCGCCCGCCGTGAGCCACCAGCAGGCGCTCACCATCTGTGGTCAAGTCTTTAATCAAATCCCCGGTCACTGAATCCAATACCTGCGTTCCTACCGGAACTCGCACCAGCACATCCGCTCCATCGCGCCCGGAACAGTTCGAACCTTCACCGTGCATGCCGCGGCCGGCAATGTGTTCAGGGTTGTAGCGAAGGTGCAGCAAGGTGTTCAAGGATGAGTCGGCTACGACCCAGACATCTCCGCCACGTCCGCCGTCGCCTCCGGATGGACCACCGCGCGGTACGAACTTCTCGCGCCGGAAAGCGGTAACACCGTTTCCGCCATGGCCCCCCTGGACACGAATTTTGGTGCGGTCAATAAACATCTAAATCAAAGCGACGCCAACTCGCACTGAGCAGGCGTCGCGCAGTTTCGAGCTTGAAAATCACGATGCCTAGGCGGCTACAGGTACCTGTTCCTCGGCGACAGCCGGATAAACGCTGACAAATTTACCGCCGCGGCCTTTGTCCTCGAATTTGACGATGCCATCAATCAATGAGAACAGCGTGTCGTCTTTGCCACGGCCGACGTTCTTGCCCGGCTTCCACTTGGTGCCTCGCTGACGAGCAATAATGTTGCCGCCACGCACCAGTTCCCCGCCAAATTTTTTCAGGCCTAGTCTCTGCGAATTTGAATCGCGACCATTACGAGACGAGCCCACTCCCTTTTTGTGTGCCATTTTAAACTCCCGAGTTTAGGTCTTTGGACTTTGGTTTTTGGTCTTTGCCAAAACCATAGACCCAAGGCCCAAGTCCAGCCGTCAGCCTATTGAATCTATCCTCAAAGTGGTGTAATCCTGGCGATGGCCCTGTTTCCGCTTATATTGCTTGCGCCGCTTCTTTTTGAAGACAATAATCTTGGGTGCCCGACCATGATCCACAACTGTCGCCGAGACTTTTACGTCGCCCAGCGCCGGCGCCCCAACCTTCGTGTCATCACCGGAAGCTACCAGGACGTCCAACTCGATGGACTTACCTGCCTCGGCGGCGACTGAAGGAACGCGGATAGTTTTGCCCTCCTGGACCAGAAATTGTTTGCCACCTGTTCTGATAACTGCGTGTGCCATTTGCTTTACCTCTCAGACGAGACCAACTCGTCATAGAAAAGTCGAATATTATAGGGCTCCGGCTCTGAATCAGCAACCGCCGGAGTTCAAATCCGCGCGGCCGGGGTTGAAACCGCACCCGGTCGCGACTCAGAGGCCAGAAACTCCTCCATAAAACCGGTAGAAATGTCTCCGGCGCGGAATTTCGGGTCGTCCATTATTTTCAGGTGCAGCGGGATGGTCGTCTTTATTCCTTCGATAACCATCACCTCGAGCGCCCGTTTCATCCGGGCAATGGCCAGGTCGCGCGTACGCGCGTGCGTGATGACCTTGGCGATCATGGAATCGTAGAATGGCGGCACCATGTATCCCGCATAGACATATGTATCAACGCGCACCCCGGGTCCCCCCGGAAGATTAAAGGCAGTGATGCGGCCGGGAGAAGGCGCAAAGGTCTCTGGATTCTCCGCGTTAATACGGCACTCAATTGCATGCCCAACAATCATCAAATCGTCCTGCAAATAGCCCAGGCGCTCCCCTTCGGCAATGCGAATCTGGTTACGCACGATGTCGGCCAGCGTCACCATCTCGGTCACCGCGTGCTCCACCTGAATACGCGTGTTCATCTCCATGAAATAGTAACGATTGTCCTGATCCAGCAGGAACTCAAAAGTGCCGGCGCTTGAGTAGCCAATTTGCTTGCACGCTTTGACCGCAGCCGCGCCCATCTCAGCCCGCATTTGCGGCGACAGGACGGTTGAAGGAGCTTCCTCCAAAAGCTTTTGGTGTCTTCGCTGGATAGAGCATTCCCGCTCACCAAGGTGAATGCAGTCTCCATATTCGTCGGCCAACACCTGGATTTCAATATGTCTCGGCTTATCAATAAAACGTTCGATGTAGACACTGCCGTCCTTGAACGCCGCCGCGGCTTCAGTTGAGGCAGTTTCGAGCGCCGACCCGAGCTCAGATTCAGTCCGAACCACTCGCATTCCCCGGCCTCCACCGCCTGCGGAAGCCTTGACGATTATCGGAAATCCAATCTCCCGAGCGATTAGCAGGGCCTCTTCCTCCGAAGTAACGGGCTCTGAACTCCCGGGAGTAATGGGCAGGCCGGCAGCTTTCATGGCCCGGCGCGCCTCCACCTTGTCACCCATCAGGCGGATCACGTTCGAAGGCGGGCCGATAAATTTTATGTTGCAGGCCTCACAGATCTCGGCAAAGTAAGACGATTCAGCCAAAAACCCATAACCCGGGTGAATCGCATCTACATTAAATATTTCAGCGGCGCTGATGATCGCCGGAATATTCAGGTAGCTTTGCGCGGAGGGCGCCGGACCGATGCACGCAGCCTCATCCGCATACCGCACGTGGAGCGAATCGCGATCGACATCGCTATGGACCGCGACGGTGCGGATACCCATCTCTTTGCAGGTCCAGATTATGCGACAGGCAATCTCGCCTCGATTGGCGATCAGTATCTTGCGAAATTTACGATTAGCTGCGCGCATTATTCCCAAAAAAGCCCAACGTCCAATGCCTGCCGTCGCACAACCGAGGCCGGACATTGGACGATAGACTGAACAGATTGGCTACGGTCTTATTCCGAACAAAGGCTGTCCGTATTCAACCGGCTGGCCGTTTTCTACGTAAATCTTCACTACCTCGCCGCTGGTTTCTGCCTGGATCTCATTCATCAACTTCATGGCTTCGATGATGCAAACCGTGGTGGCAGGTTCGACCTGGCTGCCGGTCTTCACAAAAGGTTCCGCGTTGGGGGAACGGGCGCGGTAAAAGGTGCCGACGATCGGAGATTCGATGATATGCAGGTCCTGATCTCCGGAGGCGGCGGTTTGAGCCTGGGCTCCAGGATGAGAGGGCGCCGACGGAGTGGCGCCCGGCGCCGCCAGCTTGGCTACCGTGGGAGCTGTCGCTGGAGAAACAGCAGCTGTGCCCCGCGTTTCATCCGTGTCGTACTCAGCTCCCCGGCGTAGACGAACGCGAAAGCCTTCGCGTTCCAACTCGAATTCCGACAGGCCATTGTCGCGTAGCAATGCGATCAGCTCACGCAACTCGTCCATGTTAACGGAGGCTTCGGGCTTCGCTTGCCGGTTCACGCTGCGGTCCCGACCCTGGCTCCCGGATGCACCTGCCTCGCGCGACTTGCGTTTAACTTTGGCCCCAGCTTGGCGTTCGGAGTCTTTCATGTTTTCGATCCTGCACAGGTGTCAAATAAAGTGATTAGCCCCAAAGAACGTCGCAGCGTGCCGACCGTCGCTTGGGGCTTGGCCTTTCGAGCTTACCTGGCGGAGCCAAAGGCTCGCTCGAACCGTATTACCTACTTCTCTGAATCCTGATCGACCGGCGACTCCGCGCCGCCTTCCCCGTCGCCAGAATCTCCAGCGTCTGCGGTTGCGACTACGGTGTCCTGGCGCTCTGTGGCGGCCTTACTGCCAATTTTGCTGTCCTTGATCTTGCCGGGCTTCTTTTTTGCTCCCGCACTCTTGGCGCGCTTTTTAGCATTCTCAACAGCTTCAATTTCCCGTGCATTGTCGACCAGTTCAATAATTGCCAACTCGGCATTGTCTCCGGCACGGCGCCCCAGCTTTAAGATTCTTGTATAGCCACCCGGCCTGTCCTTGTAACGCTCGCCCAGTTCGCCGAAAAGTCGTCGCAGCGCCGCTACCCCCGCAGTGCGCGGTAAAGGCAACTGTCCGCGCTTCCCCGTTTGGGCTGCCCGCTGGATATTTCCCGAATGGAAGAAGCTTGCCGCCTGGCGTCGCAGGTGCAGGGCTCCGGCTCCCGCCTCTTCGCCCATCTCCTGAGCGCGGCGCGAAAGTGTGATAGCGCGTTCGACGAATGGTCGCAACTCTTTCGCCTTCGGCAGGGTCGTCACGATACGATCGTCCCTCGAGTTAATTAGCGAAGTGGCCAGATTTCGCAACAGTGAAATCCGATGTTCGGTGGTCCGGCCCAATTTCCGGTGTGCTTTTAAGTGTCGCATAATCCTATATTGTTCGAAGTCCGGGCAATTCGAGCCTGAGACCTGCTCTCACCAGGACTTATTGCTCGACTTCGTCCTCGAAATCGCTCAAATCCGAGGCATCACGGCCACCTGAGCCGGGAATCGGATTACCCTGTTCATCGAATTCCATTCCAAAATCCAGGCCCATGCCATTGAGAATGTCCTTAATCTCATTCAATGACTTCTTACCAAAATTCTTGGTGGCCAGCATCTCACGCTCCGAGCGCTGCACCAGATCGCGGATGGTCCGAATGTCCGCATTCTTCAAACAATTGTACGAGCGCACAGACAACTCCAGCTCATCGACAGAACGGTCCAGTTGATCGTTGCGTGGCAACGGCGGACGCTCGATCTTGGCATAGGCAAAGTCGTCGGTGTCCTCTTCAAAGTTAATGAAGATGGACATGTGATCCTTGATTAACTTGGCCGCCAAACCAATCGAATCTTCTGGTTTTACTGAGCCATCAGTCCAGACCTCGATGGTCAGTTTGTCGAACTCGGTGTTCTGACCAAGACGGGCTGCTTCGACAGTGTAATTGACCTTCTTGACCGGAGTATGCACGGAGTCAATCGGTATGTAGCCGAGCGAAAGATCCTCATCAAAATTTCTATCAGCGGACACATAACCTCGCCCGCGCTTCAGACGCATCTCGACTTTCAGGGAGCCGCCCTCGCTGACCGTGGCGATATGTACCGTCGGATCCAGCACCTCGATGTCCGCGTCGGTCTCGATATCGGCTGCGGTGACCTCGCCGGCGCTTTCCTTGGTAATCCGCAGCGTCTTTGGTTCGCTGCTGTGCACCTTGAACGGCACTTGTTTGAGATTGAGAATGACGTCGGTCGCGTCTTCCACCACGCCTTTGATTGAAGAGAATTCGTGCTCGACCCCCTCAATCTTAACTGCCGTGATGGCCGCTCCCTCGATTGACGATAAGAGCGCGCGCCGCAGCGAGTTGCCGATGGTGGTGCCGAAGCCGCGTTCAAAAGGCTGCGCGGAAAATCGCCCGTAACGACTAGTGAGCGTTTCAGAATCAGCCGCGAGTCGCCGCGGCATCTGAAACCCCGTCCACAGATTGTTCTGATCCATTGCCATAGCCATAATTTCTACGTGTTCGGAAATTTGTCCTTCGGCGGCGTGCCCGAAATAGGGCCACCACACTACAATTAATTACTTGCTGTAAAGCTCAACGATAAGTTGCTCGTTAATGGAGCGATCGATGTCGTCTCGAGTGGGCAACGCATTTACCCGCGCCCCCATATCGGCTCCTTCCTGAGCCAGCCAGGAAGGACGGCCACGACCGGCAGCAGTCTGCCAGGCTCCTTCAACATGGGGGTTCTTGCGCGCTGATTCCTTCACCGTGATGACGTCGCCAATCTTGATTTGGTAGGAGGGTATGTCTACCTTGCGCCCGTTGACCAACATATGACCGTGGTTGACGAGTTGACGCGCCTGCCGGCGAGAGGTCGAGAAGCCGGCGCGATAGACAGTATTGTCCAGCCTGCGCTCGAGCAGGAATAACAGGTTCTCACCCGTAATCCCTTTCATCCGAGCAGCGCGCTCGAAATAGTTACGAAACTGTCCTTCAAGAACAAAGTAAATCCGCTTCACCTTCTGCTTCTCGCGCAGCTGCTGGCCATAACCAACCACAGCCTTGCCGCGACGCAGAGAGTTGCCATGCTGTCCGGGCGGCTGAGTACCGCGCTTTTCAATGGGACAGGACGGCTTGTAGCACCGATCACCTTTGAGAAAAAGCTTTGCACCTTCGCGACGGCACAGACGGCACACCGCATCTCTATACCTAGCCAATTATTTTGCCTCCAGTCTGAATTCTAGACGGAAAAGTTTACAAGCGCCGTATTCCGATTTGGAATTTCAGGTTGCTCAATTGCGAACCAAATCCTGTCTCCAAGATTGGAGTCCGCAGTGGGCAATCCGGGCGGCTGCTCTTCATCCTTTAGGTCAACTTGTCAATTCCAATTGCCACGAACCAAACGCGGCACCAGATCCCTGAGATCGGCGCCCCGGCACTCGACAACACCTCACACCCGGCGTCGCTTGGGGGGCCGACAACCATTATGGGGAATCGGTGTCGTGTCGCGAATCGTACTGACCCGGATACCCGCATTAGCAATCGCGCGGATAGCAGATTCGCGTCCCCCGCCTGGTCCCTTTACGCGGACCTCACATTGCTGCATGCCGGCCTCGTGGGCTTTCTTGGCCGCTTCGAACGCTGCCTGCTGAGCAGCGAACGGGGTTCCCTTGCGCGAACCGCGGAAACCTCTTGACCCGGCAGATGATTGCGCGATCAGATTTCCCTCAAGGTCGGTGATGGAAATCATCGTGTTATTAAACGAGGCCGCCACATGAACGATCCCCACCGGGACGTTCTTTTTCTCTTTCTTGCGAAAGACCTTCTTTTTTCCGCCAGTTGCTTTTGCCATATTATTTAGACCCGCGACGAGGGACTATAGACCACCATGAATGGTCGGCCGTCGATCGTCATATCCCTATTTCTTGCCCGGTGCTTTCTTCTTGGCGATCGTTGCGCGTCGCGGGCCCTTGCGAGTGCGAGCGTTGGTGTGAGTCCGCTGGCCCCGCACCGGCAATCCACGGCGGTGCCGTAGGCCACGATAACAACCGATGTCCATCAGGCGCTTGATATCCATTTGGATACGTTTGCGCAGGTCACCCTCGATTTCGCCCTGGGCTTCCAGCACGGCACGAATGCGACTCAATTCATCTTCGTTAAGATCCTTGATGCGCGTATCAGCACTCACACTCGCCTCTTTTAAGATCGAGGAAGAGCGCGAGCGCCCAATACCGTAGATATAAGTTAGACCGACTTCCGCCCTTTTGTTGGGGGGCAGGTCGACGCCAGCAACACGTGCCATTTATCTATTTCTCCGACAGTTAATTCGCAGGGTCATATTTTTCAGCCGCGACGGCCTACCCCTGTCGCTGTTTATGCTTTGGATTGATGCAAATCACGCGCACCACGCCTTTGCGGTGAATGACCTTGCACTTATCACACATCTTCTTTACCGACGCACGCACTTTCATTACACGTTCCTCAGGAGCTTCAACGCGTTACTTGTAACGGTAAGTTATTCTTCCCCGATTAAGATCGTAGGGTGAGAGCTCAACCAGCACCCGATCGCCCGGAAGAATACGTATAAAGTGTTTGCGCATCTTACCCGAAATGTGCGCAAGCACCTGGTGCTGGGAGTCCTCCAACTCGACCCGAAACATCGCATTTGGCAAAGTCTCGAGGACTTTGGCCATGACTTCTATGGCTTCTTCCTTCGCCATATTCTCTTAGATCGAAACTTGCCTGCACCGACAAACTGCAAATAATAGCATGCGAAGAAGTCTTTGCCAAGCCGCACCGACCAGCACTTACATGGCCACCGCCTCGGTCTGCTTTGAGACCTCAGAAGTCACTCGGGTCAGCACCTCAGGCCCGTCTTCGGTGACGGCAATAGTGTGCTCAGTGTGGGCGCTGGGGCGCCCATCCAGCGTTACCACAGTCCAGCCGTCAGCCAGGACCTTGGTTTGATGGGTTCCCAGATTAATCATGGGTTCCACTGCAAACACATAGCCGGTCCTAATCTTAGGCCCCTTGCCGGGCTTGCCGTAGTTGGGAATCTGCGGATCTTCATGCATTTTCCGCCCGATGCCATGACCCACGTATTCGCGCACTACTGAATAGCCGTGACCCTCGGCATGTTCCTGCACGGCCCAGCCAATGTCCCCCAGATGCAAGCCGGCGCGACACTGCTCGATGGCGCGCTCCAGGCATTCTTCGGTGACGCGGATCAGTTGCAGCAGGTCCGCGCCAACCTCGCCAACCGGGACGGTCGTGGCCGTGTCACCCACAAATCCCTCGAGTGTCACCCCGACGTCGATCGAGAAAATATCCCCTGACTTGAGTTTGTAGTCCGAAGGAAAGCCGTGGACCACCTGCTCATTGACTGAGGCACAGATCGAATAGGGAAAACCGTGATACCCAAGAAAAGTGGGCACCGCACCACCTTCTCGGATCATTCGTTCGGCGGCACGATCAACTTCCAGGGTCGAGATCCCAGGCTGCACCAGGCCGCGCAGTTCCTGCAAGACCTTGCCTACGAGCTTACCGGCGGCCCGCATTTTGTCGATCTCTCTTCGTGACTTGGCGATGATCATTACTACCTGGAAAATACCAGACGACCTTGTGTATTCCTGGTCCTTACCTAACTGTCTTTGATGATCTTTTCCAGATCATTGTAGATGGTGACGCGATCCCTGGTCCCATCAACGCGCTGGAGCCGATTTGACTGAGCATAATATGCCAACAATGGCTGGGTCTCGCGTTCGTAGGTCTGCAGGCGAACACGTACCTTCTCAACAGTGTCGTCGGCTCTGATAATCAACTTTACTCCCTTATCGCGATCGCAGGTTTCATCCGATTGCGGCGGCTTGAAATACATATTGTAAATCTCACCGCAGACAGGACAGGAACGCCTGCCCGTAGTTCGCTTCTCCAGGACATCCAGCGGAACATCGATGGCGATGGCAACAATCGGCATCAGCTGTCTCTTTGCCAGCTGCTCCAGCATCGCAGCCTGTGCCAGCGTGCGGGGAAAACCATCAAGCACGTACCCATCTTTGCAGTCTTCGCCGGCGGTGCGCTCCTGAACTACGCGAATGACCAGGTCGTCGGGCGCCAGTTTCCCGGCTGCCTGAATTGACCGGATCTCCTGGCCCAGCGGATCACCTGTTTCGGCGCGCGCTCGCAGGATATCGCCAGTCGAAATCTGCGGAAGTTTGAGCCGCTCCTGAATCAAACGCGCCTGCGTACCTTTTCCAGCACCAGGCGCACCCACCAAAACGATAATATTCGACATAAGGATTCTTGACTTTAGATCTTAGCTTCGCGATAAGTTAGCGATCGATCTAAAACCACAAATCTAAAATCCCGGTTAGGCTCTCCTTCCGCGCAGGCGCCCACCCGCTCCGAGGAACCCTTCGTAATTGCGCATGACCAGCTGGGCCTCGATCTGAGCCACTGTATCCATCGCTACACCCACCAGGATTAGCAACGAAGTACCGCCAAAATAAAACTGGTACCCCATGCCGGTGGGAATCCAGGAGAGTCCTGGCGTCGTACTTACGAATGAATCGAGCCAGGCGCCAATCAGAGGCAACCGGGCAACCTTAAAACCGCTCAGCATGAATTGGGGGACAAAGGCTACCAGGGCCAGATAAACTGCCCCGACAACTGTCAGTCGGGTAAGGATTGTGTTCAGATACTCGGCAGTAGCCCGGCCCGGTCTAATGCCCGGCATGAAGCCACCGTGCTTGCGCAGGTTATCGGCTACTTCTTCGACATTAAACACAATCGATACATAGAAGAAGGTGAAGAAGATGATCAGGGTCAGAAAGATCAGTTCGTAATAAGGGTCACTGGCATGAAACGTCTGGAAAAAAGTGTAAATGTGCGCCCAGACCGAATTCGGCTTAGACGGGTCTGGCGGAAGGGCAGCAAAAAGACTCTGCGGCATCGACAATACCGAGGAAGCAAAGATCACCGGAATGACGCCGCCCATGTTGATCTTGAGAGGCATGGTCGTTTGCTGGCCACCCACCAGCTGGCGCCCCACGTGTCGTTTGGCATAGCTAACCGGTATCTTTCGCCGCGCCGCCTCGACGAACACAATAAAGGCGATAACCGCCACCAGGGCCACTACGAGGCCCACAACTCCCACCGCCTCGAGCGTATCCCCGCCGCGCAGGCGCTCAACCACCTGCTGCACGCCACGCGGCAATCCGATCACAATCCCGGAAAAGATCAGAAGCGAAATGCCATTCCCAACGCCCCGCTCAGTGATCTGCTCGCCGAGCCACATAACGAAGATGGTCCCCGTAGTGAGCGTCAGGATAATAGTTAAAAGAAAGCCCCAGGTCGGCGCGCCCACGCCATTGATCTGCAGCCAGTGCGCCACAAAACCGGTCTGAATCATCGCCAGACCCACCGTCAGGTAGCGCGTCCACTGATTAATCTTCTGCCGCCCCATCTCGCCTTCTTCCTGAAGCTTTTTCAGTTGGGGCGAAACCACCGTCATCAACTGCAGGATAATGGAGGCCGTGATATACGGTGTGACTCCGAGAGCAAAAACGGAGATCGTGCGGAAGTTTCCGCCTGAGAAGAGATCCAGCACGCCGAGCAGCGTCCCAGCCACGTCCCGCCAAACCGCGTCCAGTCGCTCCTTATTGATCCCCGGGGCGCCGATGTGCGCTCCGAGACGATAGACGGCCAGCAAGCCCAACGTGAACAGAATCCGCTTGCGCAGATCCGGCACATTGAACATATTGCGAACGGCGGCAAGAAACTTTTCCATAATTAAACAGCCCGGACTTGGTGTCTGTCGTCTTTAGTTGCAACCCAGACCGAAGTCTGCAAAGTCGCAAGTCACTCGGCCCCGATCTCCGTCACAGCGCCACCAGCCTTTTCGATCTTCTCCCGGGCACTTTTGGTAAAGCGATGCGCGGAAACGCGCAATGGCTTTCCCAGTTCGCCGGTGCCCAGCACGACCACGTCATGTTTGGCCTTCTTGATGATGCCGCGCTCATGCAACACTTCCGGTGTTACTTCCTCGTTCGCTTCGAAATTTCTCTCGAGGGCGGAGAGGCTCACCTCCAACCAGCGTTTTTTGAAAATATTCGTAAACCCGCGTTTGGGCAGACGGCGATGAAGGGGCATCTGGCCGCCCTCGAAGCCAATCTTGGCTGAGTATCCGGACCGTGACTTCTGTCCTTTTTCGCCACGGCCCGCAGTCTTTCCCAAACCGGAGCCGGGCCCTCGGCCCACGCGCTTCTTTTTGTGCGTGGAGCCCTTGGCCGGGTGCAAGTTATTAAGAGTGAGTGCCATCTTCAAAAACCATCACTTGCCGCTCTTCATTTGATATTTTCCATCGCCATCCTCGAATCGAACCGGCGGAGTTCGATGCAGATGACAGAATGATAAATATCAAATGAGAAATGACAAATGCTGCCTCCCTTACTTTATTCAACGATCCGCAAAAGGTGCGGCACCTTGGCCACTACGCCCCGCATTGACGGTGTGTCGGGACGATCGACAATTTGATTGAGCTTGGTCAGACCCACACTCCGCACGATCGTCTTGTGCGTTTTCGGAGTCGCAATGAAACTACGGTAATACTGAATGCGAATCATCTTTGCCGGATCGGCTGGAGGATTGGCTTTCCGCTTTGTCTTCGCTTCCTGACTAGGTGCTTTTCTCGCCATACTGGGTACCTGCAACATTCAAACTTGAAACTTGAAACCTGAAATTTATAACTCTTCGACCTGCTTGCCGCGCAGGCGGGCCAGCTCCATCGGATCCTTCATACGCAGCAGGGCGTCGAAAGTCGCGCGCACAACATTATGCGGATTTGTCGAGCCCAGCACCTTGGTGCGCACATCATGAACGCCCACTGCCTGCATGACGGCCCGAACCGCACCGCCGGCAATCACGCCGGTCCCCTGGGATGCCGGCTTGACGAGAACGCGGCCGGCGCCGAATTTACCAATCAACTGATGCGGCAACGTGTTCTGAATCAGCGGCACGCGGATAAGGCTCTTCTTCGCGGCCTCAATCGCCTTTTTAATGGCAATGGGAACCTCGCGAGCTTTACCAGTGCCGAAGCCAACATGTCCTGATTCATCACCAACTACAACCAGCGCCGCGAACGACAAATTCTTGCCGCCCTTAACCACCTTGGTGACGCGATTGATGGAGATTACCTGGTCCTTCAGATCCAGTCCCTGCGCGGAAATACGATGTTTGGGTTGTCTCATTATTGCTCTTGATTCTCGTCGGTCTCGTTTGTCGCCGACTCCTCAGTTGATTCGTCTTTGTTTAGTCCCGCTTCGCGGACGGCGTCCGTCAAAGCCTTAACCCGACCGTGGTACAAATAGCCACCGCGATCAAAAACGATGCGCGTGATACCTTTGGCCAGCGCCCGTTGCGCAATTTCCCGCCCGACCCGTTTTGCCGCGTCGATATTGCCGCCGGTTGGACCACGCAGGTCTTTTTCGGTCGTCGAGGCGGAAGCAAGCGTTACCCCCTGCTCATCATCGATCACCTGCGCGTAAATGTGGTTCAAGCTGCGATAAATAGCCAGGCGCGGGTGCTGCGTGGTCCCATTTACCTTGCGTCGAATTCGCTTGTGTACCGCGGTACGGACTACCGCTCTACTTGTCTTTGCCATGATTATTTCCCTGTCTTACCGGGCTTCAGCTTGATCGGCACATCGGCGTAACGAACACCCTTGCCCTTATAGGCGTCCGGTTTCCTCAGCTTATGCATTTCCGCCGCAACCTGGCCCAGCTTCTGCTTGTCGATACCTGAAAGAGTTAAAGTTGTCTGATACTGCTGGATGCTGCCCTTGGTTGTCATACGCTCGGCTTTGGCCTCTATGCCATCGGGCAGGGGAAACTCAATCGGATGCGAGTAGCCGAGGGAAAAGACAATCTTCTTCGCCTGCACATCGGCCTTGTAGCCCACGCCAACCACATCCATTTGCTGGCTAAAGCCCTCGGTCACGCCCACAATCGCGCTGTTTGCCAGGGCACGGGCGAGCCCGTGCATCGCCGCCAGATCGTCCGAAGCGCGCTCAGCCTGCAACTGATCACCCTCGAGTTTGAAGGTTATGCCCTGCGGGACAGGCGTTTTCTGCGAGCCCTTCGGCCCTTTGACTTCGAGCTCCCGTTCCTTAATCGTGACAGTCACGCCTTTCGGGACGGTGATTGCTTTCTTTCCTATACGTGACATAAGAACCTCAAGAGACGCGGCGAGACGGAGACACGGGGACGCGGGGACCTCTCAGTTCTCCGTGTCTCCCTATCGCCGCGTCTCCCTGTCCGTCTTTGTTCATCCTTCATCCTTTAATAAATTTGCGCCAACAACTCGCCGCCGATGTTTTCGCGTCGCGCCGCCTTGCCGCTCATCAAGCCGCGCGAAGTGGAAACTATGTTTACCCCATAGCCGCCGAGCACTTTCGGAATATCCTGCGAGCCGACATAAACACGCCGGCCGGGCTTGGAGACTCGTTCGAGGTGCGTAATAGAAGATGTACCGCGCGCGTCATAGCGCAGGAAAATGCGTACGCTGCGCTTCACTCCCTCACCCTTCAGAACGAAGTTGTTGATGTACCCTTCTTCTTTCAGAATGCGGGCGATTTCCAGTTTCAGTTTCGAAGCCGGGATATCAACACGCGAATGTTTTGCCGCAATTGCATTGCGGATTCGCGTTAACATATCGGCAATAGGATCAGTCATGTATTACTCCATTTTCGATTGCCAATTGCCAGGGCCGATACAATCGACCACGCAACTGGAATATCGTTACCAGCTCGCTTTGATGACGCCAGGAATCTGTCCCTGCAACGCCAGTTCACGAAAACAGATGCGGCAGAGATTAAACTTGCGCAAATAGGCACGCGGACGACCACAACGCTTACAGCGCGTGTACCCGCGCACCTTGAACTTGGGCTTGCGCGCCGCCTTGGCGATCAGTGATGTTTTTGCCATAAACCTCGTCTTCTCTTTCGGGGCCTTCCAGGTCTGTCTACAGACCTCAAATCCGAAATCTGAAATCCCTTTTAGTTTTGCCTGAAAGGCATACCCAGAGCCTTTAAGAGCGCTCGTGCCATTTCGTCAGTGCGCGCGCTCGTGACGATCGAGATATTCATGCCGCGCAACTTATCGACCTTGTTGAAATCTATCTCCGGAAAGATCAATTGCTCGCGGACCCCGATGGTGTAGTTACCGCGGCCGTCAAAGGCCTTAGGGGAAACACCGCGAAAATCTCGCACGCGCGGCAAAGCAACCGAGACCAACCGGTCCATGAACTCGTACATCCGATCCCCGCGCAGCGTAACCATCACACCGATGGGCATCCCCTGGCGCAGCTTGAACGAAGCGATTGATTTCTTGGCTTTGGTGATCACAGGCTTTTGGCCGGTAATCGACTTCAGCTCGTCGGCTGCCGTGTCCAGAATCTTGGCATTGGCGATAGCCTCGCCCATACCCATATTGATGACGATCTTTTCCAGCCGCGGGATGGCCATCGGATTCTTAATCCCAAATTCCTTGGCGATCGCCGGGCCCACTTCTTTTTGGTATCGCTGCTTTAACCTTGCTGCCATGTTTTCAGTCTCTCTTGTTCGAAAAGCTCCAGCTTGTCCCAAGCGAAATGCGCTCGCCTCGCGGAGCAACGACAAACTGAAGTCTGTCCAACTCTTAAGCCTTATCCAATGTGTGCCCGCTGCCGGCCGCAACTCGCGTCTTGGTGCCATCGGCCTGCACGTCATATTTCACGCGCGTAGGCTTGCCGCTGTCCGGATCGATCATCTGCACGTTGGAGATATCGATCCATGCCTCTTTCTCAATAATGCCGCCGCCGCGATTACCAGACGGATTGGCTTTTTGATGACGCTTGATGATGCCGGCGGCTTCAACCTTGACCTTGCCGCGCACTGGAGCAACCTCAAGCACCCGGCCGCGCTTACCCTTGTCGCGCCCGGCAATAATCGCTACCTGATCGTTCTTTTTGATTTTTGAACGTTTCGTTCCGCGCATGATCGTCAGATGACCTCCGGAGCCAGTGAAACAATTTTCATGAAATTCTTGTCCCGCAATTCCCGCGCTACCGGCCCAAAGACGCGAGTGCCGATGGGTGTTCCATCTTCTTTAATCAGCACGGCCGCGTTCTGATCGAAACGGATGTAGGTGCCGTCCTTGCGCCGCACTTCCTTGCGCGTCCTGACGATCACCGCATCCTGCACCGTACCTTTCTTGATGGTACCGTCGGGCGACGCCTCTTTAACGGTGACCTTGATACGGTCTCCCAAACTGGCAATCTTGCCAGTTGAACCGCCAATGGGCATGATCATCTCCACGCGGCGCGCTCCTGAATTGTCGGCAACGTCCAAAGACGTCTGCATCTGAATCATAACTAACCCCTCTAGGAATTTCGGATTTCGAATTTCGGCTGGCGAATTGTCAGCAGGCCCAGGCCCTCAGCATCCACAATCCGAAATTCCCAATTCACTTTGCTGCTTTCTGCAGAATCTCGACCACCCGCCAGCGTTTGCGCGCCGACAGCGGCCGCGTTTCGACAATGCGCACCTTATCGCCGACCGTCGAACCCACTTCGTCATGCGCCATGAACTTCGAAGTGCGCTTTACATAGCGCCGATATTTGCGGTGCTTGACCACGCGATCCACTCGGACCACGACGGTTTTTTGCATCTTGTCGGAAGCCACGATCCCGATCTTCTGGACTCGCCGGCTGCGCGCTGTTGCCACTGGTGTGGCGGCGCTTTCCGCGGCCTGATTCTCTTCTATTTGTTTTTCTTCTTCTGCCATTGCTTTTTACTCGAACCTGTCCGACAAACCTACTTTGCCGATTGAATTTCCCGTTGGCGCATGATTGTCTGGATGCGCGAGAGCGATTTCTTTTCCTGGCGAATGCGCTTGACCGCATCCACTTCACCAAGCGCCAGCTTGAACTTCAAGCGGAAGAGCGACTCTTTCAAACGCGCCGTCTCGGCGTGCAATTCGTCCGCCGGCAAGTCAAGATATTTGTCCAGTTCTTCACGTCGTTTCATAGCTAGATCACGCCCCCTTCCTGGTCCGCGCGGCTGACAAACCGGGTCTTAACCGGCAGCTTCTGCGCCGCCAGACGCATGGCCTCGCGTGCGGTGGGCTCGTCGACACCCTCAATCTCATAAAGTATGCGGCCCGGCTTAACGACGGCAACCCAGTACTCTGGAGCTCCCTTACCCTTGCCCATACGGGTTTCCGCGGGCTTTTTGGTAACCGGCTTGTCGGGAAACATGCGAATCCAGATCTTGCCGCCTCGCTTGATGTGGCGAGTCATGGCAATACGGGCCGCCTCGATCTGCCGATCGGTAATCCAGGCCGGCTCTAAACATTTCAGTCCGTACTCACCGAAGCTAATCTCCGCCCCGCGATGAGCAGCGCCGGTCATGCGTCCCCGCATCTGCTTCCGGTGCTTAACTTTTTTCGGCATCAACATGATGATTTACCCATTTCCGCTTGCCAACTGCCATTGCCGATTGCCGATTGCCGATTGCCGATTTTAAGAATCAATTTGCCAAGGGCGCCAATTGGAAATCGGAAATTGCAAATCGGCAATGCCTTTACTCTTCTCCGCGACTACGAGCCTCACGCTCGCGCCTCGTGCGCGGCCGGCGCTCGCGCTCCCCGGTACGAGTTTCATTGATCGGATCAGAACCTGTCCCACGGGCCATCGCGGCCCTGGCATCCATGATTTCACCGCGATAGATCCAGACCTTGACACCAATGATTCCAAAGGTGGTGTGGGCCTCGGCAAAGCCGTAATCAATGTCTGCGCGCAGGGTGTGCAGCGGCAACTGGCCCTGCAGGTGCCACTCACTGCGCGCGATTTCTGCGCCATTCAAACGGCCGCTCACCTTGACCTTAATACCCTGGGCGCCAAAACGCAGCGATTCTTCAACTGCCTTTCTCATCGCGCGGCGGAAAGCAATGCGCTTCTCGAGCTGGGCGGCAATCTTTTCCGCCTGCAGTTGCGCGTTCAGCTCAGGCTTATGAATCTCCTGAATTGAGACCAACACCTCGCGACCGGTTTTCAGGGAAAGATCGCCTTTGAGCTTGTCAATCTCAGCGCCCTTGCGACCGATGATGATCCCGGGACGCGAAGTATAAATGATAATCTTCAGGCGGTTCGCGGCCCGCTCGATGTCCACGTGAGACACGCCGGCCCCGGCAAAGCGGCCTTTGAGATCCTTCTTAAGCTTCAAATCCTCGAGCAGGAATTCGCCGAACTGCTTTTTCGCATACCAGTGCGAATGCCAATCCTTGTTGTAGCCGAGGCGGAAACCGTATGGATGAACTTTCTGACCCACAATTTTCTCCAGTTCTACCTGAGTTCAGATAACCTGAAACTCTGTCTCTGAAATTTCTGCAATCAGACTTGAGAAATTCCGTGTCTCAAATCTGCGATCGATCTATTCCTCGCTCGCCTTTGGTTCGGCAGCCTGCGGTTTTGCCGTGCGTTTGGTCTTTTTCTCCGGCTGTGCCTCTGCCGATGTCCTGGCTTCCGCCCTGGGCGTCGCGCGCTTTGCTCGCGGTGCGGCTACTGCGCCTCCGCGCTTGCGGCTCTTGCTCTCCGCCAGTTTTGCCGGCTTAACAGCGACGCTCTTTTTACCCTTTGCTTCTTTCGCTGCCGCTCGCTCGTCGTTTGAGAGCAGGATGGTCACATGGCAAAAGTGCCTCTGCTCGCGATAGGCGCGTCCCTGCGGAGCGGGTCGAACACGCCGGCGATTCTTCGTCGGGCCACGATCCACATAGGCAGCCTTCACCCAGAGATCGTCCGGGTCGATGGTGACATTGGCCTTTTCGGCCGCTTCATTTGCGTTTGCAATTGCTGAGCGCATGCATTTTTCAATGCCGAGCGCCGCCCGCTTGTTTGCAAAACGCAAAACCGCCAGGGCCTTATTCACGTCCTTGCCGCGAATCATATCCACTACCAGGCGCGCTTTCTGCGCCGACCCTCGAAGATATTTCGCACTCGCCGTTGCTTCCATTTCCGTTTCCCTCTCGGTGTCGAGCTAACTCGAAACTACTTCCCTACTTTGGTCGCCTTTTCGACTTTCGTTCCCGAGTGACCCTTAAAAGTCCTGGTGGGTGCAAATTCACCCAACTTATGACCAACCATATTTTCGGTGACGTAGATAGGCAGGTGTCGCTTGCCGTTGTGCACGCCGAAGGTGAGCCCAACCATGTCAGGCGAAATTGTCGAACGTCGCGACCAGGTCTTGATCACTGGCGGGCGCTGCCCGCTGGCGCGCACGCGGTCAACTACCTTGCTGACGCTGCCGTCGATAAATGGTCCCTTTTTAACTGAACGTGCCATAAAAGTCTCCGACTCGGTCTTAGGTCTTCGGTCTTCGGTCTTCGGTCTTCGGTGTTTCTTGTCAAAGGCCAAAGACCTAAGGCCCAGGACCTAATACTCTATTTCGTTCTACGATCCTTCAAGATCATCTTCTGCGTTCGTTTGTTATGCCGCGTCTTGTAACCGCGAGTCGGCTGGCCCCAGGGTGTAACCGGATTTCGGCCGCCGGAAGTCTTGCCCTCGCCGCCGCCGTGCGGGTGATCCACCGGGTTCATGGCCACGCCGCGAACCTTGGGACGTAGGCCCTTCCAGCGCGAGCGGCCCGCCTTGCCCAGAGAAACATTCTCGTGCTCGATATTGCCAACCTGTCCAATCGTCGCCCGGCAGACGAGCGGCACCCGTCGCACTTCTCCGGACGGCATACGGACTTGCGCATACGCGCCTTCCTTCGCCACCAGTTGCGCAAAGGCCCCTGCCGACCGCGCCATCTGACCGCCTTTACCGGGACGAAGTTCAATATTGTGAATCTGCGTGCCCAGGGGGATATTGATCAGCGGCAGAGTGTTCCCCGGAAGAATATCTGCTTCGGCTCCAGCCATGATCGTCTTGCCGATTTCCAGTCCGGCTGGCGCCAGGATGTAGCACTTCTCGCCATCAAGATAGGTGATGAGCGCAATGTGCGCCGAGCGATTCGGATCGTATTCAATCTGGGTCACGCGGCCGGGAATACCTTCTTTATTCCGCTTGAAATCGACCACTCGATAGAAGCGCTTGTGCCCTCCGCCGCGCCGGCGAACGGTTATGTGCCCGTCGTTATTGCGACCGGAAATCCGTTTCTTCGGTTCCAGCAGAGACTTTTCCGGCACAGCGCCGGCCGTCAACTCGTCACGCGTCAGGTACGTCTGGTAGCGACGCGCCGGGGATGTTGGTGTCAGTTTCTTGATGCCCATTTTGCGCTTTCGGACTGCGGATGTCGGACTGCGGGTTTAAGCGAAATCACTCTCGGCCCCAATCCTGATCCCCTGCTCCGAACCTCTCAACTTTCTTCGGATTTCAAAATCCGCAATTCGCATTGCGAAATCCGCTTTGTGCTTCGCTCGCTGCGAACCTCTCAACTTCTTCCGGATTTCAAATCCGCAATTCGCATCTCAAAATCCGTCTGTGCTTCGCTCGCTGCCAACCTCTCAACTTCTTCCGGATTTCAAAATCCGCAATTCGCATTTCGAAATCCGCAATTCCTAGACAGCCTCGCCGTAATCAATCGGGTTCTCACCTTGCTTCAAGGTTACATAGGCTTTCTTCCAGGAGGGTTTGCGTCCTTCAAAGCGGCCGCGTCGGGCCGTCTTGCCCATGAAGTTGATGGTGCGAACCTGATCCACTTTGACCTGAAAGATCGTTTCCACCGCGGACTTGATCTCCGGCTTGGTGGCGTGCTTGTCAACCCGAAACGTCAGCAACTGCCGCCGGTCCTGCGTTTCCTCTTTAGCAATTAGCGCCTTTTCGGTAATTACCGGCGACTTTACGATGTCCCAAATCGTTCTCATCTCTTAGGCCGCCTCCTCTTTCGGTTTGCGCGTGCGCTTTGGTTTCACGACCTCGGCCGCTTCCTCTGCCGCCGGCTCTGGCACGGCTTCGTTCTTTTCCACCCGCGGGCCAAGCAGGTCTTCCAACTCGGCGGCGGCTGCGCGTGAAATAATCAGCTTTTCGTGATAGAGCAGGTCGTAGATATTCAACCCAAAGCTGTTGACGATTTTGGCCCGCTGTATATTGCGAGCGGAAAGCACGAGATTTTCATTCTCGAGCGAATCCACGATCAGGGTCCGGCTGTCATTGAGGCCCAACTGCCCGAGCGATCCGAGCAGTTCGCGAGTCCGTGGCTTCGCGAGCGTCCAACCTTCGACCACGATCACGTTGCCTTCGCGCACACGCTCGGAAAGCGCCGCGCGCAAAGCCCCGCGCCGCATTTTCCTGGGCATGTTATAGGACCAATCGCGCGGCTGGGGGCCGTGGACGTTGCCGCCGCCTTTCCACAGGGGCGAACGGAGCGAAGCTATACGCGCGCGACCGGTGCCCTTCTGCTTCCAGAGTTTGCGGCCCGAGCCGGAAACATCACCGCGCGTCTTGGTGGCAGAGGTTCCCTGACGGCCATTGGCCATGAAATTACGCACCGCGGCATGAACCAGCGGTTCATTAAAGGGCACGCCAAACACGGCATCCGATAATTCGAGGTCGCCAACCTCTTCATTTTTTAAGTTGCGCACTTTAACAGTGGGCATAGGTCAAAACTCCGTTTTCCGACATTGGAAGATAGGCCAGATAAGAAACCTGCTTCGCTTTGGCCATCGTCCCTGGTCTGTGGTCCATGGTCTCTTCTATGATTTCTTTTTCTGCCGGGCGGCCTTCTTAATCAGGACAACGCTCCCATTGGCCCCTGGCACTGCGCCGCGCACCATCAACAAATTGTTTTCGACATCAACCCGCGCGACCGTCAGGCCCCGAATCGTGACTCGCTCGTCCCCCATATGACCTGAGGAGCGGATACCCTTGACGACCCGCGAGGGATAGGCTGACGCGCCAATCGAGCCGGGCGCGCGCACGTTCATCGAGCCATGCGATTCCGGCCCGCGATTAAAGTGATGGCGCTTGACCGTCCCGGCGAACCCACGCCCTTTCGACTGGCCCACCACCTCGATAGAATCGCCGTCCGCAAACTGGTCCACCAGGACTTTGTCGCCAATGCCCGCTGCCGAGGTCGCTGTTTCGAGTCGAAACTCTTTGAGAATCCTGGTGGGCGGGGTGCCGCCGCCAGTTTTTTCAAAGTGGCCACGCATGGGCTTGGTCACGTTCTTGAGCCGTACCGGCCGGTCTTCGACCAGGCCCAACTGCACTGCGTCATAACCGTCCGGGCCGGCGGCAGATTTTGTTTGCACGACAACACATGGTCCGGCCTTGATGACGGTTACCGGCGTAACCGTGCCATCGGGCGCAAACAATTGCGTCATGCCAAGCTTTCTACCGATGATTCCGTTAATCATAAGTACATTTCCAATTGCCAATTGCCGATTGTCAATTTAAGAACATTTCCGACTTGCACATCACCATTCGCTTCGATTTCAACTGGAAATCGGCCTTTGCAAATCGGCCTTGTCTCCTACTGTCTACCAAAAGCTTTGATTTCGACATCCACGCCCGCGGGCAGATCCAGCTTCATCAGCGCATCTACCGTTTGCGGAGTCGGATCGAGAATATCCATGAGACGCTTGTGCGTGCGTATTTCAAACTGCTCTCGCGATTTCTTGTCGACATGGGGCGAGCGCAGCACGGTCCAACGATTTTTTACGGTGGGCAGTGGAATTGGCCCGGCCACTCGCGCGCCCGTACGCTTCGCCGTCTCAACGATTTCGGAGGTGGACTGGTCCAAAACGCGATGATCGTAAGCTTTCAATCTGATTCTGATCTTTTCATTCAACATAATTTTTAAACCTGCGGTTTGGGTTTTTGGTTTTTGGTCTTAGGCTCTTGTTCGCTGCAACCTCATAGTCCCGAAGTCGGCAACTCCAAAACCCACGTCCAAAGACCCAAGTGCAGATACCTAAAGTCCAAAGACCTA
>DAIMCP010000053.1:0-36870 GCA_036726305.1 Pyrinomonadaceae bacterium | reverse complement strand
TGAGTCTGTAGAATAGTTGCGCCGGTAGAGTGGCCCTGGACGCCCTCCGCTCCCACACCTGCCTTCTCACGACGACTACTCCCAAAGAGACCTTAAGCCGCGGCAACTATCGCCGGGCGTCTCAGTAAATTGAACAGGAGTTAAACCACAATGCTGCAGGACAGTTCCGCATCGCGAATTCTGATCGTCGATGACGAACACGAAATCACGGAGATCCTTTCCGATCTGTTGTCGGGTGCTCGCGAATGCGAAACGGCAGGATCGGCTGAAGCGGCGCTGGAGCGGATGCGCCAGGGAAACTTCCAGCTCGTGATCAGCGATATCACTATGCCTGGCATGACGGGCCTGGAAATGGTCCCGCACGTCAAGCACATTTCGCCGGACACCGTCGTCATCATGATCAGCGGACTGCAGACGGTCGAGAGCGCCATCGAAGCGATGCGCCTGGGCGCCTTTGATTACGTGATGAAACCCTTCGATCTGCGTCAGGTTGAAGCAGTGGTCAAGCGCGCCCTGGAACACCATGAACTAATCGTCGCCAAGCAGCGATATGAAAACCACCTGGAAGAATTGGTTGAACAGCGTACCGCTGAACTGGATCAGGCGCTGGCTTCTTTGGAAGATGCCTATCGCTCGACCTTGAAAGCATTAACTGCGGCCCTGGAAACACGGGATTCGGAAACTCATGGACACTCTGAGCGCGTGGTCACTTACAGCTTGCGACTTGGCCGCGAGTATGGCCTTGACTCCGACCACATGAAAGCGCTGGAGTTTGGTTCATTGTTGCACGACATCGGCAAGATCGGAGTGCCTGATGCCATTCTCAGGAAGCCGGCAAAGTTAACCACCGAAGAGTGGGTAGTCATGCGCGAGCATCCGTTGCATGGTCAGCAGATCCTGCGCGGCATCCAATTCTTAAATAGTGCTTCGTGCGTGGTCGCGCAGCACCATGAGAAGTGGGACGGATCCGGTTATCCACTTGGTCTTTCCGGTGAAGAAATCGACATCTGCGCCCGCATCTTTTCGGTGGCCGACGCGTTTGACGCAATCACCAGCGATCGCGTGTATCGGCGCGGGAAGAGTTACGAGGCGGCAGCACAGGAGTTGGATGAATGGGCCGGAAAACAATTCGACGCCAAGGTGGTCGAAGCCTTCCACCGCGTCCCCAAAGAAGATTGGGAAGAATTGCACCGGCGTTCATTGCGACGCGAAAAGGAAGATTTTGAAAGGCACCAACTGGTTGGAGTCAGGGTTGAGCCGCAGGTAAAAGTACTGGCATCGTAGACCGGGTCCATTACTCTTCGGGCGCCGGACTCGCCACATAGCCCCGGCGGGAACGCAGGCTCAAGCCGACGCGACGCGATGCGACTTCCACTTTTCGATATTCATTTGGCGCTGCCAAGGCCAGCGGTCGCGTGGGCCGGTAGGTAACCACATATTCAGAACCTATCTCTCGAGCCACCTTGTTGGCTTCACTAAGCATTTCATCACTGGTTTTTGGCAGAAAAATGGTTCCCCCGGTTTCGTCCGCCAACGCGTTTAGCGTTTGCTCGCCTTTTTTTACATCTGCCTCGTAGGCTTTGCGCAGGCGCCGCAGGGCCGGATCAAACCTGATTGAAACGCCAAAGACGGGACTGCGCGTTACGCCCGGAGGGAGTGTGGGATCAGTGGCGCTAATAGGATCCTGGGATACAGGACGCTGGCCAACGCTTACGTCTGACTTCCGGTTCTCTTTTTTCTGCAGTACATACTGCGTGTAGCTGATGATGTGGACGGTGGCGCGGGCCGCCAGCAACTGCTTAATGGCCTTCGCGCGCTCGGTCCTGACCCCTGCGCCGTCGACGCCATCGGTAATAAGTACAACGTGCCGGCTTCCTTCGGGCCTATCCTTGACCTGCTGAGCAGCCGCCAACAGAGCATCAGAAAACACGTTGCGTTTGCCCGAAGATACTTTGGTTTTCAGGATTTTTTGCGTGGCCTCCCGATCCGTAGTCCAGGGTTGCAACAACTCGACTTTGTTGTTGAACTGCATCACGGAAACCCAATCGCCCTGATGCAGGTATTTTACTAACTCCTTCGCAACGTCAGCCGTTAGCCTCGTGCGTTTGGACATGCCTCCGAGTCCACTAATCTCTCCGCCGGTATCCAGAACGATCAGGACATTGGCTGGTACGTGCCGCACGCTTCTGACCTGTTGTGGATTACCATCTTCCAGCACCAGGATGTCGTCGGTAACTACAGTCGGATCGTAATGGCCAAACTGGTCCACTGCGACCACCGGCAAACGTACTTCTTCAGTGAAAATCACGACCTGATCCTGGGGGTCAGACTTTACCGGGGACGGGGACGGTGATGGTTGCGGCTTAGGCTGTTGCCCATTGGCTGCGATCACGCCTGCGGCGAGGAAGAGCAATAAGAAGGCGAGCACTAGTTTTGCTTGTAACACTTAGATCTTTCCCTGGGACCGCACGCATCCTGCGTGCTGATCTTTCGCCGGCCTTCAAGTCATCGGTACGGCCCAGTTCAGATTACCGGCGAAATGGCCCTCGCCCGCACGCGGGCTGTGGAGGCTCAAATTTGTTTTGCGGCTTGTTGGATGCGGAATTTGGGTCATGCGCTTGCCCAGCCTTTTGCACTGGTGGTTAGCCAACCTGCTGGGGCCGGGCAGCGATCGCCCGACAAAGGTTTGCGTCACGACGCGGCTTTGCGCGCCTGGGCCTGAACCGCAGTGATCGCGACGGCATCGACAATGTCCTCTGCTTTACAGCCGCGAGAGAGGTCGTTGGCCGGCCTGTCCAAACCCTGCAGGATCGGCCCAATAGCCGTAGCTCCTGCCAGTCGCTCGGTCAGTTTGTAAGCGATATTCCCCGATTGCAGGTCGGGGAAGATGAGGACGTTGGCGCGACCAGCCACGCTCGATCCCGGCGCTTTCGACTGCGCCACTGCCGGCAACAAGGCCGCGTCAGCCTGAAGTTCGCCGTCGATTTCCAGTTCCGGAGCGCGCGCCCGAACGGTGCGCGTAGCTTCGATGACTTTGTCGATCAACCTGTGTTTGGCGCTGCCCTTGGTCGAGAAGGACAGCATGGCGACGCGCGGTTCGGTACCGAGCAGGGCGCGACACGAATCAGCAGAGGCCATAGCGATCTCGGCTAGTTCATTGGCGCTTGGTTCAATGACGACGCCGCAATCAGCGAAAATCAGCGCTCCGTTGTGACCAAAATCGGGATTGCGCAGGGCCATCAGAAAAAAACTCGATACCAGCTTGAATCCGGGGCGTACGCCGATACAATGCAGGGCAGCGCGGACGGTGTGAGAGGTTGTATTGGTGGCTCCAGCTACCGAGCCGTCGGCTTTGCCGGCGCGCACCATCAGATTGCCATAGTACAGAGGATCTTTCAGAGCGGTCCGTGCTTCATCGCTCATCATGCCTTTGGCACGGCGCAATTCCTGAAACATCGAAACCATCTTTTCAAAGTCAGGCGCGCGACGATGATCGATGACCGTTACACCGCCCAGGTTCACGCCTTCGCGTTGGGCTGACTCGCGGATCTTGTCCTCGTCCCCGAGCAAAGTTATCCGGGCGATATGGGCCTCGGTGCATGCGGCGGCAGCAATTACTGTGCGCGGATCGTCACCTTCGGGCAGGACAATATGCTGCGGATTGGCCGTGGCGCGCTGGCGAATTCGTTCGAGTATGGACATAAATTTGTTAATCAGTTGTCGAGGTGGAGACTCGTTCGGTGCGGAAGTCTAACCGAGCGACGAAGTGAGAACAAGTTTGCAGGCAAATGCGTACTAGGAAGACCGCATTTCCATGATTGGAACTCTACATTGCTGAAACCGAAGGAGAATTCAGAATGACCAGCAGCCGACTCGTTCACAGAAGCTTAAGCCTGATGCTGATTGCAATGAGCCTGGTGTTTTTTCAGGCCGCGGCCTTTGCTCAGGATAAGGTCCATCAGATAGACGATCTGATTTCTCTCTATAACAAATACGGGCAGTTCAATGGCTCAGCCCTGGTGGCCGACAACGGCAAGGTTATCTACAAGAAGGGATTTGGTTTTGCCAACATGGAGTGGAAGATTCCGAATGAACCTGACACAAAGTTCCGGCTGGGCTCGATCACCAAGCAGTTTACGGCGACCCTGATTCTGCAACTGGTTGCGCAGGGCAAAATCAAACTCGACGGAAAGGTAAGTGATTATCTCGACACTTATCGGAAAGACACCGGCGAGAAGATCACCATCCATCATCTGTTGTCCCATACTTCGGGCGTACCAAATTACACAGCGCTGCCTGGGTTCATGGAAGGTGTCAGCCGCAATCCTTACAGCGTTGGCGATTTCATCAAGCAATATGCGAGTGGCGATCTGGAGTTCGAGCCCGGGTCGAAATTCAACTACAGCAACTCGGGGTATTTCCTGCTGGGGGCCATTATTGAGAAAGTCACGGGCAAGCCTTACGAGCAGGTCCTGAAGGAGAATATTCTTGATCCATTGGGTATGAAAAACACCGGCTACGATCACTATGACCAGATCCTCAACAAGCGCGCCTCGGGTTATGTCAGGACGCCACAGGGCTATCGGAACGCTCCGTACCTGGACATGTCACTGCCGTACGCTGCGGGCTCGCTTTTTTCCACAGTTGAGGACTTGTTCCTTTGGGACCAGGCGCTCTACGGAGATAAGATTCTCTCGGCCAAATCGAAAGACATGATGTTCACTCCGAACCTAAGCGACTATGGCTATGGTTTCGTGATAACCAAGATCACCCTGGGCCCAGGCAAGTTTCCCGTTCCTGTGATCGAGCACAACGGCGGCATCAACGGATTTAGTACGACCATAGTTCGCATGGTTCGTGATAAGAGATTGATTGTGCTGTTGGACAATACTTCGCAGGGGAGATATCTGGACAAGATCGCCGCCGGAATTGACAGCATCCTCTACGATCAACCATACGAACCTGCGAAACGCTCACTCGCTGAAGTGCTACTCAACACCGCAAAGGAGAAAGATGTAGCCGCGGCCATCAGTCAATACCGAGAGCTGAAAGCCAACCAGGCAAACGAGTACGATTTCAGCGAAGGGGAACTCAACACGCTGGGTTATCAACTACTGCAAATGAAAAAGGTCAGCGAGGCGATTGAGATTTTCAAGCTTAACGTCGCGGCCTACCCGCAGGGCTTTAACACCTACGACAGTCTCGGAGAGGCATATCTCGCGCATGGTGATAGGGACCTGGCAATCGCGAATTACAAAAAATCGCTGGAACTGAATCCACAAAACGCTGGGGCCGCGCGGGTACTGGCCTCGCTTTCATCTGCCAGGAAAGACGCGGCGATTGATCCGAAGGTCTACGAATCTTACGCCGGGGATTACGAATTAGCTCCGCAGTTTGTGCTCACTGTGACCAGCGAAGACGGCAAATTGATGGTCCAGGCTACGGGTCAACCCAAATATCAAGTCTTCCCCAAGTCAGTCTCCGAATTCTATTACACGGTTGTGGACGCGCAGATCACTTTTGTGACTAACGCCCAGGGACAGGTCACGCAGTTGATTCTTCATCAAAACGGTCGCAATATGGAGGCGAAGAAGGTTCGCTAGCTCAGCATCGAGGTGCAACGGAAGATGGCATCGGATATTACCAGGCGCCGGATGAAAAACGTGGTTATGTTTGTGCCGAACATGGTGTTGCTGTGCGGGCGCCTGATGGCTGATCCGCGCGTGCCGCGGACGGAAAAAGCACTCGTCGCCGGCGCTATCATCTATGCCTTCATTCCTTTTGATCTTATCCCCGACATGATTCCCTTCGTGGGCCAGCTGGACGATGCGTATTTGATCTCGCTCACCTTGCTCCGTCTGGTTGACCGGACAGATCCGGGTGTGTTGCGCGAACATTGGCAGGGTGGAGGCGACATCGTCCAACTGGTTGAGTCAATGGCCATGCTCACGGCCAGGCTGCTGCCCAAACGCATTCGTCGCGTACTGACTTCGAAAGTCGAGATCTCAAAAGAGAAGAGAAGTGAGCAGCCTTTTTCCAAACCTTTCCTGGTGGCTCGCTCAACGGATGAGCGATTCGACGCGGATTCTTCCTCATAATTTGCCACTGGTCCCGGCAATCCGGGGCCAGAGTACCGAGTTCGTTCGGTCTTGTGTTAACAAACGACCCGCTCCCCAAGCCGCTGATTTTTAGGCTCCTGCCGCCTGTTTTCGCAAAGCGTCCAGAAGTTTCTCGTGGATACCACCGAACCCACCGTTTGACATGATAGCCACGACGTCGCCGGAGCGCAGTTGCGGCAACAGGAAGTCAATGATTTCGTCAGCGCCGTTAAGAGCGATTGCCGGTTTGCCCTGAGCGGCAATGTCTTCGACCAGCTGCGCGGTGCTGAGCATTGCTCCCTTCTCTTTGACCTTGTCTATGTCGAAGACGTTTGAGATAACCACGAAATCGGCAGACACAAAAGACCTGGGATACTCATTCTGAAAGACGGCTAGGCGTGATGACCAGGAACGCGGTTCGAACACGGCTACCAGCCGCCGGCCGGCAAAGCGGCTGCGCAAGGCGCGCAGAGTTTCTCTCACAGCGGTTGGATGATGCGCAAAGTCGTCGACGATCACTATACCCGCCGCTTCGCCGCGAATCTCGGCCCGCCGTCGCACGTTGCGAAAGGTGACCAGCGCGTCGGCAATGGCCTGCCGTTCAAGACCCCAGGCGTCGGCGGCTATGATCACGGCCAGCGAGTTCAGTACGTTGAAGTCGCCGATCAGCGGGACTTGAAATTCTCCCCATTCTCGCCCTTCGCGTATGACGCGAAAGCGTGACCTCTCTCCCGTGTGATCGATATCGCGAGCCTGCCACTTTGCCTCGCCGGTTGTGCCGAATGTCTCGACTTGCGTGAACAGCCGGGCACCCATGCTGGTGACTACGTCGCGCACCTGCTCGCTGTCCCAACCGGCGATCAAGCGGCCGTTGGCGGGTATCAAGTTCATAAATCTGCGAAAGGCGCGTTTGACTGCCTCGAGGTCGGCATAGATGTCGGCGTGATCAAACTCGATGTTATTGACGATGCCCAGTTCCGGCAGGTAGTGCATGAACTTTGGGCCCTTATCAAAATAGGCCGTATCGTATTCATCGCCTTCGATGACAAAGTAATCACTGTCAGTAACCCGAAAGCTGACGCCGAAGTTTTGCGTGACGCCGCCCACCAGGAAGGTTGGGTTAAGTCCGCCCTGGTCCATCACCCAGGCGGCGATGCTCGAGGTGGTGGTCTTCCCATGTGTGCCGGCGACGACGAGCGATCGGCGACCGCGAATAAATTCTTCCTTAACCACTTCCGCCTGCGAGTGGTAGCGCAGCTTGCGATTTAAGGCCTCTTCAACCTCGGCATTACCGCGTGGGATGGCATTCCCTACGACCACGCAATCGGGCGCCGGCCGCAAGTTTGCCGCGTGATAGCCCTGCCGTACCGGAATCCCCAGCGACGCCAGCATGGTTGACATGGGCGGATAGACATTCACGTCAGAGCCAGTCACACGGTGCCCGCGCGCCTGCAGCATTCCGGCCAAAGAGGCCATCGCTGTGCCGCAGATTCCGATTAGGTGATAGTGCATAGGAATGTTGTTCCCCTGCCGTCAGCTACTGTCTTGTCAGCGTCACGAGGAGATGATCGCGAGCGGAAGTCCACCAGCAACTCTGCCACTGGCCTACGCGCGACAACACTGGAACCCGTGGCAGAATCTTCCGGGCGCCCGGCAAGCTCTGCAGCCGATGGTAAATGGCAAAGGCCATATTCTTGCCTGCTTCATCAAGCCGCACTTTCAGGGATGCGGCCTGGTAGTGCATACGTTCAGATGAAGTGACGTCGCAGTTCAACGCTTGCGCTGCCCAGCGAAACCATGAGAGGCGAAAGAACGCGACGTGCTCCGGCAAAGCACTATACCAGTAATGCAAATTGGCGATGCGCCAGGAGAGCGCATTCGTATCGCCAGTGAAAATGATCAGTTTCCCACCGGGCTCTAACAAACGCGCGAGCAGCGAAAGCGAATCCAGAGGTCGGGGCAGGTGCTCGATCACATCGATCAGGGTAATTGCTCCAAACTTCCGCTTTTCATCGCGCAACGACTCGATGCTCTCGCCGATGATCGTTATGCCTCGCGCCCGGGCTTCCTGGCTGGCGCTGGCCGAGGGCTCAACGCCGAAACGAGTGAAGCCTTCTCCTAGGTAACTGAGCAAGTCACCGCGAAAACAGCCCACATCGAGTACCGAGTTATGTGGCAGAGAGGAAAGCTCGCGCTTGATTGGCGCCCAAACCGGGCGCGCGACTCCATGCTGCCACCATTCACTCTCGCTTAAGCCGGCGTAGTAAGACAATAGTTGTTCAGCCGTGGGCTGTGGAAAGCGAAAACGAAGCGTACAGTTGGGACAGCCATACAAGGAACCGGTATCAAAGCTGCCATCAACCGTGTGACCAAGAAAGTCTGGCGTGTAGGTGGGAAGCAATCCCAGCAGCTCGGTCTCCTGGCTTCCGCACGCGATGCAAGCAGGGCTCATCATATTAACGTAGAGCTGTCCCGGGAAAACCTGATCCCGTCCGCAAGTGAAGCAAACGCGCCTTCAGCTTGCGCAGCCAAAGCGGATACTTCGAACGACAGGAGGGCATCATCGGGTATGGATCCGGCACACCGGCACGTTTATTCCGAGACTTTACTCCTTTTCTTGCGACTTCAATGCACGACAGGTAACCTGCAACCATTTGCGCCACTGAGAACTGGTGACCTGTTTGCCAGGCTTCTTTTTTCATCCTGTTCAATGAATCGCCGCTGCTCGCGAGTTGCTGGATGCGGGCAGCGGCAAGGTTGATATCGCCGACCGGAACTACAAAACCGTTTTCCCCGTTGCGCACCAATTGTGTATTCCCGCTTTCAATATCCGTCACCACGGGAACCAGCGCGTGGCCCATCGCTTCAATCAGGGCTACGGGTAAGCCTTCATGATCCGACAGCAAGACGAAGACGTCCTGCTCAGGCAGCATCGCGGCGATTATCTCGGGCTTGAGCCAGCCGCAAAACGTGACTTGTTTGTCAAGACCGCGATCTCTGAGTCGGGCCTCGAGCAGCGCACGCTCCTTGCCGTCGCCGATCAAGCTTAGTTCAAATGCGACCCCCCGCTTGACCAATTCCGCCGCCAGGGGAACGAAATCGAGCACTCGCTTCTGATCCTGGACCAATCGGCCAACGTAACAGATCTTCAACGCCTGGCCCGCGGGGCGCGGGACGAGTTGCTCAACCTGCTCCGGGGCTAAAGACCGCACGCCATAAGGAACATAACCAGCACGCTCCGACGGGACTCCACAGTCGGCCACGATCTTTCTGCGAATCGTTTCACTAACGCCTATGGCGCAGTCCATAAAGTGATAATAGTGCTTGAGTGGTTCGTAAAAAGCCGGCACGTCGTTATGAGCGATTGACAGCGTCGGCAGCGCCGGATCAAGCAGCGGCAGCGCCAGCCAGCCAACCTCAGGCGAAATGGAGATGATATAGGCGTCAGCGTCGTTCTGATGAACCCACTCGGCCAGGCGACGAGCCCTTTCTTCCGGCAGGTGTGACGGAGTCCACAGGGTGAGCAAGACTTCCGCGCCTGCTGAGCGCAAGGCCGACACGATCGATGTTTCCGGGCCAGGTTGAGTGATAACCGACAGGCGATGATTCCCAGCCAATGATTCTGCCAGGTTCACTAGAAAGGTCTGCGCGCCCCCGGTCGGTGGCGTGGTGAGCGTAGTATCAACGATTACTATATGCATCAGGAACAACTACTCGAGCGGAAGCTCAAGGTTACATCGACGACTGATCGGTTAGGTCCATGTATGCGGGGACGATCCAGATGTAAGCAACGCCGCTGAGTGACAGGCCCACTAGGGCTCCTTTCTTGCAGAGTTCCTGCTTACGACTTTAGCCAGTGATCCGGTGACCGAACCTGTGACCATTCCTTTCAATCGCTCTCTCGGGACAAACGGCGCGCTTATTGCGCACAGCAACCACTTGGCCCGTGGTCTCAGCCTGGGATCCCTCACAGCGGCTTTGCACAGCTGCAGAATGCCCCGAGCCAAGCGGTCATTGACAACTTCCTCAACGCCCAACAGCCCTTCCGCCTCGGCACGCATCTGCTGGTTTAATTCGCGCAGGTCCGAATCAAGGCGCAGTTCCTGCACCGCTTTTCGCAGGCGCACCGTAGCCCGCAACATGCGCCGTCCATCCGCACTGTCGCTTTGCGGGTGCGAACGAACCAGGGCGTGTGATTCAGGTGATTCGTCGTAACGAAACACCGCTCCCTGGGCCGCGCAGCGAATCCAATATTCCCAATCTTCGACGGGCGTCAAAGCAGCGTTGAAAAGACCCACAGCCTCGATCGTGCGGCGTCGTACGAGCGGTGCGTTCACGACCATGATGTTGTTCCTAAGCAGCTTATTCAAGACGGCATTGCCGCTGCCGGAGATTTCCGGCATCCAGGATTTACCATCATCCCACATCGAATAACGCCGCGACACCAGGCGCTCACTGGGATTTTCCGTGCTGAAGTAACGAACGCCGCTGTAGACAATATCAAATTCCGGATGCTGCTCAAGACAACGAATCTGCAACTCCAGCTTACGCGGTTCTAGCAGATCATCGGAATCGAGAAACTGGAAATAGTCGCCGCGGCTGTTTTCTATTCCCTGGTTGCGGGCCGCAGCCTGCTTCTGGTTGGCTTGCTGAAGATAACGGATGCGAGGGTCCTGGGCGGCAAATCCGGCCACGACCTCCCTGGTATTGTCCGTCGAGCCATCATCGACCACCAAACATTCCCAGGTGTTGTAGGTTTGCGCTTGCAGACAACGCAACGTCTCGGAGATCAGGTGCCCGTAATTGTAAGAGGGGACTATTACGCTTACCAACGGCGAGTAAGATCCAGTTGCGCTCTGCATTGCTTGAGTCTTAGCGGACAACACCGGGATTATTTGATCCGGGTGGTCTTACCAGATTTCTGAGACTGCGCAGGAAGTTGTACGCCCCCGGCATTCTTACTTGAAAGTAGAAACTAAGCAGGCCCCGGTGACTGAAATGACTCGAGCGGAGACCCCTCTTGATGGGAACCAGAGCATGACGCGGGTGCCCACGCTGGTAATAAGCTTCGGCGAGCTCGAAGTAGTACCGCGACTTCGTGGCGTCGATGGTTTTTTTGTATTTGAAGTTAAAATGTCGATCTGCATAATCAAGCAATTGCAGAAAGTTCACGTCGTGGTGAGTGCGATCGCGCGGCGACCAGGAGCCACCGCCGTGCACTCGATAATTTGCCATCACCTCATTGAGATAGCGAATCCTGCCGTGGTCCGCGATCAGAATATAGAGTGGCCAGTCGCCCATCTTCAGATTGAAATACCAGCCGGGCAACGTTCCCACCGCGGCGCGGCGAAACATTGTCGAACACGACGGGATAAAGTTGCCCTTCAATAAATCTTCAAGCGTTGAAATTTCCTTCTGATCCGGCGGGCAAAGGTTTACTGGCTGGGCCAGCCCGTCCTGATGGAAAGTGGCCACGTTATGAAAACAAATCGCGAGCCCAGGATCCTGCTCGAGCACCTCAACCTGTTTTTGCAGCTTGCCCGGATCAGTCCAGAAATCGTCGCCATCAAGCCAGGCAACGTACTTGGCCTGAGACATTTCCAGGACCTTTATGCCGGCGCGGTCCCTGCTTCTGAGGCCTCGATGCTGCCTATCAAGGAAGACAGCAATGCGATCCGGATGCTGGTCCGCATAGCGACGTATAATCGCCTGCGTGCTGTCTGTCGAGCAGTCATCACCCACTATCAACCGGTAGCTGAAGTCTGTTCGTTGCGCGAGCACGCTCTCAATCGCCTGCGCGACAAAGCTCTCGTGGTTGTACGTGATGAGATTAATGTCGACCAGTGGTTCCATTAAGACCCTTTGGATAGCGCACCTTAAGCACGAGCAATTCGCTATTCCTTCCTGGTTTGCTCACCAAAGCAAGTCGCCGGCGAGGCAGCCCAGTTCACGGTTGCTCAGCCCTTCGCAGGGCGAGAATTATTTACCACTCCATCTGCCGGCTCCTGTTTACGACGGCCTGCATCTCTAACTGATTTGAGAGCCCCGTATAACAGCGACAGTCGGACTCTAAGAAAAAGGCTCAGGGTCCGTCTGTCCAGGTGAACTCCACCCAGTGCGAGATATTTGCCGAGGTATTTCCGGCATTCCCGTTGCGCTCCTGCGCGATAGGTTACTTCTGCCAGCTGATAGTACCACTCGGCCTGGGCCGCCCGAATTTGCTTTGCATAGCGGAAGCCGAGTTGCGCATCGACGTAATCGAGCATTTTGATACTTTCCAAAGAGCGGTCAATGGCGGACCACGATGACCAGGCGCCTTGCTGATGGACCCTATAAGTAGCCATGACTTCGTTGAGATAGCCAATCTTTCCATACTGTGCATTCAAGATGTGAATCGGCCAGTCGCCCATACCCATGGTGCCGAGCCATTCAGGCAATTCTCCGAAAAGCCCGCGCCGAAAAACTGCCGCACAGGTAGGTATGAAGTTTGAGAAGATCAGATCTTCGAGAGTGGATTCCGCGCCTTGATCCGGAGGTAAACAATTAATAGTCTCGCGGCTGCCGTCCACGAAGGTCATGGCTGCGTTGTGATAGCAGATTGCAAAATCGGGATGTTGCTCGAGGAAGCTCACCTGCCGCTCCAATTTCCGCGGATTGGTCCAGTAATCGTCGCCATCCAACCAGGCAATATATTTGGCGGTTGAAATTTCAAAGGCTCTGATGCCGACGCGGTCCCTGTCTTTCAATCCGCGATGCCGTTGATCGAGTATCGGCGTGATGAGCTGCGGGTGCTTTGCGACATAGCTGCGAATAATTGGCTGTGTATTGTCGGTTGAGCCGTCATCGCCAACGATTAGTCTGAAAGCAAACTCAGCCTGTTGTGCCAAAACACTTTCGATTGCCTGCGCGACAAATTCCTCCTGGTTGTAGGTGATAAGGATCACGTCAACCAGCGGCGCGCCTGGGGCCTGGCTGGAAATTGGTCCTGATTTGTCGATTTCGAACTGCGTCATCGAGGTTCTGCGGGTGTCAATCGTGTGCAAGTCTGATGGGCGGGGGCACAGACTTCTAAACTACTTCTCTACCTGGCGGGCACTTCTTGCCCGGGTTGCTAATTTCCCAACTTCTCCCTGATCTCAGCTTTGTTTTCCAAAGTAAACCGCAGCAGCTGACAGATAAGCGCGATTTCCTCTGGACCGACAGCGGTGCCATTCGGAAGACAGAGAACTCTGCGCGTGAGTCTTTCAGTTTCGGGCAGCATCAGTCCGGCATGTGGAAAAAAGGATCGGTAGGGTTCCATCCGGTGGCAGCCCGGGTAGAAATAGCGGCGCACCAGCACGTTTTCTTTGTGGAATATTTCCATTAATTGATCCCGGTCGACCAGGGTTTCGCCGGCATCAATTTCCAGCACGACATATTGATAGTTACAGCGCTCCTCTTCGTTATAAGGCAGCAAACTAACCCCCGGCAGGCCGGCCAATTCCTGCCGATATTGCTCATAGTTGCTCCGGTTCACAGCAATGAAGTCATCCATACTCTCGAGGTTGCTGAGACCCATGGCTGCGGAGATCTCGTTCATCTTACCGTTGGTGCCCACATAATCAGTGTGGTCATAAAAGGTAAAACCGAAATTCTTCATCAAGCGAATCTTCTGCGCCAGTTCGCCATTGTTGGTTACTACTGCGCCGCCTTCCAGGCTGTTGAGGAACTTGGTGGCATGAAAACTGAAGACTTCCGCGTCCCCAAAACCGCCAATCATCCGGCCCTGGTAGGACGTGCCAAACGCATGAGCAGAATCAAAAAGAAGCTTCAGACGCCGCCGCGCGGCGATTTCGCTCAGAGCGTCAATATCGCAAGCCCCACCCCAAAGGTGAACCGCGATGATGCCCGTAGTACGCGGCGTAATCATCTGCTCAACCCTGCGAGGATCGATGGTATGTGACTTCGGATCCACGTCACAAAAGACTGGCGTAATCTCCTGCCATTGCAGCGCGTGGGCCGTAGCCACAAAAGTGAAGGACGGGACAATCACTTCGCCAGTCATACCCAGTGCGCGAATTGCGATCTCGAGCGCCACGGTGGCATTGCACATGGCTACGCAGTGCTCCACCCCCACCAACTCGGCTATCCGTTTTTCAAATTCGCGTACATACTTGCCGCCGTTTGTAAGCCAGCGACGGTCCAGGATGTCGGCCACGCGCTCTTCAAACCTCGCGCGGTTGCCGATGTTGGGTCGACCAACATGCAGGACTTCGGTAAACGTCGGACGCCCGCCAAAGATCGCCAGATCTTCCGTTTTGGTTTTTCCCTGATGCAAACTCTGTTTTACCATCGACATTCTATGCGATTCGCTTTCTACGTGGTGCCACTCTTTTCGCCTGCAAAAAACTCGCGCGCGAGCAATTCGTAGTTCACGTGGTCATACCAAACGCCGTTTTTTTGGAACTCTTCCAGTTGTTCGCCTACGAACCTGAACCCCAGGCGTTTGATAAGATTTTTTGAGGCGTCGTTGACTGAGAAGTGGCTGACAAACAGCTTGTGCAGTTCCAGTTCCTGAAAAGCAAACTGCAGCACTCTTCGTCCGGCCTCGGTCATGATGCCCTGGCCTTGATATTTCCGGCTCAGCCAATAAGCGAGCTCGGCTTTATTGAAAGTCAAAGCGCGATGGTTGCGGACCAGGCCGATGATGCTGAAGATGCCGCAGAAGTTACCGTTCATGAGGATTGCCCAGGTAATTCCCTTACCGGCTTCACGTCGCGCGATTTCTCCTTTGACGAATTCAATCGTTTGACCTTTATCAGTATGGGCTTCCCAGGCCATGAACCTGGAGATCTCTGGATCAGAGATGTCAGGCCACAGCAATTCAACATCGTCCAAATTCAGTGGGCGAAGCAAAAGCCGATCAGTCACTAGTTCGAGGTTATGCCCGTTCGCTAACATCACTGCTCCCGCACGAGGGTCGCATACCCAAACCCTTCCTGACCAAAGCTATTGCCGTTATAAAACATCAGGGTATTCTCCCCGAGCTGCACAACCGCAGGATACGCGACCATCTTTGAATCCCAGCCGCTTTCTGAGGGGCCAAGGCCGGCCTCATCGTCTCGCCGTTCCCAGCCCTTCAGATCCCTACTGAAGGCATATCCTATCCTGTAAGCATCTCGTCCGTCGCGGAAATCGTGGCTGCCGCGATAACAAAACCACATATGGTAGCCATGCGAGTCGCGGGTGACAAAAGGCCTGGTCAGCGCTTCAGATTCTGTGCGTGGCGTGATGGCAGTTTCACCCGACGGGCGCCATTCGATCCCGTCGGTGGACCAGGCATACTTGATATCGTAGGTATGTTCGTACTTGCCATTTATTTGCAACCACCCCGTTCCGGAGCAATACCACATATGCCAGCTATCGCCCTCCTGCAACACGCAAGGCGAGGTAGCAGAGTAGGGGTCATGAATGTTTTTGCCCAGAACGGGTCCCTCACTGACTTTCCTGAACGTTGTGCCGGCATCCTCGCTGATGGCGAGACCCGTGGAATTGGTATAAGGAACGGAAGTGCCGCGGGACCAGCCGCTGTAGTAAAGAAAGACCCGGCCCTCGTATCTGACTGCGCAGCTGGGCATGATTCCATGTTCGTCAAAAGTACCGGGCTTTCCCAATTCCAGGATCGGAGTGGGGTGCAAGCGCAATATTGTCTTCAGGTTGTTCGCGTCGAGATCAACGAAAGTTGTCAGACTCAGATTGCGTTCCGGCCGCGAGGAAAAATAGATGCGGAGAAAGCCATCACCGGGGAGTGGTGTCGGGACCTGGGCGTGACTTTGCATCCAGCTCTCTTTGTTGCCGGGTCTAAAAACCAAACCGTGCTTGCGCCATTCCATCTTTTGGTTACGTCAGGACTGTTCCAAATCTCTTTGTGCTGCTTGCCGCACCACTTCGTCGAGCCAATCGTGCATGCTCACGCCTTTCTTTTCCCGCGCCAGCTCAGCCAAACGTTTTGTCTCGACCTTGACACCCTCGAGTTGGCCCAGATACCGGCTGCGGTAGGTGCCTCCCCGTGGTCCGGGAATTTCGAAATCAAAGTTGCCCGTCGGTTCACCTTCGCCGACGCGGAAGTCAATCAGGTAAAAGACACCGCCGATCACCCAGCGCAAGTGCACGTCGCGCGCCTCAACGGGCATTTCTTCGAGCGGCAATTTAGCCATGAATTGCTTGTTGGTTGTGACCAGAATCTTCGCGAATTCCGTTTCGCGTAGCCAGGGCGGCATACTTTCGTCGCCGACCACAATCTTTCCACCCGGCTTACTCACCCGCACCATCTCGGCCAGACTGCGCTTGATATCCGAGAATTCCCCAAGCCCGCCAAAACTGTAAACTGCGTCAAACAGCTTGTCAGGATAGGGAAGGTAGCAGGCATTGGAGACCGAATAAGAGGTCGGGACTGTGCTCGACTCCAATCGTTGCCGGCACCTTTCAAGCATGCCCCCGGCAATGTCCTGAAGGCAAAGCAAACCTTCCGCACCTAATCGTCTAGCGATAATTTCAGAATCGCGACCGGTCCCGCAGGATACTTCCAACACCTTATGCGCCGGCTTCAACTCGAGTGCGTCGATGAACCTATTACGCAAGACCTGCTCGTCTTCGCCATGAGTTTGGAAAGTTAGATGGAGAAACTTGTCATACGCTTCGGCGCGGCCATCGTAGAAAGAGCGGGCCTGCAGATCCGGTTGGGAAAGCTCGCGTGGGTAGGTCAGATCAGGCATACCAAAACGGATTGGATATTCGTTGCCTCGCTTATCCACCAGGGTTCCCGATTCGATTTCTCCGGCTGCTTCCTGCTCGACGGTTCCCAGTCGCAGCGGCTGTTGGCTTTCGGGATCTACATAAAGACTAACGTGTTCACGCTTCATGAAATAATTATCCTCTTTTCGGACGTGCCTTGAACTGTTTCCTTGCCATCATTTCATTTTCGTGAGGCGCTGAAACATGGCTGAGTCCAGCCGGAATTTGGGAGTGTCCGGAGTGATGTACACGCTGTTCGGCTCGACATTCTTGGTGATCAATGATCCGGCGCCGATCAGACTATCGCGGCCGATCGTGATTTCGTGACCAAGCGTAGCGCTGACTCCGATAAAACAGTTGGGCTCGATTTTGGTGTTGCCGGAAACGACCACGTTGCCGGCAATATAACAATGGTCGCCAATGCTGGCATGGTGACCAATATGGTTTCCACTCCAGATGAACACGTTATTGCCGATTTTAGAACAGGGTTGAATTACCGCGAACTCAAGCACAAAACAGTTGTCCCCGAGTTTTACTTCGCCGACGTTGGCGGCCCGCGAGCTGACATAACTAATCAGCTCGTAGCCCATCGCTTTGGCCTCGCTGTATTTTTTGGCCCGGAACTTATTGAGACCCTGATAGCCAACAGCCACAAACATCTTGAACTCGGCAGGCGGATATCTGCTCGCGACCTCTTCGAAGGGAACCAGCGGCAACCCGAGCTTCTCCCCACCGGCCATAAACGCAGCATCAACCGTGAAAGCGACAATTTCATGCGGGCTATCATTCTTTAGATAGAAATATGCTTCGTCGGCGATCTTGCCGGCGCCGAATAGCACGACCTTGCTCATCCGTTGACACTTCCTTTTGCGGTTTCAGAGTGGATGTACTTTTCTGCCAGAAAGCGGCGATCGACTTTGCCGCTGGGATTCTTCGGCAGCACCTCTTCGCGATGAAATACAGTGGGGATCATGTAGTCGGGAATGATCTGTCTGAGGTCGGCCCGGATTTGTTCACTATCGAGTTCCGCGCCCGCTGCCACCACGGCGATGATCTTGCTCAGGCCGCTGACGCTACCGTGTAACACGGCCGCTTCGGAAACATAATGCAAACAATTCAGGGCCGCCTCAATTTCTTCGAGTTCGATGCGGTAGCCCATGTGTTTGACTTGATTGTCCTTTCGCCCCTGGATATGCAGATCGCCGTGCTGATCAAGGCGGGCGAGGTCCCCAGTCTTGTAAATAATTTCCGGAAAATGTTGGTTAGCAGGGTTTTGTACAAAGCTCAGCGCCGTGCGTTCCGGATCGTTGTAATATCCCAGACCGACGTTGGGCCCGAGCAGGCATAGCTCCCCGATTTCACCCACTGCGGCCGGCTTCCCAACATCGTTGAGAATCAGAAAATCGAAGTTTCTGGCTATGCGGCCAAGACGAGGCAGGCCCTGCAGGTCGGCAAAGTCTTCCGGCATCAGTTCCTGAGCGGAGCAGATACAAGTGCACTCTGTTGGACCATAGACATTGAATAAACGCGCCTCAGGATACGCATCGTACAAGGCCTTTAATTTCGCTTTAGGGTAACCCTCGCCGCCAAAAATGAAGCGGCGAATGCTGCGCAGCCGCTGGCCGTCGGTGGCGCGCATCGTCTGGAGGAAGATTAATAAAGAAGGCACTGAAAACCATAACGTGCATCCGGCAGCATCGAGTTTTTCCACGAGCAGCTTTGGGTCCCTGGTCTCGGTTTTGTTGAAAGGCACCAGCCGAGCGCCGTTAAAGAGCGCGGCATAAAAATCAAAAACCGAGTTGTCGAAGTAAAGCGGGTTTACATTGGTAAGAATGTCGCCGGCAGTAATTTCGAATGTTTCCCGAGCCCATTCAATGAGGTTGAGAACATTGGCATGAGTCATCACTGCGCCCTTGGGAAAGCCGGTCGAACCCGAAGTGAACATGATGTAGGCGGGGTTGCTTCCCGTGAATTCTTTTGACTCAGCCAGATTGTCGCCGGCAAAACCGCGGGTCATGGCTTCAATCAATTCCGGATCTTTTCCTAAGACCGCAAAGCCCATTGATTCCACCTGGGCCAGGAATTCCCTCTCACCGATCACCAAACTGGGGACACAGGTTGAGAGTATCTTGCGCAGCCGTTCGGTCGGACTATCAGGATCGAAAACCGAATACACGGCGCCCAATTTCAGACAGGCGATCACAAACGCGAAGGTGGCAATGGTCTTCTGACCGGAAATGCACACCACATCCCCCGCCCGGATCCCCTTTTCGCTGAGCAGCCGCGCCAACCGGTTTGCTAACCTATTAAGTTTCCCATAGTTGATCGAGGTGGGTTGATCCAGCCACAACGCAGTCTCGAGCGAGTATTCTTCTGCGATGCGCTCGAAACGGATGGCGAGATTGTATTCGTACATGCTTGTTAGTGTGGTGGGGCGAATCTTTGGCTCAAACAATCAATCCGCCGTCGAGCTCAAAAATTTTGCCATTGAAGAAGTCGTTCTCCAGGACGCTGACAACGCCTTGAGCGATCTCTTGCGGCTTGCCTAACCGTCTCAGCGGTACGCGCTTGGTCGTTTCGCGTAACACGCCTTCGCTGAGAGCTTCTTTGGTGGAATCAGTTTCCGTGAAACCCGGGGCCACAGCCACAACTCTGATTCCCATTGGACCAAGTTCTTTGGCCCAGACCGCGGTCAGCGCATTCACCCCGGCCTTGGCGGCGGAATAGGCGGACTGCCCCGCGTTACCGCTCGCCGCGACCGAACTTATATTTGCAATCACACCTCTGGTGCGAGTGGTGATCATCTTCGCGACCACGCAGGAAGTCATGTAAAAGACAGAACTGAGGTCCGCCGCTAACACTTTGTTCCAGGATTCGGGGTCATGCCTTTCCACTCCTGAACCTGAAATTCTGATTAGCGGTTCGCTGTAAAGAATGCCGGCATTATTGATCAAGACGTCAGCGGCGCCGAACTCTTCGTGATAAAGAGTTGTAGCCATTACTACGTCGGCATGATTCGAAACATCACACTGGACGCAATGCACTCCAGGTTGCTCGCGCGCCAGCTCGCCCAGTCCGTCTGCGTTGAGGTCGAAGACGGCTACGACTGCTTCCTTCGCAATCAGACTGTCAACCATTGACCGTCCCAATCCCCGGACGCCACCCGTGACGATTATTTTCTTTCCGCGCAGCTCCACTTCAGTTCACCGCTCCACGGTCTTTCAGAACTCGCTTGATGCTGCCTACACTTTGCATCGTCACGATTTCCTCAAAACTGAGTTGCAGCCCGAATTTTTCTTCCAGCGAGACGATGAGTTCCATATGTTTTAAGGAATCCCACACGTCCACATCCTGCATCGCCAGGTCATCATTGATCGTTCCGGCTGGTATCTGCAGCACTTCAGCAACCAGCGATTCTACATTTTGATCCACGTCGTATTTAGCCTTCCCTACAAGAATCCCTTAACAGAAACCGATTTCAGCCGAATTCACCCAGGCGATAGGCGGGGAAATAGTCCGTCGATCCCACTCTTTTTGCTCGCACCAGTACCTCGTACTTTACGGGATCGAGAATCCTGCCACAAAAGTATGCGGTTCGAACACCTGTCGACCACCCTTCCTTAAATCGGCCCAGGCCCGAAGTTTGACCATCGCCCGTACCGGCCGCGCCGCCCAGATTCAGCCACTGCAGCCGCTGCGCGGCAAAGTACTCGATGGCCTGGCTGAACAAAGCGAACGAGGCTCGCAGATCATAGCCTCGCGCGCTGTAAGCTCCCAAATGGTAGTAGGCTATGTCGCCCTGAACGTACCACAACAGCATGCCCACAGTAGAATCGTCGCAATGCGCGCGAAACGCAACCAGGCCCGGTACCGCCAATTGCCCGGCAAACGATTCTCTGGAAAACGCCGTTAGACCGCTGATGCCATGCCGCTCGGCCAATCCCTGATAAAGTTCAGTCCACTGGTCGAGAAATTCCAGCGGCTGGCTGCATCGCTCCACTGTGAGATTTTGCAGTGCTTTGCGGGCATTGCGGCGATGATGCGGGTGCACAAACTCATCCAAAGGCTGCTGCAGATCGACGACGAAGTGCTGCTTAAAGGGTATAACAGTGTCCACGAAGCAAGCCTCAAGGGTCGCGGGATCGTAAGCCCCAAATGGGTCGGTCACGACAGCCAGGCTCACTAAATCATTTGCTTCGGCCAGTTCTTGCAGGTCAGAGCCAAGTTGAGACCAGTCAGGGCAGGAAAACAATGGGTAACAACCCATCGCGTCCCGATAACGAGATCCAGGTATCGCGCGTTGCAGTACCCACCCCCCGCTGCCTGGCAATTCGAGTGGTGAGCCGAATTCGCCCAGCGCCGCGGCGTAAGCGGGATGCATATAACCACTGACGTGCGGGCCTGCTAGATTTGTTGCTTGCCAAACTTCATCTTCCATCATCGCTTCTCGACCACATAAAGGACACTCTGTTCCGTTATCCCATACTTGCGAAAAACTTCCCGGCCGAAGTGCTCGTGGCCGAATTGCTGAACGGCAAAGCCTACTTCGTGAACACGAGCCAGAAATCCTGCCTTTGAATAGAGTCGCACGTGGTCCCATTGTCCGAACCGGCGCCAGCGCTCGGCGACGTCTGTGACGCTCGGATCTTCATCTACCTCGTCAAGGGTTAGCACAATCGGCACCATTAGAATTCCCCGGCCGCCAACGTTGAGAATTCGGTAAAGTTCACGAAGTGCCTGGCGATCGTCAGAGACATGTTCGAGCACATGTGAGCAGACAAAGAAATCGATGGACTCATCAGGATACGAAGGCATATTAGTAATGTCGATTGGATCGTTGACGTTATCCATCAACAAGTCCGCGGTCCGATAACGAAATTTTTGCGGCAGTGCGGTCGTCAATCGCCGGATGAACTCTGAAAGCGGTGGTGAAGGGGCAAAATCAATGACCGTGGCCTCAGTTGGGCTGCTTACTTTGGGCAAATGCTCCTGCAGGAAAAGCGCGTAAAGGCGATCTCTGTCAGCGGCGCCGCAGAGGGGACACGAATAATTTTCAGCATTACAAGTTTCTGATTCGGCGACCGAATAGGGATAACCATGGTTGCGCGGCTCGTCCAAAAACATAGCCGGCAATGGCTGAAAACCGAAAAGCCTTCGCCCGCATACTGAACACGCTCTGCTTCCAACCAGTGACCCGGTCTGAAGTCTGAGCCTGCGCTTCAACCGGGTCCCACTATTTATGGCGGTTTTAAGGATCTTCCGGAGCGAAGGTGGTGATGAGTTTAAAATCTGTCTGAGATAGGCGCCGCTAAACACTTTTCGCACATTGTCTTTGTTTGGCGTCAACTGCGTTCACCGGGTGACCTGGGACAAACCTTTTGGCAGAACTGGAAAATGAGCGCGGCGGGTTCGCCTACAGTGTTCCCAGTTGCTCTGTGGTCCAATCCAGGGCAGGTTGGACCACGCCTGGTTCACGTCCGTACCAGCTCAGGGTTCTTTCCTCGAGGTCTACTATCTCAAAGGTCACCGCACTCTCATGGCGGTATATTACCGAACTCTTGTTCTTGACCACCAACACGCTAAAGCGATGCCGGCCGACGTTCATCAGATCGCCTGGAATGTGGCAAATCGAGCGAAATAAGCCTGCCGGCTGTGGGCGATTCGACCAAATCGGTTCCAGTCCGCTACCGGTGGTGAAGGCAATTATTTCGTGCTCGGTATAGACGTGCAGGGTGACATGCAGTTGCGTTTCCGGTTGCAAATTCCAATATTCAACTTCAATTGAAAATGGAGTCTTCATGGTGAGCGGCGCTGCTGGATCAGTGCCCTTGTTCCTGACACGGACGGCATGAAGACGGACTTCATCGTTACCCGGCGCGCCGGCTAGATCTGGCCAGACTTCTTCCGAGGCAACCCCGCCGCCAAAAGACTTGTTGAGATAGTTGCTCACAACTGCACCGGCGGGGCCATTCTCGAGAACTTTGCCCTGCTCGAGCCAAAGCACCCGGCGGCACAAACTCTGCACTGCGACCATGTTGTGACTCACAAAGATTACGGTCCGGCCTTCCTTGGCTACGTCGCCCATCTTACCCAAACACTTCTTCTGAAAAGCGGCGTCGCCCACGGCCAGGACTTCATCAACCAGCAGGATCTCAGGCTCGAGGTGGGAAGCGACGGCGAAAGCCAGGCGCATGTACATACCGCTCGAGTACCGCTTCACCGGTGTGTCGAGAAATTTCTCCAGGTCTGAGAAGGCGACGATTTCATCGAACTTGCGTGCAATCTCGGTTTTTCTCATCCCCAGGATGGCGCCGTTCAGGTAAATATTTTCGCGGCCGGTCAGTTCCGGGTGAAAGCCTGTGCCTACCTCGAGCAGACTTGCTACCCGCCCGTAAAGTTCCGCTCGTCCGAGGGTCGGTTCCGTAATGCGCGAAAGCACTTTTAAAAGAGTAGATTTTCCGGCTCCATTGCGACCTATCACGCCAACCACTTCGCCGGGCTCGACAATGAACGTCAGATCTCTCAGCGCCCAGAGGATCTCGGCCGCGCTCCCGTTCCGGGCTCGCAGCCGCTGGAACGGCATGCGCATGGCCTCGACGATAGATTCGCGCAGCGTGCCATAGGCCGCCTCGCTTTTGCCCAGACGGTATCGCTTTGCCAGCTTTTCTACGCGCACAATTGGTTTCATGCGATCTCAGATAATGTCGGCGAAGTTCCTTTCCATGCGGTGGAAAGCATAGGAAGCATAAACCAGCACCGCCAGGGTAATGAGGGCGGAGAGGGCGAGGGCGCCCCAGTCAAAAGCTCGGCCAAACAGCGAGGAACGATAGCCTTCGATAATCCCCGTCATCGGATTGAGCGCCAGCAGCCAGCGAAATCGCTGCGGCAAAAAGCTCGCCGGATAGATGACCGGAGATACGAACATCCACAACTGGACAATGAAGGGCAGCGCAAAACGAACATCGCGGTATTTCACGTTCAAAGCAGAAAGCCACATTCCCACTCCCAACGCCAACAGCGCAGTCAGGAAGACGACGACCGGAAACATCAAGGCGCTCCAGGTAAGAGTAATGCCGTAGTAGATCATCAACGGTATGAGGACAAGAAAGGAAATCGCCAAATCGACCAGGCCGGCCCCAATCGCGGCCGCGGGAATGATCAGCCGGGGAAAATAAACTTTAGTGATTAGGTTGGCGCTTCCGACCAGGCTGTTGCCGCTATTACTGATGGCGTTCGCAAAAAAGGTCCAGGGCAACAGACCTGCGTAGGCAAATACCGGATAAGGGATATTGTCCGAGGGAACGCCTGCCAGCCTCCCGAAGAAGATCGTAAAAATCATCATCGTAAACAATGGCTGAATGATGGCCCAGGCCACTCCCAGCACGGTCTGCTTATACCGCACCTTCACGTCGCGCCAGGTCAGGAAATAGAACAGGTCGCGAAACGCCCAGAGATCGTGAAAGTCGACTGCTCCCCAGCTCTTCCCCGGTTTTATTATGACTAAGGGTTCGTCGGGTAAATTGTGCTCGGGTAGAGCAGGGCGAACTACCTGAGAAGAATTGACCTGGGCGGCGGTTCTGGTGGAATCAGGGGTGTCCTGGGTTGCGCTGGTAGTCGTGTCCATCAAGTTGCTGAGCGAGCGGCCTGGGAAGGACAGAAAGTGCTTCAAATAGCACACTTGCCCGCAGAAAAGCCCGACATTTGAAAGAATTCAGTTTAGTCGGCACGTTCTTAAGTGTCAATTGGCCCAAAGGGCGAAACTATAAACGAAGACCTGGTGTGTCAGGGAATCGAATTGAACTCAGTGGCAAGATGAACCGGTAGCAAATGGTTCATTGAACAGCCGGGCAGATTGAGTCCTTACTAAGGTGAGGAGTGGTCCCATAATTAGCTTCCAAGCAAAATGGGGAAGTGGCCCTGGAAACGAATAGTACCGTCCGGCGCCAAGCGCGCCGGACGGGTCGCTGATAGGAAGAACCTGGCCAGTTCATCAGTGGGGGGTCAGCGGCGTGCAACCGGTGCAGACGGCGCCATCAGCATTGCCGATGAATCTGTTGTTACCCCACGTATCGACCTCGCCACCTGCCCCAACCAGAGCTCCATTGCCAACGTTCTGGATAATGTCGCAATCGTTGATACGTGCCACAGCGCCACCTGTTTGGGCCTGAACGCCTGCGCCACCATTGTTGAAGATGGACGAGTTGCTGATGTTGGCCACTCCCACCGCGGTTGTGCCGTCGGCAAACACGCCGGCGCCGGTGTTGTTGGAGAAGGTGCACCTATCGGCCGAGACACGCGAGTTGAACTTTGCGTGCAGACCGGTACCGCACTCAACGAAAGAGGAATCACTAATCGATACCTTTAACTGGCCTGTCGTGGTCGAGGCCGCGAGTCCGTCGCCGCCACAATTTTTAACGTATGTGTTCTTAATCTGGACAACCGTGCCGGTTGCTGTCAGAGCCAGGTCAATACCATTGGTAGACTGGTTGAGGATGATACAGTTGATCACATTCAAGCCTTTTCCGGCGAGCATTCTGATGCCGGTAGTTCCGGGGGAAGTGCTTTGACTTACGCCCTCGATTGACAGTCCCCGGAGAGTCACAATAGCAGTAGCCGGCGCATTGATAGTAATTCCAAATGTTCCGGCGTTCAGCACCGAAGCAAATGTCCCCGAGCCGTCAATGGTAATTGCCTTGGTGATAGTAAGCGCGCCAAAGCCGCCTGGATCGAGCGCATCGATTTCACCGCCGGTAGCAGTCTTTGAAATAGCGCCCGCAAAAGTTTTACATGGCGCTGTCCGGCTGCAGGGGTTGGCATCGTCCCCCACGCCCGACACCCAGGTCCGAGTTGCCTGCGCATTGGCCAACGATGCGAAAGCCAGCGTGAAGATCACGACTGCCAAAGCGTTTATGGTTAACCGAAACTTGTTCATTTGGAGTCTCCTTTGTTTAAAGTTCCGAGATGGGCCACCAGTAGAACACGGTTAAGTTCCGGCCACTGCTGTGCCAAGTCTTCCCTATTTGTTGACGAGAGAAATTTTGTCATCAAGACCTTTCGCTAAAGATTCCTGCGCCCTTGCTTCATCGCCCCACTTGATGGGCCACGACTCAGGGGCCAATCAGTAGCCAAATATCGGGCCACACACTCAGCAGGCGAGTGTCGTAATGGATCATCCCGCTGTTTGAAATCGTAATGGTCTTCCCGACAGCTGTGCCGAATAGTGGGGCCAACCCTGTAATCGTAACCCCGGTGCCGGGAGCATATACCATTAAGTAGGCACTATTACTGTTGCCAAGAGTCACACCATTGGTCCCAGTGAAGCTCGACAGGATTCGAAGATTCCCTGGGATTGCAGTCGTGTTGTTGAAGTTTGTCAGGCCGCTGGCGTTCAAAGTGCCCGTCAATTTGATCACCACCGCTCCGTTGACCTTCAACTGTCCGCTATTAGTTAAAGTCAGGTTGTGGAAGCAGTAAGTGCCATTAGCGAGAGTGGCGATATTATTCCCACTCAAGGTTAAGTCGCCGGTGCTCGGGCTGTAGGAATAGGTCCCGCTGATGCCGCTGTTGGGACTGTACGGAGGTCCGCAAGCAGGCACTGCCGGCAGGGTGATTAACGGCACCAACTGGTTATTGGTTATGGCTCCACCTACAGAGGCACTACCGGTCCTGGTGACGGTGGTTCCGGCGGTGGCATTGCCGGTTATCACGCTTAGTCCCGACATGGCCACACCAGCGCGAGTTGAGCGGACATTCCCGGCTACTTTACCGCTTCCACCCATGGTGATTGTGCCATTGCTGACGACATTGGCCTGGCTTCCTTTGGTAGCCGGATACCCGCCGGCAGAGTCGTAACTATCCGCCAGTCCTGAGCCGTTTATGAGCACGCTGTCAAGACCGATGATCGAGGTCAAGGCAACGGTTACCTTGAATGAGCATTGGGCCGTGAGTCCGACAGCATCGGTAACTCGATAGGTGTTGGTGGTCGTGCCAACGGGGAAGGTCGCACCGCTGGCCAGGCCAGCCGTGCGGTTTGTCACCGCGCCCGGACAATTATCGGCGCCGACCGGAGTGGCGTACGTGACCACCGCCCCACCAGCTACGGGATCGAAATTGGCGATAATGTCAGGACTACAACTAATCGTCGGCGGCGTGTTGTCCACGACCGTAACTAGCTGTGTGGCGGACGACATGTTGCCGGCGGCATCGGTTCCCACATAGGTCACGGTCGTTTGCCCAACTGGGAAGACGTTTCCGGCCGGGACGCCAGTGCGAGTTATAGATACAGCCGAACAATTGTCCGTGCCTGAGCCGGTTCCCAGCGTCGCGTTCAGATTAGCTACAGTTACTCCGCACGATGTTGCACCGGGTCCGGTGAATAGCGTTACAGCTCCCGGCGCGGTTACCACCGGCGGCGTGTTGTCAACCACTGTCACCGTCTGCGTAGCGTTGCCGGTGTTGTTATAGGCGTCCGTAGCTGAGTAAGTAAGGGTTGTCGTTCCTACAGGGAAAACGTTCCCAGCGGGCACGCCGCTCCGAGTCACCGCGATCGCGCCCTGACAAGCGTCATTCGCGCTGCCGGCGCCCAGCGCCATATCGCTGACTACCGCGCTACACGAGGTTGCACCGGAGCCGGTATTGACCGTAACAGCCATCGGCGCCGTAACCGTTGGCGCAGTGGTGTCAACCACATTCACTGTGCGTGTGACCGCTGTGGCGCTGTTGCCGGAAGGATCCTGAGCGTCATAGGTGATTGTGTACTGGCCGACGGTGTTGGCGTCGACTGTACCCGAGGCGGTCGCTGCGAAATCACCGGCACAGCTGTCGTGTGCCGTGGCGCCCGGATCGGTGAAGGTGCCGTGGCACTCCACACTCAAAGGGTTCGCGCCGTTGACCGTAATTGTTGGCGCCGTATGATCTTCTACGATGACCGTCCTCTCTACAGACGAAGTTCGCGCCGGATCGCAAACACCCGGTGAAATCTCTACGCACGCGGTGTAGGTGAGGGTGTATGTACCCGGCGTGTTGAGAACCGTGCCTGATGTTGTGACGGGGACCGAACCGCCACACGGTACTGATGCGGTTGCGCCTGGATCCGTGAAGCTGCCGCATTCGACAGTAATCTGTGGATCGCCAATGAGTGTAATCGTGGGGGGCAGAGTACCCCCGCCAGCCTCGACAATCACGGTTCGTGTAGCAGTCGACGTATGATTCGCGCTATCTGAAGCGGTGTAAGTGATCGTATAGGTGCCCGGAACATTTGAGTCGACCGTGCCGGAACTGCTGACAGCCTTACTGCCTTCACAGGCGTCGTCGGCAGAGACTCCGGGATCCGTGAAGGTCTGACCGCAAGCAAGCGTCAAGGGGTTTGCACCGGCTATGGTGATTACTGGCCCGGCCGAGTCACTGACATTTATTGTGCGCGTGGTTGAGGTCGAATTCTGGCCTTCCGTTGCTGTGTAAGTCAGCGTGTAGCTTCCAGGAGTGTGGTTATCAAGCGTGCCCGATATAACGACGGGAACGCTCTGGCCGGTGCCGTTAACTGCCGTTGCTCCGGGATCGTTGAAATCGTCACCGCACTCGAGAGCAAAAGGATTGGCGCCGGTCAGACTGATCGAAAGCGCCCCTGGGTTTTGCACAGTAACCTGGAAGGTACATACGCCATTGGTCTGACCGCTGCAGACTACTGTAGTTGTACCGGCCGGGAAAAATGAGCCCGATGCGGGGCTACAACTAATTGCGGGAATCACTTCTCCGCCTTCTCCCGTGCTCGGCTGGCCGCAATCGCCCGTTGACGCCGGGAATGCGTAAGTCACCACTGCTCCAGCCTGGCCTTGATCCGCGTTGACATCGATGTTGCTGGGACACGTAATGACACAAGGTGCAGCCGCGACTGTCTCAGCGGCCGAGGCACTGTCGTCCTTGTCGTTTTGGTCAGCCGTCGCCGGCGAGCTCTGGGTAGCGACCGAAGCAATATTCGCTACATTTGTGATAGTCGTACCCGTTGAAACACCGTTGTTAACCAGGTACGTGGCGATGAAGGTGGCCACTGAATTACCCGGCCAGTCCAGACTTGCGATGGAACACGTTGTCGTGCCGGTACCGCCCACTGACGGGCTACTGCACGTGAAGACTGGCCCACTCAACTGCTGGAAGGAAACAAACGTTGTGTTGGCCGGAACCACATCGGTCAACTGAACATTGGCCGACGTGTCCGGACCATAGTTATTCACCTGGATCTCAAACACGGCTTGTGAGCCTGCGGCAACACTGTTGCTGCTGGCGGTCACTGCAACGCCAAGATCGGCGGTCGCATTCTGCGGATCAGTAACAGTGAAAGTGGCGCTTGCCTCAGGAAAAAAGAAAAAGGGATTGCGAACTAGAAGTTGCCACGTGCCTCGATTATCGATCGTTCGGCCATTAATGATCGAGGTGGCGTTTATCAACAAAGTGCCGGTCTGCGGATCGCTGGTGATGTCAGCCGCCTGAACTACAGTCGAGTCGGGAGCGGCCCAGGTCAGACGCCGAGGGAAAAAAGGAGAAATCGTAATTCCAGTGACCTTAACGCAAATTGTCTCTCCCACCGCGAATTCTGACTTAGCTGTCGTGCAATCACTGGCAAAGGTCGCAATGGCCGCCGGTAAAGGCGGAGGTATGGGTGCCAGGAGCAAGCGACTAACGAAGCGGTTCGACGTAACCGCTAAGGGGGCAGTGAGAGCCTGTGTTTCTATTATTCCGGAACCGCCAGCAGGCGCGGACGCAGATGAAGTTGAATAAGAACCGGTTACCGCCAGCCCAACCAGGCCCAAAAATAAAGCCGCTCTCGCTATCAGGCCGCGATTGAGTATATCTGCCAGATTACGATACGCGAGTTGACGTGTTGAAGGTTTAGCGGAGGTGGCGGATCTCATGTAGATTTCTCCTTAAACAAACCCGTGGTAGGCTGGGAAGCATTACTTCGGCATGTTGACACACCGTTAGAAGGCGATTAGAGCCAGCTAAAAGAATCTGAAAAAGAACGACGGGGGCGGAGATACTATTAGCAACTTTTATTACTGTCAAGGATATTCTCTCTTTCTTTCTTTTCAATGGGTTCCCACGAACTTTTTCAATTGGCTCAAGGGTCTGGAAACAGGAAACCCGCCCGCTTGGGGAAGCGGGCGGGTTCAAGTTCGGGCACTGGGAAGCTCCGAATTCGGAGTTTAGGTGTTAGGTGCCCCGATCACGGTACAACCCGGGCAACCGTCGATATTGTTGCCGAAGATCTGGTTGTTAGAGTAAGTATCTACCTCTCCACTGGCTCCGATGTTGATGCCGGAGGTTCCGCTGCCGGTAATGTGATTCTTATTCAGGCGGACGATTGAAGTGGCCAGGGCTCCCCCGCCTCCCGCCTGTACTCCAAAACTCCCATTCGCCGAAAGCTGGCAGTTTGATACATTGACCACGGCGACTGCGCTGGCAGTCAGACTACGGGCTAGCGCCCCGGCGTTGGAATTGCCCGATAGCGAGCAATTATCAACTGAGATACGCGAGTTCGCCCCGGCATTGACGCCGTTCTGGTTACCGTTCAGATGACTGTTCTCAATCGTCCCTCTCATGAAGTTCAATGTATTGTTCGAACTCATGGCCACACCGGCCAGCGCGTTGTCGCGCAGTACGCTGTTGCGGACGAACAGATTGAAATTGTTGGCTACGTTCGCGACGTTAATCGCGTTTTGGGAGAACTTGAAAATAGCGCAATCCTCCACAAAAACCGCGGTAGCCGCAATCACGTTTACCCCGTTGATGCCGGTGCGCGTACCGACGGTACCGCTAAGGCCGGTGCCGTTGATCGACAGCCCGCGCAGCGTCACAGTACGGAGGGGGTCATTGGCGTTAACAGCAATGTTCACAATCACGCCAGTGGTGCCGCTGGCCAGGATTGAACCAAAGGTGCCGGTGCCGTCGATGGTGATCGATTTCGTCACCGTGACGGCGCCAAAGCCACCCGGATCGAGACAATCAATCTCGCCGTTAATCGCAGTCTTCGAAATTGCACCGGCGAATGTCTTGCAGGGAGCCGTGCGGCTACAGGGATTGACGTCGTCGCCGACTCCGGAAACCCAGGTTCTGGTTGCCTGGGCCTGGGCCAATGTGCAGACCGACAAGGTAAAACACAAGACCACTAATACTTTTAAACTGGGACGTAATATCTTACTCATTTCTGGTGCTCCTTAATTGAATCAGGTCAAACTCACAGTTGGTGGTCCGGAGTCAGTGATCAACCAAGCTCCGGGTTATGCAGCTTCACCCGCGGTTGGTGGTCCGCCGGTAGATGATGCCTGTCGGTTCCCTCAGGATCAGTCTTACGATAATTAAGCCCAGGAAGAATACTCAGAAAAGAGCAGTGTAGTAACATAAGTTGCTAAAGGTGCGGACTGTAATACGGCATCGATTTGAATTTGTCAAATAATAATTTTGTTAAAGTTTTATTACGGCCAGAGCCGCCAAGAGGGCCGGAAACCGGTTTCCCCTCGTCCGTGCCGGGCTCTCAGGTCGTACCTATTTCCTCAACGACGGGACAATACCGCAATAGGATCGGACCGTCCTTCTCAATTTCGGAAATACTTCGGAAGTTTTTCCCCCGATAATCGGAGAGGTCGGGTTCGGTCGTCGGTTTTGTCAAAGATTCGTGGTATGCCCTGAATCTAAGTTGGGCCGTACTTGCTTGCAGAGGTTGAGGTTTGACGGTCAGGTCAGCGGGTTTCGCCATGGTCAGCTGCACAGCAATCGTCGCTGGAATGGCCGGGGTTGTGTGTGGTCTAATACGCCAACGGAGTTCCAGCCAGTTTCGGTCGAAGGGATCCCAAGTTAACCATTAATGCAAAATTTTTTTGTTACCGGCGGAGCGGGCTTTATCGGCTCCGCTTTTGTCCGCCTGCTACTCGACGAGTTGCCGTCGGCCAGGATTACCAACTTTGACGCTTTGACCTACGCCGGTAATCTCGACAACCTGCAAAACATTGATCCCGCCAGGCATCAGTTTGTGAGGGGTGACATCGCCAATCGGACGGCAGTCCTCGCAGCCCTTGAAGGTGGCGTCGATTGTCTAATCAACTTTGCTGCAGAATCTCACGTAGATCGCAGTATCGCATCGGCAGATGAATTCCTGCGGACCAATGTCATGGGTACTCAGGTGTTGCTGGATGCCGCGCGTGAGCGAGGTGTAGGGCGGTTCGTCCACATTTCCACGGACGAAGTGATGGGCAGCCTGCCCGAAGCCGGCGACGAGTATTTCAGGGAAGATTCTCCATTTGCTCCCAACAGTCCTTACGCGGCCTCCAAAGCCGCGGCCGAGCACCTGGTGCGCGCAGCTCGCCATACTTTTGGTCTCGACACTGTTGTTACACGCTGTGGAAACAATTACGGCCCGCGTCAATTCCCAGAGAAATTTCTTCCGCTCATGCTTGCCAACGCCCTGCAGGATGAGCCAATCCCGGTTTATGGCGATGGCTGTAACGTTCGCGATTGGATTTATGTTGAGGACCACTGCCGGGCTATTTTGCTGGCTTTGGCAAAAGGCCAGCCAGGGGCTGTTTACAATATTGGAGCTCGAAACGAGCGGCGAAATATCGACGTGGTCCGCTCAGTACTGGACCACCTCGATAAACCGCACTCGCTGATGAAATTTGTAAAGGATCGTCCGGGCCATGATCGACGTTACGCCATCGATCCCTCCTTGGTAGAGAACGAGTTAGGCTGGCGGCCGCGCGAAACATGGGACAGTGGTCTGGAGAAGACTATCCGCTGGTATCGGGACAATCCGGAATGGATTGCGCGCGCGCGCAGCGGCGCCTATCGAGATTTCTACTCCAGGCAATATGGATCCGAGGTCGGAGCGCAATGAAGGTTCTGATAACAGGGGCTGGGGGGCTGGTTGGGCGCGCGGTCAGCGAGGTTTGCCTTGCGCACGGTGACGAAATATTTGCCTGCGATCACCAAACGCTCGACATCACCAGCGCTACAGCGGTTGAGCGAGAAGTGGGCCGTTTGCAGCCGGAGGTAATCATTAATTGCGCTGCCTGGACGGATGTGGACGGCTGTGAGAAGGATCCGGACCGGGCGCGCGCAGCAAACGCACAGGGACCTGAGAATCTTGCCCGGGCGAGTTACAACCAGGGCGCCGTATTCGTCACGATATCGACCGACTATGTATTTGCCGGAGACAAGGACGGCTTCTATACGCAACTCGATCAACCGAATCCTCAAAGCGTGTATGGCCGGATGAAACTCGAGGGTGAGCGCCAGTCGCAGCTTGTTTATGACCGCAGCATCGTGGTGCGCACCGGATTTATTTTCGGCGCCGGCGGTCGTAACTTTCTCAGCACGGTCGTGGATCGTTTGCGGCGGGAGGAAACTGTAGGCGCCATCGTAGATGCCTGGGGCACGCCCACGTTTGCCGGCCATCTGGCAGCCCGACTGCGAGAACTCGCAGAGCTGAACTTGCCCGGTGTCTACCATGTGGTCAACACTGGTGGAGGAGCGACCTATGAGGAGTTTGCGCGCGCCGTGGCCCTGGAACTGGGGAAGGACCAGTCGCTGGTACAAAGTATCCTGTCCCACACACTGAACCGGCCGGCCCCCCGCCCGCGAAATTCAAGGTTGCGGTGCCTGATCTCGGAATCGCGGGGTCTCGCCGCACTGCCCACCTGGCGTGAGGGTTTGACAGAGTTTCTCTCGGCGCCTAAATCGTCGCGGACGACCGGGTAAAGCTCCGGGTGCCTTTGCAGGCATTTGTCTGCTATTATTTCGCGTCGATAATAGCTTTTAGAGGTCTAACCAATGATGTCCCAAGACAACCGTCTATTGCCAATGCCCGCGATCGAGCGAGGTTTAGATCGCCCACTGAGCGATATCGCGCAGGCTAAACCGTACGGGGTCTCAGCCACTGAACCCACCAACATTCGCGATTACCTGTTCATAGTCCTTAAAAGAAAGTGGTTGATCCTCAGTCTGGTGCTGGTAATAACTTCGTTGGTGACCATCCAAATGTCGCGGCAACCCTCAATTTACGAAGGCAAAACCACCATTCGTATTGAGCCGAAAGCCAGAAGTGTGCTGCAAACCAAGGATCTGGTGATAAACAGCGGCACCGATCCCAATTTCTGGGGCACCCAACTAAAATTATTGGAAAACAATTCATTGGCCCGCCAGGTAGTTTTGACGCTGGATCTGCAGCACAACCCGAATTTTTTTGGCGGACAGGCCCAGGGTGGGATTTTTGCCTCGCTGCGCCGGGCGTTCGCCCGCGACAAGAAGCAGGCAGCATCGTCCTCCACTCCGGGTGATATCACAATTGTGGGCGAGAGTGCGCTCAAGGACCAGGCGCTGACGCCCGAACAGTTGGCTCGGCTTGAACCCTACGAAGATTCTATTATTGCCAACGAGACGGTAGAGCCCCAGGTCGGGACCAATCTGGTGGACATCAAGTTTCGCCACAGCGATCCGGAACTGGCGCAAAAAATTGCCAACACCCTGGCAGAAGTTTTTGTCGAGAATAATCAGGAGCGTGCCCGCACCGGCTCAGACAAGGCCGAAGATCTGCTGGCCGGGAAAATCGCCGAATTTCAGAGACAGATCAAACACGATACGGAGGTTCAGCTTAATTACGCCCGGGAACACAATGTTCCGCTAACCATCGATCCGGCGAAGGATTTGGATGCCGCCAAGCTGGCCACGCTCAGCAATCAGTTGCTGATGGCCGAAAACGAGCGCAAGAACCTACAGGCGGCTTGGGAATCAGCGGCGCGCGCCAAAGATTCCTATTCCGTCCCTGATGTACAGACTTCTCAGCGGATCGACAAACTGCGGGAACGAATCTCGGCGCTAAAAGAGAAAAGGGACGCTCTGCTGGTCATTTATACGGCGGAGTGGCCTGAAGTGAAAAAGCTTGACGCCCAGATCAAGCCGCTGGAGGCAGAACTCGAGAAAGCACCAGGAGAGGTGGTCGCCGCCATGAAGTCTCGCTATGAAGCGGCCTTGGCGCGAGAGAACATGCTCCGCCAGTCTTACAACCGGCAGCACGACGCAACCTCGCAACAAACGCGGTATCAGATCGAGATGGCCGCGATGAACACCCAACTGGAAACCAACAAGCAATACCTGAACACTTTGCTGCAGCGTCAAAGAGAACTTGAGGTCACCCGCGGCGACCGCCCAAACGAAGTCAGCATTTCAACGCTCAGCCGCCTGCCGCGCGAGCCAATCGGCCCGGCCCGGCTGCGCAACATCGCCCTGGCCTTCATTGCTTCCCTGATCGCCGGCATCTGCCTCGCTTTCCTGCTGGACTTCCTTGATGACACCGTCAAATCGATTGACGATGTGGACCGGTATATCCACCTGCCGGCGCTGGCACTTATTCCCGCCAGGCGAGATGAGCAGACTCGGTTGCTGGGGAGCGCGGCTCCGCCCGGAACTGTGAGCGAAAGTAATGCTCTGGCGATGAGCGATTATGTGCGCTCACCTATCGCTGAGTCCTACCGGCATCTGCGCACTTCACTCTTACTGTCCTCGGCTGGGCAACCGCCGAAGACCATTCTGGTAACGTCGAGCCAGCCTTCGGAAGGCAAGACGACAACGGCAGTCAACACGGCTTTCATGTTGGCGCAGACAGGTGTGGACGTTGTCATTATTGATTGCGATCTGCGGCGGCCGCGGTTGCATGCACACTTCGAGGTGCCAAATGTGAGCGGTTTGACCAACTTGCTTTCGGGTGATCCGGATATCGATGGTCATTTGCAGAGTTATGAGCGACAACCGAATCTCAAGATCCTGACGTCGGGCCCGGTGCCGCCGAATCCGGCTGAACTCCTGGGATCCGATGAGATGCGAAAGCTGCTGGCGGTCCTGGGAACGAAATTCACGCACATCATTGTTGATTCTCCCCCGACCATCTCTTTCACCGACGCATCAATTCTCTCGACCATGGTCGACGGAGTAGTGCTTGTGGTCCACGGAGGTCGCAGTTCGCGGGCTGTCGTGCGGCGTGCCAAGCAGCAGTTGCTCGATGTCGGCGCCCACATTTTTGGCGTCGTGCTGAACAACGTGAAGATCGAATCAAGGGATCCGTACTATGCCGGGTACTATTCGAACTATTACTACTCAAACGCCGACAGCGATGCGGATCCACCGGATGATGGCACGGGAGCAAATCCGCAGGCGCAGGGCACCGGGGGATGAAGGGGCAGTTTTGTGAAATTGCGCCCGATGTGAAACTTGGCCGCGACGTTACGATCTTTCACTTCGTAAATCTCTATGGCTGCGAGATTGGCGATGAGACCAGGGTCGGTTCGTTCGTCGAAATTCAAAAGGGCGCGCGCATCGGTAACCGCTGCAAGATCTCCAGCCATACATTTGTCTGTGAGGGAGTGACCGTCGAAGACGAAGTCTTTATCGGTCATGGCGTAAGCTTTATCAATGACAATTACCCGCGCGCCACTGCGGCCACCGGCGCACTCCAAACTGAGAACGATTGGCAGGTAGAACCCACCGTGGTGCGGCGAGGGGCCAGCATTGGCACCGGCGCGACCATCCTCGGCGGAGTGCAAATCGGCCCGCGGGCGATTGTGGGTGCCGGTTCAGTCGTAACTCGAGACGTACCCGCCGATACCATCGTCGCCGGCAATCCCGCCCGAATCTTACGCAAAGTCGACTAGACAGCGGTATTCAGCAGAACCGATAAACAATGAGCGATACCGTAAAAGTAGGCGTCATCGGCTGTGGCTATTGGGGGCCGAACCTGTTGCGCAATCTGGCCGAGCACGAAGGGCTTGAGTTGGGCTGGATCTGTGACCTCGACAAGGATCGATTGGCAGCCATGGGCCGGCGCTATCCGGCGGCGCGCCAAACCGCTGACTGCCAGGCGCTGTTCTCCGATCCCTCGCTCGATGCCGTCGTCATAGCCACGCCCGTCTGGACCCACTATCCGTTTGCCAAAGCCGCGCTCGAGGCGGGTAAACACGTC
>DAIMCP010000052.1:17305-36943 GCA_036726305.1 Pyrinomonadaceae bacterium | reverse complement strand
GATGGGTGTGGCCTTAATCCTGACCAACTCGCGTGGCGGTATTATCAGCCTAGTCGCTGAGGTCTTGTTTTTGGTAGTGATTGCCGGATTTGGAAATAAGCACCGCGCACGCGAACCCGAGGAAAAGAGGAAGAGAGTTCGTAGTGGCATCACCAGGGTCGCGCTTGCCCTCGCCTTAATGATTGGCATTCTGGCAGGGACAGTGTTATTTGGCGGTGAGCAGGCCCTGAGTCGTTTTGTCGGTTCAGTTAACACCGAGGATCCTACCACCGGCCGCGCGCACTTCTGGAATGTAACCCTCGACATCATTCACGCCCATCCTTTCATCGGCACGGGGTTGGGTGCCTTTGGAGTTATCTACACACGTTACGATTCGCACAATGGCTTGTACCGGCTGGAACAGGCGCATAACGATTATCTGCAAGTGCTGGCGGATGGCGGCATCATCGGCGCGTTGTTTGGACTGTTTTTCGTCATTGCTTTATTCAGAATGGGTTTGCAGCGCAGAGAGACAGGAGATGAGTTTCGGCGCGGGGTGGCGACCGGAGCGCTGGCCGGATGCTTCGCGGTTCTGGTGCACAGCTTTTTTGATTTTACCCTGCATACCACCGCGAACGCGCTGCTGTTTCTGGTACTGGCGGCGCTGGCCACTTTGAATGGCCGCGTTGAGATGAAGAGTTCCCGCCGTCGACGAAGACGAAGAAGGCATGATCACGAGCAATCTGGGCCGGCCGGCCCTGCGGTGGAGTCATGAAGGTGTTGTCCGCCACGGGTTGTCAGTGCGTTAGAAGTGTTCCAGCCTATCCAGGACTTCCGCGACAGCCTCTACTACCCGGTCAACGTCCGCGTCGGAAGTGCGCCAGTTGCACACGCTGATGCGCATGGCGCGGCGGCCACGCCAGGTTGTGCCGCCAAAAAACGCCTCGCCCGTCAACAAAATCCGGGCAATGACTTCATCGGTCCGGCGATCATGATCTGCTTCAGTGGCCCCGGGCGCGGGATTCAGGAAACGTACCAGACCCTGATTAATAGTCGGCTCCCATAACAACTCAGCACCGGCTAACGCAGCGATACGCATCGCCAATGAATGAGCGTGGCGACAACAACCATCAATCACCGCAGCCAGTCCCTCACGACCCAATTGCCGCAAGGCGGCATAGGCCGGGAAACAGCGTGACCGGCGCGACCATTCAGGATTCCAGTCAACCTGATCGCGAGCTTCAGTTGAATGCGTCAGGTAAGATGCGCGAATGGAAAGCGACGCGCGGTGCGCATCCGGTTCCGCGACAAATGCAAAGCCCGAATCGAACGGAACGTTGAGCCACTTGTGCCCATCGGTGGCCCACGAGTCGGCCTCTTCCACTCCCTCTACCAGGTGGCGCAGGGACGGGCTGGCAGCGGCCCATAACCCAAAGGCGCCGTCAACATGCACCCAGGCCTGGTAATGTCTGGCGATTGGAATCAGCTTGACGAACGGATCATAGGCGCCGATGTTGATGTCGCCGGCCTGCAACAGAACTATGGTTGCGGCGGTGGGCTCGCGCTCGATTTCCGCTGTTAGCGCCTCAGGCGTCAGCCGGCCCTCGGCGTCAACAGGCAGGAGTTTGATGCAAGCACGGCCCATTCCCAGCAGTCGCACGGCCCGCTCGATTGAACCGTGACGCTCGCTGCCCGAGATGATGCGTATTGGCGGTGCTCCGCATAAACCTTCAGCTTCGACGTCCCAACCGCGCCTCGACAAAAGCGCATGGCGCGCCGCGGCCAGGCAAGTTACGTGGGCCATTTGACACCCGCTGACCAGAGCGAAGCTGGCGCCGGCAGGAAGACGCAGAATTTCTTTCAGCCAGGCGCCGGCAGTTTCTTCAACAACACTTGCGGCCGGCGAACAAGCGTACATGGCGGCATTCTGTTGCCATGCCGAAGTAAGCCAATCCGCCGCCAGGGCGGCCGGCAATACACCCCCGATGACCCAGCCAAAAAATCTTCCCCCCGCGGAACCAAGCAAGCCACCGCTCACATCACGAACCAGCTCCTCGATCACCTGTTCGGGAGCCATGCCCTCATTAGTGAGCGGCTTGCGGATTTGTGCCCGCAAGGTCTCCAGGTCAGCCGTGGCCGCGACGGGTGATTGCTCGAGTGACTCCAGGTGCGACAGTGCGTGTCGATAAGCCGAGTCCAGGGTTTTGGCAAGTCCAGATGCTATTTCGCTCATTCGTTTTTCCATCTCACCATTTTAGATCACGTGTTGCGGGAAGCTATCCGGACTTGTTCGCAAACTCTCCTAACTGTCGCTAAGCCGGGAAACACTGATGGGAAGCTTCATCGCTGGATGCTCGGATTTCCAGGTTGTAGTATTATCTCTCAGCTCGAGACCCCACTCAGATTAATTCTTTTTCCCGCGGGGATTTCTAAGTCAAGGAGACTCCTGACACGTGGCTTCGGCGGCAAGCGCCAAACTCGACGCGACTGATCATGCAAGTGTGCCGGAGCGTTCATCCCTTCCCAGCCTTTGCTTGACGGCGGCGCTCCTCCACAACAAGACTGACGCGCTTAACCACAAGGTACGCGGCGAGTGGATCAACATTCCCGCCGAGTCTTTTGTCGCCCGTGTGCGGCATGTGGCCCTTGGTTTGGCAGAGCTGGGCATCAAGGCTGGCGATCGCGTAGCTCTGCTGTCGGAGAACCGGCCAGAGTGGTCCATCACGGATCTCGCTATCCTCAGTCTGGGCGCCGTCAACGTTCCCGTCTACACCACTCAGGCCGTCGACCAGGTTAAATTTATTCTGAGCGACTCCGGCGCACGTGCGGTGTTTGTGTCCGGACGAAAAGTGTATAAGCATGCCGCGCAGGCCATCGAAGGCGTGACCATGCCGGTCAAGCTTATCTTCTTTGAGGAGGAAGCAACTGCCGGATTGGAACACGCCATTTCTCTAAGAACGCTGGAGGGGACGGGCGCTGCTTACGATTGCGATCATCCCCGTGCTTTCGCTGAGCATCTGCAGAACGTGCATCAAGATGACCTGGCGACAATTATTTACACCTCCGGAACGACAGGTGAGCCGAAGGGAGTGATGTTGTCGCACGACAACTTCATTTCCAATGTGCTGTCGATCAACGGCGGGTTGCCAATCAACAATCGGGACGTTGCCCTGTCCGTCCTCCCTCTCTCACATATTTTTGAACGAACGGGCTTTTATATTTTTTGTTACAGCGGCGTTTCGGTTTATTACTGCAGTTCGTTCGATCAGGTAGGCGAGCACTTGCGCGAGGTGCGGCCAACCATCATGACCGCAGTCCCCCGCCTGTTCGAAAAGGTCTATCACCGCATCGTAAAGAAAGGAATGTCGGCCAGGGGTTGGCGCCGCCGGGTGTTCATGCGAGCGATGGAGGTGGGCCAGCGATATGCTGAACTGCAGGACAAACAGCAGGCGATTCCGGCTGTTCTGGCCCTGCAGCAGAAAGTGGCAGACCGTTTAGTATTTTCCAAATGGCGCGAAGGCGTCGGCGGGCGCTTACGCTATTTCGTCTCCGGCGGCGCCTCGCTTTCGCCCTCTCTTTCGTATGCGTTTATGGCCGCCGGCATTCCGGTCCTGCAGGGATATGGAGCCACTGAGACCTGTATCGTTTGCGCCAACCGCCCTGAGAATAATCGCGTCGGATCAGTGGGTCTGCCTTTTGCGGGCATCGAGGTGGCGATTGCCGAGGACGGAGAGATTATCATCCGCGGCCCGAACGTGATGCGAGGCTATTACGGGCACCCGGAAGCAACGGCACAGGTGCTGCACGATGGCTGGTTTGCCACCGGGGACGTTGGCCACCTGGACGAGCAGGGACGGCTTTTCATTACCGATCGCAAGAAGGACTTATTCAAATTATCGAACGGCAAATACATCGCGCCACAACTTTTGGAAAGCCTGATCAAGGAAAGTGAGTTCGTTGGACAGGTAGTGGTGGTCGGGGCGGGTCGCAAACAGCCGGCGGCGCTGATTGTTCCTGATTGGGAAGCGCTGCGCCAAAGGCTTAGCGAGGACGGAGAAAAGTTGCCGGCCTCCCGTGCCGAACTGAGCAAGTTCGCTCCCGCTGTTAAACTGGTGCAGCGCGACGTGGTGAAACTTACCGGTAGCCTGGCTGACTATGAACGCATCCGGCGCGTGGCGCTGCTGTCTGACGAACTCACCATCGATAACGGCGAATTGACGCCCACCTTAAAAGTCAAGCGCCGCGTAATCAATCAGAAATTCAGCCCGCTGATCGATGAACTCTTTTCCTAAGACTGGGGGCTCATGCAGAAAGCGATTCTCATCGGGCTGGCTGGCCTTATTGGCACGCTGGGCCGTTACGCTCTTTCCGGCGTGATCGCCCGACGGTTTGGCGAAACATTTCCCACCGGAACGCTGGTGGTCAACCTGGCCGGCTGTTTCCTGGCCGGGTCTTTGTTCTACCTGATGCAGGAACGCTTCCTGGTGGGCGACACGATACGGGCGCTGGTCATGATCGGCTTGCTGGGGGGCTTTACCACATTTTCTTCTTTCGGGCTGCAAACATTTACTCTGCTGAGGGACGGTGAAATTTGGTTTGCGGCGGTAAATGTGGTGGTTTCCAATTTACTTGGCTTGATGCTGGTTTGGGCCGGCTACTCTGTAGCCAGGTTGGTCTAATGACGCGACAAAATTGCAGTTGGTTGCCGGGCACCGGCTCTTATTTGTCGAGCGCGATTCCGATCGAGCGCCGGCAGGGTGATAACGCTTATGCAGGTACCTGACGACGGCTATCTCCTACGAATCTTTGTCGGTGAAAGCGACAAGTCCGGCCACCATCCGCTCTACGAGGCAATTGTGCTAAAAGCGCGCGAGCAGGGTTTGGCGGGGGCCACCGTTCTCCGTGGAGTGATGGGATTCGGAAAGCACAGTATTCTGCACACGGCCAAAATCCTCAGGCTGTCTGAAGATATGCCCATGGTCATTGAAATAATTGACAGCCTGGAAAGGATTGAAGATTTTCTACCGGTACTCGACCGGATGATGGGGGACGGTTTGGTGACGCTGGAAAAAGTACGCGTCCTTCATTACAAGGCCTGACAGTCAAAACACCTCAGGATTATACTCCGGCGCACTTAAGTCGCCGTTTCGATCCCGCCCCGTCTCCTCGCCCTTCATATCGAATTAACACGCAGTTAAGATTGCGTTCATGCGCCGCTATTAGGCTATCCTTCTCGTATTCATCCACCCGGAGGACAAGATGACACGAACAACAAAGGTTGGGTTGGGCCTGCCGCTTGCCGCGCTCACGTTCTGCCTGTTCAATTCCAGCGCCATATTCGGCCAGTCAATTTCAGGGCCGCTGGCTGCGCCGGACAAGGCTGCTCTCGCTGTAACGCCGACGCCGCGAACCGCCCCGGCGTCCCCGGCGAACGACAGCGAAGCGGAACGCCTGACTGCGCTCGAAGAGACGTTGCGCCTGCAGCGCGCGCAGCTGGACGAGATGCGCCAGATGATGCTGCAGCAACAGGAAACCATCAGCCGTTTGGTCACTCAACTCGCGAGCAACACGCACGCACCCAACCCTGCGTTATCGACGACTATGGCTGCCCCAAAGGGCTCCACCCCGCCTAAAACAACTGAGCCACAAATGGGTGCCCTTGAAGACCGTTTGAAAAAAGTTGAAGGGCGCGTATCGGAATTGGGCGCGATCAGGATCAGCGGCGATTTGCGTCTGCGCTCCGAATCATTTTTCGGACTGTCGAACACTCTCGCTAATGGCGACAACCCGGCGGTATTGGGTAACGATCTGAGTCCGCGCCACCGCATGCGCGTGAGGGCTCGCTTGCAAATGCGCGGGTCGATTAATGACGAGTTCGACTGGGGCTTGCGCCTGGCTACGGGCAGCTTTGCCGACAATATCTCGACGAACCAGACTTTGACGGATTTTTTCAATCGCAAGCCCTTCGCGCTCGACCAGGCTTTTGTTACTTACAGGCCTAAGCGAGCGCCAGGCCTGCGCCTGCAGGGTGGAAAGTTCGAACCACCGTGGGTGTTCACCGAGATGACTATCGATAGTGATTTGATGGTTGATGGCTTCAATGAATCGTACTCCAGAACCTACAAGAAATCGACGCTCAGAGAGCTGACATTTGTAGCCTGGCAACTGCCGCTGCTGGAGCGCAACTCTGCCTTTGTGCGCAACAGCAATGGGACGGTCAATATTGAACAATCACGACGCGGCGGGCGAGATCTTGCGCTCTATGGCGGGCAGGTGCGGGCCAGATTCGAGCCAAGCGCCAAAGTAGCTTTGAGTCTGTCAGCCGCGGACCTCTACTTCTCCGGCACCCAGTTCATCTCACCGGTGCAGGTGTTTGGCGGTCAGTTATTGCTGCCGGTTACCTTCACTATTCCCGCGTCCGGAACCAATCCGGCGCAAACTATTACTACGCAGGTTTCCATTTCGCGAGATCAACTGGTGGCCGGCAACGGCAACCTGGGGCTCACCAACGCGAGCAACAACGCTACAAATCGCGATGGGCGCTTATCATCGGGGTACAATTTGGTCGACCTGTTGGCCCGGCTGGAACTAAAACACAGCAAGCGTTTCCCTGTCACTCTTCTGCTCGATTTCGTCACCAACACACAGACTCATGACGTGGTCGCGGCCGGACCAACAGGAGCAAATCTGCTCCTGACCAACCATGAGCGGCACGGCTATTGGGGTGAGATTCAGATTGGATCGACGCGCGCGCGCGGCGATATGCAGTTCGGCTATACGTTCATGCGGATTCAAAAGGATGCGGTGCTCACGCCTTTCAACTTTTCTGATGTTACGCAACAGTCTGACATGAGGGGACACCGGTTCCAGTTCTCCTATGCCGCAGATCCACGCGTGACCTTTGCGGTGACCGGTATCGTGACTGAGCGAGCGAACGGACTGCTGGGCCCGTTCAATGCGACGCCGCCCGGCTCGTTTAATCGCCCGACCACCCGGCTGCAGTTCGACACAGTGATTAGGTTCTGACGCTTGTATCGCGCAAGGCTTACAAGTCGGGCTAAGTCTTAACGGGTCGCAGCTTCATCACCGGTAAGACTATATGAGAAGGATAGCGGGCTGATTCATAGATGCGTTGCGTCGCTTTCTGGAAATCGCCGGGCTGGGCTTTGAAGATATTCTCCACGAACTTCTGCGGGTTGCGATCATAAAGAGGGAACCAGGAACTCTGGACCTGGATCATGATGCGATGTCCTTTCTTGAAGCAGTGATTGTTCCCATATAGATCGATTGTGTATTCGTTGACTTGATCCGGTGCGATGGCCGTCGGCTCTGTGAAGCCTTGCCGGTAGCGGCCTCGAAAGATCTCATCGGCAATCATCAACTGGTAGCCGGCCATCGTTTTGTTGTCCGGATAATGTTCCGGGTATACATCGATCAGCTTTACGACCCAATCGCTGTCCGAACCCGTGGTTGAAGCGTAAAGGTGCGCGAGGATATCACCACTGACTATCAAATCCCGCGCTAACGGATCGCTCTGCCAGCTCACCACGTCCGAACGATCCTGAAGAAAGCGCTGATCCGCCACCAGCCACGTATACCAGAGAGATCCCGGTCCATAGGTTGCCTCTATCGGCCGTTTGCGATACGGAACCGGGCTCGCCGGATCCGACACGTAGCTCGTGAACTCGTTCGCTGTCTTATAAACCGGTTTTTCAAACGCGAGTCTTTTTCCGCTGCGAAGAAAGAGCCTGCGATCATTGGCTTCTCTGGGCGGCCAATGATCGGCGGCGGTCCACCTGTTAGATCCCGTCTGGAAAGTTACCGCCTCAGGTTGCGACAACTTCTTCTTGCCTTTCAGAAAGTAGGCAAACCAGGGCGCCTCGATATCGCGGCGAAAATAAAGTCCGGTGGCGCTGCCGAACTCTATTGCGCCTAAACTCCTACCCGGCCCATTCCAGCCCCCGTGATTCCAGGGACCCAGCACCACAAAGTTTTGGTTCTTCTTATCATTTTTTTCCAGCGCTGCGTAAGTTGCGAGTGCGCCGTAGAAATCCTCCTGGTCCCACCAACCACCAACCACCAGTGTTGCCACGTGAGTTGGCCCCAGGTAGCGCTGGGCAGCTCGTGCTTTCCAGTAATCGTCGTAGGTTGGATGAGCGACAAAGGCACTCCAGGTCGGCAGTTTTCCCTGCGGCAGGTCAGTAATTTTTGCGAGCGATCCCAACTCGAGGTACCAATCGTATGCATCCCCGGCAAAGGTGACGTCCGTGTCTTCCTTTGACGACTCCATGGAAGTGCCATACTCGTACCCGTAGCTTTGACGAAATGCGCCATTGTGGAAAAAGTCGTCACCCATCCAGGTGTCGGTCATTGGAGCCTGTGGCGAGGACGCCTTCAGGGCCGGATGTGCATCGAGCGTCGCGACGGCCGCCAGCCAACCATCGTAAGAAACGCCGAGTATCCCGACACGGCCGTTATTTCTGGCGGCGTTCTTTACCAACCAGTCAATCGTGTCGTAAGTGTCTGTGCTTTCATCAATGGCCCCGGGAATGTTCTTATCCCGCTGCGGTCGATTCATCACGAACTGTCCTTCCGAAGCGTAGCGGCCGCGAATGTCCTGGCGGACAAAAATGTAACCGTCTTTGACAAATTCTCTGTAGCGTTGGTTGACACCTGCGGAAGTTGTCTCAGCAATTCCGTAAGGCGTGCGGTTGATTAGTATCGGGATATTCTCGGACTGGTTCTGCGGCGTAAAAATAAGCGTATGGAGACGAACGCCGTCACGCATCGGAATCATTTCTTCGCGTCTTTCAAACGACACTTCAACTTCCACTGCCGTTTGCTGAGCGACTCGTGGGCCTGCAAGACTAGCAAACCGCTTTGGAGAGAAGTTGCCGTCGGCAGGTTGCGATGGCAGAGGCAGCGGATGAGGAGCAATCCGGTGTGCTGAGCTGGGCCCGGCAATCACCAAGGCAAACACGGCCCAAAGCAAGAGCGACTGAAGCGGACGCTTCATTGAGAACCTCCAAAGCGTTTTTGAACGATCTCTAGTTAGTGGCGGGTGCTTCCTTGATTCCCAACAGTTCCACCAAAAATATCAAGGTCGCATTGGGTGGAATGACGCCGCCGGCACCTCTGGCTCCGTAGCCCAGCTCCGCGGGAATGATCAAGGTCGCCTGATCGCCCACATGCAGCCTGGCGATTCCCTCGTCCCAGCCCTTGATCACTCGACCGGCGCCCAGCTGAAACTCGAAGGGCCTTCCCCGGTCGAGCGAGCTGTCGAACTTCATCCCGCTGCCCAGCAGTCCCGTGTAGTGGACGATGACGGTTTCACCGGCGACTGGTTGGCGGCCGCTGCCATGTTGGGTAATTACGTAGGTAAGACCGGATGCAGTAGTGGTTGCTGCTGAAGCCATGGAAATGGGGACCTGCTTTCTGGGTTTGGTGCGCTGCCGCTGTTTGCGTCGTTGATGTTTTGGTTTGCTCGCTCCGGGGCCATCCGGCGGCGCTTCCGCAGCGAACACCGAGAGTGAAATCGTAAGGATCAAACTCGCAACAATTAGTACTCTGCCAGGTTTCATACTTTGTCCTTTCCCTAAATTTGCTTTTCAGCATAACCGGAGTGGGACGGAAGGTAAATTCGGTTCGCGCGGGATTTTCAATCCATGCCGGATCCCAACACCGATCGCGGAACGCAACGGCTGCAGGAATGAGAGAGGTTTTGCCCGAGGAGTTGAGGAACTTGTCCGGTCGTTTGACCAGGTTTAGGCTTCCCAATCTTAACTACCGATCGCTGATACCCTCGCCCGCTCGCGCATTTCTTTGCGCGCGCAGTCTCTCATTAAGGGCGCGGTAGAAACATGTCAGACAAAGTCCCGGCACATCTTCGTTACTGTCCCGCCGTATGCGCACGCCGCATGAACTACAGCGGATCTCAAATCCATTCGATGACCCTTGCTCAAGTTGAATCATATTGCCTTCCTCTAAACTTGCTCTCCCCAAACTAAATCTCAGAAGTTAGTTCCATGTGGCCGCCAACTTAAATTTGCGTTAAGGACCCACGCGCGTAGTAACGACATCAGGTCGGTTAATTGTTCAGACAACGTTCAGGCCGTGTTCAGTAAAGCAGTTGAGGAGGAAATCCTGTTTTCGTCTCGTTAACATTTTGTTAACATCAGTAACAATGGCGCTACCCCTGCAGGCGCTAGTTGGTTTATCGGCCACGCCACAGAGAGGTTCTAAATGCCGGGAGAAGATCGTGCGATCCACAATTCGAGCAACGACAGTCTATGCAGCCATTAGGATTTTCAGCTTGGCTGGTATTCTGTTGATTTGCTGCATCGTTCCCGTTGCCGCAGCAACCTCCTCAGGCGGAATCATCTGCAGGGACTCAGTACCTGAAGCTGCGCGTGACGAGCTGGTGAAAAGACTGCGTGCGATTACCGGCTGGCCGACTCTTGGGTTTGATCGTGAAGGCTCGTTACGGGTCGGGCAGGCGCCTCCGCTTACGGGATCTGTCACAGCCCGCAAACTCCTAAGCAAAGCACTTTCGGGCAATGCGATTATTATTTTGGAGGACGCCAGCAACCGGTCTGACGTTGCCTTCTCGCGGATTGTTCCCGGGCGTTGGATAGCCCCTGTTGCTGAGCAGTTGCCGGCCTATGTAGTTCTGGTCGATTTTGCGGACTACGCTCATTTGATTGGTGATCGGCAAGCTCGCGAGGCTTTCAACGTTGGCTGGGGAGTGCTCCACGAGATCGATCATGCCGTCAACGATTCGCTTGACGCTATAGCAGCGGGGCAAGCCGGAGAGTGCGAGGAGCACGTCAATCAAATGAGGCGGGAATGCCACCTGCCGGTTCGACGCGAATACTACTACACGTTTTTTTCGCAATCTGCAGAAAGCGATTTCAAGACAAAATTTGTAAAGCTCGCATTTGAGCAGAACGAAACGAGTGCTGCCAGGCACCTGCGCTACTGGCTCGTCTGGGATGCCCAGCTGGTTGGTGGATTGCCTGAACCAAAGCGAATCGCGGGGTTGCGATGAAGGGCGAACGTAGTTTTGGTGCAGTTGGTATTCTTAGCTTACCGCACGTTGGCCGACGGGTTCGGTTTGCCGACTAGTTACCACGAGCTTGATGGCTGTTGGTCCTGGCCCGTGCGGTTCTGGTTTTCTCGGTCAGCTCTTGCAGCGTTTTGTGTACCTCAAGGAGTATTTCCTTGAGCTTATCGAGTTCCCCTGGTTGTTTCTCCTTTGCCGCAACCAGGGCGATAGCGATGTCACTGCTGAGCTCGTTGGCGATTGTCATAACAATCCAATAAAACAGGATGCGTAAATTTGTTGATTGCGGGGTCGGAACTCTAGCTGGTTGGTGTTACGACCATGTTAATGGGAAGTTAAATCTTTATCCCGCCGCCCTGCAATATCGAGGGTCAGCTAACAGTCTGGTAAGCTCGGAACTCGGATCGCCCTGCTAAACAGCCACCACTTTCATTAACGGGAATTTAAGAAAAGAGTCATCCGGAATCAGCATTGCCGTGCAAAGGTTCTCCCGCTCAGTAGGAATGCCCGCAAAGGGGTGAGGGTCGTGACGAGATTGAGAACTCTTCGCGACCCCTTTTTCCGCCCGGTTTATCGGGTCATGCAATTTAGGAAAGTCTTCACTCTTACTTAACCCAATCGTAACGCTAACCCTACAGGCTGAGGCTGCTGTACTTTCTGCCTTTCTTAGTTGCCATCTCCGAATTGCCGTGACACCAGCCCAGGCGTGCGTGCACGGCTATGTATTGGTCACCCCATGTGACTCAGAGCGAGGGCTGAGCCGATGAGCATAAGCAGCAGGCTACTACCGACGGTTATTATCGCCGACAGTCACGAGGACGAACGATGTTTGCTGAAATCGATCTTGGAAATGAAAGGCTGTTGTATCCTGGAGGCCTCTGACGGTCAACAGGCGTTCGATTTAGCCTTACAAAGTCATCCAAATCTGTTGCTGATTGATCTGAAACTCCCAATTGTCAGTGGCTTTACTGTCATTCGGAGGATGCAGCGGCTCACACGACTTCGCCAGACCCCCATCATCGCTATGTCAGTCGACAAGCCGATCTCGCATCAGAAGCTTGCCCTTGCAGCCGGTTGCGCTGCCTATCTGAACAAGCCGATTGAGTTAGCTGAACTTGATTTATTGCTGGGTCGATTGTTGCCATTCTCGTTGATAGAACTACCCTCGGTACTGGTCCATTGAAACCTGCGCTCTCGAGCATCGGGCAATAGATTTTCCCCGTTCAGCCAGAGCACCGAAGCGCAACGATTCATCCGATTCCTCATTTTTTTGCTCCCGTTCCCTGTTAACAAACATTTAAGCAACAGTTCACGGCGTTTTAACTCAGTCAGTCTAGAGTCGGCCTGTATCCGACAACCGTAATGAACTAAGACGCGGGCCAGCGCTCGTCTTGGGTGACAGGCATAAACGGGGTCGGCCGATTTTCCAGCATTCATTCTGCAATGTTTTGTCTAAACACAGGAGGAAGATGATGTGTATATTTGCCCCCAAGTTGTTTCGCAGCGGAGTCCAAGGGATTCTGGCATGTCTCTCAGTATTGCTGTTGACAGTTCTGGTATTCGGCCAGGCCGAGAACAGCAGAATCACCGGGACCGTTACGGATCAGAATGGCGCACTGGTGCCAGGGGCCAGCATAGTTGCAAAAAATGAGAAGACCGGAGAGGAACGTACTGCGGTCAGTACTACCGAGGGCACTTACAGTATCCCTTCATTGAAGCCATCAACCTACACGCTGACAGTAACTACCGCGGGGCTCGCGACCACTGCAACCAATGTGCAGCTACTGGTCGGTCAGGAAGTAAAGGTTGACCTCGTAGCCAAGCCACAGGACTTGCAAGCATCTGTCGACATCTCTGCCGGCGGCGAAACCATTCTGGATACTGGTTCCGCAGCTAACGGTGCAAATGTGAATCCTCGAGAAGTAGAGGGCCTGCCCATCAATGGGCGCCAGCTTTCGCAGCTCTATCTGCAAGCGCCGGGTGCCGTGAACAGTGGTTCGGGAACCTTTGGCGATGTTCGCTTCTCGGGACGGGCCGTCGAGCAGAACATTGTTCGCTATGACGGCATCGAGGGCACCGCGATCATCGACAGTTCGCCAGGCAACCTTAACGGTGAAGTGCCCACCCCGTTCCGCCTGCAGTCCAGTCTTGAGAACGTCCAGGAGTTTCGCGTTGACTCTAATAATTATCCGGCAGAGCAGGGAACGGGGACGGGCGGACAAATCAATGTTCTGACTAAGTCAGGTGGCAAAGCCTTTCATGGCTCACTCTTTGAGTTTTTTCGCAATGACGCATTGGATGCCGCTAATTTCTTTGACAACAGTAATCCGCTGCTAAAGAAGAGCCCGCTGCGCTTGAACCAGTTCGGGGGGTCAATCGGAGGGCCGATTATCAAGGAGAAGGCCTTCTTCTTCTTCTCGTATGAAGGGTACCGGCTCCGTGGCGGCATCAATTCCATTGAGACTGTTCCTGGCTTTGCGTCACGCATCTGCGGGCCACCGCTAGGGACTGGCACAGTGGCCTGTAACGCTACTACAGCCGCCCTGATTCCAGCCTTTCGCGATCCCGCAGCCGTCACCCTGCGCGTCGGTCCAGATCTATTTGATACAGTGCAGCTACAGGCTACAAATGTAGTCAATGAAAATTCCAGTGCGCTAAGACTCGACTACCGTTTCCACCAAAAGCATTCAATGTACTTTCGGTTCTTCCGGGATCAGGGCACGAACCTTCAGCCTGACGGAGTCACTGGTCGAAAACTCGCGATTCGCGATATCCCACAGAATGGTGTGATAGCTCTGCAGTCATTGGTTTCCCCTACAGTTCTCAATGAATTCAAGGTTGGCTATAACAGCGCCCTGAGTCGCATCAATGGCCTTGCACCGGTCGTTAACGGCGTCGACCTGGCGAACCTTTCATTTAACATCTCGGGTAGCGTGGCGGGCTTTGCGTTGCCGGGTCAGGGTGCGAATGCGGGTGTCGCCACTCCGGGCGGTCTGATCAGGGCCAACAGCGCACAAAACGGACGCGGTCAGCCCTATACGCCTTACTCAGTTTCGTTCGTAGATAATCTGAGCTGGAGTCGTGGTAGTCACTCTTTCAAGTTTGGAGGAGAATTGCGAACGATTCGCCTGTACACAGACAGGCAGGGTGGCATTACCTACACCTACGCCAACATTAATAACTTCCTGGCAAACACCGCGTCATCTATCCAGTACCTGGGTGACTTGTCGGCTCCTTCTCCCTTCTTCAATGGCTCGACCGGGCAGGCTCTTGCAAAGCAGGAATACTACATAGGCTATGCTCAGGACGAATGGAAGATCAGACCAAACCTGACTTTGAATTATGGCTTGCGCTACGAGTACTACACCCCGTTGCGTGAGGCGAATAACCGCCAGATACTCTTTAACATCGATACCGGTGTGCTGCGCGATTCGAGCCAGGATCCACTACTCACTTCGAAGAACAACTTCGGACCGCGCGTAGCCCTAAGCTGGTCCCCGAACCCTGCCGGCACTGGCTTCGTCGGTGGTGGGAAAACGGTACTGCGCGTTGGCGCCGGTATCTACTACGGACCCGGCCAGACTGAAGACCAGATTCAGCCGATCGAGTCGAATCGTATCAGTTCGACAATCAGCAATGTAAGTAACGCCTTTCCCCAGGATCCGGCTGTAATTGCGGCGGCCTTTATTAGTAATCCGAACAACCGAGCCTATCAGCCGCGTGCTTATGCCAACGACTATAGGATTCCGGAAAAGGTCTACCAGTACAGCTTCTCATGGCTACAGGAATTGCCAGGCAAACTGACGCTTTCAACCGCATTTGTTGGTTCACAAGGGCGCAACCTGTTCCTGCGCAGCGTGGCCAATCGAATTCTGCCGGGACAGACTTCCATCCTGGACGGCACAGCATTGCCATCCGGGGTAGGTGTCATTAATCGCACGAATGCGTTGGGTCGGGTAATCGCCGTCAATCAGCCCATCCGGGAGTTTTCAATCGTCTCCGGCACTTCTTCGGTCCAGAACCCTTACGCCGAAGTCGATTACAAGACGAGCGGAGGCCACGACAGTTATCGTGCGTTGCAAATGTCTCTCGGTCGTCGCTTCAGCACCGGTGTAGTCCTGAATTCGCAATACACCTGGGCTCGCAGCTTTGGCAATACCGCCGGCTCGAACGAAGCGCGCACAGCAGCTAACAACGCGCGCGCCCTGAAAGATTTTGACTACGACGACGGTTATAACAATTTTGATGTCCGCCACAGCTTCAACTTGAGCGCTCTTTACAGCCTGCCCTACGGTAAGAATAAGAAGCACGATTTGGGCTGGACAGGGAACGCTATTCTCGGTGATTGGGAGATTGGCACAATCATTAACGCGCGCTCGGGGCTGCCGCTTGAAGTGGGAATCGTCCGTCCCGATGTCGTCATGCAGTGCGTAAGCGCGAATGGGTGCGTTGTGCCAACCGGTGCCGGCGGTGTCACGACCACTTTGGCCAGCGGTTTTACCGCGCAAATACCTGGCGCGATCAACGCGACAAACCCGCTACCGCCAGGTTTTATCGCCGTGGTCAACACGCCGGGCGGGGGCAATTCGCGCAACGTGCGTCGTCCGAATTTGATCGCCGGAGTCAGCCCTTTCCTCGACAGCGACCGCAATATTTTGAATCCGGCTGCGTTTTCCACTCCCGATCCAGGAACCTTCGGCAACCTGCCACGAAATGCGTTGCGTGGTCCGAACTTCAGTCAGTTTGATCTTGTATTGAACAAGCGGTTCCGGTTTTCCGACTCGGTAAATCTCGAGTTCCGCACCGAGGTCTTCAATATCTTCAATCACACGAACTTCGCCAATCCGGGCTCTACCTTGAGTCTGGCCTTGCCGACGGTCTCGCAAAGTGGCGGAGTTTACTCCTTCAGTTCAACCACTGCCGGACAGCCGGGTCAACCCTACGCCAGTTCCGCCGCGGGCGGCACGTTCGGCCTGATACGCCAGACCGTGGTTCGGGATGTCGGTCTGGGCACCAGCCGGCAGATACAGTTCGCGCTGCGATTGAACTTCTAATTTCATTTGTCGCTGATTGTGACAGGCCTGGCCACGACCATCGGCGACAAATTGAAGTTCTAACCGCCTTATAGCAATGTCCACAACGGAAATGTCATTGCTGGAGCAGCCGGTTCCCGGCTCCCGGGAAGAAGATGTTTACGACGACGGTTACCTTCGCGTCGAGCACAAAAATTATTATGTCGCTTGTGAAGGAAAGGCGATCAAGTTGCCGCGGACCGAGTTCCTGATCATTTCACGTCTAGCGCGCTCTGCGGATCGCATCGTAACGGCTGAGGAGCTTTGGCAATACGCCTGGGGTGGTGAAAAGCCTTTGAATCCTGAAAGTTTGCACGTATATATCTATCGTTTGCGGACCAGGCTCCTGCCTTACCATCTCTCCATCGACACGATGATCAAGGTTGGTTACCGGCTGCTACTGACTGGACAAGGTCGCACGTAGCACGGACCTCAGTCGGTGATTCCGGCTGCCGCGTTCACAGACTGAAGTCTGTATTACTCAAACCCGGTTTGAGTTCGAGTCGATAAGAGTACTAACCTCGTTCGTGGCACCTTCTGCCTGCTGTCGTTCCAGCCTAAGTGTCCGTAGGTCCTCGAGCACGCCGCGGCGGGCCTTTCCTTTGAGGGCTTTTTCCAGGAGACGCAGGGCGACAGTAACGATTTCCTGGTGATGTGCGTTTGCCCCACTCTGCTCACGAGTCACGTCAAGCCAGAGCCTGTGAATGACAGTGATATCACTGTCGGCGAGCGGCGGGGCGTGGGCGCCAAGGTAGTAGTCGCTCATTGTCGTGTCGTCAACTACTCGGAAACAGACATCGTGCTTCGGTTTGTGCGGCAGCGATTCCCAGGCTTCTCCCATTCGTCTGGCCTGTTCCTCGGGTGACATGACGGAGGAACGTCCGGCTATGATTTCGACCGAATCCAGCTGCGCAGCGGCTTGAGCCGCAGCGTCGAAAACGTTTGACGAAGGAACAACCAGCAGGTCAACGTGCTTGCCTGTCTTCTCCGCCAGGGCAATCACTCTGCTGAACAGAAGTTGCTCATAAGTGGTAAAGAGGTGCTGTTCCCCAATGTTTTCGTGGCCAGCATCGGGCCCTTTCATCACCTGCACCGTCATCACAACCAGATCCCGCTTCCCTGTGTGCGTCAGCTCCAACGCCTTGCGCACCTGGCCGAGGGTATTGTAGTCGCGCACCAGGCATAGTGTTCCGCCGGGCCGTACTTCAACGGTTTCGTTTGAGATGACCTCCTGAGTTTGCAGGCGGAACTGATCTACTTCAACGTGTGGTGCCGCGCCGCGTTTGCGTTCGTTGATGCGCTCCGAAACGAAGAAGATAATGAAGAAGAAGATTGTGAAGGCAACACCGCTCACTGTCGCGACTTGCTTGGTAATAAGGTTGATCCCGGCTACCGAGAAGAGCAGCGCGGTGATGATACCCAACCCGATGGGAATCTCGTACCGCTTATAATTCACATTGAACGGCACCTTCCATTCACGAGGTGCTCGATCCTTGAAGCGCAAGACCATCATCGCCATCGCCTTGAAAGCGAACGACCAAATGACGCCAAAGGCGTAGGCCTCGCCAAGCACATAGACGTTGCCGCGCGAACCCACGATCGTCAGCAGTTGCAAGATAACGATGATGTTAATCATCCGGAAGGTGGTGCCATAGCGTTTATGCGGCTGGCGAAACCAGTCGGTCAGCACGCCATCCTCGCTAACTCGATTAAGCACGCCGTTCGAGCCGATGATTGCCGTGTTGACCGCACCGGCAAGCATCAGGAAACCGACGAGGACGATGAAAGCCTGGAACAAGAGTCTCAGTGACAGCGGGCCCACGAGATACATAGAGATGCCGCTGATCAGGTTGTCAGAGTAATGCGCTCTGATGTGGTCAGGAATCAACGCATAAGCGAGGAAGGAGACCAGAGACGTGAAGAGCAGCGAGTAGATGAAGATCACCAGACCGGCCCTGATCAGATTTCGATGCTTTGGATATTCCAGTTCACGATTGACCTGGGCCAGCGACTCTTCGCCGCTCATCGCGAGGAACGAGTGGCCGAACGCCATCAGAATGCCGACGAGGCCGAGCAACGCTCCGGCATTTGGGGTTAACCCATAACGTGGCTCCGCAGATTGTGCTTCGCTCGTGGAAGCTGCGCTGCCCGATGGAGGCAATTCGCGCAGAGCGCCCGGCGAAATGTTTGGCAACCAGCCCACGGCGTCGCGGCTGAAGGTTAGGTTTTGCGGAACGGGCGCGGGCGGCAAGCGGTGCGCGTCGGTTCTCATGAGGATCGTCGCGCCGCTCCACACTATCAACACCACAACCATAATGGTCGTCACGTACATGATCTTCAGCGCGTCGTCGGATGATTCGTGTAGCCCGCGAGTATTGCGCCACCAGAAGTAGGTCGTGATCAAGATGGCAATGCCGGCGGCGATGAAGTTGATCGTAGTCTTGGACGGATACCAGGGACGGCCGAAGTAAGTCACCGTCTGCGCGGCAAGGCCGGCAATGTATTGACCAGCAGAGACGCCCGAGATTGGTCCCGTCAGAATGTAGTCGAACATCAGGGCGGAGACGGAGAGCTTGGCCGTAATGCCGCCCAGCCGGGTGCCAAAAATCGCCTGCTCAGCTTCCTTGACGACTCGATAGACGCCGCCGCGCGTGAACATTGCGCACGACTCAACATAAACAGCACGCACAGCGTATGAGAAGAGCATCACGCCGAGAATGAACCATGGCGCCGCGCGACCCACTGCCTGCTCCGCGATGCCGCCGACGTAATAGGCAGACGAACCGAGGTCATTCAGGACAATAGCAGCAGCTCGCCAAAACGAAATAAACGACAACATCACTGAGGTGGCGACGACCACCCTTGCCGTACTTGTGACTGCCCGCGGCGGGGTTTCGCTAGCCACGGTCGCTCTCCGCGTCCCAATCGCGCTGCGCCTGTGTCCAGAAATATCTTTCCAGGCGCGCAATGAAACGCAACAGGAGTAACAGTCCGGACACTTGAAACAGTCGCACTTCGATTACCGGCATTGACTGCCTCATCGCTGGCCCGCACCCTCGCGGGTCTCGGCCCTTTTTGATCCGCGTTCCTCCCAGTCAAGGCAATAGCCTGAGAGGATCAACAACGGAATCGTGACTATGAAAAGCGCCGTGCCGATTCCGTGTAGCCAGGGATGCAGTTGTTCGCCGAGCACCCAGGTGATTGCCGTCAGGAGGCATCCGAGTAAAGCAGCTCCCATCCCACCGGTAAAGCAGCAGAGGGCGCCGGCAACTTCCCATGACCAGACGTTGGGTTTGGTTCCTTGATTGTCCATACAATGAAGCTACGCCTGCTCTCATAAGGATGGAGTAAGGGGTTTGTAAGGAGTTCGTAAAGAGAAGAGAAAGCAGCAGGCAGAAAGCAGCAGGTAATTCACCTAGTGCTTGGAAGCCAAAAAGTCATTGGCAGAAACGACGTACCGCCTTACTGCTTACTGCCTACTGCCTACTGCCTTCCCGTTTTCTCTAATCACCCGGCCTGAAGCGG
>DAIMCP010000052.1:8346-17205 GCA_036726305.1 Pyrinomonadaceae bacterium | reverse complement strand
TACTGCCTACTGCCTACTGCCTTCCCGTTTTCTCTAATCACCCGGCCTGAAGCGGTATCCAATCCACGGCTCGGTGAGGATGTATCTTGGGTGGGCGGGATCTATCTCAATCTTTTTTCTGAGCTGGCCGATAAAGACCCGCAGGTACTCCGTCTGTCCGGTGTAATCACCACCCCAAACCGCGCCGAGTAGGGCGCGATGCGTAAGGACTCTCGCCGGATGGCGCAACAGATAGAGCATCAGGTCGTATTCCTTGGGCGTCAGGTGCACGTCCCGGTCTTTGACGGTCAGCCTGCGTTCCTCCAGTTGAATCCTGAAGTCACCTTCTTCCAAAACATTCTTTGCGGCGTTTTGTGCGCCCGGCGCGCGACGCAGGTGCGCGCGTATGCGAGCGAGCAGCTCGTCAATGCCGAATGGCTTCGTAACATAGTCGTCAGCGCCCGCGTCAAGTGCTTCCACTTTTGCGTGCTCGTCGCCTTTCACGGATAGAACGATAATGGGAACTTCGGAGAACCCGCGCAGCCGGCGGCAGAGCTCGAGGCCGCCCATGTTTGGCATTGATAGATCGGTGACGATGAGATCCGGATGCCAGTCGCTGAACGTCTGCAACGCAGCTTCACCGTCCGCGGCCACGTGAACGTCATAACCCTTCGTCGCGAGTCCGCGGCTTAGCACGCGCGTAATCTGCCGCTCGTCGTCCACGATAAGAATGCGTTGTTTGTCAGACATGCTTGATTCCTGAGCCCTGGTGGGCATCGGCAAGCCAAAGGAACGATCCACGAATAACACGAAATAGCTCGAATTCAGTCTCTTCTTCGTGCCTTGCTTCGTGTCGGTTCGTTGATCGTATTGGTTCTTCAGCAACCCGCTGGGAAGCCACTGCCATAAACATGCGGTCCCTAAGGGGCTGCTGACTGGCTATCACCAATCGGCAGCTCCACAATAAAACGCGCGCCGATGCCGTCCGCACCATCTTCAACCCAGATGCGCCCTCCGTGTGCTTCGACAATGCCTCTGGCGATGGCCAGGCCCATGCCAGATCCCGACGGCTTAGCTTGATCGCCATCGCGCATCGCACGGAAGAACCTGTCAAAGACGCGTTCACGTAGCTCGACCGGTATGCCCGGCCCCTGATCTTCAACGATCACACGCACCGTTTGATCTGCGCCTGCATTCGCGGTGACTCTAATAACCGACCCGGGCTCGGAATACTTTGCCGCGTTATCAACCAACACATAGATGGCTTCAGCCAGCGCCGCTTCGTCAACTTCGACCGCCGGCAATTCGTCGTCGAGCCATAGTTCAATCCGGTGGTCCTGTGTCCGGGGCTCTGCTCGTTTGGTAGCCGCGATTATTATTCCGTCGAGCCGGCAGGCTTGCCGCTGCAGTTGCATCTCGCCCGCCTCGATGCGCGCCAATTTCATCAGACTTCCGATGAAACGATCGAGCCTGTCGGCTTCTTCGTTGATAATCTCGAGCATTTCCTGCCGGCCTTCGTCGGCCAACCGCTCGCCCGTGTCACCATGGGCAACCGCACGCTGGTCCTCGAGCAGCATGGTCACCGAAGCTTTGATTGCGGTCAGCGGCGTGCGCAGGTCGTGCGTTACCGCATCCAGGAGCGCCGATTTCAGACGCTCACTTTGTTTGAGAGCTTTCGCCTGGCTCGATCGCTCGAAGGTATCCTGCAGTTCATGATAGAGCCGCTCGATCTCCTGGCGTGCGTCATTCGCTTCCTCTGCTCGTCGCCGGGCGCGCGCCGAAAGCTGACCGGCGGTGATGGCCGTTACCAGAAACGCGAAGAGTGCGATCCAATTCTCAGGCGCCGCAATCGTAAACGTGCCGACTGGAGGCAGGTAGAAAAAGTTGAAGCAAGCGACTGCCAACAGAGCAGCTAAGACCGCTGGCTCTGATCCCCAGGCCGTGGCGACGAAGAGAACTATTAGCAACAAGGTCAACGCCACTGTAGTGTGATTGACGTGGCTGCCACAGACTTTGAGGACCGCAGTGGCCGCCGCAATGACGACGACGGCCACCACGTATCCAAGGAGTTGCTTATGGGCCAGGGTTCTCAAGACTGTTGATTGTAAGCCCGAGGGCGCCCAGATCGACAATTCGGGCGCAAAGTAGTGGCAAGGGGTCAACGCGCGCGAGTATCGCGCAGGATGCGCGTATCACAAGTTCTCTTCCTTAGGATCCCCGCCGGTTAACAAAAACTTCAGTTTGAATTCAGATAGATGTAACACGCGGCGACTAGAGTGGGCGGTCATTCCAACCAGACCGCCACCTAAGTGAGGAAAAGGCTTTGTCAAACAAAACGTCCCGAATTATTGCCTGGATTGCAGTCGTAATCATTACTCTTTCTGCTCTGGCTTGCAGCCCCGGAAGTCGCGGAGGCGCCGGATCGGGGGGGAACATCAGCCTGCAGGGGGCGGGGGCGACATTTCCCAACCCGCTTTACCAGAAGTGGGTCAGTGAATACGGCAAGCTCAACCCAACTATCCGGATCGACTATCAGTCCATTGGTTCGGGCGGCGGAATCAAACAAATCCAATCGCAGACTGTGGACTTTGGCGCTTCAGATGCGCCCATGACGGACGAAGACTTGAAGGCCGCCCCGGGCGCGCTCATACATATCCCCACCGTCCTGGGTGCCGTCGTCTTGACCTACAACCTGCAGAGCGTCGCTCAGTCGCTGCGATTTTCCGGGGATGTGGTCGCCGATATCTTTCTCGGCAAGATAACGAAATGGAATGATGCGCGCATCAAGAACGACAACCCTGGGGTGAACCTGCCCGCAACCGACATCACAGTCGTCCATCGCGCTGATGGCAGTGGCACCTCTTATGTCTTTACCGACTATCTCGCAAAAGTCAGTGCAGAATGGAAAGAGAAAGTCGGCACTGACAAGTCGCCCAAATGGCCGGTAGGCCAGGGCGGCAAGGGTAATGAAGGTGTAACCGGACAAGTAAAGAACCAGCCGAACACGATTGGCTATGTGGAATTGGCCTATGCCAAACAGAACAAATTGCCGGTCGCGGCAATTAAAAACGCGAGCAGCAAATTTGTCGAGCCGACTATCGACGCAGTGACTGCCGCGGCGGCTGCCTCGGCGGCCAACACGCCAGATGATTTGCGTGTGTCTATAACAAATGCCAACGGGGCGGACGTTTATCCAATCTCCAGCTACACCTACATACTGGCCTACAAGGAACAGAAAGATGCGATCAAAGGCAAAGCCCTGGTGGATTTCCTTTGGTGGGGAATTCACGATGGCGAAAAGTTTGCCCGTGACCTCTTATATGCACCGCTCCCCCCAGACATAGTCAAACGAGCGGAGGCGAAAATCAATTCGATCACGGCGGGCGGCAAGCCATTGCGGTAAACGTGTCCGACAATAAACTCAAGCATGACAGCTACCACCGGCGGTGACAGACTGCAGTTCGTCCGACGTTTGCGGCGAGCGCTGTCGCCTACAGGCAATGCCGGCGACGCGATTTTTCGCGCCTTGATGTTTGCGGCAGCGCTCGCAGTGCTGTTGGTCGTGGGCGCGATGATCATTGCGCTTGCGGCCAAGTCTCTGCCTTCGATTCGCCAATTTGGCTTCAGCTTTCTCTGGAGTCGCGAGTGGAATCCGGTCAAAAGCGAATTCGGCGCTCTACCGTTTATCTACGGCACAGTGGTTTCATCGCTGCTGGCGCTCTTGATCAGCGTCCCGCTGTCCCTGGGGATTGCAGTCTTTCTGGTGGAGCAGGCGCCGCATTATGTGGCCAGGCCGGTAACATTTCTGGTGGAATTACTGGCGGCCATCCCCTCGGTCGTATACGGGTTGTGGGGAATCTTTGTCCTCGCACCTTTTCTTCGCGTGCACGTCGAACCGCCACTGGCGCACTGGTTTGGTTGGTTGCCGCTGTTTCAGGGTCCAGTCACGGGGATTGGCATGCTGACCGGGGGTATCATCCTGGCGATCATGGTCACGCCAATCATTTCGGCGGTCGTGCGCGATGTGTTGTCCGCAGTTCCCAACACGCAACGTGAAGCGGCCCTGGCGCTGGGAGCCACGAAGTGGGAAACGACGCGCGTGGTGCTCATCAATGGCGCACCGGGAATTGCGGGCGCGGTCATTCTGGGTCTGGGACGAGCGTTGGGCGAGACGATGGCGGTGACAATGGTTATCGGTAACCGCGCGCAAATCAGCGCCTCGCTCTTTGCACCGTCTTATACCATCGCCTCGGCCATTGCGAACGAGTTCACCGAAGCCACGCAGGATCTTTACCTGAGCGCACTGGTGGAGTTGGGATTGATCCTCTTTTTCGTAACGTTCGTGGTAAATGGTCTGGCGCGAGTGCTGGTTTGGAACGTAACCCGCAAGAGCGGGGCCTCGGCCTGAGCGGCACAACTATTACTTCGGTGTTGAGCGTGCATCGCGCTTGCCACTACCGGAAAGGATTAGTCTGGACAGCGAGCTACAAAGATCTTTGAGCCCGGGCGACCGGCAGCGGCGGATGGCCAGCGCAGCCATGACTGCTTTCACGGCTGCCTGTACCCTCTTTGCGGTTGGAGTGCTGCTGGTTATTCTTGCTTACATCGCCTGGCAGGGAATCGGCTCAATCAGCTTACGGTTCTTATTGGATAGTCCTCGCCCGGTGGGTGAAGGCGGGGGCATCGGCAATGCCATCCTCGGATCAGTAGTGCTGTTGTTGCTCTCGTCTGCGGCTGGAATGCCCCTGGGCATTGCCGTTGGAGTTTATCTTTCTGAGTTTGGTGCCGGTCGCTTTGCGAGTCTGGTGCGCTTCATCGTCGATACGCTGACCGGCATACCTTCGATTGTTACCGGAGTCTTCGTTTATGCAGTTGTAGTGTTGCCGTTGAAGCATTTCTCGGCCTTTGCTGGAGGAATCGCGCTGGCCCTAATCATGATCCCCATTGTGGCGCGGACAACCGAAGAAATGATCAGGCTGGTGCCGCAGAATCTGCGCGAGGGCGCTTTAGCTCTGGGCGCGCCTCAATGGCGAGTGACTCTGGGAGTAGTCATCCCGGCTGCCGCCTCGGGAATTGCAACCGGGGCGATGCTGGCTGTGGCGCGGGTATCGGGTGAAACGGCGCCATTACTCTTCACAGCTTTTGGCAGCCGATTTTTCAGCCACTATCTGGATCAACCAATCGCGTCGCTTACGGTGCAGATTTACAATTATGCAATTTCGCCCTATGACGAGTGGCATGCGCAGGCCTGGGCAGCCACCCTGGTATTGATGACTTTGATTTTGGGAATAAACATTGTGGTGCGATTCTTTACCCGCAAGAAGTTTTGACGATGTCAGCTACGACGCCGAAAATTGCCCATCAGTTCGCGCTCCCGCATAATCGGACCGCTGGCTCAGCAGCTGCCGCAGTCAAAATAACGGTTCGCGATCTGAACTTCTTTTACGGCCGCTCTCAAGCGCTGCATAACATTTCCCTGGCTATTCCCGAGCGGGCTGTGATGGCCTTGATAGGTCCTTCCGGATGTGGCAAGTCTACCTTTCTGAGGACGCTCAATCGCATGAACGATGTGATTCCGGGAACCAGAGTTGAAGGAGAAGTCACCATCGACGGCAGCGACATTTATGCCCCCGGCACCGATGTCGTGGATTTGCGCCGGCGCGTGGGTATGGTGTTTCAAAAATCGAATCCCTTTCCCAAGTCGATCTTCGATAATGTGGCCTATGGTCTTCGCATTAACCGGATAACCAGGAGCAAAGCCGAACTTGCCGATCGCGTCGAGCAGGCACTCAAGGACGCTGCGCTCTGGAATGAGGCGAAGGACCGCCTGCATCAATCTGCACTCGGCCTGTCGGGAGGGCAACAGCAACGATTGTGTATTGCACGAGCGCTCGCGATTAGGCCTGAGGTAATATTGATGGACGAGCCCGCTTCCGCCCTGGATCCGATCGCCACTTCAAAAATCGAAGAGCTGATCGTCGATCTCAAGAAGCGTTACACAATTGTGATCGTGACCCACAATATGCAGCAGGCGGCGCGCGTCTCTGACAGTACGGCGTTCTTCCTGCTGGGCAAATTGATCGAAGTGAACCCAACAGAAAGAATTTTCACCGCGCCGGATCAAAAGGTTACTGAGGACTACATCACCGGAAGGTTTGGCTGACGAAGGTCCTGGGTCTTCGGCTTTTGGCTCTTTTGTCTCTGGCCTCTGCTCCAGGCAAAAATTTCAGAAGTGTGCTGCGGGCGCGAGGAAGAACGAAAGACCAAGGGCTTAAAGCCCCTAATTTGATTATGGAATACCACCGCCATCTCGACGACGAATTAAACGAATTGCGTGACCGGGTGCTGTTGCTCGGTGGCGAAGCAGAACGGGCACTCGAGCGGGCGATGAACGCACTTGCAGCGCGCGACGATGCGACTGCTCGTGAAGTGCTCGAACACGACGATGAAATCGACCGGATGGAGGTCGAGATCGACCGGCAGTGCGTCGACATCATAGCCTTGCGCCAGCCGGCAGCCCGCGACCTGCGCTTCGTCATCTCCGCAGTCAAAATGGCGCCTCTGCTGGAACGAATCGCTGACCATGCCTGCAATATCGCACGGGCTACCATCGACCTAAACACCGAACCCGAAATCAAACTGAGCGGCAGCCTCCAGCGTATGGCCGACCACGCCTCAGCGATGTTGCGCGGCGCCCTCGATGCTTTTACGGCCCGCGATGCCAACGCGGCGCGTGAAATCATCAAACGCGACAAGGAAATAAACGCTCTTTACAATCAGCTCTTCCACGACCTGATCGCCATGATGGTATCTGAGCCTGCTACTGCAACGCGTGATGCTCGTTTGCTGTTTGTGGCCAAACATATGGAACGAATTGGGGACTACGTAACCGATATTTGCGAGCTGACCGTGTACATGGCGGAAGCCGCCATCATCAAGCACATTCATTGAAGCCATGGCCCGACCTGTCCTGATAATCGAGGACGACGCGGATATCGCCGAGGGTTTGAGATATAACCTGGAACGCGAAGGGCTCAGCACTGTCATTGCCGCCACCGGAGAACTAGGTCTGGTTGAGGCCCTCAATCAGCGCAATCCCCCGGTACTTATCATTCTTGATTTGATGTTGCCGGCCATGAGCGGCAGCGAGCTTTGTCGTCGTTTGCGCCGGGAGCCGCTGACGCGGCGAACGCCGATTCTGATGCTGACCGCAAAAAGCTCTGAATCGGACCGTGTGGCCGGCCTGGATTTGGGCGCCGATGACTACATCACCAAGCCTTTTTCGGTCCGGGAATTGTTAGCCAGAGTACGTGCGGTCCTCAGGCGCACGGACGAGGGCGCCGCCCGTAGCTATGAAGACGATCAGCTGACTATTGACTTCAGCGATATCAGGGTCGTCTGCAACGGCACGCGGATCAAACTCACCAACAAAGAGTTCACCCTGCTCTCTGTTCTGGCTAAGAGTCCCGATCGAGTGGTATCTCGCCAGCAGTTGCTCGACAACGTTTGGGGCTACAGCTATTACGGCGATGCGCGGACACTGGACGTGCATATTCGCCGGCTGCGGCAGAAACTTGGGGATTGCGGCGAGTGCATTGAAACCGTAGTCGGAGTGGGCTATCGCTTCACCGGATGCGGCAAGAAGCCGTAGACTCTACAAGGGAATGAAGCGTCAATATTACTGGTTGTTGCTGGCATGCATTGCCGGGCTGGGAGCCCTGGCTCTGGCCCCCTCTTTTAGCGTCTTTCAGTTTGCCGCGCTTATTCTGGCGGTATTGGCTGGCGTAGCATTGAAGTCTTCGCTTTCCCGCCCCTCTATAACGTCGAGCAAATCTCTCGCGCCACAGAACGGACCGCCAACCGATTCGCCCAGCGCGCAAATTTTCGCGCTGGGAAAGCTGTTCGCAGCCACTCTGGGCGGAATGCGAGAAGGTCTGCTGGTCGTTGACAGCGACATGCGTGTGGTCGCTTCAAACCCTGCTGCCTATCAGCTGTTCACGCGATCGGCGGAAACGCTACAGTCGCGCCGCCTCACTGAATTGACAAGAAACCCCTCGATCTATGGAGCATTCCTGGGCGCCCTGAAGGGAGAGGAACGTTCCGGAGTCAAAGTCGAAACTCACGGTCCGGAACGTAGGATCTTTGACCTGCGCGTAATGCCACTCCTGGCAAATGATGGAGAAGCTGTGCAAGGCGCCATCGGGGTCTTCTTTGATGTGACTAAGCTGGAGCGGCTGGAACACGTGCGGCAGGAATTTCTTTCAAATGTTTCACATGAATTGCGCACGCCGCTAACGGCCATTCTCGCTTTTATCGAGACCCTTGAAGGTGCTGATGTTTCCGAGGCCGACAGCCAGCGGTTTCTGGCCATCATCCGCCGCAACGCCACACGCATGCACGGGTTGATTGACGATATTCTGGAATTAAGCGCCATCGAAGCCGGCAATATTGAAGTGAGCAGGGAAGAGATATCGTTGCAGCATATTGTTAACGATGTAATCACGTCACTTTCCAGTAGCGCGCTGATTCGAGAAGTGGTACTGGAGAATAAGGTGGGCGATGACGTTACCGTCTTCGCGGATCCTCGCCGACTCGAACAAATGCTGACTAACCTCATCGACAATGGCATCAAGTTCAATCGGGCTGGCGGCAGGGTGACTGTCAGACACGAAAATGGAACTTGTGATCGGATATTTGTTGATGACTCAGGCGAGGGAATACCAGCGCAACATCTGCAACGATTGTTCGAACGGTTTTATCGTGTAGATCGAGCTCGTTCGAGAGAGTTGGGAGGAACGGGTCTGGGTTTGGCTATCGTCAAACATCTGGCACGTGCCCACGGGGGCGACGTGGCTGTTGTGTCCAGACTTGGCGAGGGAA
>DAIMCP010000052.1:0-8246 GCA_036726305.1 Pyrinomonadaceae bacterium | reverse complement strand
GTTCGAACCTCTTTGTCGCTTGGGTTTTATCGGGCGCGGGCGGCGGCTGAAAAGTAGTGCTTCGGCCAGGACTCTGAGGTTCACCGGAATAGACGGGGGGCGGTTTTCTTCTTTTGCTGGTGACGAGTGGTTATGATGGTGGAGCAGATTCATCTCCGACCAACAGAAGTCGCACTCTTCGAGGTGCCAGGCCACCAACTGCGTCAACTCGGGCGCCAGGGTATTGTGCCGGTACTTGAGTAATATCTGAGAAGAGGGGCAAGCGGCCTGTTTTGTGAAAGAGGCGACACCTGAAGAAGTCATTATTCTTCCCCTAAAAAATGCGTAGATTAGCTGCCAAAACCGTCAAGCCCTTATGATCTGGGCCAAGGCGTCCACGCATTGAGGAATTAGCCAGGGGCAAGTAAAGCTGCAATCCTCAACGATCCGGTCAAAAAAGACGCATTTCGCTTGGTCAGCTGGTGAAAAGAGTCAATCGAACTGAGTTTCCATATTCTCAGGGCCTTTAAACAACTTTTTTTTCTAATGAAATCAATACGTTGAGCCCTATGTAAAAACTTGTTGCTCAATTTTCGTTTTATTGGTAACATCCTTTCGTCAGTCAAGGGCGTTGCTCCCTTGCTATCCCGGAAAGCCCTCCAATTCATGGTTGGGTAAACCCCCCGAAGCGGCCAGGTAAAAGTGCATTCCAGCTTTTCGCGTCCTTAGGTTCGCGCGTTCACAGGATGTCCCGAAAACCTCGCCCTTGAAATAGCTGCGAAGTCCCAGTCCCCGAGATTTTCGATTACCTCTTCTGACTCTCTCACGTTTACCAGGCAGTGTTCACACTTGCAATCATCAGGCCCGTTATGCGGACTAGCTGGAGCCTCATCGCTCAATAAACAAAACAACAAATAGCCATCCCGGCTCAAGAAAACCAAGTGAAACCCCTAAGCCAAGATTATCCAAGCCAACTTGAAGTCACACCAGCCGCTCCGCCGCAGGGGAAAACCGCCCGTGTGTCGCGTCCGACGCCCGAACGCTACTCGAAGAGCGGCAAGTGGGTGGAAAGCCTTCGCTCTTCGGATGTCAACCGGCTGTGGAGCGAGTTGCATCGCATCGTGTCGCACCATCCTCTGGTGCGCGCTTCCAGAAATGCAGGACTGTTGGTTGAAGAGGGAGGCAGTAGCGCCCATACAGATCTTACTCAGGAATTGTTTGTGCAATTGCTGAGCAAGAATCGCTTTGAACACTATCTCGACACGAACATGACTGACTATGAGATCGAGTGCGAGATCAGTCAGATCGAGTTGACCAACCTGCTCACGGCCGAGCTTCGCAAGCGCCATCCGGAAAGCTATCGTCTGGCTCGCCGTATTTCAACTCTGATTCAAGCAAGTTCTAATTTTCGCCGGTTCGATACCAGTGGAATTGACGACGAGCCACATCGACGTTTGGCCGACCGTATTTATGGACTAAGTGAGTGGGCGGACAATAAACGCCGTCGTGACCATCATGATCTCGAACAGCGCGCTCACATGGTTCCTGTACGCCAACGAGACACCCGCATGGTGGGCTGCACTGGAGACTCTCAGGTGGTAATCAGTAACTCTGACCTGGAGGATCTGATTGTCTCTGTCCTGGATGCCGTCGATGCCCCGGTTGACGTGCGCACGCTACGTAGCCTGGTGATGTCCCGCCTGCCGGTGATGGACATTTATCTCGTGCCGCTGGAAACCGATGACAATGATCACGAGCGTTACCAGTTCGAACCAGTGGATCGACGTGACACTCCGGAACAAGGTCTGTTGCGGCGCGAGTCTGAGGACGAGGCGGCTGGATTCGTCGACCAGTTCTTAAAGAATTTGCACGAGACCGTGCGCGGCAAGGTGAAACAATACAATCGCATTCTCGGCGTGCTGTGGCATTGTTATCTGGCTTCCGAAAATTCAACCCAGCTGGAGGTTGCAGCGGTCCTCGGAGTTTCCGATTCCCTGGTCTCGGACTATCGCCGGCGTATTGAACAGGAATTGCGCGCCCTTTCATTTGGCGAAGTTGAGGAAGCACGGCGTTTTGAAAGCGCTTTGCGGGAACGAGTTCGAGGTCTCGTCCTGGCGAGTACACAGGAGCAGGTGGCAGTCTAGCCGGCACCGCTGTTCTAACCACCGCGAGCGAGTTGGAACCCCACGTCTCGCCTTTAAGAGTCCAGGTGGAAGCTGCGCGTTGAATACGTTGCAGCTTCCATTTGTTTTAGAAGAAACCATTCCCGGATCGTGAGGCGCAGCAGTTCCGGTTATACTGTTGGCGCGAAGAGTTTTCGCTCCCCGAACCACAAGAGGATGCCCCAGAAACCGCACATCATAGATTACGAGCCCGTCATGCGAAAAAGCCCCGGCGGCGATGAGGGCGAGGCAGACATCGAAGGCTGGTCAGGACGGAGCTTGCCGGATGCCGGCATCTTGCGTCCCAGAGTTGACCGCAAGCCGGAGCAAAGACAAGTCGCATCGCCGGTGGCGGCAACGAGCAAGCAGCAGTTAGAAGTAACTCTAAAGCGGGGCCACGGGGCTGCCTTTGCGGGACTGTTTCTGTTCACGATCATCGTTTACTTTCGACCCTACGAACTAGTTTCCTGGTTGTCCTGGGCAACCTCAATGGCTTTCTTCGTGGCGATCCTCACTTTAATCGTCTATCTCCCTACTCAATTTGGCCTCGAAGGGAGCTTTACTGCTCGTCCCAGAGAAGTCAATTTGGTTCTGCTGCTACTGTTGACCGGTGCGCTTTCAATTCCGGTGGCGTTCGACAAATCCGTGGCCTTCAACGGCTTCAACGAGTTTCTCAAAGTGGTTGTGATGTTTATCGTGATGATCAATGTCGTGCGCACCGACAAGCGTCTGAAAGCCATGCTGCTCTTAGCCTTGATCACCAGCTGCGTCGTCAGCGCGTTTGCTATCAACGATTACAGGATGGGAAGATTCCTGCACGATTTGTCCTTCAATCGAATTCGCGGAACGCTCGGCAACCTTTTCGATAATCCTAACGACCTGGCGCTGCACCTGGTGACAATGGTCCCGCTGGCCATAGGCTTGTTTCTTGCCTCTCGTGGGGGACTGAAGAAGCTCTTTTTTGCCGGCTGCGCCATATTGATCAGTGTTGGCGTCATTGTGACTTTTTCCCGTGGTGGTTTTGTTGGGATTATTTGCGTGGCTGCGATGTTGGCTTGGAGATTAGCAAAAAGCAATAAATTTCTGATCGCTACCGGCCTGCCAATTGCGCTGCTTCTGTTTTTTTTGTTGGCTCCCAGTGGGTACAAATCTCGCATCGCCAGCACCACCGATGATTCAGGGGTACAGCGTCGCGAAGAGCTCAAGAGATCTCTGTTTATTGCCATTCATCATCCCTTGTTTGGGGTAGGAATGGCCAATTACATCCTCTATTCTGATGTCAATCATGCCTCGCACAATGCTTATACTCAGGTAGCTTCCGAGATGGGTATTCCGGCACTGGTGTTCTATGTACTATTTTTGATTACCCCCCTGAAAAGGCTCAGGCGAATCGGCCGGGAGACTTCCGCGACGCGCAAGACTTCGCAATATTACTATTTGGCCGTCGGGTTGGAGGCAAGCTTGATAGGCTATATGGTCTCCAGCTTCTTTCTTTCAGTCGCCTATCTCTGGTACCTCTACTATCTGGTGGGCTACGCAATAGCACTGGATCGCCTCTATCAGTCAGGCACTGAAAGCGAAAAGGGGGAAGAGTTGGGAAATGCCACAGTAACGGAAAGAGGGCTCCGGCAGAGCATGGCTTCCGGCCTTGAATCCGCGCGTTCCGTGCCCCAGTAACGATGACACTCAGTACAATAGTTGAGATGCTATTCTGGTTCAGCGTCGGGGCGCTGGCGTACACCTACGTAGGGTATCCCGGCTTGCTCTACCTAATGGCCCGGTCTCGAGCGCGACCGGTTCTACGCGCAGATTGGACGCCAACCGTCAGCGTGGTTATTGCAGCATACAATGAGGAGCGAGACCTGGCAACGAAGTTGGAAAACACCCTGGCGCTTGATTATCCGACAGACAAACTTGAGATCATAGTGGCCTCCGACTGTTCTACCGATCGAACGGACGAAATTGCGCTGGGCTTTGCAGACCGCGGTGTGCGTGTTTGCCGGCAAGCTGAACGGCTGGGTAAGACTGCAGGTCAAAATGCCGCAGTGGCTCAGGCAAAGGGCGAGATCATTTTGTTTTCTGACGCGACCACGCATTACAACTCGGACGTGTTGCGCGCAATCGCGCCAAGCTTTGCCGATCCCTCTGTTGGTTGTGTGGCTGGCCGGCTGATTTACGTTGATCCCACCGCCTCGAGCGTCGGACGTGGTGCGCGCTCGTATTGGGGCTATGAGACATTCCTGAAGCAGCACGAAAGTCGCGTCTGCTCATTAATCGGTGCCTCCGGGTGTTTGTATGCAGTTCGCCGCTCAGCATACGTGCCTCTTTACAATGAGGCTTGTAGCGATTTCCTCATTGCCACAAAGATGGTCGAGCAGGGTTTGCGCGCAGTTTTTGAAGAACGTGCCGTATGCACCGAAGACACAAACCGGCGCACCGATAACGAACTGCGAATGCGCGTCCGGGTTATCACCCAGACCTTTACAGATCTTTGGCGGCATCGGGCAATGTTAAATCCCAGGCGCAGCGGTTTTTTTGCAGTGCAGCTTTGGTCGCATAAGATCATGCGGTACATGGTGCCGCTGTTCCTCCTGGGAATCCTGATTACTTCGAGCATTCTGGCCGCGGGATCCGGGTTCTTTGCGGCGCTCTTAGTCTCGCAACTGTTCTTTTACGGGTTGGCGGCAGGCGGTTGGGCGCTTGAGCGTTTTGGTGTCCACAATCGTTTTCTGGCGCTGCCGCAGTACTTTGTGCTGGCCAATCTCGCGTCGTTGCTGGCCCTGTTTAAGTTTTTAAGCGGCGAGCGTTACGCGCGGTGGGAGCCCATTCGCGAACAGGCGGATGTGAGGGTTCAGAGATAGGCAAGCGATAGTGTTAATCAATTACTTAGAGAAGGACGCTGGGGAAGAGAAGAGGTTCCTGATTTGGCGGCGCACCAATGAATTGCATCAGCGGGAAGAAACGAAATGAGTAACGATAAAACCAGGCAGATCGGTGTTTCTGTTCGGAAAATTTTTGAAATGCTTCTGGCTGAACCCGACGGTCTGCCAATCGACGATATAAGCGTGAGAATGCGAGGCGAACAGCCGCCGGAGCAAAACGGTAGCGGCAGGCCCAAGGATGCGGATTTGAAGGCGTTTGAGCAAATGACCTTTGGCTGCGTAGCGCCAATCAAAGCCGGCTGGCTAATTACGGAGCGTTATCAATGGCGCCTCTCCGAAGAGGGAAGAATAGCCTATGCTCGCTATCAGGATCCCGAGACGTTCATCATCGAAGCGGGCAAACGCTCTGCCAAAGGCTGGCTGTCCGTTCATTTCCCCGGGTCTTACAGAACAGCTGGAAGGTGGAAGGATCGGGTCACCGCGGAATACAAGACTGCTCGCCGGATTGGCGGCAACGGACTTCTTAAACAAGCATTTGGCAAGCCGACGCCATGGCAGCAAATTCTCCCTTTACAGGCGCCGCGGAGGGTTGCGGTCGAGGATCCGGATCTTTCCAGCGGGGTTCCCATCCGAGACCATGTGACTTCGTGCGGAGTGACTTTCAGCGAAGGTGGTCATGCTCTCTATTTGTCGCCAGAAGCCGCAAAGAGGACAGGTCTTTATCGGCTGTTGTCAGATTATCCGGAAAACGCCGGGCTAAAGATCGTAAAAAGCCAGGGAGGCCTGGCTGACAATATTTACGTGAACATTGTTACCAAGGGGGACAGTCAATTACAGGCGCGGCTGGTTCATGATCACAAACATCTCACTTTGGTAGCCAACCTCTTGCATAACGAGGGTCTTGGTCCGCGACTTTACGATCTGCTTGAACTTCAGAGTGGCAATAATTTATGGGTTGCCTATGTTATTGAGCACATCAGCGGGGGCGTTCCTTCAATGGCCCAATGCACAGCCGGAGTGGAAAAACTTCGAGCGCTGGATCAAAAGGGAGTGCTTAAGGCCCTTCCCCCCGATGGTTTCGATGATGAGGAATTCGAATGCCCAACCTGTGGTAATAATGCGCTGACCGATGAGCTCGGGGCATTTAGATACATAGATTTTCAGAATTTCTTTCTCGCCGATTACGAATCATACCTGACAGCGGTGGCCATCGAAGCCGCGGAAAAATCCCATTTTGGCGATAAGAGCATATTGAGAGGGGGCCGTTACCTGTATCAATCCGTACCCGGAGTTAGTCTGCCGGGAAAGCGTGGGGTTAGCGAAAGAATAGCCGTATTGAATCGCCTGATGGAGTCTTGTGGTGTTTCCGTTAAGGACCGCCTGGTGCTGGATATTGGCTGCAACATCGGCATGATGATGGCGCAATACCTCAAGCTCGGCGCCGGGTGGTGTCACGGTTGGGACCGCGCATACGTTGTTCCGCATACGGAAAAACTTCTTCTGTCGCTGGGCTGTACTCGTTTCTCAACCACCGGGGGAGACATTAACATCGCCCAACCTGTCGAAGAAAACCTTCCCTCATTCCTGCGACCACGCCTGGAGAATTGCGTAGTCTCTTATCTTGCCGTGCGTGGGCACCTGGGATGGTTGGACGCCCTGGCGCGAGTGCCGTGGTCATTCATGATTTACGAAGGGCATGAGGGCGAGCTGCGCGAGGACATGGAGAGTCACTTCAGGGAGCTCGGACGGTCGATTGCTTTTGAAGTCAGCGCGGTTGCAGATTACAGCGACGGTGATAGCGAGCAGCGAACGGTCGCGATCCTGAAGAAGAAGCCAGCCTGAAGACTAAGGATCGGAAAAAATTGATGTCGCAGGACGAGGCACCCGATAGCCGGAGGCACTTTCGCACCGATCATCTGATGGGCGCGATTGGCGGACGCACGGCACGTGGTGGGCTGGTCACGATGTTCTCCCACGGGATGAAATTCGCCGTAACCATTTTGGCGACGGTGGTGCTGGCCCGTCTGTTGACGCCTCAGGATTACGGGCTGGTTGGGATGGTGGCTTTGGCCACTAATTTTGTTGGCATGTTCAAGGACATGGGGCTCTCGCTGGCGACCATTCAGCGCGCCCAGATCAACTATGATCAGATCAGCACCTTATTCTGGGTGAATGTGGCAATCAGCGTTGGGATCATGTTGCTGACGATGCTGGCGGCCCCGGGGGTCTCGCTGTTCTTTGCAGAACCTCGCCTGACGATGATCACTGTGGTTACTGCCTTTGGATTCCTGATCGGCGGTTTGGGCGTGCAGCATGAAGCTCTGCTCCGACGCCAAATGCGGTTCTTTGTCCTGAGTGGCATAGCGTTCGCTTCAATCGTGGTCGGTTACAGTGTCGGGATTACTTTGGCCTGGTATGGCTTTCATTATTGGGCGTTGGTCGGCAGCCAGTTAGCTTTATTGAGTACAAACACCGTGGGCGTGTGGTTGGCTTGTTCCTGGCGGCCGGGCCGGCCTCGTCGCGGCGCCGGCGTAAAGTCGATGCTGGTCTTTGGCGGCGACGTCACCGGTTATTCGCTGATCAATTTCTTTTCCCGGAACATGGATAATTTGCTTGTCGGACGTTTTGGTGGAGCTCAGTCGCTCGGTCTTTACAATAAAGCGCAGCAGTTGCTCGCCATGCCGACGGACCAAATCAACGAACCGCTGTTTGCCGTGGCCATTCCCGCCCTAAGCAGACTGACGGATTCGCCGGAGCGCTATCGACAGGCGTATCTGCGCATGATGGAAAAAGTCGTCATGCTGACAATGCCGGTAGTCGCGCTAATGATCGTGACCGCTGATTGGCTGGTACGGATGCTCCTGGGACCCCAATGGGGCAAGGCGGCTCCGATTCTAATTGCCATGAGTATAGCGGGGCTCTTTGCGCCAGTCATGAACACTGGCGGCTGGTTGCTGGTGACCCAGGGTCGTACGCGAGATATGTTGTATTGGTCGGCTATCAACGCGCCACTTGCCATTGTGCCAATCATTATTGGACTCCGTTGGGGTCCGGTGGGGGTGGCGGCGTCTTATGCGATAGTGCGCGTCCTGGTAGCGAACCCGCTACAGTTCTGGTTCATTGGCCGCACCGGTCCGGTACGGACAAGCGACTTTTATCGTCTGCTGGCCCCTTTCGTCTGCGCTGTGGGGACGGGGATGCTGGCTTGTTTTCTATTCAGAAG
>DAIMCP010000051.1:0-37028 GCA_036726305.1 Pyrinomonadaceae bacterium | reverse complement strand
GGGTTCGTAGGAGACTTTCACTCCCTAGTAAGAGCGCCCTGCCGGGCGCACAAAAAAACAAAGCGGGCCGAGGCACCAAGCCCCAGCCCGCTGTTTATCTTGACGCGGGCTCAAGTTAGAAGGAGTAACGAACACCCAGTTGCATCACGCGTGGTTGACCCTGGATGCCGATAAAGTTGGACCAGTTGGATGGTATATCGCCGAGACTGGTTACCGATGTTTGCGGATCTTGACCAAGTCCGTAGCCAGTGCGGCTAGGGTCGACGGCGCCCATGCGCTGAGTGTTGGTGACGTTAAATGCCTCAAAGCGAACCTGAAGCTTGTGACCCTCCCAGGGCATATCAAAAGACTTGCCCAGACCGAGATCGAGATTTACGTATCCCGGCAGCCGGAAGACGTTGCGGTCGCCGGTCTCGCCGGGATAAGCGTTGCGGAAGCTCTTGTAGGCGGCGAGCGTATTGCAGCCAAAAAGTTTGCCGCCGCTGGTCGGGCAGGGACTCACTTTAGCAATCCGCACCGTGTTACTTTGAGCGTTCCAGTTGGTGGCCCAGCGGGCGTCATCGTAGGGGGGGCTGATTGGCAGACCGGAATTCCAGCGATAGATGCCGCTCAATTGCCAGCCGCCGAGAATTGCGTTGCCCACCGAACCGATGCCGTTGAAGAATTTCCTGCCTCGACCGAGTGGGATCTCCCAGACTGCATTCGCATTGATAATCTGCCGAATATCGAAGTCCGAGTCGGCATACTGGTCATGCTGGCGCAGCGGATTGAGGATGAAAGCCTCTCCGTATCCGGTGCTGGTCTGCAGGCCGGAAGCATCGTCGCGCGAGTGTGACAGAGTGTAATTCAGATCCATCGTCAAGCTGCGTCCCAGCCGTTCGCGCACCGTCAGGGTGCCGGCATGGTAGTCTGAGCGGGCGATGCTGCTAAACGCCGACAGGGCCCCATACTGCGGGTGGAAAAAGATGTTCCGGCCCAGGCCCTGTTCGATTGCATCCTGGGTATCGGTCCAGTCATTTCCATAAAAGTTCAGGGCCACGGCGTACACTGCCTGAGTCTGGTTCGTCGTCGCCGGATTGTCGAAAACGCCGCAGCAGCCGCCGAAGTAGTTGTCGTCGATTAAGGTAGCGATGTTGCCGGGCAGCAGGTTGGCAAAGTACGGTATCTGCTGCACCGCGGAAACCGGCACGCCCTGAATGCGCAATGTCTCGAGGATCGAAGCGGCCGTATACCAGTCCATGCCCGACTTCGGATCCACCAGGTTATTCAAGGCCATCACATCGCGGGAAGCGATCAGCTTGCGGGCTGAACGTCCGACATATGAAGTCTGAACCACCAGGCCGTGCGGTAATTCCCGTTCATAGGTCAGGTTCCAGGAGTAATTCTCGGGAGCCACCAGTTTCGAATCCAGGGTCGATTCGATGCGGCGCTGTTGAAAAAGCGGATCTGGATCAAAGGGTTGAGTCCTGGGGAACGTGATGTTTCCCGGAATCGTAATCCTCGGCAAGGCTCGGACGGACTGGCCAAAGCCGGTGAATAACGGGGCCGGGCGGGTAGTCACGTTGAAGGTGTTGGCGGCAATCGTTGTTCCTGAAGAGAAGCCAAGCGTGTTGTTGAGGTCAAAGCTGACTGCCAACTGCTGACCGTAATAGTCGTTGGTCATGGCAAAGCCGCCGCGCAGGACAGACTTCGAACCGATCAACTTGCCCAGCAGACCGGACTTGAAGTCGGGTGACCAGGCGAACGCGATACGCGGTTGGAAGTTGTTTTTGTCCCAACTGTAAAGCGGCGGTGCGTTATTGCCAGGACCGGACAACTGCAGCTGGAGCGGCGTCTGGTAGTTTTGCCCCTTGATGGCGGCCTGTTTTCTCAATTCAAAGAAATCGGAGAGGGGGATATCTGTCTTGATTTCAAAGCCATTTTTCTCATAGACGGGACGGCTGATGCTGTAACGGAGACCATAGCTCAAGGTCAGGTGCGGGCTAAGCTTCCATGAATCCTGAACATAGGCGTCGTATTCCTGGGTGCGAAAATCACGAGCACTGGGGGTACCGGCTCCTTGCAGGGTTCCGTCGTGTCCAAAGGTGAAGTTCGCGGAATATTGAGAGAATCGGCCAATTAATGCCGTAGCCGCATTTTGCACTGGCGACACGGTTCCTGCTATTGGAGCAAACGCACTAATCAGGCTGGAAGTGCTGTTGCTCGGGTAAAACGAAGGATTCGTGATAGCACTGTCGTAAGCGTTAGCAAAGGAAACCCGGCGATTGCTGATTAAACGGATGTTGGTGCCGAAACTAAAGCTGTGGTTCCCCTTGATCCATGACAGATCGTCGGTGATGTTCTGTACCGGAGTAACTCGCGTCAAGGTGCGCGTGAAGTTCAAAGGCGAATAAACGAAGCGGAAGCTGATACTGTTAGCATTAGAATCTCCGCCACTGCTAAAAGCCTCGCGGGTGAAGCCATAACGCAGGTTGTTTACCAGATTATTCCTGACGGTCCAGGTGTGTCCTCCCGCGATTCCCACCGGGTGGGACCAAATATTCGGAGCAGCGGTATCCGGAAATGCCTGCTCGCGGGCTATCAGGTCGTAGATCACATTCACGCGCACAAACGCCTGTTGTTTATCATTAATATTGAAGTCAAATTTCGCGGCGTGCGAATTTCGCTTCACCGGAACCGGCGCGCTAAATCTGAAACCGGCGGTATTCAAGCCATCGCCGACGGTAAAATCATTGGCTGGATACTTAGCTGCTGCTGCCGCCAGCGCGTTGACTGCAAGCGGATTAATTCCTACAACCGAGAAAATGCCGTTGAGCTGAGCAGTTGTCAGAGTTTGAATCGTTGGGGTAACAGTGGTTCCACAAGATGCTTGTGGGGTGCCGGGAGGGCAGCCTTTGTATTTCAATTCTCCACGCCCAAGACTTGCCAGAGGCACAGTCTGCAAAATGGAGCTTGATTGGGTAATACGATCCCCTTCAAAGCTGTAGAAGAAAAAGGCTCGGTCCTTAACAACTGGGCCACCGAGAGCGCCGCCAAAGGTGTGGCGAATCAGTGGTGGGCGCGGGACTTTTTTGTCGCCCACTTTGGCTCCGCCGGTAAGTACCAGAGCATCGTTAGGGCCATAGGAACCCGCTTTGTTGTTAAAAAAGTTGTTCGCAGAAAAAGCCGAGGTTCGATAGAATTCAAAACCTGCTCCATGGAAATCATTACTGCCGCTCTTGGTAACCAACGAGACCTGCGCGCCCGCCGAACGACCCTGATTAGCATTTGGATTTGAAGTCGTGACGCGAAACTCTTCGATGGCTTCAGAGTTCAGGCGGATAACTGTGGACCGGTCCGGCTGCAGGGCCGTGGCAGTCGAACCGTTGGCCGGGTCCGCGTTGGGATTCATGATTTGGTTGGTTTGCGCTTCGTTAACATCCACACCATCAAGCGTGATGTTTGATTGATCGGCACGCGCGCCGGCCACATAGCCATCTCTCGTAGTTGCTGCCTGCAAGGTCAGCAGATTCGGAATACTGCGGGCCTCCAGCGGCAATTGAGTGATCTGCTTGTTAACAAAGTTATTACCAATGGTCGCGTCTTCTCTGTTTACCAGCATTTCCGCTGAGCCAGCGGCGACAGTCACCACCTCGCTGACATTTCCAAGCTCAAGTTGCACATCCACCGCCGTCGGCGATGACACGGCCGCGTGTACGCCCGTCACCAGCGCCTTTTTGAATCCCTTGGACTCAACTTCAAGTTTGTAGTCACCCACCGGAATCTGTTCGAAGGAAAAACCTCCGCTATCAGAAGTGGTGGTGGTACGTGCACTGGTCGTGCCCACGTTGGTGAGCGTCACCGTAGCGCCCGTTACAACATTGCCCTGGGGGTCCTTGACCGTCCCTCGTACGGTTGAAGATCCCTGCTGAGCAAGCACAAGGATTGAAGACGTCAGCAAAACTAGAAATGCGCTGAAGACCAGCAGAGTGCGACTGCGGAGAAGGCTCTGACTATTCATGGATCCCTCCAATCGAAAATGGGTAAGTTTTTTTCTCATCGAAGACTTGCGAAACTACGGTCAGCGTCAAATACTGCGAGGTTCAACCATCAGTTCGTAGCGCATGCCACCGGGCAGCGTGGCCTGACCAATTTCCAAACGACTATCTGGCTAAGCGGCCCCTCGAGCTTTTTGAATACGCGAGACTTAGTACCTAAAGTGGACAGTGATTTAGACAGCGGACCGGCTTAATTCAATTGGTTCAGTCCGATTCATGCAGTTAGTGTTCCCAAATGAAGCAATACCTCATAAACCGCAAATCGTCCAATTTTGGCTTCCAAGTCTTTCCGTTGGTTGCAGGCGAGCGGGATTATATCCAAAACTTCAAGAAACGTCTTCAAATTTTTGGATCAGGCCAGCACGGCCCGCCGCTCACCGTGGATCTCCCTTACCCAATCAATGCGTCAGAGCCTGAAGTAGCAGTGCCGACAGATCCGACATCAGCAGGTAGGCGGGATGGTCCACTGACCAGTCAATATCGGGCACCTCGTCACAGGTTATGGCCATCGCCACCCGGCCTTGCTTCGAGTAGATGATGCCCACGGCGCTGCGTAAATGATCGAGCGCGCCATACTTGCTGGCCAACGGCAACTCCCAGAGGCGACGGCCAATAGCATAGTGAGCCTGCTCGCGCTTCATCAATTCGATCATCTCTTTGGAAACGGCGGGGTTGACAATTTCTCCGCGCTCCAGTTTCTCCATCAGCAAAACCATCTCGCGCGGAGTGGCCACTCCCAGGCCAAACCGCTTGTTCTCAGGCTCCATACCTTCACGGCTTTCCCCGCCACTGCCAACGCGACGAAGAATTCTGATTTGCTTGAAACCGAGCGACGCCATGCGAGTATTCACTGCATCCGTCGAAAGATAGTCGAGCACCAGGTTGGTCGCTGTGTTGTCGCTGACGACCATCATCAGATTAACCGCATCGCGGAGAGTCAAACGCAGCCCATCAGATAATTCCGGCAGCACACCTGAACCGCCATAGCGTGCGGCTTTGCTCAACACCAGCTCGTCGTTCCACTTTGCCTTGCCCTCAGCCACGCGCGCAAATGCTTCGACCATCACCGCAATCTTAATAGTGCTCGCAGTGCGCACGCGGTCGTCGGCGCCCAGAGCATAGCTTTCACCCGTCTCGAGATTTTTCGCGAAGAGGCTGACCTTGCCTTTGAACGAAGCGAGTTTAGCTTTCACGTTCTGATCGAGAGACTTGCTGACTGTCTTTTCCTGCGCCGCTGTTTGCATGCAAACGAGCAACAATGCCGCCGGCATGCAGGCGCACGAGCGCCACCAGAGAGATACTTTGATTCGCATACTACCTGCTATGAAGGAGCGGATGAAGATTCGGGGCACATTCTATTTCCGTCCGCAAGAAGTCACAAGCAGGATAAATTTTTCCATTTCTCATTGGATATTTTTCATGTGGCCATTTGAAGAGTGGCCGGGCCATCTCAGATGTATGGCTCGACGAACGGCTCAACGTTGAGCGTGACTGAAAATGCCTCGCGAGTGTGTCCGCTGGCGGGAGGCGCTTTGCGGGAGCTTTTTCCATTTCTCATTGGATATTTTTCATGTGGCCATTTGAAGACGTGCCCGGGCCATCTCAGATGTATGGCTCGACGAACGGCTCAACGTTGAGCGTGACTGAAAATACCTCGCGAGTGTGTCCCCTGGGCGAGAGGCGCTTTGCGGGAGCATCAGTGAGAGACTTTCCCTCATTTTAGAGCCGGGATTCGATCGCGGCGCGACGACGAGCGTCGCTTTGCGCCCGCGTTGAAGTCCGTGGAAGAATGCGGCCCAGGATGGGTACAGGCGCCTTCTGCACAGGGGGCGTTGGCAAGGGAAACTTTGATCGATCGATCGCTATCTCGCCCATGATGGGTCGGTGTCTGGTGGTGGAGCTAGCTGAGAATCCCTCGAAAACAACCATGCCGGTCAGGAAGCTAAGCGCTGCGGCAATAAGCGCCCGAGTGAAGCTGGATACCCGCCGCTGCAGCGCCCGTAACCCGACGGGACAATTCCTCGTGAGAATCGAGCCGTCAGCCCGGCGATAGAAACGCACACAGGGCCTGCCTTCGCTGCTGGCAATGAAATGCTCAGCCTCGGTTTGCGTCATGCTCGAGAGGTTGTAGACATTTAGATTGCATTGCCCACAGAACCTGGAAAAGTCGTTCCCGATCATCTGCTCCCAGTCGGCACTGCAAGGCGCCGCCACTCGGACGTTGTTGAGCGGGTTACTAAATTTGCTCATCGTTAGTCACCTTATTTGACATTTCCCATTTGGCATTTGTCATCGCCACCTCGCATTAACAATTTTCATTTCCCATTCTCCTACTAACAATTGTCCGGCCTTTCATCGATGTCCTGCTTTAGCCTGGCTTTCCTTATTTGGCATGATCATTTGGCGCCGCAAGCACGCAGTGACAACTGAAATGGACAATGAGAAATGTCATGTGCCAAATGTCAAATGGAAATCATCCTTCATCCTTCATCCTTCCCCTGGCCTTCATCTTTACTTCTGCGGCGCGATATATCGCACCGCCGGCAATTCGGCCAAAGCCGCCAGCTTTTCTATCGGCAAGCGCCCAATAATCATCTTCGCGCTTTTCGGATCGAGCACCACTTCGAACCCCAGAGCCCGCAGCTTGACCATCGTTTCTTCGGACTTCTCCGTGAGCCAGATCTGCAGCTCAGCGTTGCCGTTGCGGATGAACTTTGCTTCATCAGCGCCAAGGGCCAGTTCTCTTTTCTGGAGCCGATCGATGACGGCGAGAATCCACGGATGCACTTTGGCTTGCAGTACCGCGCGCTTCTGTTCGGCTTCGGATAACGGCCGGTCACTCATGTCCATATCGGCGTTGATTTCCATCGCTGAAGACGGCGTCGGCAACGCCACGGCGCCACTTCGGGCCACACCGGCCCCTGGCGCAGATCCGCCCCCCTCTCCACTGCCCCCGCCGCCTCCGCGTGTCCTGGACTTTCCGTTTAAGATGGTTCCCGGCCTCGTAGGACTCAACCTGGCGAAGCTCACCGAGCGCGCGTAAGTCTTGCTCCGCAATTGACCGGCCGAGAAAGCCACTCCGAGCGTAGCATCTTCGCGACCTGCAACCATGTCCCGATTCACACCTTCAGGGACTTCAACCGGCACATCGATCCGCCTGGGTTGACCGCCGTCTGTCACGATCATCTCTTCGACTGCCACGAATGAGGTGAACTGCGTCATCAGCCTGTACTCCAGGCCAAGTTGTGTGATCGTCTCCTGCAGTTCGGGTTTCATTGTTCCCTGCTGCGCCCCGCTGTAATCCTGACTCATTAAGTCCTCGACACGCGTGCGTGCCCAAAGGGCCGGCAGCACGTCATGCTGTGATTCAGACTGAGGAAACTGGATTGCGATATCGCGCGCGAAGGGCCGGCCCGACATCATGCCGTGCAAGTGCGCCACGCCGCTGGCTGCGCCCGTAAACCTGCCTGTAACAATCACCGGCTTCGCGCTGAACAAATCAGGAATTTGTTTGGGATAGACATCCGTCGCCGGAAGTCCAGCCCAGTCCAGCGAAATATCCGTCAGCAGAGGGCTGCGCACGCGCTCATGAAAACGTCGCGCGGCCGCTGAGCCATCGTCATTGAGCGCCACGTATTCGACTTCACCGCGGCCGTACCTGGCCATGTTGTCGAGTAAGAAACGATTCACGCTGCTGCCAATCCCAAAAGCAAAGACGCGCGCGTTGGTGTGCTTTTGCACTTCGCTGATGATTTCCATGTCGTTGCCGACATAGCCGTCAGTCATGAAGCACACGATGCGCACATGGCCCTGCGCATCCGATGGATCCAGCGCGGCCCTGATCGCCTTCATCATTTCCGTGCCGCCGCCGCCCTGACGCGAGTCCAGGAAGGCCTGGGCCTTTTTCAGATTTTCTTTGGTCGCCTGCACCGGTTGCGGGAATAAGATGTTCGTATCGCCGGCGAAGGTGATCAGATTGAACGTGTCGTAGGGGTAGAGATTGTCAAGGGCAAGCTTCATCGTCTCTTTCGCTTTCTCGATCGGAAAGCCGCCCATCGAGCCTGAGGTATCCAACACAAAGACAAGTTCCTTGGGCATGACATCTTCCGCAGCTACCCTCTCAGGCGGCTGCAGAATCAGGGTGAAAAATCCTCCCTGACTGGTCCGGTGGGTGAGCAACGCGTCCTCGATCTTTTTGCCGGCCACGTCATAACGCAGAATAAAATCCTTGTTCGGTATCTCCACCTGACTCTGCAAACGCACATGAGCCTGGCGCTCGCTGGGTCGATCTATATCCACTCGGTGGGACCCGGAAGCAAGCGCGTCGATGGGCACGCCGGCGTCCAGCGTGACGTCGAGCGACACGTCATGGCCCGCGCGCAGACCGTCGGCGGCAAGCGGCGGGGTAATTCGTGCTCCATCGGGCACGCGCTCTATATTTGGCTCAGAGTCCGCTGCTCCGACCCCTGCGGCGCCGGGAACGTACCTTGGCCCAACCACCATTGGGAACACGAATTCATAGGCGCCGGCGGAATATTTGAGCGTCTCCACATAACTGAGAGTGATCTTGACCTGCTCGCCGGGCAGGATGTTAGCTACCGATTGCGTGAAGATGTTTGGGCGCTCCTGATCCAGCAGGCCGGCTACCTGGCCATTGGTTTTGGCAGCTTCGTAAACGGCTCGCGCCTCTTCGCGGCGCAGGATCTTGCCGCGCACAGTTCGCTCGCCCACGATCATCGTCATGTCATCGACGGCCGCATCCTGCGGCAAGGGAAATGTGTAGACAGCCTCGATTTTTTCCTTGAAGGGATTGGCAAACTCCTGGGTAACAACGACACGGGAGATGAACCCGCTAATCTCCGCTTTTACGTCAGTATGTTTTAGAGGGCACAGACCTTTAGCTTTCCCGTTTGGATCAAGGACCTGCAGGGATCCTGGCGACTGTCCCTGTTGCGCGCCTGCGACTGCAACTGAGCTTCTGAGTGAAGCGAGGATCAGTGCCGAGATGGCCAGGATGGACAGGAGCGAAAGGAATTCGAGGCGGAATTTGCGCGGCATGAGTTCTCCTCCTAGACACACTTCAAGAAAGTACGCGCTGGTCCGGGACAACGCGCAACGTTTTTAGGTTTCCGTTGGTTTAGAGACCGAAGCACCGGTCTCTGTTCCCAAAACTCTGGGGATAGAACGAGAAAAGTTCGCGAGCTTGCAAGGAGACATCTGCATTGATGCAATCAAGGCGGTTCGCGATGGCTGAAGGAATATTGGACTTGGGTCTTTGGACTTGGGTCTTTGGTCTTTTGCTTTCGCCCTCTTCGTTCCGGGGCCTAATGCAAACCGGTTCGAGTTGCGATAGGAAAGCAAAGCAAATCTCAAGCTCAAGTTCCAAACTTAAAACTAAAGCCCAAAAAACCAAAGACCCAAGACCTAAGACCAAAGCCCTTCCTCAATACAAATTAAAATTGTATTCCAACTGCATGTACACCGAGACTGCCTGGCCATCGCGCATCGCCGGCACAAAACGTATTTGCCGTGCAGCGGTGATGGCTTTCTCTGTCAGTCCATCGGGGAGTAGTTTGACGGGCCTGATGCTCGTCACCTCGCCAGATTGCGAAAAAATCACACTCAGCACTACGCTGCCGGTGACCTGGTTCTTACGCGCTGCTTCTGTGTACTGCGGTTCCGGCTTGGAGATCACTTTCGCGCGTTGCGTCACTTCTGAAATCCTGTAAACAGTTGGAACGCCGCGAGGCTCGTTGCCAGCGGCGCCTCCTGGTCCAATCCCCCCTCGATTCTTCTTGCCACCGCCGGCATTGCCGTCATCGCCTGGACCCACGCCGTTGCCGTGACCCGAGCCGTCACCCAGACCATCTCCGCTACCAACCACACCGCCAGAGCCTGGTCCATTCGCCACAGCGGTCGCTTTAGACCGCGGATCGCCGTAGGCGACAAACGGCAGGTTTTGCCAAAGCGCTGGATCCAAATCGACGCCGGCTGCGGGCAGTGAAGCATGCGCCAACGGCGCCCTGATAGGCGCCGGAATTTCTGCGGGCGGCGGAACTTTGCCTTGTCGCGCCGCGAACTTGCTAAGATCGCCACTGCCGCCTCCCCCATGTGCAGGTTTCATTGCCGCTTCAGATCCTTCACCACTACCTCTCGACAGCCCTACCCGACCGTTGGACCCTGCGCCAACGCCAACTCCCTCGGGCATTGGGGTTTCGGGCGGCAAGTTAAGAGAGAGCATTTCAATTACCTCAACAGTATCTTCTCCCGCTGGCTGCTTCCCTTTTATCCGTCCATAAAGGACTAAGGTCAGTACCGCGGACATAACCAGTAACAGCGCTGTGACCGTCCCGGCCAGCGCATTTGGTTGCCGCAGCAGCAGCGCTATCTGCGCCATTGATTTGTTGAGTGCTCGTTTTCCAAAGGTGATTGGCTCTCGTTTGAATTCAGGCCAGGCTTGCCGCAGTTGCACAATAACAAACGAGAGTTCGGCCGTTAGGCGAAACCACAAGCCCCTCGTACTGATCGTTGTGAGCCTGAACTCCGTCTGTTGAGCACTGCAGTGTTTGGGCTGCCGTACTTGATCGAGAGATTGGTTCTCGAATGAATCTCCCGGCATGGCCTTGCCGGCTAAAGCGGCCGCCAAAGCATTCAATGGCGATCCATCAACGGGACAGAAACTGAACTTGTCCGCGAATTCTTCCTGACAGGCATTACATCTTTTCATTAGGACCTCCGGGCGTGCAGGCTTGTTGCGGGGAGACGCAAAGCCGAACTGGCGCCGGCCAGTACGGAGAAAGGAATTGGTAACGCTCTGAGCCAGGGCTTGGGGCGCAGCCGGCACCAGCCAAAGCTGCGGCAGTCGATTCAGATCGTTCTCTGTGTCAACCTTGATGAAATCCTGGTCCATGGAGATGGCCGGACAGTACTCGGCCCTGCGGAATCTTCGCGACTTCGCTTTGATTCATGATTGAAACTACTAGTGCTTATTACCCGGAAGAGCAGGAAAGATACGGGTGCCTGGTTTACGGCGGGAGTTAGGTGCCTGGGAACAGGAGCATCGGGCTCGTAGTCCGCGGCGCGGACGGTTGAAATAATCGCTTTGAATATCTGCCCTTTTTAGTCGTCCGCTTGACGGACTTCGTCTCAGATTCGTTATTACCCCCAGCGACAAATCGCTGGTTTATTTTCGGTTGTCAGCTAACGCAGACTGGACCTCAGCACCTTTTGTGCGAAGCCGCTCCGAGATGTCCGAGTCCCCTTTCCTGACTGCCATTTTCAGTTCTGAGATTTTATTGTTGCTGATTTCTCGGATCGCACTTTATGAGCTAAGTCGCGCCGGAGACGATAAAGCAGCAATTTTCGCGATTATCTGAGGGGCGTACAGTGAAATCGTCAGAAATGTTCTCTGCCAGGATTGGTATCGCCACGGGCGCGTATTTGACACTGCTCAAACTTCTACAGTAGTTTTAATCATCCTGCGTTACGTCCCGTTCGTCTAGTGGCCCAGGACACCGCCCTTTCACGGCGGCGACACGGGTTCGACTCCCGTACGGGACGCCAAATTCTGAAGAGCTCACATAGAAAGAAGCTAAAACGTCAACCCTGGCCAGTCGCTGGCGATTGGTTTTGGCCGGCCCTCGGCACGATCGTTGTGAATGTCGTACTGAATGTATTCGTCGCCGCGGAAAAAAAACACTTTGCCGTTCGGGCCGAGGAATGCGGAGTCGATGCCTTCCGGCCACACGCCGTGCCACCACTTGGCGATCGGTTGCGGAAAGTTCCCGACAACGCGCTTCGTCGCGATGTCGTATTTAATGTAGTTCTTCTCCTTGAAAAAGTAGGCAATGCCGTCAGTCCATAGCAGGGCAGTGTCAATCCCGGTCTGAAACTCGACCGGCCAGTTCCAATAATCGGAGATATAGGTCGCGATGCCGTCCGCCACAGAGGAGACGCCCCAGACCTTGCACCCGTTATTTCTGAAAAAGAACGTTCTGCCTATGGGCCAATGGGTGCCGGCACTGAACTCTGGGTTAAGGCCCGGCCAGCGCGAGTTGATCAACTGAACAGCCGAGGTAACTTTGCGGGCAGCGATGTCATACTCCACGAATTTGTCGCCGCGGAAGAAAAGGGCCTTACTGAATCCCGTGCCCGTACCGAAAGCCCTGACCTTCGGCGCGCGCGGAGGACGCACATGGAGCGTCTCCAAATCAATCTCCGCTCGCACGACCGTCCGATCAACAGACTTGAGTTCCAAAACTACTTCCTTGCCCTCGCGTTCAAGGTTGATGTCAATAACTCCGTAGTTGGGTTCAGCAACTTCCCGGATCACATACGGATCGTAAAATCGGTCCCCACCATGCATGACTGCGTCCGGCTCCGTTTCTCCCGTTAACGGGCTCGACGTGAGCTCCCATACATCTCCACCGCGCCAGCCGTCCTGGCGGAGAACGCCCCGTGAGAACATCAGATGCCCGAGGTGGACGTCACCCGAAGCCAGGATCACTCCATTGATCGGGTGCTCGGCGATGAAGGTCAACAGCTCCTTCAACTGACCAAGACCATTGTGCCTCCAGCACTCCCAAGTCTCCCTGGCACTCAGTTCAGGCAGCATTTGCGATCCTGAGACAATCAGCTTGACTGGCGCGTCGGTGGCCGCCAACTGATGTTTCAGCCAGTGCATCTGCTCAGTACTAATGACTATTCCGTTGTGACGCTTGAAGCGAACATCGAGTAAAAAGATCTGGGCGGGTCCGCAACGCACGGTGGAGAAGATTCCTTGCTCGTCCGGCAATCCGTAGTGACGCTGTGCCCACATGCGTTTGAAGCAGCGCAGGGCCGCGAACTTTTGAGGGTTGTCGCCCCCTGCATTATCTCTGCCGTAGTCGTGATCGTCCCAAACAGCGAGTGTCGAGACGTTGCCACACAGCTCCGCCATCCCCGGGGCTGCCCGCCATTGGAAGTGGACTTTCATCATCAACTCTTCGTTGTCTGCGTCATGCACGGTATGCGGATCATTCTCGTCACCATGCGGCTTGAAATAAGCATTGTCGCCGACGAACATTGCAAGGTCGGGTCCCTCAGACGCCATCCTCCCGAAGATGTGGCGGGTGTCATCAGGTTCCCGGATACACGAGCCGAACACAATCCGCACTCGGGCGCCGTGAGGCCTTGGTGTACGGCGTATCTTAAATCGTGATGTCTCGCCATGCGCGGTCGATAACTGGTACTCGTAGGTTCCAACCGACTCGAGCCCCATCACGCGAAAGATTACGCAGCGATAGTTACCATTTTGGGGAGTTACCGTTTGCGGCAAGCTGTGAAGGCCTCCGTCGGGCCGAAAAACGATGAGCGTCAAGGGCTGTTCGGACGACGCGCGTGCCCAGATAAATGCATCGTGATCCCCCTGCTCGCCGAGCAGTGGTCCTGATCTAAGCACGCCAGTTAGTTCGTCCAGCACGTGTGATAATATACGCTCACTTTACGGAGGTCTGCCAATGGCTCTCGCATGCACTTGGGGCGGTTCCGCGCAAAGCGACGTTGAGTTTTCGCGCTTTTTTCAAAATCCCCACACGATCGCGATTCGGTTCCTGATGCAGTATCCGATTGGGTATGCCGGGGCATTCTTAAGTGTCCACGGTAAAGGAAGATATTTTGTTGGACAGGGCGACTTCAAATCACTGGGCATCGCCCCGGAAGAGGGGCAAGATGGCGCTTTTGTACCGGGTCGAACGAATCTCCTGGTCGAGATTGGGACGGAATTTTTCAACCATCCGATAGGGGACCATGGTTGGCATCATGTCGCGCTGACACGCACCGGCAACCAGATGCAAGTATTCATTGATGGAGAACCTCTCAGGCCGTTTCGTCTTTCAGCGGAAAGCCTGCCCGAAGGCACATTGCGTTTCGGACATTCGGGATTTCGGCTGGTCTCAGAAGGAAGTGGTGGACAGTTCTACGGGTTACTCGATGACTTCGCGTTGTTCGACTCAGTGCTAGAACCCGATCAGATCAAGAAGTTGGCGAACGCGAAGCGACTAACCGGAGACGAGCCGGATCTTCGGGTTGGATGTGTCTTTCGTGATGTGCAACCAGAATCACTGCCGAAGAGGTTACGGTTGCCTCTAGAGCTTTCACACGGGGCTTCTTTTCAAGAGGTGTCTGATTCACGAAACCCAATTCTCGATTTACCCAGGATTCCTCTTCCGCTCAATTCGCATATGCACCTACCGTTTGCCCCCGGCGAAGCGTGGCATGTAACGCAGGGATATAACGAAACGATGAGTCACAACGGCTATGCCGCGTTCTGTTGGGATCTTGTCCGCGACGGGGCCATCGGTGGTTCCGACGGCGAAATAATCTACAGCGCATCAGAGGGCCCCGTGTGGAAGATAAACCAGGATTTTATCGGCCACGATGGGGACTTTGTAAACTCCGTTTCAGTTTGGCAAGGCCACCGCGAAAGCTGCGACTACTTGCACATCAGGACGAAATCGGCGCTGGTATCGGAAGGGGACCACGTCTCGTTTGGTACACGCTTGGCCCTCGTGGGCGATATAGGCGCCGGTGAGGGCAAATATCATTTGCACATGGCAGTGTCTAATGGAAAGCCCTCGAAACCCGAATTCTTCACAATGCCTGCCGCGTTTAGCAACTACGAAGCAGAGATCGACGGCGACTGGAAGTTGATGATTCGCGGTATTCCGCAAACTAACCAGCGAATACGCCGGCCTCTCGACGAGGGACCAATCCGGTACAGCGCCGCATGGGAGCGCAGGACGGACGCCGAGATTCAGATGTATGGCGCACCTTATGAAGAGTATCGCGCGAAGTACGACTCAATTTGGAACGACGGATGGCGGCTCGCAATGATCGAAGCAGTGGGTGTAAACGATCACGCACGCTACACGGCGGTCTGGCGACTTCGTGGAGGCGGCGAGTTTCAGCTTTATGGCGCCAGCCGGGCGCAACTCGAAGCTGAGAATGAGAAACAGGAAGGCAAGGGCTGGAGGCTCGACCTTCTCACTTCGTATGTCGTAGATGGACAAGCCCACTACACGGGAGTCTGGCGTCCGAGCAGTTCGCCACGGCCGCTGTTGCTGGGTGAGGCGCTTAGCCAGTTCGAGGCGAAGGACAAGAGACAGCGCGACCACGGATTCTGCTTACATCGACTGAGCACGCACACCCACAACGGGGAGACGCGCTATTCCGCGCTGTGGCGATTGAGTAATGAGCAAGAAGCGCCGCCATTCATCGACCGAACGGAAGCCTCTTACCAAAGGGAGTATCAATCTCGATTCGAGTCTGGGTTTCGCTTGAAGCTCCTCAGCATTACTGTCGTCAACGGTGAGCCGAAGTATTCCGGCTCGTGGGTGAAACATGCGAACCCCGTTGACGAGGAGCGCTGGCATGGCCTGTCTTACGGAGATCTGCGAGCGCGTTATGACGTGCTGTGGCAGAAGGGATGGCGGCTGAAACTGCTTGAACCGTACGTGCCGTAGATCTGTTACCAACTCTTGAGTGGCAAAGATGGCGGCGGGCGGTGATAAGAAGGAGGCTGGATGTATCTTGGTGAGTATCCGGTGCCGCTGTCGCGGCACTCAAGAAATCGTCGTCCCATGTGTCGCTAATCCAGGACCGCGAACCTCAACCGCGCGTCCATTAAGAGTCCAATAACCGTTCCTGTTAGTCTTCTAAGTGCGGGAGAGTGCTATCCATGCCGCTAAGTTCCGTTGAATTACAACAGGTCGCTTCTCTTTCACGGCGGCGACACGGGTTCGACTCCCGTACGGGACGCCAAAATCCCCCATTATGCGGGCTCAAGGGTTTGGCGTTGGTGTCGGCGTTGGCCCCACGACGTTTGCTTTAGAGCTATCACATTTCTCCCACATTTGGGCAAAGCGCTCTGCTGATGAAAAGAATGCCGACTGCTCCGCAGTAGTCATGCCCACAACCCTCATACTCTCAATAAAGGCCGGAAACAGACCGTAGTGAGCCATGCCATCATGATTGAAATCCCACACCCTGACGCCGGTGACGACTTTCGGGAAAGAAGCGCTGATGGTCTCACCTACCGTAGGTGGCCCGGGCAAAGCGAAGAATCCATTTACGTCCGTGCCGATACCTAAGGGCTGACCGTTCGAAAGACTCAAACCATATCGATAGTGGTTTACAAAACTGGTTGAGCCTCCGCCATGACCCAGACCAACCATACCGCCCAGGGCATAAATCTTCGTTACCTGATCATCGGTTCTGGCGTTCTCATTATTGGCCCCAAATCCATGCGCCATGGCGCCGGGGCCACGAAAGTCGTTATGACCTGAGTTAACGGGATAATCATATAGTTCAGCAATAGCCAAAGCCGTATCGGCAGACTTTTCCGACATGTGATCGATGTCAATCAGCATTCCCTTTTCCATCATGTAGCGGATCGCTATTTCACCTTTCGGAGTGAGTCCCAGACTATTGCGGCTGCCCTGGCCCAGTAATGGTAACGGGATATAAGTCGGATAATTACTTGGGACATCCGGCATTATGCTTGGTGGCAATACCGAACCGGTTATTCCCATGAAAAGGCCTCCGAACAAAGTCTGGCGGATCGACTGAAATGGAGACTGTAATTTGAATTCAATTCCGCCGGCGGAACTTACTGTTTCCGGAACGAACGTAGCGCCAGTGTTATATTTGTTGGCAATATTGAACGAGCTTTCGAAGAGCGCAGTTCCGCCGAAAATATTGTTGGTGATGTGGATCGGGAATATGTACCTCACCCCGAGATTGAATATGCGATCGATTTCAGATTTTATCTCGGCCTCGGACGGATTCGGATTATAGGTAGCGCCTTTTTTGTCGGCAGGATCATAAAAATTACCGATGTTATCCATTTCGATTCCGAGGATGACTGCGAGTTTCCCGGCTCCGACAATCCGACGCAGGTCTGCAGATGTGTAGGCGATCTCGACAAAATCCGTGTGGCGACTGAACAACGCGCGCATCGCATTTATCTGTTTGTTCATCGAGGCGTAGTCGTCGTTTACACCATTTGTTTCAGCAGCATCTGCGATCGTGTGATTATTGACCGCAAGGGCCACCATCACGTGCAAACCTCCCTCTTTAGCCTTTCGTATCCAGTCGATCCACATTTGTTGGTGCAGCAGAGAATTGTATTTTGGCCATTCAATGAAATCGGGAAAGCCCTGGGCGGGTGAATGGGGATCGACACCATTAACCAATTGGTTTCGATACAAATTTTGTAGCGGACAACTTCCGTCGAAAGGCGGAACTACGAAATTGTGATAGCAGTTACAGGAGCCAAGCGCGATGTTGGGATCACCGTCGTTGTCACCAAAGAAGAGTTGCTCGCCAAATCCGAGTTGCGACGCAGGATGCGTATGCATATCCACGAAACCATAAAGCGGAGCTGATGGTGGCGTCGGAGTTGGAGTCGGCGTTGGCGTCGGTGTCGGAGTTGGTGTGGGTGTGGGTGTCGGAGTCGGCATTGGCTCGACAGTCTGCCTCTCGCACGAGCCGATGTCGCTGCCGTCGCCGCCCGCTGCATTTGCAACGGCGGGATCGTCAACCGGGCGCGGTAAGCCTCTTTGATCCGTTGATTCGCCCGTCGCCGCGCCCTCATCAATCGCGGGGCTATTCGGTTGTAAGCGTCGCGTCGGGGTCGAGCCTCCGTACATTCCTGGCGCGTCGACGCGTGGCGGCACATCGAGTATGTCCGTGGCTTGATACTCGATTGAGTTGTTTGTGTCGTCGGCGTCGCCGGGCGTGTCGCCGATGAGGTTGTGACCGCCGGAGGTGAGCGTGCCGCTCTGGAAATAAATCTCCGGTGCGCCTTCCGCGATGTTGCCGGCGACGATGGAGTTGGCGACGCTCAGATTGCCGCCCTGCTCCAGCAGAATGCCTCCCCCCGCTCCCTCGTTTCCCCTGTTGGCGGTGATGGTCGCGTTAAGGATCAGAGCGCTTCCGCCGGAGAGCGAAAGCCCGCCGCCGAAGACGCGCGCCGTGTTTTCGGAGAAGGTGGAGTTGACGACCGTCAACGCGCCGCCCTGATTCCTCAGGCCGCCGCCGGTGCCGGCTTCGTTCCCGGAGAAGGTCGAGTTGCGAATCTGATGACCTGAGCCGCCGAAGACGTAGACGCCGCCGCCTCTATCGAAAGCGATGTTTCCGGTGATGTGAACGCGTTCGAGCGCAAGCGAGCCTTGATTAACGTAGATCGCACCGCCGTCGCCGTTTAAGAACATGACATCGCCGCCCGTCAGTGTCAGGTCTGCGATGGTCACGGTCGCGTTGTCGGTGAAGAAGATTCGGTTGTTGCCTGCGCCCGCGTCAATCGTCAGAACATTCGCGCCGCTCCCATTCAGACTCATGCTTCCGTTGTTCTGAATCTGAATCTCGGCGGTGAGCGTGATCGTCGTTAGCTCGGGAGCAAACGTAATCACATCATCGGAGGCTGTGGCGTTCGCCGCATTGACGGCTTCGCGCAGAGAGCAATCGCCCACCAGACAAGTCGCGTTGCGGTCATCCGAGCGAGTGACGGTGAAACTCGGTGTTGGAGTAGGCGTTGGTGTCGGCGCTGGAGTCGGAGTGGGAGTAGGTTCCGGCGTCGGCGTTGGTGTCGGCGTTGGTGTCGGAGTGGGAGTAGGTTCCGGCGTCGGCGTTGGTGTCGGCGTTGGTGTCGGAGTTGGCGTCGGTGTCGGCGTCGGCGTTGGTGTCGGCGTCGGAGTCGGTGTCGGTGTTGGTGTCGGCGTCGGTGTCGGTGTTGGTGTCGGCGTCGGTGTTGGTGTGGGTTCTTCTGGAGCATTCCAGAAACCGCCGTCGAGTGTGAACGCGCCACCGCTTTGACGGACCGCGGCGCTTGTCTCGCCCAGCGTTGCTTCCAGACTAAGGCCGCCGCCCGAACTGCTGCCGCCGCCCGCCGCAAGAACGAAAGAGTCGAGCGACCGAAGCGTCGCTGCGAGAGTTGGCCGCTCTGTGTAGAACTGCGTAACATCAGCGGTGCAGGTGCCCTCAGGACTCATGCAGCCAAACTCGGCGGTAGCTCCCGCGCGCGTGCGCGAGGCTAAGGAGTCCGAAGCGAGCAAGAGGCGGGGATTCGGCGCTACGCCGTTTAATTCCAGAAGCTCGGCATCTCCATTGGCCCATCGACGGAGTTTGAGCGTTGTGGGCTGAGACCAGTCGTGCGGTACAGACAGCGGGTAGGTGCCAGTATCGCTCGCGGCGCCTTGTCCAACTAACGCGATTGCTTTCTGGCCGTTGATGACAGTACATGCAACGATTGCCGATTTGGTAAGTCCATCATTGATTGCTACTCGAAAGCCGCCGTCGGCTGCATTCGGAGTTGCGCTCCGCACCTGAAACGACGCGACCAGATCAAGATTAGTTCCCGGAGCTGCGTTGGGATCAGGGGTAAACAATGCGCAGACATCGGCCACGTCCGCGTCACTCAATTGCAGAACGCCCAGCGCAGGGTTGGCGGGTTGGGATCCGATCAGAGTGAAGTTCGAGATGTCTGCGGTGTTGAGGCGAACTCCCGCCGTCGGTGTCGGCACGGAAGGCGCTGCGGTCGTAGCAGTGACATTGAATCCAGTCTTGTCGAAGGTTGCGCGCCCCGTGCGGCGAACGGCATCGCGTGGCGGCGCGCTCTCTTCGGAGTCGTCTCGTTCGCCACTCGCGTGCGAATCACGCGGCCCATACTCGCCGCCGAGCACGGCTGCTAAGAGAGCCATGAGCATGAGTAAGCTTGCGACCGCGTTTCGTTTGTTCGATCCTTGCTTCATGGCCTTCACCGCTTCTAATCCATCTGGAAAAACTCGCTGCTGCCAACGTCCTATATACCAGCGTTAGTGACCAACAATCGTTCCCTCATGGCTGAGCGGCATCCATAGACCACCACCCATGTGCTGTAGCTCGATGGCGCTATATCGTCCACCGACTAAATCTCCCGCCGTCCCCGTCGTCGTGGTCGAAGACGACGAGCCGGTCGAGGTGTAAATCTGGCCGCCGTAAACCACGGCGAAAAGGCGGCTGCCATCCGCGGACGAAGCGACCGCGGCCCACTGTCTATTGACTTCATATGGAGCCCACGTCGCGCCTGAATCCTTCGAGAGATAAATCTGCCCACCTTTAGCCGCCGCAATCAGTTTGGTCCCGTCGGCTGAAGACGCAACTGAAATCCAGTTTTGGGTTAGGGTGCTCAGGCGCGGCGTCCAACTCGCTCCCGAATTTGTTGAGGTTAGGATGATGGGAAAGCAAGAACGACAAGCAACGCCAAAGCCAAGATCCTCGGCCACGGCAACCAGTTTGCTTCCGTCAGCCGACGAAGCTACAGATCGCCATGCGTTGAAGTTCGACTGCGATATCCAAGTTGTCCCCGAATCAATCGAGGTGTAAATCGGACCGCCTTGCTGCCCAGTAGCGACCGCGACCAGCTTCGTCCCATCTGATGAGGAGGCGACGGAAGTCCAATCCCGGTTGTTCGCGCGCGGCGTCCAACTCGCTCCTGAGTTAGTCGAGACATAAATGAGACCTCCGGACACCACCGCGACCAGTTTGGTCCCATCGGCTGACGAAGCCACTGATTGCCAGTTCCTTGGACTCTCGCGCGGCGTCCAAGTCGTTCCCGAATTTGTAGAGGTGTAAATCTGACCGCCATAAACCACAGCGACCAGCTTGACCCCATCAGCCGAGGAGGCGACCGCACGCCACCTTCTAAAGCCTGCCGAGTTGCGCGCTATCCAGCTCAAACCCGCATCGTCCGAGGTGTAAATAGGAAACCACTCAACCGCCGCAACTAAACGGCTGCCGTCGGCCGAAGCGGCGATGGCCGTCCAATCCCTCACGCTCTCGTGAGCCGTCCAATTCGCGCCCACCAGACCCAGACCGTCGATGCGAATTGCCTGCCCCGTGTTCTGCGCGATCTTCCAGCCACCCAATTCCGCCGAGGAGACACGAACCACAGCGCCGACAACGGGCCGGTCGGGAAGCGTGATCGTCGCCTGACCTCTGTTGGTCACGATGTACCCGGTGTTCGATTGCGCTTGCGCTGCGCCGACGGCGACCGTCTCCCACGGAAAACTTGCGCGGATGTTCGTCAGACCCGACCCGTCTCCGTTGAGGCGGGCGGCTGTGAGCGTCCCGCCGACGACGGCGTTACCGCTGATGTTGAAGTTGCCTGCCTGAGGACTCAGCCCATTCTGTATGTAGTTACCGCTGCCGGGAGCGGGCGGGCGCGCATCGGCGAGCCGCGCGTCATTCGTCCGCACGAAGTTGCCCGAAGCGACTCCGCCCAGACTTGCCGCGTTGTCGGCGTTGGTCGCGTTGGCTGCGTTGTCGGCGTTGGACGCTCGCAGACTGCGTATTGCAAAGGGCACGCTGTTGAGCTGCTGTCGCGGATTCAAGACCGTGTAAGCGTCGGTGCTTCCGTTCGGGCGCACGCCAATCTCCAGCCAGCGATCTGCGTCGGCGGGAAAACTGCCCGCGCCGAAATCGAGCCGCGTCGTGAAGATTCCGTTCTGCACCGCAGCCACTATCGTTTGCGTCGAGCCTACCTGGTTTCCCGCGAGGTCACTATCAAAGAGCTTGAACTCGAACTGATAGTCGCCGTTAGCGGGTGCGCCGCCGTTTCCCAGTTTCCCCTGGTAAGTAATAGCGCTCGTCTGCGCCAGGCAAGTAACAGAAGCGACAACGATAATTGAAAACAACAAGGCCAGGTTCTTCATTGCTTTGCTTCTCCGAAGTCCGGAATTCATTGGTAATACCCTCTATCTAACTACGCGGAGACCGCCGAAAAACTGGCTCAACCTCAAATCGGGGCAGCTAGAGAAAAGCTGTTATCGCAATTCTCCCTGTGATACCGTATGGCCAATTGAGTTCGTCTGAAAGGGCCATTTACCTAAGCGACAAATAAGAACTTCCCCGTCTATTGGCCAAGCGTAGGTGAGTTCAAAACTGGCTCAGAAACCTGACTTCCATGAACTCTTTCAAACAGTTGTTAGGTGGAAAATAGATGTCAGCTGACGCTGAAGTTGTGAACGAACTGCTCCATGATTGGAGCAAAGGCGATCCTGAAGCGCTTGAAGAGCTATTGCCCTTGATCTATGACGACCTTCGCCGCCTGGCGCACCACTTTCTTTATGGGGAGCGGCCAGGACACACCCTGCAAACCACGGCATTGGCTCATGAAGCGTATCTAAAGCTGATTGACCAAAAGAGCGTCAACTGGCAAAACCGGGCGCACTTCTTCGCTATCGCAGCACAGGCCATGCGCCGGATTCTCATCGACAGCGCGCGACGACATTCAGCCCATAAGCGTGGCGGAGATGGAGAGAAAGTCTCGCTCGCTCAAGCAGAGTTCATTTCGATTGAGCCAAACACCGACTTGCTGGCGTTGGACCAAGCTCTTACTCGACTGGCCGCGATCGACAAAGACCAAAGCCAGACTATCGAGCTGCGCTACTTTGGTGGCTTGACGATTGAAGAAACAGCGGAAGTAATGATGAGCTCGCCGGCAACAGTAAAAAGGGATTGGCAAATGGCCAGAGCTTGGTTGCATCAAGAGTTGGCGGATCCCAATTCACGTTGAGCCTAAACACCGGTTAGTTGCGCGTTCTTTAGTAAGGGAAACTAGACCTTGATTGAGCATCCAACTGCCCATGACGCCTAACACGTGGCAAGAACTCAAGACGATCTTCCAATCCGCGCTTGACCTCGAACCATTCGAACGCGGGGCGTTTATCGCCAAAGCCTGCGACGGTAATGTCGAATTGCAAACGCGGCTGGAGAAGATGTTTGCCTCACATGAAGTAGAAGATTTTCTGGCGTCGCCGGCCGTAATTGAGTCAGGGTTAGTCTCACCACATAGACTGGACAAATCGTGGGTGGGCCAGCGTTTGGGTTCTTATGAACTGGTAAGTGAGATTGGTCACGGAGGCATGGGCACAGTTTTCCTCGCGGTGCGAGCAGACGATCAATACCGCAAGCAGGTCGCCATAAAACTCATCAATCGCGGCATGGACACCGACCTCATCCTGCGCCGCTTTATGATGGAGCGTCAGATACTTGCCAACCTTGAGCATCCGAACATTGCCCGTCTGCTCGAAGGCGGCTCGACGGAGGATGGCCTTCCCTACTTCGTCATGGAGTATATCGAGGGCCAACCGATCACTGAGTATTGCGAAGCGCGCCAATTCTCAAATACCGAGCGACTCGAATTGTTCCGACAGGTCTGCGTTGCACTTCAATACGCGCACCAGAATCTGGTCGTGCATCGCGACATCAAACCCTCGAACATCCTCGTCACGCCCGAGGGCGTGCCGAAGCTGCTCGACTTCGGCATCGCCAAACTGCTCAGTCCCGGTTGGGCTGAAACCACTGACGCAACAGCGAGCATGGTGCGGCTGATGACGCCTGAGTACGCCAGCCCGGAACAGTTGCGCGGGCTGGCGATCACGACGGGCAGCGACGTGTATAGCCTCGGCGTTGTCCTGTACGAGTTGTTGAGCGGGCGTCATCCTTATCGTCTCGCCAGCCGTCACCCGGAAGAGGTTGCAGAGGTCCTCCTGCGTGAAGAGCCTGAAAAACCAAGCTCAGCCGCGAGCAGGCAAATGGCAGAAGGCCGGAACGTTACAAACGACGGACAAAGGACTACCGGCAACGAACCAACCGGCAAGACAATTCCGCAAACCGCAACCCACAACCCGAAATCGCTCCGGGGCGATCTCGACAACATCGTGCTCAAGGCGATGCGTAGAAATCCAGAGCGTCGCTATGCTTCGGTGCAGGAGTTTTCGGAAGACATTCGAAGGCATCTCGAAGGCCTGCCAGTCGCGGCGAGTCCCGACACCTTCGGCTATCGAGCGGGAAAGTTTGTGCAGCGACACAAAGCCGGCGCGCTGGCCGCAGCCGTTGTGGTTATAACGATGCTGACGGCGACTCTGATTACCGCGTGGCAAGCCCGCGTGGCGCGCGCCGAACGAGGGAAGGCCGAGCGGCGCTTCAATCAGGTTCGCACGCTGGCAAACTCAGTTTTGTTTGAGTATCACGATGGCATTGCAAATCTGCCCGGCTCAACGCCGATTCGGCAGAAGATGATCGAGGACGCGCTCCGTTATCTCGACAATCTTTCATCGGAGAGCAGCGGCGACGCAAATCTGCAAAGGGAACTGGCAACCGCTTACGACAAGGTCGGAGACGTGCAAGGCAATCCTTACGGGGCGAACTCAGGAAATCAGGACGGCGCGCTTGTCAGCTATCGCAAGGCCTTGTCCATTCGTGAGGCGTTATACGCGGCAAATCGTGCTGATGCCAGGATAAAACTTGAGCTCAGCTCCGACTATAAGCGTGTAGCCGACATCCTCTGGGCCAAGGGTGATAATGAAGGGGCGCTGGCGAATTATCGCAAAGCCTTTGCGAACTATACCGAGCTTCTTCAAGCCGACCCGAAAAATCTGGAATATCGCCGCGGCTTCGGCAGCACGCTCAACGGCATCGGCAATGCGCAAATGCAGACGGGAGACTTCAAAAGCGCGCTCGAAACATACCGCGCGAGCCTCGCGAACGCCGAAGTTATACTTGCGGCTGACGCGGGAGACAAAATCAGGCTTTTCAATGTGGGGGTCGCCAACTTAAAAATAGGCGATGCGTTGGTGGAGTTCGCGGATTACGACGGGGCATTGGCGCAGTACGAGAAATCACTCGCCGGCCTTTCCCAGTTGGCCGAGAGTGACAAAACGGACGCCCTCGCGGCACGCTTGGTCCCATTAAATCATTTGAGACTCGCTTACATCTACGGGCGCCAGAAACAATTTGAAAAGGCGGCGGCGTTTAACTTGAAGGCGCTTGACGGGCAGAAGAAGATGGTCGCGGCTGACCCCACCAACGTGCAGGCTCAATTCGATATTGCCCCCACCTACGCGAATCTAAGCGACAACTACTTACAAATGAAACGGCTCGACGACGCGCTCGCAAACGTTCGCGAAGCCATCAGAATCTTCACCGAAGCCTTTGACAAGGGTCCTGAAAGTTTGCAGACGGAAGGATATCTTGGCTCAACCTACGTGACGTACGCGGAGGTCTTGGCGGCCAAAGGCGACGTGAATGGGGCGTTAGTGATTTATCACAAGGCTTTGTCAATTCTCGAACGCGAGCCCGTTCGCAAAATCCAGACGAGATCGTTAGCCAACGCCTATGAGGGCTTGGGCAACGGCTACGTCGCGCTAGCCTCCAATAGCGGAGTAGTGGCGCCGAAGTCTTTGACCCACTGGCGGGAAGCTCGCTCCTGGTTTCAGAAGGGCGAGGAAATTTATAACGGGTTTCGTGATACCGGAAAACTGTCGGGCGAAGACAGCGCCAAACTCGATGAAATAAATGAAGGACTCGCCAAGTGCGATGAGGCTATCAGGCGTTTGACGAAGACTCGCGAGTAGTCTCTTTTCGTGGCGAGGAGCTGGTGAACCGAACAGTTGCCGAGCCACGGAATACGCGTCCATTAACGGTCCAATAAGCGTTCCCGTGAGTCCTTCAAATGCGGTAAAGTGCTATCCATGCCGCTAAGTTACATTGAATTACAACAGGTTCCCTTCTCTTTCACGGCGGCGACACTCGTCCACTCCCGTACGGGACGCCAATACTTTTCAGCTATTTACGGCACTTGCCAGAAGTGGACGCTCCGAGGCGGTAACGTCTTTGGTAACGTAATTCCCCAAGAACGCCGTCCGGTTCAGATCGCAGCGGATGCTGCGACAATGCACGGCGCGAAGCACCCACCAGCCTTCGAGAGCCGAGCTAGCTGCGCGGGCTACGTAACTTTCGGCCCGTTTTTCAGCCCAACAAAGCCTTGCAGCTGAAGGAAATTGTTGGGTGACTGATGGGTAGCTAAATGGACTCTCCAGTCATCGTTGCTTTCATAGCAGGATCGATTACTGCCGTTAGTTGGCCGGTAAACCATTGGCTGTCTCACCGCGACGCTCCGCAATCAAGGACCCTGCTACCCCGGCAGCCAGGATCAGGAGCACTAATCCGAGCAAGTAAAAGTTGAAGCTGGTTCCGAGCATCCCCTTGAGCCACTCTGCTATCAGCATTTTCACTCCAACGACCATCAACACCAACGCGAGTGACACCTTGAGGTATCTGAACTTGTCGAGCATGCCCGACAGCGCGAAATAGAGCGACCGGAGGCCGAGGATCGCAAAAACGTTACTCGTGAAAACCAGAAACGGATCGGCGGTAATGGCGAAAATCGCGGGGATCGAGTCCACCGCAAAAATCACGTCCGTAAACTCGACCACAATCAGGGCCAAGGCCAGGGGCGTGAGCATCAACATGCCGGCCCGAGCCCGGTCCACCGCCTCATCCGGGAGGGCGGCAGTACCGGGAAACTCGCTCTCGTATGAGGCCGGCGCTCCAGCTCGAACGACGAAGTGCTGCCCGTGGAACCGCGAAGTGATCGGAAAGAAGCGCCGTGTGAGCCGTACGATGATGTTCTGGTTGGGGTCCGAGTGATCCGTCTTCAAGACCAGCATCTTGATCCCTGTGACAATCAGGAAGGCACCAAAGAGGTAGAGTATCCAGTGGAACCGAGCGATCAGTGTGGCGCCCAGCGCAATCATGGCGCCGCGCATCAACAAAGCGCCCAGGATGCCCCAGAAAAGCACTCGATGTTGATAGATCGCCGGAACTGCGAAGAAGCCGAAGATCATTGCGATGACGAAGATGTTGTCAACGCTCAGCGACTTCTCAACGACGTAACCCGTCAGGTACTTGACCGTCGCCGTCGTGCCATCGTTGATCACCCCGTCGACAGCATCAATCGAACTACCCAGTCCCAACCAGTGGTTCTCGTACCCGTAGTACACGAACACACTGAAGGAGAGCCCGAGCGTGACCCACACGGCTGACCAGGTGAGAGCCTCCTTCATCTTTACCACATGGGAGTGACGATGAAAGATTCCCAGATCCAACGCCAACATCAAAAGCACAAAGACAATAAAACCGACCCAAAGCCAAACCATTTGCCACTCTGCTCCTTTGCCGATCAAACCACCTGCTTTCGGCTTCGTCCGAGATTAGGATCTTAGCCTGCGTAGCGCCTCGATCTCCTGCCGCAGTCCTCGTACCTCGTCGAGGATCAAACGGGTGTGCTCCTCTCCGTCGCCCTTAATGTCTGCAGTAACCCTCGCCTGCATCGCGTTGACCACCACCGCGATAAACAGATTCAGCACCATGAACGTCGCGATGAGCAGGTAGACGACGAAAAATATCCAGGCATAACGCGACTGCGCCATGACTGCGCGTGCAATGTCGGGCCAGCCCTCGACCGTCATCACCTGAAACAGGGTGAAGAGCGAGGCACTAAGGGAACCGAAGTACTCCGGCGCGATCCCGCCGAACAGCTGGGTTGCAAGAACTGCGGAAACATAGAGCACGAGTGCCATAAGTCCCATAATCGATGCCATTCCCGGCAACGCCGTCAGCAGAGCGCCGACCACCCCGCGCATTGCCGGCACCAGCGGCACCAGCCGTAGGACACGCAGCACGCGAAGGGCGCGCAAGACGCTGAACGCGCCGCTTGCAGGCATCAGCGCAATCCCCACGACGCCGAAATCGAACACGCGCCATGGATCGTGGAAAAAGCGACTCCGGTAGACAAAGAAACGCAGCAGTAACTCGGCAGCAAAAACTCCAAGCGCTGTGCGGTCGATTACATGAAGCCAGTCGCCGATGCTTGCGAGCACCTTGGGCGACGTTTCGAGTCCGAGCGTAATCGCGTTCGCGACGACCAGAGTGGTAATCGCCTTTTCAAAGCGTGGGCTCTCGATGAAAACGCGCACGCGCTCACGCAGGCCCGCCCTGAGATCGTTAGGGCTCGTATTCACCGTGACTTGCACATAGACGGGATAAGACAAATCTGGCCTCCTCCTCTTCGCCCGGGTTAGCCAGCATCAGGCGGCGCAGCCGAGCGTGCAGTCGAAAAAGTCTGCGCTTCAATCGAAGTCGAACATCTCGCTGAGAAATGACTTTTTCCTCTTGCGCCCATAACGCTCGTCTCGATCTTCATAATCGCTTGAGTATCGTTGCGGTTCGTAGTTGCGCGTACCAGCGTCCGCTGTTGCCACCGGCTCCTCAGAAGCTGACCGCTCGATGATCTTGTCGAGTTCACCGCGATCCAACCAGACGCCACGACACTGCGGGCAATAGTCAATCTCCACACCTCGCCGTTCCGTCATCTTCAAATCCACGTTGCAAATCGAACAATTCATATCTTTCTCCTTGTAGAAGAGCCTATTCAAATCTCAATCCTGTTACTTCCAGACGAGCGTCGGTGTGTTGAGCGTCCGGATTGACCCCTTCGACCACGAGATGCACTTTGATCTCCTCGCCTGGCTCCAAGAGTGCCTGTTGTTGGGGGATGATAACTGCGACTCTTTCGCCCAGACGCGCGCCCTGCCCGTTTGTCAGCACCCCGCGCATCTCGAGTCCGTGAAGCCTGTGCCCGGTCTCGTTGCGCACAATCGTTTTCAACTCCACTACCACACCACCGGTCGCTCGCAGCGAGGTGGCGGCGACTGGCTTATCAAGCACAAGCCGCTCGCGATATCTCTCAAACTCCAAGGCCCCGGCGCGCAGTGCTCCTTCAAGGCGGGGAGTTTCAACGGTGCCTGCAGGTGCTCGAATCAGCATCACAATTAACCCTGTCACAGCACCAGCGCTGATTGCGATGATCGCGGTTGTCAGAAGGCGCGCTGCAGTTAGGCGATTCACGCCATTAAAACTACGCGAGCAGCAGAGGGCTTACAATCGTATGAACACGTATAGGCATACGTGATTTCACTAACTGAATTTGCGGTTCGAACCTGTGTAAGGGGAAGAGGACATGGGTTGCGCTAGGTGGGAGGTTTGCGCTCGAACACGAGACGCGCGATTTCGACGCGGTTGCCGAAGGCCTTTTTGGATAGGACATTGCTGATGTGCTTCTCAACGGTTCTGATGCTGATGCCAAGTTCGGCGGCAATCTCCTTGTTACTCAGACCTTCTGCTATCGCACCTGCGATGCGCCACTCGGCGTCGGTCAGTTCCTCATCCGGAAGCGCAGCCTGATCGCTTGGCGTCGCCGCACCGGTAAGGCGGGCAATTTCGGCGTGCGTCCGCTCGACGCGATTCAGAATGCTGGAGATTACCGTTAACAGTTCATCCGGCTCAAATGGCTTCACGAGATAGGCGTCCACTCCGGCACGGAATCCATTGATCCGGTCAGCTTTTTGATCTCTTGCCGTGAGGAAAATGATTGGTACAAGTGCGGTGCGCGGCGCATTGCGAATATTGCGCGCCAGCATGTATCCATCCATCCGGGGCATGCGGATGTCGCTGATCACAAGGTCCGGAACTGAAGCGGCCAGTCGCGCAAGCGCTTCTGGGCCGCTACGCGCAGTCGTAACTTCATAGCCTTCAGCACGCAGGCAATCCGCCACGGCGTTCAGCAAAGACGGATCGTCATCAACTACCAGCAACCTTCGAGTCGTGTTTGGCATGTCCGCTCACTTCATTGTTTCAATACTCTCATCCCGATATACCGGCAAGTGCACTGTGAAGGTACTACCGCGCCTCGCCGCACTCTCAACGCTGATTCGCCCACCGAGCTCCCCGATAATTTTATGCGCCAAATACAGACCAAGACCGATCCCTGGTACATCTGTTTCGGGGTCGTTCTCTAGTTGTTGGCCTTCCGGGGAATGGCCGCCATTAGCGCCATCATAAGGGTTACCACGATAAAACTTCTCAAAAACGTGCGAGATATCCTGGGTTGCGATCCCGCGTCCGTTGTCCGTTACGTTGAAAGCTATTGTGTCAGCCGTCGCGCGTGCGCCAACAGTGATCCGTCCGCCGTCGGGAGTGTATTTGATCGCATTCTCCACAAGACTGCACAGCACGCGCCGCAAGGCGCTGCGGTCGGCGAGCACGGGCGGGAGATCCGAAGGCAGGTCTGCCTCAATGGCATGGCCGCGTAACTCGGCGGCGGGGCGTTCCATCTCCAGGCATGAGCGAACAACTTCGCCCACGTCAACCCGCTCCGGCTCAAGACTTAGCGCGCCCGATTCAATGCGCGACAGGTCGAGCAGATTAACCACAAGATCAATCTGCCGGTTACATTGTGCGGCAATGGTCTCCAGGTGCTTGCGCTGCGAAGGATTAATGTGCCCGTCGCGCAAAAGGAGGTGCGTCAGAGTCTTGATGGTCGTCAACGGCGTGCGCAATTCGTGCGAAACACCGCTGACGAACTCCAATTTCAGTCGGTCAAGCTCGGTTAGTCGCGCCTCGCGCTCTTTGATTTGCGCTGCCATCGTGTTAAAGGTCGCGCCTAGTTGGGCGATTTCGTCGCCACCACCTTTTCCTTCTGTGCGCGTACTGAAATCTCCGTCACCGAATCTCTGCGCATCTCTCCGCAGGCGACGGAGCGGCCGAGCCACGCCGCGCGCGATGACGAGCGCCGCTACCGCCGCGCACAGGAGCGCCCCCACACTGAGCAACAAATAACGGGCGAGCTGTCGCCGCGCCGGTTCATGCAACGACGCGCTGGGAACGCCGACCGTCGCGATGTAACCGGTCGTACCGGCACGCGCCAGTCCATAGACGCGGTTTGTTCCGTCAATCGGACTTGCCAACTCTATGGCGGCAGCGCGCTCCTGACCCAGTGCCGCGAGCAGGGTGGAGTTGCTGACATCCGTGCCGATGTAAGTTTCCATCGAGCGGCTGCGATAAACAACGCGCCTTTGCGCGTCAAGGATGGTGAGCACAGCCTGAGGGGGGAACTTGATGTTACGAAAAAGATCGTCCATCGCCTCCGCCTTGATACGCGCAATGACGGCTCCTCCTCCTTTGATAGGGACGGCTACGGCGAGTGCGCGCTGCTCGGGGCCGCGCGACCAGTCCGTCTCCACCACCGAAAGCCGACTGTTTTGAATCTCGCTCAGTAATCTCTCGATGAGCCCGCCGGGCAGCGACTCCTCATTCGGCGGTTGGGTGATGACCGTCGCTCCCGATGTGTCAAGAATCCTCACGTCAAGCCAGTGCGGGCGCGGAGTTATGGCAACGCTCAGACTTTTTTGCAATTCAGGCGAGCGCAAGTGAGCTTCCGCCGGGGCAGTAGCAGCAATGGTGATGAGCGGTTGCTGCTGCGCATCCACCCACTGATCGAAGGCGAGCGCCGCCAACTCCGCTTGTTGCTCCACCGATTCATCAAGCTGCTCTCGGGTCGTCGTCCATACCCGGTACAGGTCTAGTAAACCGAGCAGCACGAGAGGAATCGCCGCGCCTACCGCCAGCGCCAGCAATCGCCCGCGAATACCCACCGTTTACCTCCTCACGAAATAGAAGAAACTTACCAGCGATGAGTATAGCAGCGGCTCTTTTCTGTTATTAAGCGTAAACACGTATGAGGCCTACGCGTTACCACGGTATGCGCGCGCAGCGAGCAACTGCTACCTTCACGCTCATGCAGAAAAACATCAGGGCTTCAGGCAATTATCTCCCTGACGAGAGCGGGCGGGCAGACGAGACCACGCCCATCGAAACAGAGACGTAAGGACTCAAAACATCGCGCTTTTCGCGCCCCAATCCCGAAGGAGGAACAATGACAACTAAAGATGCCTTTGCTGATCGGAAACGAACGCAGGGAGAGGAATACGTCCACACAAAGGAGCAGGAATTCATCGAGCGCAGGCGCCGCCTCACGGCCCTGGAGGGTGAGCGCCGGGACATGGCTCAGGTGATTGGCGTAGCCGACGAAGAAATTCTGCGAGAGATTCAAGAATTCGGTTTTACGTGCGAGACGGTCAAGCTGCTGTACTTAGTTCCGATTGTGCAGGTCGCGTGGGCGGAGGGCAAGGTGACGACTCGCGAGCGCAAACTCATCTTTGAGGCGGCACGCGCCCAGGGCATTGAGGAGCACAGTCTTGCGTATCAGAAGCTCTCCGATTGGCTAAGGGAGCCGCCAGCGGAAGAATTCTTCGACAAGAGTCTGCACCTGATTCGGATGGTGTTACAAACCCTGCCGCGAGAAAACCAGCAGGACAGCAAAATCAATTTATTTGCGCTTTGCGCACAGGTGGCTGAGGCGTCAGGGGGCACGGCCGGATTCCTGGGCGGCGGACACAAAATCTGCGATGAAGAGCGCGCGGCCATCAAACGTGTCGCCGCCGAATTGAATCGCACGAATGAGCAGGACCTGCTTGAGAGGCTACAACTAGCGGAAGCGACGGGAATCAATGACGAGTCCGTTTTGCGCGAACTTCAAGCGTTGGGTTACACGTCCGAGACGGTACGACTTGTCTATCTTATTCCGCTCGTCCAAGTCGCATGGGCGGAAGACAACGTGACGAGAAGCGAACGCAAGATCATCCTGGCAGTAGCGCGATTCAACGGCATTAGAGAAGGCAGTCTTGCGTATGAACAGTTGGTTAAAATGCTTGACTCCAGACCGTCAGCAGAGTGCTTCGAGCGCACCCTGCAAATGTTGCGAGCAATGCTACAAGCACTAAAGCCGGAACATCGCTTTATTGACCCGCACGATCTGTTGACCCTCTGCACGACCGTTGCCGAGGCTTCAAACACAAGTGTTGGCTTCAATGTTGATGAAGGCAACGTTTGTTATGAGGAGCAACGGGCAATCGCGCATATTTCGGAAGGACTGAAAATAGATATAAAGCGATGGCAGTCAAGAGGAGTAGCGGCGGACGACTGCGCGACGTGAGCGCGAGCATTATTCGACCGGCTTGAGCCGCGGAAGGATGAAATGGAGTTCGACAATTCGCGAATCTTAACACCAGCCCAGCGCTGGCAGGAAAGAATCTGTCCCGGTTGGCGAAGCGCGGTGACCCATGGCGCTCGGCTTCAGACCAAATGGGACCGGGTGGCGGAATGGCAGACGCTACGCCGTGCCCACAGCCGTATAGCGGTGTTTCACTGCGCTAAGCCCTAATTACCAAACTGGAAAATACGTTCGGCCCATACCCCCCAACCAAGGATCGCGGGTTGACTATCCGGAGTGAGCTCCTTTACTGATCGCGGAACGTTCGGCACCGGTCCCTGAATCCAGTCGGCCTTAATGCGAAAGCGATTCTCCAAAGCGACGACGACGGTGTCTACGTCTGGGTCGAGGAGGCGTATAAAGTCATTAGTCTGGAAATGGATTGGGTATGTATCGTTGACGTTGCGAGCAGTCGGGGGCAGGGAGTGCACGATCTTACCGCCCTCCGGAGCTTCCACATGCAGGTCGAGATAAAGTTTCCTCGCTTCGACATCTATGCTGCCCAGAACAATGAACCCGCGTTCCGCGGCTCGCTGGCTGCTCGTGCCCGCTGAAGCGGTTTCACCCTCGCCAGCCGCCCCTGGATAGTCGTCCCACAGTTTTACCGCAGGACCAGGTGGATCTTTGATTGGGAACGTCATTTTGTCATCGCCTCGCGGCGTTTTGAATGTGCCCTCGCCATTGGCGAGCAACGTGCACGTGGAATCTTTGGCGGCGACAACAAAACGCCTTTGGGAAAAGCTGGTCTCATCATAGCCAGCGGTTCCGCCGATGTAACCTCAGGCTCAGATGGTTCGCCGCGGTGTAAGTCGGCGCGAAAATGCAGTTTGATTCGGGCGCCTTGATTGACGTATAACCCAAGCGTACCTCCCATCCATCCGGTAAAGTCCAACAATGAAACCCTGCGCACCATACCGAATTCTTCTCGCCATTCAGTGAGTTGCACCGTGTTGCTCTTTAGTGCGCCAACTTGTACCGTCACATTTCCGGCCGCCTGGGCTCCGAAACGTGGCAGCGCACACACCAGCATCGTTTCGGCCCAGCTATGATCAAGCTTCAGCGGCTTGTCGTTCATTAAGACCTCCCCGGGCCGCGATCCAAATCTTCCGTAGATCAGTAACTCGTCTTTGAATTCGTTTGGGTAGAGACGATAGATACGCAGTCCCCGGTCGCGAGCGGGCGAAACCTGGGACCGGGCGGCAGGCGCAAAGCACATCAGAACCACGACAATGATGACGAGCCGGATGATCGAGCGTTGTAATCTCATGGTAACCCCCCTCTTAACTCAGGCGAAGAACTCCTTCCGCAAGCTGCGAAAGTCCTCCCGCGAACTTATTAAGACCAGAAAGCGTCTGCACCAATTCCGGCAAGAGGAATCTTGGTCAACTCGCGCAGGCTAAGTACAGAAGTCACTCGTTTCAAGACAGCTATGACAATTTCTCCCGTGGTTAATCGGGGATGAGACTTCATTTCAATCTTCTGGTAGTAGTTATCGCTCCCAGCAAACCCAAAGACAAGTGGCGTTAACGCATCCGATATGGGTGACCAAGGGTAACGCTCCTCCTCTGTTCCGACGAAGCCGGACGGAAGCATGACGTTGCTGGCTGCCTGTCGGGCAAGTCTTGGTTCAACTCGATTGGTAAGATTGTACTTGACGCGTATGGGACGAGTTGAAGAAGGGATCGCGGAACAGAAGCCGGAAGAGGTCGAAAAGGACACTACGGAAGCTCTCTAGAGGTATACCGCAGATCGGGTGAGCGGGGCTTTTGGCAATGGGTGATCGAAAGAACCATAAAAACGCTCGTGCAAATAATAGCGAGGCCAACCCGTTTGATCTCGCACTGTATTAACTCGCTGCGGGTAAGAAAGAGGATGCCCTTGGTACTCTCGACAAAGCATTTGCAAGCGGTAAGCACTATTTGGGGATGTCACGCTAAAATCCGGTACCAGCTGGCTTCGCCCTCCGAATCGACGCGGTTGCTAGCCAAACTGCTGCGCGAAGCACGCGACACGGATGTTTGGCAATTCGTCTCGCTTGCCGAAGTCTGGCGGCGCTGGCCCGCCGTGGCGCCTCAACTCGGCCAGCGCCGCGGTTTCTGGCAGTTTCTCTTGAGCCAATGGCAGAGAGAGGGACTGCTTGGCTAAGCACCAACTAAGTGCGCTGCAACTGACGATGGCTTCAGCGCCGCGCCTCAGCAGCACTCAATGCGCTAATCAATGGGTGCCTGAACGTGATGCGCTATCTGAAGATGCTGCCCGGCGCGCCGGCAGTGATTGAGCATCCGGTATGAATCGAAAAGGTCATCACCATTGCGAGCGAAAAACCGGCATCTGCTATCCGCTGGTCAAACCTACGTCGAGGCCGGAATGAAAATCGGCTATGTGACTGGCTATCTGGGCAAAACGATCTTCGAAGCGCGCGCCCCGGTGGCTGGCATCGTCTTGTATATCTGTGCGGTGCCTTCGATGACCAGAGGCGCAACCATCGCGAACATCGGCGTGGTCGCGCGTTGAGAGAGCAACCGCACTCCACGCCCGTTTCAAGCTTCTGGCAGGCCCACCCAAACACCTATACAATGCGCCTCGGTCCAGAGTTGGCCAACCCAAACTCAGTCGAAGGAGATGATCATGAACAAACGTTCCCATGCGTGCTGTTTCCTGTTGGTGTTGTTCCTGGCAGGAGCGACTGCTGCTCAGTCGCAGACCACTTCCATCACGGCGATCAAAGCTGGCCGGCTAGTTGACCCGGAGACCGGAGCCGTCGCCACCAACCAGGTAATCCTGATTGAGGGCGAGAAGATCAAAGCGGTCGGCCCCGACCTCGCCATTCCCGCCGGGGCGACGGTCATCGATCTGTCGAAACTCACCGTGCTGCCAGGTCTGGTTGATGCTCATACTCACATGGCACTGACCTACAAAGAACAACCGGAGAATAATTACTACTACCTTACTTACGTCATGGAATCGTCTCCGTTGCGCGCGATCGAGGCGGCGTCAAACGGAATTCAGCTTCTCAACTCCGGCTTTACGGTGATTCGCGACGTGGGAAACAATGCCATGTACGCCGACACGGCTTTGCGACAGGCCATCGAGCAAGGCTGGCTGCCCGGGCCGACCGTAATTCCTTCGGGACCGATCATCGGCAGCACTGGCGGACAACTCTGGCCGACACCGGAGATGTACAAGGAACACAATATCGTCTTCCCCGAGTACATCGATGCGGACAGTCCGGCAGAGATCGTTAAAGCAATCCGTCAGAACATGTTGTTTGGCGCCCGGACGATCAAACTGTGTGTTGACTGCAAACCGTGGGGCTATTCAGTGGACGACATCAAACTGGCGATCAACGAGGCGGCGAAAGGCGGCTGCAAAGTTGAAGGACACGTCCAGACGCCGGATGGCGCGCAGCGAGCGATTGACGCGGGCATCTACATCATCGCGCACGGCAATGCGCTCACGCCCGAACATCACCGGCAAATGGCTGAGAAAGGGATCTTCCTGGCGGGCACCGACACGCCTTTCACCAAATACCGCGGCAGCGAAGCAGCTTTCAAGGTGACGGTCGCCAAGCTGCGCGATGCCTGGGAAAAGAAAGTGCCGCTGACCTTCTCGACTGACTTTGATTACTGGAACGAGCGTATGAAAGACGACAAAACCGGCGAGTGGTTGACGCGTGGCGAGATGACAATTGCCTTTCTGCAAACGTGGAAGGCTGCCAACATTCCGCCGGCGGACGTTCTGCGCGCGATTACGATTAACGGCTACAAGGCGGCCGACATAATCAAAGAGCGCGGGCCGATCAAAGCCGGATTCTTCGCCGATCTGATCGCGGTGTCAGGCGACCCGCTCACAGACATCGACGCTTTGCGCAACGTGCAGTTTGTGATGAAGAACGGCATGGTGTTCAAGAAAGATGGAGTGATGACCCCCGAGAAGTTCTTCCACCCCGGACCCGTGCGGACGCCAAACGGCAAGTGGACTCGCTAATTGCCGAAACTTTGTTGATGCGGCGCTGTCACTCTCGCGGTCACCACGATCTGGTCGCAGCGGCCCAGCCCAGGGAGAGACGCGCTGATCGCCAGGGCAAAAACTTTTGAAATCAACACTGACAAGCGTGCTGTTTACGGAGGCTTCTTCTGGATCAACGGCACCGGCACGTTTCCGCTGAGCATGGAACATTT
>DAIMCP010000050.1:0-37177 GCA_036726305.1 Pyrinomonadaceae bacterium | reverse complement strand
CGGAGGATCTCCACGGGGCCAGCTTGAAGTCCGCCTTTGCCGCCCTTCGAAAAACTATGGTTTGCCGGATACTTCGCTGTAAACCGGGTCAATAGCGGAGTTTGCTGCCTCAGCCCTCACCCGGAATACCAAAGCACCGCGAAGAAGTGGCAGACGGTACCGGCAAGCACAAACAGGTGCCAGATAAAGTGGTTGAAGCGGAGCCGGTGCAGGCCAAAAAATACCAGCCCACCAGTGTAGGCGAGACCACCCGCGACTATCCAGAGAATGCCCGGTAATGGCACATGGAGCAGAATGGGTCGCGCAGCAATCACAGCCAGCCATCCCATCACGACGTACAAGACAATCGAGACGCGCGAGTAACGTGTGGCCGGCACAGCCTTGAGGATTAAGCCAACGATCGCCAGTGTCCAGATTAGTCCCAACAAGGTCCAACCCCAGGGGCCCCGCAGCACGCCGAGCGTGAACGGCGTGTAGGTGCCGGCAATCAGCACGAAGATCGCCGAGTGATCGAGTATGCGAAAAAAGCTCTTGCCATTCTCTTCGGGCAGCAAGTGATAGAGCGTGGAAGCCAGATATAAGCTGACCATCGAGACCGCAAAGACAGCTGCTCCAAAGATGGCTGCAGGACCGCCGGCTTTGAGTGCGACAAAGATCAGGATAGGTGCAGCCGCCAGGCTGGCCACGAGTCCCAGTCCATGACTGATGCTGTTGGCCATCTCTTCGGCTGCGGACGGTTCGCGTTGGGAGTACTCCAGGGTCATTCGTTATCTCTTTTCACGACTAAAACATACTGCCCTCATCAGCCGAGGGACCATAAATCGAAGGCACTGGAATATCATTAAGCCTCAGATAGACGCCAAGCTGTGCGCGGTGATGGATCAGGTGATTCATGACAAAGCTCCGCAGCACAGCCACGCGTGGCAATGTCATCAGTGCTTTGCCGTTGGCCAGCAGTGTCCAGGGTTTAAAGAGATCTTCATCGCTGGCTCCGGCAATGGCAGCGCGGGCGGCAGCGACATTCTTGTCGAAGGTCTCCACTATCTCGGCACTTGAGTGCAACGGAGCTGCCCTTTGCGGTTCACCGTTTGGAGCAATGTCCAGTGAGTCCTGGTTAATTGTGTAGCAAACCCAGCTAGGCAGGTTTGCCAGATGGGTCACGAGGCCGCCCAGAGTCGACGACTTTGGGTGCGGCGTCCATTCCAGCTTGTGTTCCGGCGCACGCTCCAGAGTCTTGCGCGTGCTGGCCATCTCATTATCAAATTCCGGTAAGAGTGCGTCCCTGATTGCCATAGTTTCTCCGTTTGCTGTGCTCAGACCTCAATAACCTAAAAGCGGGTCTGATTTTAAACATCGTTCAGCGATCATGCAATCAGTCAAGGGTCAGTAGTCAGTAGTCAGTGGTCAGTTGTTAGTTGTCAGTTGTTAGTAGTCAGTGGTCAGTTGCGGTTAATATTTTGATTGTTCGCGGTCGTCAGTTGAGAGTGGCGAGCTTTGGACTTTTAGAGCCCAACTATCGGTGGAACCACCGACCACTGATCAGTGACAAGTGACAACTGACCACTAACAACTGAACTGAGAACCACCACTGACCACTGACAACTGATGACCAGTGACAACCGCCATTACTTCACACTGCCCATCAACTTCTTAATGTTCGGAGTAAGTAGAGCGAGAATTGCCGCCGACACCAGCAGCCCGGCGGCTATGCCGCCATAAAGCTTCATCAACACTGCCGGGTTGTTGGCTACAAAGAATCCCGATAAATAACCGGCGAGCTTGCTGCCGAATGAGGAAGCCAGAAACCAAACGCCCATCATAATGCCGACCAGTTTCAGCGGTGACAATTTGGTGACTGTGCTTAAGCCCACCGGGCTCAAACACATCTCGCCCACCACTTCCAGGAAATAAAGTCCCACCAGCCACAGTGGGCTCACTTTCCCGTAGGCAGTCAGGTAAGACGCAGGAATCATGAGCAGATAAGCCATTCCAATAAACAGCAGGCCGAAGGTGAACTTGGCCGGGCTGGAAGGCTGACGTTCGCGCAGCCTGACCCACAACAGCGAAAAGATCGGCGCGAGAAAGATCACAAAGAGGGGAGTCAGCGACTGCAGAAAGCTGGAAGGAAAACGCATCCCAAAGACTTCTGTGCGCACCAGGTCTTTCGCAAACAGATTCAGGCTGGCGCCCTTTTGCTCATATGCGCCCCAGAACAGGATCGTGAACAGGAAGAAAACAAAGACAGCAGCCACACGCTTCCAATCACCGGCGGTAAGTCTCTCTGCCGGGGCCGCCTTCGTTTCTTTAGGTTGCTTTACTCTGTTGCCAACATGGGCGAGCCGCGGGCTGTAGAGCAGAAAGATGATTAGACCAAGAGTCATGCCGATACCGGCCAAACCGAATCCCCAGTGCCAGCTGGTTGATGGTTCAAAGCCCATGCGGGCCATGAAGCGCTTGAAGCTTTCCCCCTGGGCCAGATAACCGACCGCCAGCGGCGCCAGCACCGCTCCCAGGTTGATCCCCATATAGAAAATGGAAAAGCCGCTGTCCCGACGCGGGTCGTTCTGCTGGTAGAGACCACCAACCATCGCGCTGATATTGGGCTTGAGCAAACCAGTCCCAAGTGCAATCAGTACCATCCCCGCATAGAACGAACTCATTCCATGGAAGATCATGGTGAAGTGGCCACATGCGATGATGATGCCACCGAGCAGGACGGCCAGGCGTGCTCCCAGAAGGTGGTCGGCAATCAATCCTCCGGGCAACGCAGTCAGGTAGACCGACATTGTGTAGGTGCCGTAAATCGAGGCTGCATGTTTGGTATCGAACGCCAGGCCACCGCCAGCCACCGGTGCAACCATGTAGAGCACGAGGATGGAGCGCATGCCGTAATAGCTGAAGCGCTCCCACAGTTCTGTAAAGAAAAGTGGACCAAGACCCCGCGGGTGCCCCGCAAATCCCGACACATCGCCCGCCTGGGCTCCGTCCAGCTCCGTCGACACAGTTGATTCACTCATGCTGTATTTGATAACCGAAAGTTGCAAAAAACGCCATTTCAAAATGGCCAGGTCACAAACAACTGCCTCGGCCGCTGGATGAAACGAGAACCAGGACCGTCAAGATTGCAGTTCTCAGTTGCGAGAACCGTCAATGGTGATAAGACAGGTAAAACAGAAGCTACCCAAGGGGGACGAATGTGACCCTTCCCGCTACCGTGCTTGCCTAATCCGAATTTGCTTTATATTCTTCGAGCTCAAATTCAAGACTGGGAAGCGAGGTCACGATTGCGTGAATATGAAGGATTTTCAAGAACTCGGCGAGTTGGTGGAGGGTCGTTGGCGAGCGGAGAATTACAGCGAACAACTTTTTCCGGAGATTGCTGCGCAAGCGCTTGCTGAACTTGACTTGCCTTCGCGCGTTGACCCCTGGGACATTATTCGTTGGGTCCACACGACGGCGTCGCTGCCGGAACAGCACGATCTCGAAGGACGATTCGGTGATCCGCCCATCACGCTATTCGTTGGTCCCAGATTTTTTATAGACGTTTACTTCTGGCTCGACGGCACCACCAGCATTCATCAACATTCTTTCACCGGCGCCTTTCAGGTTTTGCTCGGCTCCAGTATTCATAGCCGTTATTCTTTTCGTGAAGACAAGATTATTAACGAGCACTTTTCCGTCGGGCAGCTGACACTCGAAGACGTTCAACTGCTAAAGCTGAAGGACGTGCGCAAGATCCTACCCGGAAGGGACTTCATTCATTCTTTGTTTCATTTGGATCGGCCCTCGGCCACCATCACTATCAGAACCGAGCAAACCCCTTCGGCCGCTTTGCAATATGAGTATCGCAAACCCCATTTCGCCCTGAACCCGTTTTTCAAAAACGCTGCGTTGTTCAAGAAGCTGCAAACTGTCGAGTTGCTGCTGGGAATGAAACACAAGGATGCCGACGCGTTGATTGTCGATCTGGTCAGTGCTTCAGATTTTCACACCGCTTACTTTGTGTTGGCAGAAACCTCGCAGCAGCTCAAGAGCAATGAGGTAGACACGCTGTTTGGTTTGTCGAGCGGCAGAGATCGCTTTCAGGCCATCGTGGAAAGATGCAAAGGCGCGCACGGCGAGCTGATCGATCTCGTCACGGCTGTATTGGCCGAGCAGGAGCGCCAAATGAGCATTGTGCAACGCCGGGCGACGATCACGGGCGACGCGCACCGCTACTTTCTCGCCTTGCTTTTGAACGTGGCCGGTCGCGCGAAGATTCTTGGCCTGGTAAAGCAGCGCTATCCGGATCAGGATGCGGCTGAAACTATTCTGGATTGGGTGGAAGAGCTGGGGCAAACCAAAGTACTGGGATCAAGAGAAACGAATGCTCTGGGGATGCCGGAATTTGATAACTCTCATGTTTTCGCGCTCGAGTGCCTGCTGAGAGGTTTCAGTGAGGATCAAATTACCGAGACAGTAAGCGCGCAGTATCCACCTGAAAACAGGGCAGAACTCCTAAACAGGATTCCTGCGCTCGCAGGGTCGCTTCGGAACTCCAACCTGTTCAGGTCTATGTTAGCCGATTAATCCGTTTGGCGAAGAGTATCCATCACCAAATTGGCTAGGCGCAAGCCTTTGTGCTCGGCCCCGGAATACCAATGCAAGTAGGGCTCTGATTACAAGAGTTTGATGCGCACTGCGTAGGGTTGTTACAACAGGATCCCGGGGTTAACAGCGACCCCTGCGCCTGGGCAGTCGGAGCTACTATAGAAAAAATCAGTGGTAATGCGAGCGCGGTCATGCCGATGCGACGAACCAACTCTCGCCGACTGACACCAGCCAGCTGAAGAGGCTTATCAGCCGTAGTAGTCTCAAGCAGCTTAAACTTTTCCAGTTGATCCAGTGCTAACCAGGCCACGTCCTCCGAAACCGGCGCTTTAATTTCCGTCTCCAGCAAGGCGCGCAACTGGGAGACAGTGTTTCTGCCGTTGCAGTTCTTCCAGACGCGGGCTGCGGTGTCATTCAGACAGTGAGCCTTGTCGTTCTCAAGATCGTAGACGAGAGTTTCGGTCACCAATTCCTTGATAATCAGTGATTTCTTTCGAGCAAGTGGGCAAAAACTTTTCATTTCCTGGTCTCCGTGTTCTGAACTAATCCGGCTTATTGAGCAGAGGGCACTTTAGCACATGTTTCTCTGGTTGAACACGTAAATTTTGCGAAAGTGAAAATGAGCCAAGGAGATTTTCTGCTCAGGGACAAGTGTACTTCATTCGCGAAGCTAGTAATCCAGGGCGTTCAAACGGCATCTCCGTGTCCCCGGGTCCGTCCTTCATCCTTCATCCTTTTTTCACAGGGTGGGCTTCGGTGTTAAAGATCACCCTGTCGAAGTTGAGCGTGCGCGGAGGTGCGAAAAGTAAATAGAAATACTTAAAGGTCTCAGCAAACAGGTAACTTGGCATTGAATCGGCCTTTGCTTTGGTCTCGACGCTCTTCAGCGCAGCATATCCCTCATCAGTTCTGCAATACTTAACAAAGTCCTTCCAAAGTGCCTCACCATCGCGCTGATAGCGCGGCTCTCGAGTGTAGTGATAAAGATAGTAGGTTGATTCCACGATCTCCGGCCGCAAGGGGTAGCCAGCGGCGACTATTTTCTCTGCGCGGTAATCAAACTCTTCCGGTTCGACACCCGCCCGCTGCCACATTTTAAGCGAAGACTCCTGCAGCCGCTGAGCGCGTTTTAGATCGCCGGACAGTGCCAGAACTGCGGGGAAGAAGGCATCGAGCGCGCCAAAGGTGGTGGCGTTCCGCTTGCCGGTGCTCATCTCGGCGTGCCCGTACCAAAGTTTCCAGACGGCGAACTTTCCAATGAGTGTTTGCTGCTCTTTTAATACCTCGTCCGCAAGGTACTTATTTATGGCCACAATGCTTTCAAGCCACATGCGATGACAATCCTCATCGGCGAACAGGAGCCAACATTTCAAAAGATATTCGTAGTAGCTGTCGATGGCCCCGCTGACGTGACTGTCGGTATCGATCCACTTGCCGGTCTCGACGTTAATCCAGGTGCCCACCAGGCCAAGAGGCGAACGCCGTGCGTAGACAGCAACCAAAGCGCGTTTCGCTTTGTCATAGAAGATTGGCCTGGCAGTCAGCTTAGCGAGGGTGCCAAACTCCATTAACAACGTGCCTGCCTCCGCAGGATTGGTGACGTCGCCGCGCACTTTGCCGGACTTCAGATTGACGTAGCGATAAGGCAGCCCGGTGGGCGACTCGAAAGCCGGCAAAAGTCGCGTGCCCAAATCCTCAGCCAGGTTCAGGAGTCGTTTATCGCCGCTCAGTTGATAGCTGGACAAGAGGCCGCCCAGCAGGCGAATCGTGACTTCAAAAGTTTGCACGGACATATCTTTATCGAAGGAGAGGTTCTTGATTATGTACTCGCGTGTGCGGTCCGCTTCCTGTTTCATGCCCATGATGATCATGCTGTCGAGCGCGTCGACCGGCGTCATTAAGAGCGGCTCGGTATACCAATCGTGATAGCCCTTGCTTAAGGGCTTTAAATCGTCATGGCCCCAGGCATATTTTTTGTAGCCGTTCCAGGCATGCAGGAATTCAGACTTGACCTGCGTCGCGACCCTGGCATTGTCCTGGTCGCGCTTGCTGACGCGCAACTGGGTTTTGGCCGGCATGCTGGCACCGGGCGCGAAGGAAACAAGCAGTAGCAAAGTCAGGAATGTGTGGCGCATCGGCGCTGCTTCAACAGTCAGTCAACCCTGAGACAAACCTGGGCGGCAGGAAACATCTTATCCTCGGGAAATCTCTTGATCCAGAATAGTATTGTATAAATGCCCGGCGCCGCGCTTGAGAGCTTCGCGGGGACACGAAACGTTCCGCTACTCGTCCATTCATAATCTCCCGTGCTGCCATCCAGATAAGTGGTTGGCCACGGTGTTTTGGGACGCAGAGCGATGTACTCTGCGGGCAGAGAGTAAGGGCGCGGGGTTCGCAGCCAGGCAATATCGGGGGACCTGGGCAAGGGTTCATAAAAAACATCCACCTCATAGAGGGCGTACTTAGGACTCAGCAGTTTACCTTTTAGGCTGACGGTCGTTTTTCGTTTTACCTCCTGGGCGAAAGGACTGAGCTCAAGGTAGCGGGAAAGGTAGATCTCCACGAGCCTTAAATTGTGTCCGTCGCGGGCGACGCCAAAGCCTGCGTGAGTGTGCTGCGGCCCCAGCATGGCCCGTCGGTGTCCATCATGCGGAGGAGTTTCATTGTGCATTTTGGCGTGCATATCTCGCAGATCGGAGAACACGCGCAGCGGGCTCACCGAAGCTATGTCGTAGGCTGCCGAAACATTCTCCTGCATAGCATCGACGCCGCCAGCGAAGGAATATCGCTGATAGGGCTTGCGCCCGTCGCTGCCCCAGTGGCCGAGAAAGTTGTTGCGAACCATATCCTGGGCGTGCTCATTAGCGACGCGGGAAGCCAACTCATCCAGGCGCAGCTGATTCAGACCAGCCGCAGAGCGTTCGGAGTTCACTAGTTGCAGGAGCTCTTCGCGCGTCCAACCCAGATCGCCTTCGCCAAACTGTCCCCGCTCTGCGAGAACCTGCGTTTTAACAATCGATTTCCCTGCCGCGCACACAAGACAAGGAACAGCCGCCTGCAGAAACGAGCGGCGAGCGATGTCAGGACCTTTGGAGTTCACGACACTTTCTCCCTTAAATCCTACCCTCTTGCGGTGAACTCAGCCTCGCTTGCCAGAGGACCTCGCGTATTACAAAGGGGGGCCTTGCCCAAAGATCGAGCAAAATTCAAAGCCGCAAATCAGTTGGAAAAGAAAAGCGTCAGGACGATGGCCAGCCTACACTGCCGGATAGGTGTGAAGTCAACAGAAAATGAAGATCTGGGACTTGTGAGAGAATTCTATTTTCGTTTCCAGCGGACGCCGTCTTTGGTGTCTTCGAGGATTATTCCGCGCTCGGCTAACTGATCCCGAATCTCATCACCGCGTGCGAACTCGCGCCGGCGGCGCGCTTCCTGGCGTTCATCGATCAACGCCTGGACTTCGCTGTCCACCATTACAGGCTGCTGGTCACCAAAGATGTTCAGCACCGAATCAAAGCGCCGGATCAAATCCAGCAGTTCGCGCTGATTGTCGAGGCGTAGACGCCTTCGCGCCAGCGCCGTATTTACTTCGCGGGTCAAATTGTGAATAGCGGCCAGAGCTACAGAGGTGTTGAGATCGTCATCCATGCCGGCTTCAAATTCGCTGAGCGCGCGCACAGTTGCTTCGTGCAGCGCATCATTCAGGCCGGCTTCCGGCTTCGCTTCGTTCAGGCGAGCCTGGAAATCACGCAGGCTTTCAACCGTCTTTTCCGCCCCGCGCAGCGCATCGAAAGTAAAATTCAGTTGTTTGCGGTAAGGCACGCTCAATAGGAAATAGCGAATGCCCAGCGGCGAGTACCCCTTCGCCGTCAAATCGCGAAAGGTGTAGTAGTTGCCTTTAGATTTGGACATCGTTTCGCCCTCGACCTTGAGGTGTTCGATGTGTAGCCAGTAATGAACGAACTGTTTGCCGGTGGCGCCTTCGCTTTGCGCGATTTCGTTTTCATGATGCGGAAAGATAAGGTCCACCCCGCCCATGTGAATGTCGAAAGTCTCGCCCAGGTATTTCATCGACATGGCTGAGCACTCAATGTGCCAGCCAGGTCGTCCGCGGCCGATGGCAGCATCCCAGGCAGGTTCAGTTTCTGAAGTGGGTTCTTTCCAGAGGGCAAAGTCGCGCGCGTCCTCTTTCTCGTACTTGTCCGTGTTGATGCGCTCGCTGCCGCCAATAATATTCCCGGCAAAATTAATGCGGGAAAGCTTGCCGTAGTTCGGAAACGAACTGATGCGGTAGTAGATCGAACCTTCCGATTTATAGGCGTGTTCATTGGCAAGCAATTTTTCGATCAGCGTCACCATCTCGGGAATGTGACGTGTCGCGCGAGGCACAATGTCAGGTCGCTCGAGGCCCAAAGCGTCAGCGTCCTCCCACAAAGCCTGAATGTATTTTGCGGTGTAATCGTCGATGCTGAGGTTGGCGGCCTGCGCTTTGGCAATGATGCGATCTTCGACGTCCGTGATGTTCATCACGTGCGTAACTTTGTAACCCCTGAACTTCAGGTAACGCCGCAACACGTCGGCCGCGATCGCCGAGCGAAAGTTCCCAATATGGCCAAAGTCCCAGACGGTCGGGCCGCAGTAATAAAAGGCGGCTTCGCCTTCGCGCAGGGGGCGAAACTCTTCGAGTTGTCCGGAAAGAGTGTTGTGGAAGCGCAGCATCGTGTGAGTCTAAGAAAGGACTGGAGGCGAGTCAAACAGCGCGTGAGTTAAGACGGCCCAGAGTCCCGTGTCTGCTTTACAGACTTTCCCAATTGCGACCCTTTACCACTGGATTCTGACTCTCCATTTTGTGCCTCGATATTTGAGCATCTTGAAACCAGACATACGAATACCTTCTGGTTTCCGTTGGCTGTCATTGAGGTGTGCGTACCACTCGAGCTTCAGACGCTCGATCATTGGTTATGGTTGAAGTGATCAAACCCTCCCGGCTCCAGGTCCCAAACACGATCTTTCTCGGTAACGCGGATTTTACCAGGCTCGTTTGTAACCGTGCCTATCTCAGAAATCGAGATACCGTCAACTGTCTTAGGCAAGCTCCCGACTTTGTCCGGCCGCACGGCGAACAGAAGTTCAAAGTCCTCGCCGCCGTTCAGCGCCAACAACAGCGGGTCGAGCGCGCGACGACCGCAGATCTCAGTTACCATGGGATCTATGGGGATTTTTGCCGCGTCAATTAACGCGCCGACTTCGCTTTCCCGGCAGAGGTGATGAATATCGGAAGACAGGCCATCGCTGATGTCGATCATGGCGGTGGCGATTTGCTCTTCGCCGAGCACCAGCCCCCAACCCACCCGTGGCTCAGGCCGCAGATGCCGCAGTAGTAATTGATCCACGGAATGAAAGTCAGGATCGACCGCATCCGCGGGCAGACCCTCCGGCTGCACCCGCGTACCGCGTTGCAGCAGGCGCAAGCCTGCCGCCGAGCCCCCCAACGTACCGCTGACGAAGAGATGATCGCCGCTGCGCGCCCCGCGCCGTCTAATCGCCGATCCGCTGGCGCACTGGCCCATGACGATTGAATCGATGACGATCTTTTCGGGCGCGCGTGAAACATCACCACCCACCAACCGCACGCCATAGCGATCCGCGAGAGCGAAGAAACCTTTATAGAATTCATCCACAAAATCGGAACTCCAGATATCTTGCGGAATCCCCAGGGACAGCAGCGCAAATTGCGGTCGCCCTCCCATGGCTGCGATATCGGAAAGTGAAACTGCAAGCGCTTTGTGGCCCAACAAGCGCGCGGTGGTGTTGTAGCGGTGAAAATCAATGTCTTCGATCAGCAGATCCGTAGTTACCAGAAGGTCGCGCCCGGCAGTTTCGCGGATTACAGCCGCGTCATCACCGATACCCTGTCGTAAGGATGAAGGCTGAAGGCTGAAGGATGAAGGTGAATTTGAAGCTGATTGCGTACGACCGAGGGCGAGCTCACGTATCGTTTGGATGAAATCGAATTCACTTTGCCGGTTTGCCGAACTGCCGGCTAAGGGAGGGCGCAAAACGCCGGCTGACTCTTCATCCTTCATTCTTCATCCTTCAGCACGCCCTCATCCTTGCCTTAGAGGTTACGGCGCATTGACTCCAGGCCGGCATTGATTGTCTCGAGCGAAGTGGAGAAAGAGAACCGCAAATGGCCTTCGCCGTGGGGGCCGAAGACGACGCCGGGAACCGTCGCCACTTGTGCTTTCTCAAGCAGGGTGTCGGCGGCCACTCGACTGTCCGTGCCAAGGCGCGACACATCGGGAAACGCATAAAAAGTTCCGGCCGGCAAAGGACACGACAAGCCCAACTCATTCAAACCCGCTACCAGCAAATCGCGCCGTTGCTGGTAGGCGGCCCTGTGCTCGGCAAAGTGATTTGCCTCGCCAGTGAAGGCTGCCAGCCCGGCCCACTGAGTAGGGGTAGAAACCCCGTTGGAAGAATAGAGCGTTGTCTTGCGCAGGCCGGTCATCCATGGTTCCGTGGCCGCAACATACCCCAGACGCCAACCGGTCATCGCATAGGACTTGGAAAAAGTAAATGAAGTAATCGTGCGTTCCAGCATTCCGTCGAGAGACGCAATTGAAACATGCTCGCCATCGTAAACCAGATCTTCGTACGCTTCATCGGCTATGACGACCAGATTATGATCCAGCGCAAAGCGCGCGACCGCTTCGGCTTCCGGGCGTGTGAACACAACGCCCGTGGGATTCTGCGGCGTATTGAAATAAATTACCTTCGTGCGCGCGGTGGTGTAGCGTGCCAGCGTTGCTTCAAAGCCATCTTTTCTGGCTTCCTGTGTTGGTACGAGCACCGTTCGACCTTCGCAGTATGCAACCAGGTCTTTGATCGGCGTCCAGTATGGTGAAAAGAGGAGCGCTTCGTCGCCGGGATCAAGGACCGATTGAAACGCCCCAAACAGACCCTGCATGCCCCCGTTGAGCACCATCACGTGCTCGTCGCGGACTGCGATGCGGTTCTTGTGGCGCAGTTTCTCAGCCAAAGCGGAACGCAACTGCGGCAAGCCGGACGAAGGGGCATAACGGGTTTTATTTTCGGCGACCGCCTTAACCAGCGCTTCCTTGATGAACTCGGGGGTATTCATGTAGGGCTCGCCGCCCTCGAATTGGTGGACGATAGCCCCGCCCGAGCGGAGTTCCATGACTCGGTTGCGAATATTTACAATGTCGGAAAAGCCAACCTCGTTGAGCCTTGAGGCCAAACGGAAACGAAAACCTGGTGACGTTGTCACGTTTATGAGTGAACCTCCAAGCGGGAACGGGTGAATGACAGGGGATTATATCCTGCACAAGGAAGGCCGTCTAATGTCGGGCAAACGGGGCTTTGGTATTTCTCTTGGTTTTTTGGGCTTTGGACTTTGGTAGTTTTGGAATCTTAGCAGGTGCTGAACCACAGTGGCCGCACTGCAGCGACAAAAACCAAAAACCAAAGTCCCCTTTCTAAAAAGCTCACAACTTACCTTTAAGCCTGAGATTGAACTCGCAACTGCTAAGTCCAAGCATTGACACGAGCATAGCTCGCGAGTAACATGGCCCGGATTCAAAAAGGTGGCCGGACGCAGCCACGATTCGACTGTCAACTTTCCAGGCCCGACGCCGGCAAAAGATCAGCAATTAACCTGGGTAGGTCTTGAGAGCATGAGCCATCCTGCTGTTGCCATCCCCGAAAAGCTTTTCTTCAAGATCGGAGAGGTTTGCGAATTGGCCGGAGTACAGGCACATGTGCTGCGGTATTGGGAGTCGGAATTTCCCACCCTCGCGCCCCAAAAAAACCGTGCCGGCCAACGTGTCTATCGCAAACGGGACGTAGAAATGGCCCTGCGAATTAAAGAGTTACTCTACGATGAGCAGTACACGATTGCCGGGGCCAAGAAGAGGCTTGCAAACGACGTTCGCACCGGGGCAAGGCTGAAAGTCGTTGGCAACGAGATCGGGGACGAACCGCAGTCGGCCACGCTTTTGCAGGAAGTCCCGTCAAGTCCCAACGGCAGCCGGCAGGGAACCGTAGAGGATCGGCTGGCGCTGCGGCGTATTGCCTCAGAATTGCGCGAGCTGCTGGGCTTGCTGGAAGCTGAAGGTAAAGCCTCGAGTCCGCAATCGAAGTGAGTTCCGCTCAGCCCCGGTGCTTCCTCATTTGACAATTCTTTTTTTGCAGAGATACTAGTGAAACCAAGTAGCGGGACGTGGCGCAGCCTGGTAGCGCGCACGCTTGGGGTGCGTGAGGTCCCGAGTTCAAATCTCGGCGTCCCGACCAGTTCGAGGGCCTTCGATCATCACGATTGAAGGCCCTTTATTTTTTTGTGGTACTTCCCTGGGACCGCACGCTTCCAGCGTGCCGGTTTTTCCCACAGGGACGCGCGTGTCACGCGGGACGATTACCGCAAAGCGTTGCTGGCATTCAGCCGAGATCCATGAGGCAGTTCAAACTTCGACCAATTCGGAAATCACGATTTCGGAAGTGAGCATTTTGTGCACCGGACACTTATGCGCGATCTCCTGCAAACGCGTTCGCTGCTCCTCGCTCAGGTTGCCTTCGAAGGTTACCGCCCGCTGGACACGTTGAACAAATCCTTCCCTTGTCTGCGTGCACTCGGCACAATCGTTTGCATGGATTCGTTCTGTGCGCAGCCGCACGGAAACGCGTTCAAGCGGCCATGATTTGCGCCGGGCGTAAAGCATGCAAGTCATTGAAATGCAACTTCCGAGGGCCCCCAGAACCATCGTGTATGGATCAGGCCCGGCTCCATCTCCGCCAGCATTGGCAGGTTCGTCCGTTATCATGGAAGCACCATCTCCGTAACGCACTTCGTTTTGCAGGTTCCGCAGAGAGGTGACTGTGACTTCGCTCATTCGCTTATCTCCTGTATGGTCAAGGTGCGAAGAAGAATAACAGAAACCCTGGGATTGATTAATGACTTGGCAGGCGTCCCTCTCGCAGCGATTTGTAAGGCTTGCTGTCAGGCTGCTCAAGTCAGGATGCGAACGAATCAGGGCCAGCTAAGCGTCTGCTTTTCCTGCCACACCCTGCGGGTGAGTTTGGCCCGCTTGCCTCACTCGGGTTTGCTGGCTAAACTCCAAGCGCTCTAATCATCAACCCCGAAAAGCACCGCTCGTTTCTAATCATGAAGATCCACGAATATCAAGGTAAAGAGTTATTAAGGAAGTTCGGTGTCCCTGTGCCGCGCGGCTTCGTGGCCCGAACGTCCGAAGAGGCCTATAACGCTGCAAAAGAACTGGCCACACCAGTGGTAGTAGTTAAGGCGCAGATTCACGCGGGCGGCCGCGGGAAGGGCGGCGGTGTGAAACTCGCGAAGAGCCCTGAAGAGGCGCGCGAACTCGCAACTGGAATGCTCGGCATGCACCTGGTCACACATCAAACCGGACCGGAAGGCCGCGAGGTGCGCGTGCTCCTGATCGAAGAGGGCCTGCCAATCGACAAAGAGTTCTATCTTGGCATTGTGCTCGATCGCGCCTCAGGCCGGCCGGTCTTCATGGCTTCATCGGCAGGGGGCATGGACATTGAAGAGGTCGCCGCGAACACACCCGAGAAGATCTTGAAAGAGACCGTCGACCCGGCGGTGGGTTTTCGCGCTTTTCAGGCAAGGAAGCTGGCGTTTGGCCTCGGGATTCCCACGGCGTTAATCGGTCAGGCAGTCAAGTTCATGCAGGCCCTCTACAACGCCTACGAACAGATGGATGCATCATTGCTGGAAATCAATCCGTTTCTGCTGACGAAAGACGAGCGGCTGATCGCGCTCGATGCGAAAGTGAATTTCGACGACAACGCGATGTTTCGCCACCAAGAGTTTCTCGACTTGCGCGATCTGAACGAAGAAGAGCCGCTGGAGATTGAAGCCTCTAAGTTCGATCTGAACTACATCAAGCTGGACGGCAACATCGCCTGCATGGTTAATGGCGCCGGGCTCGCGATGGCTACCATGGATATCATTAAGCTGGCCGGTGGCGAGCCGGCAAACTTTCTCGACGTGGGCGGCGGCGCCTCGCAGGAACGAGTTGAAGCTGCATTTCGGATTCTGCTTGCCGATCCCAATGTGAAGGCCGTCCTGATCAATATTTTTGGCGGGATTGTTCGTTGCGATATGGTGGCCCGCGGCGTGGTGGAAGCCGTACGAAAGCTGGGCATTGAAGTACCTGTGGTGGTGCGTTTGGAAGGTACCAACGTTGAAGAAGGGCAGCGAGTGATACGCGAATCCGGTCTGAATTTCACCGTGGCCAACGGGATGAAGGATGCAGCCGAGAAAATAGTGGCGCTGGCTGCTTAGGGCAGCTCACCGAAAAGAGGCAAAAGTGGAAAGGGACCAGCTTTGTTTTCCGCTTGCGGTCGACTGTTCAGCATCGCAAGAAAAACTCCTCCAACCGCTCCAATCACAATGATACTTCGCCGGCTTGCTCTAATCTCCCGCTTTGCTCTGGTGCTTTTGTTTCTGTTCACCGTTGGCGCCAAGCTAGCCATCATCAACACCTTCGCCGTAAATGTCGGAGAATTGTTGGGCGCCTCCGGTCTCAACTACTCCCGCTGGATGTGGCCGGTGACAATTGCTGTTATCGTCACCGAGATTATTGTCGCCATGCTGCTTACCTTCCGCAGCACCGTCAGGATCGGGGCCGTCTTGGGAGGGCTCCTGCTGGTCGGCTTCAGTGGCTTTGCTCTTTACTATGTTTACGTGCTGCACGGCGAGCCGCTTGAATGCGGTTGCTTTGGCGGCATCATTGCCAGCCAGTTGGGGGTCAAGACGGCCTTGCGAAATCTTGCCCTGTTGATTCCCGTAGTTTTGGTGCTGGTTGGTTACCGGCGGCAAGCTAAGCCATTGATTGGTATCTCGTGTTAGGCCGGTGAATTCGCTTCGTTGTTTCGCTACACTTGCTCATGGTCTGCTTAAGGTTCAGTTGAACCCAGGAGGATCGAATTTTGGCAACACTCTCATTTTGGGGCGCAGCAGGAACAGTCACCGGCTCAAAGTATCTGATTGAGTCTAATCGGGCTCGCGTGCTGATTGATTGCGGTTTGTTCCAGGGTGGGCGCGAACTGCGCCAGCGCAACTGGCAGGAACCACCCTTCGACGCCGCGTCATTGGACGCGGTGATTATCACGCATGCGCATATCGATCATACGGGCTACCTGCCGCGTTTGGTCGGGCAGGGTTTTCGCGGGCCGGTTTATTGTTCGCGAGGCAGCGCTGATTTGATGCGCATATTATTGCCGGACTCAGCGCGTTTGCAGGAAGAAGAAGCGGACTATCGCAACCGGCACGGGATCACGAAACACAATCCCGCTCTGCCGCTCTATACCGAAGAAGATGCGGCGGCGGCGCTTGAACTGCTTCAGCCGGTACCTAACGATGGGCGGAATATTTCGGCGGGCAAGGGGATCACAGCAGAGTTTCGCATCGCCGGCCACATCCTCGGCTCCAGCCAGGTTTTAGTTCATATCGATGGGGCGGGCAGTGACGGGGGCAGCCGCAGCATTCTGTTCTCAGGCGACCTGGGTAAATACGATCAGCCGATTATTCGTGATCCGGTCGCGCCTCCAGCTTGCGATTACCTGCTGGTTGAATCAACCTACGGCGATCGGCTGCACGATCCCGAAGAACCGAAAGTTGCGCTCGAACGAATCATTAAGCATGCAGCCGCCACCAGCAGCGTAGTGCTGATTCCGGCATTCGCTGTGGGCCGTGCTCAGGAGATTGTCTACCTGATCCGCGAGCTGGAAGACGAAAAGCGCATCCCGGTGATCCCCGTCTGCGTCGATTCACCGATGGCCAGCGCCGCCACGCTCGCTTACGCCAATCGCAAGGAAGAACAGGACGAGGACTACTTGCTTGCAGCAACGAAAGAGCGCAACCCTTTGCGCACACACTCAATGATCGCCTGTTCCACGCGAGAAGAATCAAAGCGCCTGAACACTGCGGAAGGCGCGCGCGTGATTATTAGCGCCTCGGGCATGATGAATGGCGGTCGCGTGTTGCACCACGCCCTGCGCACTTTGCCCGATCCAAACGCAACCGTGGTCTTTGTCGGTTATCAGGCAGGGGGCACGCTCGGCCGCCGCGTGCAGGACGGCGAAAAGGAAGTGAAGGTCCTGGGCCAGTGGGTGCCCGTGCGTTGTGGTGTTACCAAAATCGGAGGCTTCTCAGCACACGCAGACTGGAAAGAAATCGTGCGCTGGCTGGTAGACCTGCCGGCACCGCCCAGGCGCACATTTGTCACCCACGGTGAGCCCGAAGCAGCTATTGCCATGGCCAGCCACATACGTGAACGTTTTGGCTGGACCGTTGAGGTGCCAGAGTATGGGGAACGATTTGAGCTGGAGTAAGTCGTCGTTGGCGCTTAGCGACGCGTCGGCTATACTTTCGCATTCAAAAAACCAAGTGATTTCATAATTGCAGTTCAGGCCAACTCTTTAAGGAGCAACATCCATTGAGCGTTCTCGTTAATAAGAACACACGTCTGGTCGTCCAGGGCATCACCGGCAAGGAAGGCACGTTTCATACTAAACAGATGATCGAGTACGGCACCAATGTGGTCGGTGGCGTCACACCCGGCAAAGGTGGCACGAGCCATGAGGGCATTCCGGTATTCAATACTGTCGCCGACGCCGTCAAAGAGGCGGGCGCAAATGCCACGGTGATCTACGTGCCTCCAGCCTTCGCCGCCGAAGCGATCATGGAAGCGGCAGACGCAGGGATTCCGGTAGTTGTTTGCATTACCGAAGGAATCCCAACGCTCGATATGGTGCAAGTGAAAGAGTACCTGCGTGATCGGACGGCGACGCGTTTGATTGGGCCTAATTGTCCCGGCATCATCAGTCCCGGCAAGTGCAAGATTGGGATCATGCCCGGGCATATTCACCGCGAAGGGCGAGTGGGTGTCGTGTCGCGCTCGGGCACGCTGACTTACGAAGCCGTCGGCCAGTTGACCGCCCTGGGCCTGGGCCAGTCGAGCGCGATTGGCATTGGCGGCGACCCGATTGTCGGCACTTCGCACGTTGACGCTTTGCGCCTCTTTCAGGATGACGATGAGACCGATGGCATCGTGATGATTGGTGAAATTGGCGGCACGGCGGAAGAGGAGGCGGCGGCGTTCGCCAAAGAGCATGTGACCAAGCCCATCGTGGCCTTCATCGCCGGGCAAACCGCACCGCCCGGTCGCCGCATGGGCCATGCTGGTGCAATCATTGCGGGCGGGAAGGGAACTGCTGCAGAGAAAATGAAAGCATTGACCGAGGCCGGGATTCATGTTGTGAAATCACCGGCGGATATTGGAGCGGCAACGAAAGAGTCGCTGGGATAATAAGGGTCTTGGACTTGGGTCTTTGGTATTCGATTTCAGATCTTTGGTCCGCCGATTCTGGTCGGTATGCAAAGACCAAAGCCCAAAGACCAAAACAGAAACTTTGAAAGGAACAACCTACCTACCTAAATGAACAAGCTTACCTTCGGTATCATCAAACCCGACGCCGTGCGCGCCGGGAACATTGGCAACATCATTCAACGTATTAACGACAGCGGCTTCCAGATTCGGGGGCTGAAGCTGGTGCACCTGAGTCTGAAAGAGGCTGAAGGGTTTTATGCCGTACATCGCGAGCGACCTTTCTTCGCCGGCCTGACGGAGTTCATGTCCAGCGCGCCGTGCGTCGTGATGGTTCTCGAAAAAGAGGGCGCAGTCAAAGCCTGGCGCGATCTGATGGGCGCCACCGATCCGGCAAAAGCTGACGAAGGCACCCTGCGAAAGGAATTCGGCGGCTCAGTGGGCGAGAACGCTACCCATGGTTCCGACTCCGACGAAAACGCAGCAATCGAAATTGCGTACTTTTTCAGTAGGCTTGAGCTTGTTTAGGTGAACTTTGTTATTGGATCTTGCGCGATTTCGCTGGGGGCTGTTAGGTCTGAACGTCACCGAAGTCAGAATAAAAGCAAAGGCGCAATCACAAAGTTTAGAAAATATTTTCAAAGATGAAACATTGCACGTCATGCGGCGCCAATTTTGACGACGACGATCTGGGTTATTGCACAGATGACGGTACGCCATTGCTGGCCGGAGAAAATCCTTTCGCTCCAGATTCGCAGGCAACCAAAATTCTTCCGGGACCCCCGGCGACGGAAGTAATTTCAGCGCCACGCCCAACAGATTACGCGGTCGGGGTGCCAGAGCTTCAGGCGCCTGCGCCAGAACCCTATCGTTGGGCTAGCGAGACTCCTCCGGTCTGGACGCCACCACCCCCGCCGCTATATCCGGCCGTGCGGCAGCAACAGCAAACGACGATGGCGATTTTGTCACTGGTATTTGGCCTGGCGGCCATCACCATTGGCTGGCTCTGCTTTGGATTGCCCCTGGGTATTCTCGCCCTCATCCTGGGTGTGGTGGCACTGTCGCAGATCAAGCGGAATCCGGCATTATATGGGGGCAAGCCTCTCGCGATTGGCGGCATGGTTACCGGAGGGATAGTCTTGCTGGTGCACCTGGCCCTGCTGGCTATCTGGATCGTGATGTTGATTATTGGGGCCGCCTCCAGATAGGGATAACGCAGGCTTTCTTGTTTGCGTCGCCGGGGTGGCATTCAGACATCCGCCGGCTGGCCGCTTGAGTGAGATTGATGAGTAATATGAAGCGCTGTCCTACTTGTAATCGTACATTCACAGATCCGAACCTCAGTTTCTGTATTGACGACGGAACACCACTCGTTATCGAGGGGACGCCTGGTCCTGATCCTGAGGCGACAGTAGTCTCGCCGAGTGTGGAGCAGAAGCAAACCGCCTCGGCGAGCGATTGGCAAGGGCCTGCTTACCAGCCCCCGCCCCAGTTTCCGCCGCCGCCTCCGGCTGCGCCGCGAAAGAAATTGTGGCCCTGGGTAGTTGGCTTTCTTGCCTTGCTGATACTGGTGCTGGTGGGATTAGGCATTGCTGCGGCGATCGTGATTCCGAGCATGATGAAGGCAGCACAAGAGCGTAAACAGGATCGCACGAGCTATCCCACGAGGACGGCCCCCGTGACGAACGACAGTTACAACACGAACACTGACAGCAACAACGCGAATGGGAATGCCGACTCAAACAGCAACGCCAACTCAAATGCGGCGAATGAAAATGAGAATGCAAATGAAAACACAGCTGCGGAGCCGCCCACCGATCAGGAGGCAGTGCTCAATAAGCTAAAAAACATCGAGGACGAGTGGACAGTAGCTAACCTGAACGCCGATAAAAAGAAGCTGGCAACGATTCTCGCGGATGATTATGTGGGCACCCAAGCCGATGGAACGATGCAGGGCAAAGCGGATTACCTGCGAGACATCAAGCCCGACCCATCAGTTGCACATTGGCAGTTTGAAAATTTAAAACTGTCGCTGAACGGAAGTCGCGCAACTTTGACCGGTCTGGTCAGCCTGGAGATCACCGGGCGAGATGAAGCTCTGGTGCTTCGCTTTACCGACAAATTTGTCTGGCGCGACGGCCGCTGGCAGGCGGTTTCGTCCGAGGTGTCGCCGGTGAAAGAAACCCAGAACTAGAGGGCAAAGCGCAGAGAGCAAAGGGCAAAGGCAATTCCGAAAATCGCAATTCGCAATCCGAAATTCAAATCATGTCAATCATCACAGAAGTCATAGCATCAACCAAAGCCATCATTCAGGGTATGGGTGTGACGCTGTCCTATATTCCCAGGCGGAAGTGGACAGTGCAGTATCCGGAGGAACCGGTAACCGTGCAGCCGCGATATCGCGGCCAACACCTGCTGCACGTAGACGAGAATGGGAAAGAGAAATGCGTAGCCTGCTTTCTCTGCGCCGCTGCCTGTCCGTCTGAATGTATCTACATCATCGCCAAAGACGATCCACGGTCGCCCGCGGAACGCACCGGAGTCGACGAGCGCTTTGCCGAGGTCTATAACATCGACTATGGACGGTGCATTTTTTGCGGTTACTGTGTCGAAGCCTGTCCCAAAGACGCAATCACCCACGGCTACAACTTCGAGCTTTCTGTTTATAACCGCGCCGACCTCCTCAAGACCAAAGGCGATCTCTTGATAACTTCCCAGCTGCAATCAAAGAACTATCGAGTGGCCTTTTCCGATGAGGACGTCGATTCGGAATACAAAGAAGTTTGAAGAATTGTCAGCGGGGGCTTGAAGTACGGTTAGGTGGGCTGTCAGCTGTGGGGCGAAAATCCCGACTGAAGTACGCCGAACGCCACGGTTTAGCCGCCGGTCGCAACATCTGAGTTTATGCCTTTCCGCGAGTTCCACTACAGCTGGGATTACGATCTCAAGGCCAGCCCGGAGAAACTCTGGCCGTTTGTGGCCGACACGAATCGGTTCAATCGCGATACTGGTGTGCCTTCCGTGCAAGCGGAGGGTAAACCGCAGCGCCTGCAGAACGCGCGCCAACGCTTGAGATTATCCATCTATGGCATGGACATCGAGTGGGAGGAGCAGCCCTTTGAGTGGGTGCGGCCAGTGCGTTTCGGTGTGGTGCGCAATTACAGCAAGGGCCCCATGGCCCAGTTGCGAGCGCTGGCGGTACTCACCCCTTTGCCGGAAGGCGGCACACGATTGACCTACAGCGTTTGGGCTAAACCGAAATCACTTCTCGGGATGATCGTAATCCCGTTGCAAATGAAGCTAATCAGCGCCGGGCAATTCGCGAGGGCTTTTCGCAAGTACGATGAGCAGGCCGCGATTGAAAGCGCGGCCGGCATTACGAACCATGAAGTCGAACTGCCTCAGGCGGCACGGGCCCGCTCGCGACTGGCGCGGGAAAAACTTGTGGCCGATGGCGCGGATGCGGACCTGATTGACCGTCTAATCGAGTTCACTCTGGCCGGTGACGAATTCGCGGTGGCGCACATGCGCCCGTATATACTCGCGGATGAGTGGATGGTCCCGCGGCGTGCTGTGCTTGAGACGTGCCTGCGCGCAACCCGCGCCGGGCTGCTTGACTTGCAGTGGGACCTGCTTTGCCCACTCTGTCGCGGAGTGAAGGAGACTGGATCGTCGCTGCGCGAGATCAGCTCGCAGATTCACTGTGCAGTTTGTCGCATCGATGCCGCAGTCAATTTTGATCGGTTTGTGGAAGTGACCTTTCGGCCAAATGCTTTGCTGCGTCGCATTGAAATTCAGGACTATTGTATGGGCAGCCCCGAGCGAACGCCGCATGTCGTGGCGCAACAATTACTGCCGGCCAACAGTGCTCGCCTGCTAACTATGCCGCTCGAGCCTGGACGCTACCGTTTGCGGACTCTGGAGTTGGCGGGCGGCCAGGACGTGACCGTGAGCGATGCGATAATGGAGTCCGCCAGTTTGAGCGTGACTGCGGCAGGTTGGCCCAATGATGAACTGCGCCTTGGCACAGACGCATCTCTGCGCATTGAAAACGCTACTGACAGTGAGCAGCTTTTTATCCTCGAACGGACGGCCTGGAGTGATCAGGCCGCCACGGCCGCTGAGGTTACCGCGCTACAAGTCTTTCGCGATCTTTTCTCCAGCGAAGCGCTGCGGCCCGGCCAGCAAATCTCAGTGGGGACACTGACCGTCTTGTTTACAGACCTGCGTAACTCGACCCGGATGTACCGAGAGATCGGCGATGCCACGGCGTTTGGGAGAGTGATGAATCATTTCGAGGTGCTGAAACAGGCAATCGCCGCGGAAGATGGGGCCCTCGTCAAGACGATTGGCGATGCGGTGATGGCCGTTTTTCGTGAACCGGAGAATGCGCTGCGAGCGATGCTCAAGGCGCAGCAGATCCTCGCAGCGCCCGCAGATGGTTCGCCCGGTCTGATCCTGAAGGCGGGACTACACGCTGGTCCCTGCATCGCCGTGACTTTGAATGACCGGCTCGATTATTTCGGTTCAACCGTCAACCTCGCGGCACGACTGGAGGGACTCTCCACGGGGAACGATGTAATAATCTCGCGTGCCGTTTTTCAAGATCCGGAAGTGGCCCAGATGATCGAAGATCCACAAGCTGAATTGGCCGTCGAGCGATTCGAGATGCCTCTAAAAGGATTTGATGAAGAGCAGTTTGAGTTATGGCGAGTCGGCCGCCGGCAAGGGAAAGCGGCCACAGATTCACTCGCCTGAACATGAGGACAGGGCAGCCGGAAGTTTAAGTCAGTGATTGGGCCTGATTAAGATGTCATCGATACTTGAAGCTCGCGATGTTTCCAAAGTCTACCAGATGGGAAGCACTATGGTTGCCGCCCTTGACCACGTCTCGGTCGCCGTCAATTCCGGAGAGTTTGCGGCAATTCAGGGTACTTCGGGCTCCGGCAAATCCACTTTGCTGAACGTGCTGGGCGGACTGGACCATCCGACCGGGGGCGAGATTTACTTTGATTCGAAACCATTGGCCCCGCTGAGCAAGAAGGCAATGGCGCGTTACCGGCGCAATTCAATCGGGATGATATTCCAGGGGTTCAATCTGATTTCGACCATGAGCGCCGAGGAGAATGTGGGTCTCGCGCTCGCGTTTGCCGGCGTACGGGGCGCGCAGCGCCGGCAGCGGGCTGGCGAACTGCTGGAGCGAGTTGGTCTGGCTGATCGCTTGACGCACAGACCGGCGGAACTCTCGGGCGGCGAGCAACAGCGAGTAGCGATTGCGCGCGCACTTGCGAACAGGCCGCGGGTACTGCTCGCCGATGAGCCGACCGGTAATCTCGATTCGACCCGCGCGCACGAGTTGCTGACGCTTTTACGGGCGATGGTTGGGACCGATGCGCTGACCATCATCATGGTCACACATGATCACGAGTTGGCCCGCACTTTCGCCGATCGAATTATCTTGATGAAAGATGGCCGCGTAGTCGGAAAGGATGAAGGATGAAGGATGAAAGGCTGACGCGGGGACAGGGGAAGGATGAAGGATGAAGGATGAAAAGCTGACGCGGGGACGGGGGAAGGATGAAGGATGAAGGATGAAGGATAGGGATGAAGAAGTTTGGCTGGAAATCGATAAAGAAGTTCGACGACGTGTCATCGTTGTTCTCCGCGTCGCCCGGTCGCCGCGTCCCCGCGTCTCCGCATCTCCACATCCCCTCATCACCGCGTTACCGTGTGGCCGCGTCCCCGAGTCGCCGCGTCCCCGAATCGACCCTTCATCCTTCATCCTTTAAGAGAGGTGACCTATGCCCAATAACTCTGCTCCACAGATGACCATAGAATCAATTCGCTCTGTTCCGCTGTTCGCTTCGCTTGATGATGAAGCCGCCGTCCGCCTGCGCAGCCTGCTGACTGTCCGCGAAGTAGCTGCGGAAACGCCGTTATTTCGCACCGGCGACCGGGGCGATGCCATGTTCCTGATAGAAAGGGGCCGCGTACGCATCAGCGTCAAAGACAAAGATCAGCAGCAAATCATTCTCGCCGAATTGGCGCGAGGTGATTTCTTCGGTGAAATGTCGATCATTGACGGGAAGACCAGGTCGGCTGACGCGACCGTGATCGAAGACGCGCGCTTTGCCATTCTCTCCCGGGAAAACTTCATGACCTTTATTGAAAGTAACCCCATCGTAACCCTGGAGATGCTCAGCGCCGCCTTTGACCGGTTGCGACGTACTGATGAGTTACTGCAACAACGAGTTTCCCGCAACGCCAATGATGAAGAGAAGAAGCGGATGACGCTCTCCGATCGCATGGCTGACCTGTTGGCCGAATTTGGCGGCAGCTGGAAATTTATCGGAGTGTCTCTGGCATTGATCGTAGGCTGGATCATTTTCAACTCCTGGATTCTGGTGCGCGGGTTCGATCCCGCGCCATACCAGATGCTGAATTTGACGCTGGCTGTTCTGGCCGGCTTGCAGGCGCCCATCATCATGATGTCGCAAAACCGGCAGACGGAAAAAGACAGGTTGCGAGCGGACCTCGATTACCAGGTGAACCTGAAAAATGAGCTTTCGCTAATCGAGGTCCTGCGCCGGCTGGATGTGATTGAGAGCGAGCGCTTGCCGAAGCTTTTTGCGGAGCAGAATGCGCGCCTGAAGTCTTAGTGGCAGTGGTCAGATTAACCGCGGACAACTGACAACTCCAACATGATCCAAGCTCTATTTTTCGACTTCAATGGCGTCGTCATCGATGATGAGCCGCTGCAGCTCAAGGCCTATCAGGAGATACTTGCCGAGCAGGAAATTGGTTTGTCTGAAGAGCAGTATTATGCATCGATGGGCATGGATGACAGAGCGTTCCTGCGTACTGCCTTTGCCCGATCGGAGCGCGAGCTGACACCAGCGACGATGCAGCAGTTGCTGCGGCAAAAATCGGACATTCATCGCCGCTTGATTCTCGCTGAGCTGCCGATATTTCCGGGCGTGGTCACCTTTTTAAAGACCGCTGCCCGCCGGTATCCGCTAGCCCTGGTGAGCATGGCACAACGAGAGGAAATCGAGTATGTACTGACCCGCGCCCATCTGTCGTCATTGTTTTCCGTGGTCATCAGCGGAGAGGATGTAGCACGCTGCAAGCCGGATCCTGAATGCTTTGCACTTGCCTTGGCGCAAATGAATGTTGAGCGACGACCGCCTCTGTTGCCCCAGGAATGTCTGGTGATTGAAGATGCGGCTCAGGGTATTGCGGCTGGTCGGGCTGCGGGGATGCGCACCCTGGGCGTTACCAATTCGGTTACAGAGGCGGCTCTGCGGGCCGCCGGCGCAGAGGTAGTCACTAAGAGCCTGGCGGACTGGACCCTGGCGGCGGTTGAGCGGGTGTGGGAGGGATAAGTAAGGATGAAGGATGAACGCAGGTCCTCACCTTAGCGGAAAATCAAAGACCCAGGACCAAAGACCAAAGACCAAAGACCAAAGTTAAGACCAAAACCCAATCCCGCATGAGCTTCATCGACATCCTCCATCTCGCCCTTCGCAATCTGCGCCAGGCCAAATTGCGCGCGGTGTTGACCACCATGGGTGTGATCGTGGGTGTTGCGGTCATCGTCACCATGGTTTCGTTCGGCCTCGGTTTGCAGCAGAACATGCTGGCTCGGTTTAAGGCGCTCGATCTTTTCAATGAGATGAGTGTCTTCGGCAAGAGTCTGAGCACGCTTGCCTCGGGACTTGACCGCGGGCGCCAGGATGCCGACAGCGGCGAGCGGCGGGGACCACGCTTGCGACCAGACAAAGCACCGACGCGTATTCTCGATGACGCCGCCATTGCGGAAATCGCGCGCATTCCGGGTGTCGCCTATGTCGAACCATCGATTGGCTTTTCTGTATTCGTGCGCGCAAATGGGCATGTGCAGACTCAATATGTAGGTGGCGCCACGGTACCCAATGCCTCTTCCCGCTTCAAGGATTTTGCCGTCGGCCGCATGATTGAAAGTGCCGGTGCCGATGAAGCAGTGGTCAACGAACGCTTCACGCGGGAGTTTGGATTTGCCAGGCCAGAAGATGCAGTGGGCAAAACGATTGAGTTTCTCGCACCGCGGGACGAACAGGGTGCCCCGTCAAAAGCCGAGCAGAAGGACGAAGCGCCGGCCAGCTTTTTCGGCTTGCCACTGGACGATCAGGAAGGCGATGACTCTGGAGCTGGCAGCCTCGTCGCTCACTCATTTCGGATCGCCGGAGTGTTGAATACTGAACTGAAGGAAGGCGCCGGCCAGGGCGGCATGCGCGGTTTGTTTCCCGGAGCCGGAATCTACGTGCCGCTGCAAACCGCACGGCAATGGATTATCGATCATCGCGGTCCGATGAGTCAGGTGGCGCTGGCCCTGGCGCGTGAGCGTGGCGCACTCAGCGACGCCGGCATTGAAGGCTATGACTCAGCGGTGGTCCGGGTAACGGATCCCGTGGTTCTGACTGAGGTGCGCAAGCGTTTGAGCGAGATCGGCTTTGGCAGTTTTTCCATCGTCGATCAGTTGGACCAGATTCGCATTGTCTTTCTCATTATTGATTCGGTGCTCGGCCTACTGGGTGGGATCTCGCTGCTGGTAGCCTCGTTCGGCATTGCCAACACCATGATCATGTCCATCCTCGAACGCACCCGCGAGATTGGCATCATGAAGGCAATCGGCGCGGAGGACCGCGAGATCAAACTGATCTTTTTTGTCGAGGCGGCGGTGCTGGGCCTAACCGGAGGAATAATCGGGACGCTGTTCGCGTGGGGCATTGATGGGATTGCAAATCGCCTTGCTTATCGCTTCGTCCTGAAGCCACAGGGCGCTTCCTTTATCGACTTCTTTTCCATACCCGCCTACCTCTGGCTGGGCGCGATTCTCTTTGCCCTTGTCGTTTCAATTCTGGCAGCTCTTTATCCGGCCACACGGGCCGCGCGCATCGATCCGGTGAAGGCGCTGAGGCACGACTAAGAAGCGAGTGGGGCTTCGAACTCTTGATTGGACCAGGTCCTTAGATGTTTGAGTCAGCACTGCCGCCGCAGTTGCGGCGGCAGTGCTTTAATGCGCGAAACGCAATTCAGGTGCGCACCCCGAGGCTGAATTCCTGCGGCCAGCGCCCGGGCCGCACCACTCTACCCGACAGTCCAGCTATTGCTGTTTTGGTTCCGCTGCCGGCGCGGTCATTTTCTTTTTCGGCACTCGTCTCATGATCGGCGCCGGTTTTCGAGTCCAGAAAGCGGCGTCGCGCGCCGCCATCTCCTTTGGCACATAACTCATCTGGGGATCGAAGGCATAGACGCTGGTTTCCGAGAAAGCAATACTCTCGGACAACTTATCTGCCTTCTTTCGCTGGTCCTCGCTCATTGCATCGCGGGTGCGAGTACCAATCTTGAGATCATACTCGGCAAGTGATTTCATGGGACGGAACAACAGGTAAGTCGTAGCTGGGGCGCCGGCAATGACCTGAAAAGCGGCGACGTGCAGTTCCACCTTGGCCTTATCGCGCGCGGCATTGATCAGTTTCATCATCTCCGCGTAATCATCCGTCTGGCCAGGACGGACGCGTACCGTCGTGACTGCAAAATAGCGCATTGGGGCCATGTCTACGCCTGCGTTGTAGCTCAGTTCCGGGCGAATGACAGTGAACATATCGCGCATGCCTGCGTGTAAGTCCGCCGCCTCCTTGTCGAGCCGATCCAGCTCTCCCTTCATGCCGGTGTTCGCTGCGGCCGCCATTTTCTTGTCTGTCCCATTCTGGGACTCTGCCATTTCGGCGAACGAAGCGAACGGCGTTACATAAACCACTTCATTTTCGCTGCCCGCCACCGGCACCATCGCAATGCGATGAGTGGGCACCTGCAGCTTTGCGAATATCTCGGCAAAGGAAGCGGAATGCCTGTTATGGGCGGGCATCTTCCCGGGTTTGATATCTTCGCGAACTACCAGCAGAACGGGCGGCGGACCCGGCATTTGGGCCAGAACCGGGGAGCACAGTGAGATTAGAGTCACTCCGGCAAGCAGCAAGAGAATCTTCTTCATCTGAATCAACCTCCAATAGTTTGAGAAACAGTTTTACGATCGTTGCCTTCCTCCCTGGTTTGGAAGAAGCTTGGGAACATGTACCTGTAAGCGTCACAAGCGCCGGGAATCCTCTCGCGCTCTGCGCATTGGCAGGAGTTGGCTGGTTACTGAAAAGCCTTCTGAGCGCCCGGACGATATGCTGATTGCTGAACTAAGTCAATGATTTCCCGTTCGAGCCGGAGGGAATCTTAGCGGTGCGGCGTCAGTCTTCTCGAGGCCACCAAAGAAATCGCAACCAGCCCAGATGGGAGGCCGTCATAAACTTTAGGAGGAATACAAACGAATTTCGGGACTGTCTTCCGTCAACCTAATCATTCTTTCAAATTTCAGTCCAAGCTTTTCCAGTACGCGAATGGACCCGGCATTGTCCGGATTGGTGATGGCCAGCAGGCATTTTAGTCCCAACTCACGGCGGGCGTACTCTTTAACAGCGATGGCCGCCTCAAAGGCGTAGCCTTGAAGGCGAAATTCAGGAAGAAACGCAAAGCCGATGTCCACGTCTGCCAGAGCATCTCGTTTGATGAGACCGCAAATCCCCATCGGAGTGTCCGTTGCCTTTAACGCAACCAGATACAGCCCAAAGCCAAGCCGCTCGTAACTGTCGAGCGGACCTTGCAAAAGATACCGGCGTGCGTCTTCAAGATTTCTGACATTCTTGTCGCCTATAAAGTGCAGGAAGGCAGGATCATTCAAAAGCGTAAGAATGAAATCAGCATCATCCAGAGCCAGTTTGCGTAGCGCCAGGCGCTCAGTTTCCACGACGTTCATCTTGCCTCGTCAACCGGCGCAATGGCCCGCGCCAACAGTAGATCATTCTGGTGGTCCTGGCCCAACTGAAAAATGTGTTCTCCAAACTCTTCGAACTTCCACTTGTGATAAAAAGCGCGCGCCCGAGCATTGCGCTCCCATACGCCTAACCACAGGGTGCGATGGCCGCGCTGTTGTGCCAAATCAATGCATGCCTGCATTAGGGTCGCACCTACTTTGCGACCATGCCATGCACCAGCCACATAAAGTCTCACCAATTCGATCGGTTTCTCTCCACCTGCGCGATGCGGCGGTGCACCGGCATGAAGCATGGCATAACCCACCGCAGCGTGGTCAATTTCGGCGATCAGAAAAGTAGTGAGTTGATCGGCAAGCTCCGTTGCGAGTTGTTGCTCGCTGAATGCGTCCGCCAGGTAGTCGGACATATCCTCGGCCGTATTATCCGCGGCAAAAGTCTCCTCAAATGTTCGCGAGCCCAGTTCAGCCAGTAGCCTGACGTCAGCCGGGGTTGCAAGCCGGACCGAGGGGATGGAAGTTTCAGTCATGAGCAGTCCGGGAACCGGGACGGCACGCTGGAAGCGTGCCGTCCCAGGAAGGCTTCAGCAATCGGTCATCGTCTGAAGAACTTGCTGCGCCTCGGTGGCATTGCCACGATTTACCAATAGGCGCACTCCTGATGTACGTTGCAGTTGAGGCTCCATGCCGCCGGCATCATCCTTGAGGACGAACCCGCTGATGCCGGCGCCCTCGAGCAGTTGCAGGGCCATGTCGGCAGACGTCGCATCAGAAAAGATCTTTATCGTAACTATTTCATCTGACATAAAGGGTCTCTGGCTCTCTAAGTTGAAAGCGGTTTACCGCAATTGTTACAAAAACGTGCCGCTGAGTCTTTCTGGCTGGCGCCACAACTGCCGCAGCTAAGTCCAACCCGGAGGTTGGCCCCACAGCCGGAACAGAACGCGGCCCCGGTTGTATTAGCAGCTCCACAGGTTCCGCACCGTCCCGGCAGTGGCGGAACATAACCGCCGGCTTTGCGCGCGATGTGGTCTTCGATTATCTTCCACGCGTCTTCAGTAATTTTGAATTGCCAGTAGGCCCCCAACGCCGGCAGGGCAATCAGCAATCCGGCGGATAAGGCAATCGCGATCGCGGCCACTGCAGCTTTGTCAAACCACTTCTGCATTCCGATCTCGACGCGCGTGCCGCCCCCTTCAGGTGTAATCTTGACCGTCAGGGCCGCCGACAGGCCCGTCATCTCGCGGAGAGTACCAGACTTGCGTGCTTGCAGAACAGTAGTTGAAGATACCTGCATAGTTTGTACTTCGTAGTCTGAATCAAACAGTGGTCGCAACTCGGCAATCAGAGTCGCAACGTTTGCTTCCACGCCGGGATAATATCTGCTGTCCATAATTGTTGTCCTCGTGAGGTATTCTACGTGAAGATGACCGTTAAGGTTCAGCTAACACCAGACTTGGCCTGCTAAACGGGAAATTATGCGTGAGAGCTAAAGGCTTTTCGTGATCTGACCACAAACCTTCAATGACTTTCAAGACCAATTCCAGGGAGACTAAATTGAAAACAGCTCGGAACCTGACTCTTCTCTTTATCTCTTTACTCCTGCTCTCAAGTTCTGACTTGCGCTCAGTTAGTTCGCAGAGTTCGCCGGCAATTCTCGACGGGTTCTCCAGTGACAGCAGCGCGGCAGAGCGTCGTTGGGAGGAACTCTTTCGAGCTGTGCCGGCCGCCGGCTCCGCCCGCGCACATCTGCGCCGCTTGACCGCTGAACCTCACGTCGCCGGGACGAAGGAAGACTACGCGACGGCTATTTACGTTCGCGACCAGATGAGGAGTTACGGTTTGAGCGCCGAGATCAAAGAGTATCAGGTGCTGCTCCCTTTTCCGAAGCACCCGGCTGTCGTCGAACTCATTGCTCCCCGCCGCGTACGGCTGCCGGTGAAGGAAGCCGTAGTTCCCGAGGACGCGACCTCGGCCAGTCCAAAGATCATTCCGCTCTTTAACGGTTACAGTGCCAGCGGGGATGTGACCGCGCCTCTTGTCTACGTAAACTATGGTTTGCCTCCCGACTATGAAGCCCTGAGGAAAGCCGGCGTAGACGTCAAGGGCAAAATTGTGATTGCTCGTTACGGTAATTCGTTTCGCGGCGTGAAAGCGAAAGTCGCCGAGGATCATGGCGCCGTTGGGCTCTTGATTTATTCTGATCCGGCTGATGACGGTTACGGACAAGGCGATGTTTATCCGCAGGGACCATGGCGACCCAAGTCCTCAGCGCAGCGCGGCTCGGTCCAATATTTATTTATGTATCCCGGCGATCCCCTGACGCCCGGTAGCCCCGCGATTCCCGGCACGCCGCGTCTAAAAATGGAAGAGGCAAAGAATCTGACCCACATTCCGGTTCAACCTCTGTCCTATAGTGACGCGCGCATCCTGCTCGAGCCACTGAAAGGTCCGGTGCGTCCCAAAGGCTTTCAGGGCGGGCTGCCTTTCGCTTATCACGTGGGTGGTACGGCTGATGTGCGTGTGCATTTGAAAACCGACATGGATTTTCAGGTGCGCACTATCTGGGACGTAATAGCGCGGGTCGAAGGGGTCGTGGAAAATGACCGTTGGGTCATCATGGGAAACCACCGCGATGCCTGGGTATTTGGCGCAGTCGATCCTAATAGCGGAACGACGGCGATGTTGGAAGCCGGGCGTGCCTTTGGGGAACTGCTGAAGCAGGGCTGGAAGCCGCGCCGCACGATTTTGCTGTGCAGTTGGGACGGGGAAGAACAGGGACTGATTGGTTCGACCGAATGGGTTGAAGAAAATGCCGCCGCGTTAAAAGAAAAAGCAGTCGTCTATTTGAACATGGATGCCGCGGTCTCGGGTCCCAATTTCGGCGCCTCTTCGGTGCCCTCGCTCTGGAAATTGATTCGCGCCGCAACGCGTGAAGTAAAGGACCCAAAAACCGGGCATAGCGTTTACCAGCAATGGCAGGTACGCGCGCGGGAACAAAACCCGGAAACCGACAAAGATTCGCCGGAAGCGGCCATCGGCGCTCTCGGTTCCGGGTCAGATTTCACTCCGTTCCTGCAGCACCTGGGAATCCCAGCCGCGGATATGGGATTTGGCGGCGACTATGGCGTCTATCACTCGGCCTTTGATTCTTTTCATTGGATGGCGAAGTTTGGCGATCCGACTTTTGCTTATCACGTCGCCGCCGCGCAGTTGTGGGGTACCGTGGCCATGCGGCTGGCCATGGCTGAGGGACTACCGTTCGACTACGGTGATTATGCCCGACAAGTTCGCGAGTATTTCAGTGAGAGTTTGAAGATCGCGCAACGGCGCGGCCTCGCCGGTTCGTTCGATGAGAAAGCCATGGACGAAGCGCTGAAAGATTTCGCTGCGGAAGCTGCTCGCCTGCTGCGCGACAAACAGCGAGCGATTGAAGATAATTCCAGCAGCAGCTCGAGCGCCGCTGCCAGATTGAAGAGAATCAACGATGCCGTGATTGCCGCGGAGCGGGATTTAATTGATGACCGCGGACTAAAAGGGCGGCCGTGGTACAAGCATCAAATCTATGCTCCCGGCGTTTATACTGGCTATGCTGCCCAGCCATTGACGGACTTCAGTCAGGCGCTGGATGATCGCAGCAGCGCCACTGCCAGGGAGTCTTTAGAGCGCATTGTGGCGGCACTGAAACGCGCCACTCTCACCTTGAAAAAGGCAGGGGCGTAAAAGGCGCCGCACGGCGCAGTCGATGACATAAAGAAATAATAGACCTAAAAGGAGCGAGTAAATGAAAGTCTGGAACTATAAATATGGGATCATCCTGACCTGCATCATAAGCGGGCTCGCGGCTACATCAATGGCGCTGGCCCAGCAAAACAGGACTGCGCGACCGCAGGCTGATCTGAAGGTCACTTACAAGACAAGTATGAATTCCGCTGGGAATTCCATGCCCGCCTCTGAGAGCACTACGATGATCAAAGGCGTACGCGAACGGTCCGAAGAGCACCGTGGTTACTATGACAGTATCAGCATCACGCAATGCGATCTGAAGCGGACGATTCAGCTCAATGACAAAACCAGAAAATACATTATGTCTCCGATGGCCGAGACTGAGGTAAACAGTTCACCCGCGGCGCCCGTCGCGCGACCAGGTTCCGTACCAGCGCGGCGAGGTGGAGTCATCACATACATAACCTCGTCCCGGGACACGGGCGAGCGTAAAGAGATGTTTGGATTCACGGCCCGACACGTAAAGAGCTCGACTCGCATCGAATCGTCCGCCGATGCCTGCAATCCGCAAAAACAGCGCTTCGAGCTGGATGGCTGGTACATTGACCTGAACTTCGGACTCAATTGCGAACTCGGTCGGCAACAAATGGGCCCACCCCCGATGGCCACTGGTGGTTGTCAGGATCGTACCCAATTCCGCCGCGAAGGAACTGCACGCACTGGATTTCCTCTCATCGAAACCACCACGGTCTACGATCAGAATGACCAACCCTCATTCAGCATGACGAAGGAAGTGGTGGAGTTGTCGCGCCAACCGCTCGATGCGGCGTTGTTCGACATTCCCGCTGGCTACAGCGAAGCCAGAAACTCGCAGGAGTTGAACGGACAGCCCGATGTGAATGCAATGATGGCTGAGGCCATGGGCCGGAATCGCCCGTCGTCTGAAATGGCCGAGTCAAATATGGCCACACCTCCGGACGCGAAGCGGCCGGGAACGATTCGTATTGGAGTTGTACAAATCAATAACCGAACTGATCGTTCTGTCTCGACGGAGTCTTTGCGCGAACGATTGGTTAGTGGCATCCAGGGAGGGAATGTCGAGGCAGTGCCCCTGAACGCGTCGTCACCCGCTGAAGCCGGTCCGGAAGCTAAAGCCAAACAGTGCGACTTTATTCTGTACACGGATATCTCCGCACTAAAAATGTCCGCAGCCAAGAAGTTGGGTGGCATGTTTGGGCGCGCCACCGGCGTGGGATCGGGCGGCATTGACAAGACGGAGTCAAAAGTCGAGTTCAAACTGATCGCGCTGGGGGAAGGTTCGCCACGCTTACAATCCTCGGCATCGGCTAAGGAAGAGGGAGATGAGGCGAGTGCCGGGGCGGCTATCGATGCCGAGGCCAGAGCGGTCAACGCCGCGGCCAGGCGCAATTGAGGACTGTTAGTCGAAAGGCAATCCAGCGTTGCGTATTTAATTAAGCGGATTCATTCCAGTGCGTTTAGACCGGGACTGACGTCGTAGCCTTGGAGCGACGCTCGTCTTACCACGAGCGTCGCTATATTTTTATTAACCGCCGAAACCCACTAAGGGCTCGCCGCACTGCCGCGATCATCCCGTCTACCTCAAGGCTTATCTTTCGCCTTCTTGCCTTTGCCTTTTTCGGACTCGATCGGCGGCGGCAGCTTCCTGGCGGCGTCGATAATAGACTGAGCGCCTTCGAGCGCTTGTGAAATGCTGCTGCTTTCGTCAGCATTTTTTGTCTGCTCTGCCATGGGCGTCAACTGCGTAACGATCTGCGCGGCCGTGGTGTTCAGCTTGCGCAGTGATTTTGCCAGCAGGGGGTTTTTCTCATCGTGAAAACTGACATCATCGATGTTGGTAATCGCTTCCTCGAGTATGCGCGCAATATCGCCGATCAATTCTGCTGGGGTGCCCTTCGGTAGTTCCCCCCACTTTTCCGCGTCCTTCTGAAGTTGCTTCGTATTGAGGAGCTGGCTGCCGCCCAGGACCATCAGGCGCCGCTCGATCGCTTTCGCGAAGACTTCGGTTCGTTTGTCGAGGACTTGGGATTCCTGGATTAATTCGACTTCCTGGGGGGTTAAGTGGTCCCTCGCCTGAGCGGACGCGGCCAGGCTGGAAAGGGACAAGAGCAAAATAATAGCGAGGGTTCTGGAACAGGTGATCATACGCATCAGATTAGCTACGGCTCGTTTGGGGTGTCTTTTGGTTTGTCGCTCTCGTTTACCTTCCGGGGGCTCTCGCGCTCAACTGTGTGGCCATAAAAGGCGTTGAGCGCGTCAGTGCGTCCTTCGCGCGCGAAGTCTTCGACATCTTTTATGCGCGTGGCGTATTCGAGTGGGGTTGCCCGTCGCATGGCAGTCAGTCGCGGCCCGTGCGCCCGCAGTGCAATTTCGAGATGTTTATAGTGGTCGCGCGCTTTGCCGCGATCAGGATTTAGTGCTGCCAAAAACTTAAATCCATCGTCTATCAGGGCCAGATAGTTGCCGAGTTCCATCAGTGACGAATCATAGCGCTGTTCGCTGGCCGCCTTTTCCGCGCGTTGCAGGTGAAGGTTGGCTAAGTCGATAGTCAGCCGCATCCGCGCTTTTGCTTCCCGCGCATTGTTAAGTTGATTGCGGTCCCCTTCGGGAATCGTCTTTAGCGGCGGAGGAGCCAGCATTTGGTCCGGAGGCCGGGGGTCCTGAGCCAAACCGAAGGCGCAGGACACAGCAAGAACTGCAATCAAGTGTAAGCCTTTTGCCAGAAGCCTGGTTGTTGACAGAGGACTGATCATTTCTAATCGTGGCCGCAACGCCTTTGCATTATCCTCGCGGTTTGCGCCTGACGCCTTGCTTCAATCTGATCTGCCGCTGAAGCGGCGGTAGCCGTAGCTTTACTTTCTCAATCTCCAGCTCATTGCGCTGCGGATCAGCACGTTCCATGAAAATTTGGTAATTCGCGAGGGCGTCTTCGAACTCGCCAAGTTTATCGTAGGCAGTGGCAATGAAAAAATAACTGATGACAAGGTCGGGTTTCGCCTCCAATAACCACTTGTACTCCGGCAATGCTTCAGAAAACCTCTTCAACTCATACAGTGCCGTGGCTAGATTAGCATGCGCCACATAATTAGATGGTGAAGCAGCGAGCACGCGCCGCAGGATAATTACCGCTTCTTCAAAACGTCGTCCTTGCACCAGGGCGGCTGCGTATCCAGTGGCATAGTCGGCATTCCGCGGATCCAGAGCATTAGCGCGCCGGAAAAACTCCAGCGAGCGCGCGGGATCGTCGGTGCGGTAGGAGTTGCCGAGACGAGCCAGCAACATCGGATTGTTCGGATTTTTCTGCAGGAGGATCTCAAGCGCCTGTCGCGCTTTCAGTGGGTCAACGTCATTGGCCGCCTCGATTTCTGCCGGGCTGCCGATCACCTTGATCTCGCCGTTCGCCGCTACTGGCGCGGTTGCGATTCCCAACGATTGAGCAAGCTGCGCAGCATCCTCGACTTTGCCCGCGCGTTGGTACAGATCGAGCAGCCGTAGAGGGACCTGCTTATCGGCCGGTCTCACCTTTTCGGCGGCTTTCAGATCGGCGATGGCCTGATCGAAGTTACCGTCCTCGGCTTGGGCTGCGGCGCGCTCAAGTAAAGCCGCGAAGTTTTGTGGCTCCATTTGCAGCGCCTGATCCAGGCTGGCTTTTGCGTTCAGCTTGTCGCCCAGAGCACGTTCGGTCATCGCGCGTAGAATCCAGGCTGAAACCGGGGCTTCCGGGTTTTTCGTGGCACGCCGGGCCAGCTCGGCTGCACCCGGCTTATCTCCGGCTCGCAACCGGACTTCCGCCAACGCGCGCAGCGCCAAGGGGTTTTCCGGATCCAGCTTGAGTGCCTGGCGCAGAGGGGGTTCGGCATCTTGATCGCGATTACTGCGTGCCAGGAGTGCTCCCAGGGTCGAATATGGGAGTGCCCAATCCCGGCGCAGGGCGATTGAGCGGCGCAAGGCCGCCTCTGCTTCCGGCAGCCGGTTTAGCGTGCTGAGAGCGCTGCCCAGTTGAAACTCTGCTTCAGGAAACTCCGGTCGCAACTTGAGCGCCTGCTCGTAAAAGTCCACAGCCCGCTCGAGATCGCCGCGCGCATGAGCGTTTTGTCCGCGCTCAAATAGTTTTATGGGATCGGCAGACCCATCTCCCAGGTCATCAGTTTGCGCGGCGACGGAAAGCGCGAACAGCAGCGACACAAACGCTGTTGCCCACGCGAGGAGTCCCAGGCGAGGTTGATACCAACTGGATGTGGATGATGAGCTCAGCATTTCCTGGGTCGTAGATTCGACACGCGTGCGAACGAAGATAAAGCGGGGAGAACTGGATGTTAGCATGCACTCAGTGGCAGCGTCCAAAGTTCATCCTCAGTGCTACGATGCAGAAAAGTCTTGCGGTTGCACTCGCCGAATTCATGCGCTACCATGCGATTTCGCGAACCCAACAATGATCGAGCCGAACGAGATAATGTACCCTGCGCCAACTCTCGCTTTCTGCAATGAGGGCCCCCGGTGTGAATAGTATCTTAACCGCCGAGCTCACTCTCGACAGTGAGAAGGGAAATGGCGATGGGCCGTCAGCGGAGGT
>DAIMCP010000049.1:24731-37593 GCA_036726305.1 Pyrinomonadaceae bacterium | reverse complement strand
AGGTCGTACTCAACGTCCAAATAGTGATCCTGGAAGGTATGATTCTGCTCAGGGTCGAGCACTTCCAGCAGGGCCGAACTTGGATCGCCGCGAAAATCAGCGCCGAGCTTATCCACTTCATCCAGGAGGATAATGGGATTCACCGTTCCCGCCTTCTTCATCATTTGAATGATCTGGCCCGGCAGGGCGCCGATATAGGTGCGGCGGTGACCGCGAATCTCGGCTTCATCGCGCACGCCCCCAAGGCTCAGGCGGACAAACTTGCGCCCGGTCGCACGCGCAATTGACTTACCCAAACTTGTTTTGCCGACTCCCGGAGGTCCCACGAAGCAGAGGATTGAACCTTTAGGGTTCTTTACCAGTTGGCGCACGGCAAGGTATTCCAGAATGCGCTCTTTGATCTTTTCCAATCCGAAATGATCGTCATTGAGCACGTCTTCAGCCTTGCTCAGATCTTTAATTTCTTTGGATTTCTGCTTCCAGGGCACGCTGACGAGCCAGTCAATGTAGGTGCGCGAAACCGTGCCTTCGGCAGACATCGGGGGCATGGCCTCAAGCCGGTGCAGTTCCTGCATCGCTTTTTCTTTGGCTTCTTCGGTCATGCCTGCTTCTTCGATCTTTTTCTTCAGCTCTTCCAGCTCGGCTTTTTCGTCCTTGCGGCCAAGTTCCTTGTGGATCGCTTTGATCTGTTCGTTGAGATAGTACTCTTTCTGGGCCCGCTCCATCTGTCGTTTGACGCGCGTTTGGATAGTGCGATCCAGTTGTCGCTTCTCCAGTTCCAGTTCGAGCAATTCGATCAGGCGTTGCAGGCGAGCCTGCGCGGAAAACAATTCCAGCAGACCCTGTTTGTCTTCAACAGAAAGACGAAGTTGCGAAGCCAGGGCGTCGGCCAGATGTGAAGGATCGTGGTTGCGCATTGCTGTTTGCAATGCATCAGTTTGCATGTCCGGAGCGAGGCGCAGGTGCTGTTCAACCAGCTGCCCGATTTTTTGCACCAGGGCATCCAGGCGGGCACCTTCTTCGTTGACGATTGGAGCCCGGCGGACGAGGGCCATGAAAGCGCCGTCGGCATTCTCGATGCGCACCATGGTGGCCCGCTCGCGGCCTTCCACGACGACTTTGATTTGGCCGTTGTCCTGCTTCTGCGACTGCAGTATGCGACCGAGCGTGCCCACGGTGTAGATTTGCTCCGGAGTCGGCTCGTCGACAGTGGCGTCATGTTGAGTTGCCAGGAAAATCGTGCGATCAGCAGCCAGCGCCTGCTCCAGCGCGCGCACTGAACCGGCCCGGCCGATTTTGAAGGCAACTTTTGTAAAAGGGAAAATCACAACGTCGCGAATCGGCACCATCGGGTACCAGGCGACATCAGCAGGAGTGCGGTCTGAATATTCTTCCATGTTTTAACTGCGCTTGAAGATCCGAGCCTCTGGCAACAAAGGCGAGCCGCTGATTGGCGTCTCGCCCTGGATTAATAACCGCGTTAATTGTAAAGCATTTCCAGTCCGGGCGCTAGTTTGAGGATCGTCCCGGGAAACTCGGGTTTGTCGTTGGTTTGCCGGCAGGCCCCGAGGAACCGGGGGCAGCCCCAACCGTTAGAGACGACGACAAGCTGGGAGTTGTCAGAGGTCAGGCGGCGGCGCCGTCGACTCCAGCCAGGCCCTCGCCGGGGATGGCGCGGCGACGTTCGACCATCTCGCTGGTGATCACAAATTCCTTGACACGTTTTTGCGAAGGCAAGGTGTACATTGCATCCAGCAGCAGTTCCTCGAGAATCATCATCAGTCCGCGGGCCCCGACTTTTCGATCGACGGCCTGGCGCGCAATGGCTTTCAACGCGTCCTCGGTAAACTTCAGCTTCACGTTATCGAAATCAAATTTCTTCTGATACTGCTTGACGAGCGCGTTCTTTGGCTCGGTCAGGATCTTGATCAGCGCACCTTCGTCCAGTTCATGCAGCACACAGCCCACGGGCAAGCGGCCGACAAACTCCGGGATCAACCCGTAACGGATCAGATCTTCCGGCTGCACCTGCGCCAAAACTTCCGAGTGGCGGGCCGGGCCCGACTTGATCTCGGCATGGAAGCCGAGTGATTTATTGCGCAGCCGGCGTTCGATAACTTTCTCAAGGCCGACAAAAGCGCCGCCGCAGATGAACAGGATATTTTGCGTGTCTACGGGGAAGAATTCCTGGTGTGGATGCTTGCGACCACCCTGGGGCGGGACGTTGGCAACTGTCCCTTCCAGGATCTTTAACAACGCTTGCTGCACTCCTTCGCCCGACACATCGCGAGTGATGGAAGGGTTCTCGTCCTTGCGACAGATCTTATCGACCTCGTCGATGTAGATGATACCCTGCTGCGCCCGCTCAACATCGCCATTGGCGGCCTGCAGCAGCTTGAGAATAATGTTTTCAACATCCTCGCCCACATATCCGGCTTCGGTGAGCGTGGTGGCATCGACGATCGTGAAGGGCACGCTAAGCAGCCGCGCGAGGGTTTGCGCCAGCAGCGTCTTACCGGTTCCGGTTGGACCAATCAAAAGAATGTTGGCTTTTTGGATCTCAACTTCCGAGCGGCGTCGCGCAATCTCAATTCTCTTGTAGTGCTGGTAGACGGCGACGGCCAGACGCTTCTTGGTGTCTTCCTGTCCGATAACATATTCGTCCAGAAAGTTTTTGATCTCGCCCGGCTTGGGCAAGGGTGGGCGGCTGGCTACTGATTCGGCTTGCTGATCGTCCGAGATGATCTCATTGCAAATATCGATGCATTCATTGCAGATATAAACCGTGGGACCGGCAATCAGCTTTTTTACTTCGTTCTGCGATTTACCACAGAACGAACAGCGCAAAGTGTCGTCAGCTCGTCGTACCATATCTGTGGAAGGGCTCCTTCAGAATCCTTTGTGCTAGATCTATTTGAGGCCAATTGCCGAAGAATTTGGAAGCTCCGGCGCTGTTAGTTTTTGGTAATAGTGCTGCACGCATTCGCTACAGATAAATGCACTCTGGCCAGCCAGACGTCGCGGCATTCCCGCCGTCGCGGGCGGTGTCCCGGCCATCATGGCTGTAACTTCGCCCTTTGACTTGCCGGAGAAAGAACAGCAAAACCCGCGGGCTTTCATCTTTGCAATCATCTTGGCAGCGCAATGAACTCGAACGTTGTCGACGAAAATTACCTGCTGGAGGCAGGGTAATCACTCGCGGTGCGCGATCACCTCGTCAATTAAACCATATTCCTTGGCTTGCATGGCAGACATTATTTTGTCCCGCTCCACATCACGTTCTACCGTGTCGTAGGACTGGCCGGTGTGTTTGGCTATGATTTGGGAGGTTAATTCGCGCATCCGCAGGATTTCTTCGGCCTGAATGCGAATGTCGGTGGCCTGTCCTTCGGAGCCGCCCCGTGGCTGGTGGATGAGAATACGGGAGTTAGGCAGGGCAAAGCGCTTACCCTTGGCGCCGGCCGCCAACAGCAAGGCCCCCATGGAGGCGCATTGACCGACGCAGATTGTGGTCACGTCGGGTCGAATGAATTGCATCGTATCGTAGATGGCCATCCCGGCAGTGATCGAACCACCAGGCGAATTAATGTAAATATTGATGTCTTTTTCAGGATCCTCTGCTTCGAGAAACAATAGTTGCGCGACGATCAAATTTGCGATCTGATCGTCAATCGGCGTACCCAAAAAGATGATGTTGTCTTTCAGGAGTCGGGAGTAAATGTCGAACGCACGCTCGCCGCGCGAAGTTTGTTCGACCACCATCGGAACTAGTGCCATCTTTTGAACCTCTCACCCTCAGTCAAAAATCAAAATCTCCCCTGGTCGTTTCAGCCCAACAAAACATGATTGCAGTAAACAAAAAATGACCAAGGAGAAATGGAAAAGTTATTTCGTCGCTTCACTCTCCACAACAGCTTCCGGATCTTCAGCGGTCACTAGTTCCGGTTCCTGCCACTCTTCTTCCGTAACGTCTGCGCTTTCAACCAGCAGATTTAAAGCCTTGCGATTGCGCAATCTGCTCGCGATGCTACGGTCGCCCCCCTCCTTTGTCAAGGCAGCTCTTATCTGCTCTTTTGTCTGTCGCGAAGCAGTTGCGATAGCTTCGATCTCGGCCTCGATCTCTTCCTTGCTGACGTCCAGATTTTCTTCTTCGGCAATGCGTTCAAGCAACATCGAGCTCCGCACATCGTCCTCAGCCTGGCCTCTTAATTCCTGCCGCGCGCCCTCCCAGTTAAGCTGCGCGTGGCGCGGATCGATGCCCCTTTCGATCATGTCGCGGACGACGCTTTCGAGCCGGTTGCTGGTCTGATGCTCAATCAGTGTCTCGGGTACTTCAAACGTATGTTCAGCCGAAAGCTTTCTCATGAGGTCGCTGCGCAGGCGGTGATCGGCCTCGGTGGCAGCGCGGGCTTCCAGATCTTCCCGAATCTTTGCCCGCAGAGTCGCCAGCGAATCGAACTCTTCGTTGAGACTGGCAGCCCACTCGTCATCCAGGTCCGGTAATTCTTTCTTACGCACCGCCGTGATCTTTGCCGTGTAGGCCAGTCGCTTGCCTGCGAGGCCCCTGGAGGTGAAGTTTTCCGGGTAATCGACCTGGAATTGCCTCTCGTCCTCGGGTCTGGTATCGAGCAGGTTATCAGTGAATTCCTGCTGCACGCTCTCGCCGCCGAGAACTACATCGACATCGTCGACATTAATGTCTTCCGCTTCCGGAGTATCAATAAACTTGCCGTTGAAATTGACGGTTACGGTATCGCCGAGTGCTGCACCGCGATCTTCGACCGGGATGAGGGACGCAGAATTTTCGCGCAGCCCGTCGACGATCCGATCGACATCAGCCTCCGCGATCGGCCGGATCCGTCGCGCCATGGCGAGTCCTTTATATTGACCCAATTCGACGCGCGGCAGCACCTCGACTTTGATGTGCACAGAAATGGGTTCGGCGCCGAAGTTTTGCAGTGCGTCGTCGTTTTCCAGATGTACGTCAGGCTCACCGATTGTGTCCAGGGAGTGTTCAGTAATTGCTTCGTGAATCGCTTCAGGGACCAGTTCCTGCAGCACTTCACCGCGTATTTCGCCCTTAAAACGCGTGCGCACGACAGAACGGGGCGCGTGTCCCTTGCGAAAGCCCGGCACGTTAGCCAGCTTTGCATACTTGTCGCTCACGCGGTCGTAGGCAGCCTGTACTGCGGGAGTGTCAATCTGGATTTTGATTTCCTTACGAGTCGGAGAAACGTCTATTAATTCAGTTTTCATAATTGATTGTTAACGATTCTTGGTGCGAAAGGGGGGACTCGAACCCCCACACCTTTCGGTACCAGATCCTAAGTCTGGCGCGTCTGCCAATTCCGCCACTTTCGCATTTCGTTTGCCTATTTGTCTGACGGTTGCCTGACGGCCAAACAGGATAGCACGCAGTTATGAGGTTCGTCACAAGGCGGGATAGCCTGGATCACTTGACCCGATAAGTGGTTTTGACCTTGCCAAGAAAGTCCTTACTCGTTTCTTTGCGAACCACGCCGGCGTGTTCCAGTTCGAAGTAGGCACGCTGGATCTCGCCCCGATCGACGGCCAGCTGCTGCGCCAGAGACGCGGGGCCTGGCAATCTTTCCCCTGATGGGAGCTGGCCAGATGCAATCTGGGCCTCAATCTGTTGGCGCACCTGCGCATAGATGGGGCCCTGGGCAAGGTCTTTCAATTCAATGTTCATGCTTCGTAGGTGTTGGTCAGTGGTCAGAGGCCAGTAGTCAGTTGTTAGTAGTCAGTAGTCAGTTGTTAGTTGTTAGTGGTCAGTTGTCAGGAGTAGCGATCAGATAATTGGAAGTTAAAGACTAAATGGTTTGAAACAATCAGCGTCATGCGGCCAGCTATCGGGAACCAAATAATGCCAACCGAGAACCTACAACTGACGACTGGCGACTGACAACTGACTAACGACTGACCACTGACAACTGACCACTGACAAATACTTAAAGAGTTCGCGTAACTTTGGACAACGAACGCGGCGAATCGGGATCCAATCCCTTCGCCTCGGCCAACAGGGCCGCGAAAAGCTGGCCGGGAATGATGTAGGGAATTGGCGCCAGGAACTCATTGATCTCGCGTGGCAGAATTATCGCCCGCGTGCAACTGCCCGCAACGTCGAGATCGCCGGTGATGGCCAGAGTGTCCGCATGCAGCTCGCTCAATCTCCTTATCAAGTCTCTAACGCCAGCCAGCATAACGCCCGGCGGAGCAAAAACGATAACGGGAAAATGGCGTTCAACCATCGCCAGCGGCCCATGGAAAAAGTCAGCCGAGGAAAACCTCTCTGCTACAACATAACAAGTTTCCATCAGCTTCAGAGCCAGTTCATAGGCATTGGCATAAGCCAGGCCCCTGCCGACTACGACGCAGTTCTCCATGAAAACATAACGCTGCACAAGTTCGAGAATCGCCGGCTGCTGTTCCAGAGAACGCGCGGCGAGATCGGGAATAGCGTGATAATCATAGACCGGTTGCTCCTCGGCAAGACTCGCAGCCAGCATGTAGAAAAGCATCAACTGCCCGGTATAGGTTTTCGTCGCGGCTACCGAGCGCTCGCGGCCGCCGTGCATCAAAAGCGTCTCGTCCACCAGCCCGCTCATTGCTGAGGCCGCTTCGTTGGTAATGCCAACTGTGTAGGCACCGGCCATGCGCGCGTGTTCCAGGACGCGGTTAATGTCTTCGCCTTCGCCGGACTGAGAGACGCCGATGACCAGGGCCTGCTGGAGTTTTAGTTTCGCGCCGTAAATAGTGTGCACCGAAGGCGCGGAGAGCGAAACGGGAATCCCGGTAGTGATCTCCAGCAGATAGCGTCCGAAGAGCGCTGCATTGTCGGAGCTGCCGCGCGCGACCAGGACGATCAAATCGATACCACGCCCGCGCAGAAATTTCCCCAGCCGCGCGATCTTCACGCTCTCTGAGGCAATGGTCTGGGCGAGCGCCGCAGGTTGTTCGGCAATCTCCTGGAGCATCAATGACAAAGTGCAAAATCTCCGTTGGCGATGAATTGCGCCGCGCCGTGGGCGTTGCAGCGCGCGCACCCCCCGCAATCAACGCGCGCCGCTAAGGCAGAAACAATTGTTGTAATCCCGTGGGATTTCGGGTAAATACTCGTCCGTTCTTTCCGAACCGATACAGTTTTTCAACCCCGTCGCCGTTCATTTCTTGCGCATGCGAAACATTCTAACCCGAACTTTCCTGTTGCGTCTGGCAATTATCTCAATCGCCGTGTCGTTTGCTGTGCCGGCCTCGGCCCAGCAGCCCCCTGCGCCGCTCAAAGTCCAGGTCATTCCACAGCCCCGGGAAATGGTTTTGTTAGGAGCGAAATTCCCTTTGAGCCCGCTTGCGGTGGTGGTGCTTGCCGATCCACGTTCAGAAGAAGACCGTTTTGCCGCACAGGATTTTATCGACGACGTCAAAGAAACCGCTGGCGTGTCTTTGAAGTTCGGCAAGGCGCGCAAGCAGGCCATCATTGTGGGGACAATCGATCAGCCCGCGGTGCGAGCTGCGTTGAAATTCGTTTCCCTGGGGTCGGACCAGCCGGCGCAGATGGTCACGAACATGGATCCGGAAGGTTACCTGCTGCACGTCGAAGCTAACTTAGTGGTGGTGACCGGCAAGACCGCGACCGGAGTCTTCTATGGCCTGCAGACGCTAAAGCAATTGGTGCGTGGCGAAGCGGGCTCTGCAATTATTCAGGGGGTGAGGATTACCGATTGGCCGGCGATGCGTTGGCGTGGTGTTTCCGACGACATTAGTCGCGGCCCGGTGCCGACCGTCGAGTACGTGAAGCGCCAGTTGCGAACTGAGGCCATGTTCAAGCTGAACATGCACTCCTTTTACATGGAGCACACCTTTAGCAGCGCTTCCCACCCGCTGATTGGGCCGGCCGGCGGCTCGCTCACTGCTGATGAAATTCGCGAGCTGGTGGCCTACGCCCGCCGTTACCATATTGAGCTGGTGCCTGAGCAGCAGACGTTCGGCCATCTGCACAAGGCTCTGCGGCTGGAAAGATATGCCGAGTTGGCTGAGACGCCTTATGGCGATGTTCTGTCACCGCAACAGGAGGGCAGCTACAAGCTCGTTGCTGACTGGTATCGCGAATTGAACGAACTTTTCCCGGGAAAGTTCTTCCACATCGGCGCTGACGAAACTTTCGAATTGGGCGAGGGTCAGAGTCGCGACGCTGCGCGCGCCCGCGGTGTTGGCAGCGTCTACTTTGAACACCTGAACCGCATCCGCGAAATCTTGAAGCCTTACAACCGCCGCCTGATGTTCTGGGGCGACATTGCGCTCAATCATCCCGATCTCATCGGTAGCATTCCGAAGGACATGATCGTGATGAATTGGCAATACGGAGCGCGTGCTGACTACACATCCGTCATCAAGCCTTTTAAGGACGCCGGTTTGGATCAGTTCGTTTGTCCGGGTGCGCAGACCTGGAACCAGATATTTCCAAATCTCGATGCGGCTACGCGCAACATCCCCAACTTTGTTCGCGATGGGCAGAGGGCGGGAGCTCTGGGCATGATGAACACCACCTGGGATGACGACGGCGAATCGTTATTCGAGATGGCGTGGTATGGAATCGTGTTGGGAGCGGCAGCCTCCTGGCAAGACAAGGTAGTCGATATCGCGTGGTTTGACAGCGACTTTGACTGGGCCTTCTTCCGCAGCGAAGGTAATCAATTGACCCACGTTTTGCGGGCCCTGGGTCATGCCAACGCGCAGCTTGGCATTGGTTCGACCGATGATCCGTTTTGGCGCGATCCCTTTGCCACTCCTGTTATCAATCAGGCTCGTGCCAGTGCCCCGGGGATTCGTGACCTGAGGGTCAGCGTTGAGAACGCGCAGGCGTCCCTGCTCCGGAATCAAAAAAACGCTCGCCGTAATCGCTCCATGCTGCCGGCGCTGATGTTCGCCGCCCAGCGTCTGGACCATCTGGGTCGTCGCCTGCAGGTGGTTGTGAAGTTCAGCGATCAATATTGGGATGCCTACCTCAATCTGGGCAACCGCGACAAGGCGCGAAAACTGCGCTATTACTACGGCGCAATTTATAACAACCTGCGCGAGATGGCCGAAGAGTTGGCGCTCCTTAAGGAAGGCTATCGGGCGCAATGGCTGGCTGAGAACCGGCCTTACTGGCTGGAAAGCGTCCTGGCGCGTTACGATCAGGCCATCTCTATGTGGTTGGCAAAGAGTCGCGCCACGGATGAAGCCCTGCGTAGATACAACGCTACTTCAACCCTGCCGGCTCCGGAAGAATTCGGCCTCGGGCCGCGACCGGCGCCAGCGGAGCGGTAGTTTGGAGCGGAGTACAGAGCAACGCGGCGAAGCCGATCCTGGGTCCGCACGCTTCCAGCGTGCCGCCTCCAGGGGCAAGTAAGTCTGAGCGCCGCAAGCGGCAGGCGCGAAGCGTGCGGTTGGATTTGTCTGCGCCCGTTGTTGTAACTCAGTATTCAGATTATTGTGGGCGCCGTGCCTGGCAGCCCAAAGGGTCTTTCGCATATGACGAAACCTGCAACCTCCAGCACCAGACTTGTTTCCCTCGACGTGTTTCGCGGCCTGACAATTGCCGGCATGGTCCTGGTCAATAACCCGGGATCCTGGTCCAACATCTATTGGCCGCTGGAGCATGCCGAGTGGAACGGCTGGACTCCGACCGACCTGATCTTTCCTTTTTTTGTTTTCATCGTGGGGGTAGCCATCCCGCTGGCTTTCGCACGCCGCGTCGCAGCCGGAGGCAGTAAGCGCGACCTTTATCTGAAGATTATTCGGCGCACGCTGATCATTTTTGCGCTGGGAATGTTCCTGGCCGGCTTTCCGTATTTCCGGCTGGGGACCATACGCATACCGGGTGTCCTGCAGCGCCTCGCCGTTTGTTATTTTTTCGCTTCGCTTATCTATCTAAAGACAAGACCGCGGACTCAGGTGCTCATCATTCTCGGGCTGCTGGTTGGCTATTGTCTGTTAATGACAAACTCGGCGGCGCCGGGTTTTCCCCGCGGCGATCTAAGCAGGGAAGGCAGCCTCGCCTCATTTGTCGACCGCACAGTTTTTGGTCCACACATCTGGTCCCAGGGCAAGGTTTACGATCCGGAGGGAATTCTGAGCACGATACCGGCGACTTGTACGGCCTTGTTTGGCGTGCTCACCGGGCAATGGCTGCGCTCCGACAAGCCCCCCTATGAAAAGACTGCCGGCCTGTTTTTTGCGGGCATGTGCTGCATTGTCATTGGCTGGGCCTGGAATCCATTCTTTCCTATTAACAAGGCGCTCTGGACCAGTTCATACGTTTTTTTCACCGGCGGAATGGCGCTTCAGTTGCTCGCCTTCTGTTACTGGTTAATCGACATCAAGAACGTGCGCGCCTGGACCAGGCCTTTTGTCGTCTTCGGCGTCAACGCCATCGTATTGTTTGTTGGGACCGGAGTGATGGCGCGACTGCTCGGGCTGATCAAGGTCACTGGCGGCGACGGTACGCGAACCTCGCTCCAGGGATGGATTTACCAGCACCTGTTTCTCTCGTGGGCCCAGCCCATTAATGCCTCGCTGGCATTCGCGATTGCCTTTGTGCTGGTGTGGTTGGGACTGATGTGGATTCTGTATTGGCGCCGGATCGTTATCAAGATTTGATGGCCAAAAAACTTTCATTAAAAGGAGAACTGACATGCCGACATACATCGCGCTCTTGAACTGGACCGGAGACGGAATTGCACAGGTAAAAGACAGCCCTAAGCGACTCGACGCGGGACGGAAAGCTTTCAAAAAGCTGGGCGTAAAACTAAAGGACACTTACCTGACGATGGGCAGGTACGATCTGGTTTGTATTCTGGAAGCGCCCGACGACGAGACTTTCGCCCGGGCAATGTTGACGCTTGGCTCAAAAGGCGCGACGCGCAGCGAGACGTTGAAGGCTTTCACCGAGGCGGATTACCGAAAGATCATCGACGCTATCTGAGCATTGCGAGTCCGGCCGGCTGGTAGAGCCTATTTTCGGTAGCCCGGTCCGCGGATTACTTTCCCCGCCAGGGCCGCCGTACGCCAGCCATCGTCCACGCTGACCTGGCCGTTTACGATCACGTACCTGATACCTTCCGGATATTGATTCGGCATTTCGAAGGTGGCGCGATCGATAACGGTCTGCGGGTCGAAGATGGTGAGGTCGGCGTACATCCCTTCGCGAATGAAGCCGCGGTCGCGCACCCCGACTTTCTCTGCCGAGAGTCCGGTCATCTTGTGAATCGCTTCTTCCAGGCCAAGCAATTTCTCTTCGCGTACGTAGCGGCCCAAAATGCGCGGATAGCTGCCCCAGCCACGCGGGTGGGACTTCGATCCGGCGAGTGGCCCATCCGTGGCGCGCGCGCTGCTGTCGGTACAGATGCTGACAAAAGGAGCCCGCAGCGCCGCGCGCATGTCGTCTTCACTCATCATGAAATAGATGGCCCCCGTCTGTCCGTGATCGGCAATGATTAGGTCGAACAAAGCATCGAGTGCGTCTTTGCGTTGCTCGGCAGCAATCTCTGACAGTCGCTTGCCCTGCATCGCTTCCAGTTCGCGGTTTACTACTGAGCCGATCAAGATGCCGCTGGCGCCGCCGCTACCGAGGTAGATGTTCTCCCACTCTTTGGCGTCAGTGGTAATCTCTTGCTTAAGTCGGGCGCGAATGTTCGGATCGTGCAAGCGCGCCACCATCTTTTCGCTGCCGCCTTCCTGCGCCCACGGCGGCAGACAAGCGCTGAGTGAGGTGCTGCCGGCGACGTAAGGGTAGATGTCGGCGGTGATCTTCAGGCCGCTCGTGTTTGCGGCGGCGATCTTTTGCAGGACCTCGGGCATGCGACCCCAGTTTTTCTTATAGGCGGTTTTCAAGTGCCAGATCTCTACCGGGATCTGCGCGCGCCGCGCTATCTCAAAAACCTCCGCCAGAGATTCATTCAAAGCGTTGGCTTCACTGCGCTGGTGGGTGGCGTAGATGCCGCCGTACTGGTGCGCGACTCTGGCCAGTTCGACGATCTCATCCGTCTTGGCAAAGCGCGCCGGTACATATTGCAGAGATGTCGAAAGCCCGAGCGCGCCGTCCTTCATGGCCTCTGCTACCAGAGTTTTCATTTGCCCGAGTTCAAGGGCAGTCGGCGGTCGATTCTCGAATCCGACGGCGTATTCACGCACCTGGGTGGCGCCAACAAAAGTCCCAAGATTCAGGCCCATACCCTGCTTTTCCAGGCGTTTGAAATACTGCGCGAGGGTGCGCCAGTCGACGGTCAGGTGGTAGCGCTTGTTGAAGTCTTCGCTCTCTTTGATCAGCCGGTCGTTGGTAGGGGCGATGGATTCGCCTTCACCAGTGACCTCGGTGGTGACGCCCATCATTACTTTGCTCATCGCGCGCGGGTCGATCAGCAGATTGGTCTCAGATTGACCCAGCATGTCGATGAAGCCCGGCGCTACGACCAGGCCGCGCGCGTCGATCACGCGAGCCGCGGAAGCGTTCTTAAGATTGCCAATCCTCGCGATGCGATCGTTCTTGAGCGCCACGTCTGCGCTGAAACCCGGACTGCCAGTGCCGTCGATGACCTGACCATTGCGGATGATAATGTCGTATCTGTCTTTGAGACCGGCGGCGTCGCCTTTCGCAAAGCTTAAGACTGCTACGATGGTGAAAAAGATCAGAACGAGTAACACTGGCACTGCTTGTTTCATCACGACTCCGTGAACTATTGGGTGGATGGCTGGAGCGCGCAAATAATGACAGCTTTGCCGCCGGCGCGACAAGTCTTGGGACACGCTCAGCGTGCGCGTGTGTCCCGAGCGGCCCGCGCCAGCTTCAGCCAGAAGATGCGGC
>DAIMCP010000049.1:0-24631 GCA_036726305.1 Pyrinomonadaceae bacterium | reverse complement strand
CCAGAAGATGCGGCCTTAGCAAGCAGAACGGAGGATGCTATACTGACGGCCACCCACCCGCGCTCAGAATACTGGAGACGATGATGACAAGTACGATGCGTTGGACATCCACCGATTTGCTAACCATGCCGGATGGCGGCAAGCGTTACGAGATAATCGATGGAGAACTCTTCGTGTCAACCCCACCGAGCTGGCATCACAACCACGCTTGCGTCGCTTTAATCAACCTTGCCAATAACTGTTGATGACATTGCATCTGTTACCGGCGCTCGATTCGCTGGTGAGGCATCCACTGAGCTCGTGGACGTCACGCATGACTCGCGTCAGGCCAGGCCCGGCACACTGTTTGTCGCCGTCCGCGGCGAACTATTCGATGCGCACAAATTCATCCCGCAGGTGATGGCCCAGGGGGCAGCTGGCGTCATCTCCGAGCAGGCGCCGCCCGCCGGGTTTTCCGGCTCATGGCTGCAGGTTGAAAATGTTCGACGCGCTATGGCGCTGGCTGCGGCGGCAGTCCATCATCATCCTTCGCGCGAACTGCAACTCGTCGGTATCACCGGTACTAACGGCAAGACCACGACCGCTTATCTGGTTGCTTCGATTCCGGAAGCGGCGGGCGAACTGGTAGCCATGACCGGCACGGTGGAATACAGAATCGGAAAAGAGAGGATTAAGGCTGACCGCACCACACCCGAAGCAACCGACATGCAGCGTCTGCTGCGCCGGGCGGTCGAGGCGGGTTGTAAGACCGCGGTCATGGAGTGTTCCTCGCAGGCCATGGATTGGCATCGCTGTGACCAACTGCAGTATGCGGTGGCCGTCTTCAGTAATCTCACCCGCGATCATCTCGATTATCACAAAACGATGGAGAACTACTGGTATGCGAAGCAGCGCCTGTTTGACGGGCGCCTGGGCTCAAGACCAAAAACATCTGTCATCAACATGGACGATCCACATGGCGTGGAGCTGGCGGTGGGCCTGGAACACGACGGCTTGCGCGTCATGCGCTACGCCGTCACAGCTGACGCTGACGTCACCGCTCGTATGGCAGAGTTCTCACTCGACGGCATGCGCTTTCGGCTCCACACCCCGGCGGGTGAGCGAGACTTTCATTCGCCGCTGGTTGGCCCGCCCCATGTCTATAACACTCTGGCCGCTGTGGCCAGCGGTTTGGCGCTCGGTTACAGCCTCGATGTTGTCACCAAAGCGCTGAGCAGCTGCACGGGCGCACCCGGACGCTTCGAGCGGGTGCCCCACCTGGGGGATTTTGCGGTCGTGGTCGATTACGCCCACAGCGACGACGCCTTGCTCAACGTCCTGCGCACGGCGCGCGAGGTCACAAAGGGAAGAATCATCACGCTATTCGGTTGTGGTGGTGATCGCGATCGATCCAAGCGCGCGCCGATGGGCGAGGCGGCCGGCAGTTTGAGCGACGTCGTGATCCTCACTTCCGACAATCCGCGCACCGAAGATCCTGAAAGAATCCTGGCTGACGCTGAATTGGGTATTCAGCAGACAGGCAAACCTTACGAGAAGATCGCCGATCGCCGCGAGGCAATTCATCAAGCCATCGCTCAGGCTCGCACCGATGACCTGGTGTTGATTGCCGGAAAGGGCCATGAGGACTACCAGATCATCGGCCGCGAAGTCTTCCACTTTGACGACAAGGAAGTCGCGCGCGCAGCATTGTCAGAGCGCGGTTTATAGTCTTCGATGCCTAAGCAACGTTGGATACTTATATTTGCGGTCGTCGCTATCTGGGCCTTTGCCGTAGGGGAACAGCTGCTTTCGTCAACGAGAGGAGGGCCTACGGCGCCGCTGGTCTCTGCAAGTCCCCAACGAAAGACTTCAGCCGGCAGGGGCGCCGGCACTTATGGCGCACCAGTGGTACTTGCCAGGCTACAGACTTCCACGGTCACTGAAAGCAGCGGTATCGCAGCCTCACGCAACCACCCGGGACTCTTTTGGACGCACAACGATTCGGGTGATGGCCCATTCATTTATTCCTTTGATCGCCAGGGAAAGAGCCGTGGTGTCTGGCGGGTCAGCGGCGCCTCGGCGCGCGATTGGGAAGACATTGCAGCCGGACCCGGTCCGGAGCCAAATCGCAACTACCTTTATCTGGGCGACATAGGGGACAACGGATCGACGAGAGCAACCATCATCGTCTATCGGGTTCCCGAACCAACCATCAAAACCGCCGACGCGAATTCGACCAGGAGCAAGGCCGGCACGACGGAGGCCGCGGAAACAATTCAATTGCGTTATCCGGATGGCCGGCACGATGCAGAGACGTTACTGGTGCATCCCGTCAGCGGTGACCTTTACGTGATTACCAAAGAGCTTTGGGGCAACGCGAGTGTTTACAAAGCAACTGCGCCGCTCGATGCGATCAGGACCACAACGCTGGTCCTGATTGGGAACCTCAAAATTCCGGGATTGCTGGGTGGCACATTGACCGGCGGTGACATTTCACCTGACGGTCGCCGGGTGGCGCTGTGCGATTACCTGCACGGTTACGAAATCGTGCTCGGCGAGCGAAACTCAGAAACGTTCGATTCCATCTGGAAACGGCCGGTTACAGTGATCGAGCTTGGGCCAAGAAAGCAGGGCGAGGCAATTTGTTATAGCCTCGACGGCAAGGCTTTACTGGCTACCAGTGAGGGAGCACGCTCGCCGTTGATCGAAGTCGTGCGACGTTGAAATACAAACTGCAATTCAAGCTGATGGTTTCATTCTCAGCAAATACTGAAGCCGCTTTTACTCGTCGGACTTTAGAGTCTCCAGGCTAGCGGCTGCTGGAACTTTTTGAAAAATACCAATACACGGGCAGACCGGCGGCAATGATCACCAGCCCGATAAAGGACTGCAGCGGCGCGTTCTTGATAGTGAAGCCGATTAAAGTAATCGTCACGAGAACGAACACGGCCGGTACGACGGGATATCCCCAGGTGCGGTACGGCCTCGGTATGTCGGGCTCGCGCCTGCGAAACACAAATACCGCGGCCGCGGTCATGCCATAGAAAAGCCAGAAGGCGAAGATCGCAAAGTCAGTGAGCTGGTCAAAGGTGCCGGAAAGAATCAGAATCGCGGCCCAGAGGGCCTGGGCCATGAGTGAGATCAGCGGCACTGACGTTTTGGCGGAGACGCGTGCCAGGCCGGCAAAGAACAGACCATCGCGCGCCATGGCAAAGGGGATACGGGCCGTGCCCAGAATCGAGGTCTGCAGCGATCCCCACGAAGAGAGCATCATGATGCCCGCGATCAAGCTTACCGCGACCGGGCCCAATACCCGCATAGTCGCTTCAGCCGCAACCGATGAGGCCGCAGAAATACTTGCCACCTCGGTGGGTGTCATGACGAAGTAGTAGCTCACGTTCACCAGTACGTAGAGCGCCATTACGATCAACATGCTGCTGATCAGGGCGAGTGGCAGATTGCGCTCCGGATGCTTTACCTCGCCGGCCACGTAAGAAACATTGTTCCAACCGTCATAGGCCCAGAGGGCGCCGAGCATGGCCGCAAAAAAACCCGAAAAGCCCCCGCCGGTGACCGAGACTCCTTCGCAGGTCCCGCCGGTATTGGTCAATGCAAAATGCGCCCAGCTGCCATCCTGATAAAAGAAGGCGCCGATGCCGACCCCCAGCACGAGCACCACCTTTAAGACAGTAATGAACGATGCCACCTGTCCGCTCACACTCACTGCGGCACAGTTGATCAGGGTCGTGATAGCGAGTGTCAACAAGGCCACGATTTGCAGCCTGCCAAAGGGCAGCGGATGTCCGGCAACGGTGAACCTGAAATAAACATCGCTCAATGCGCCGCGGGTTAGATCGTTCAGAAAGATGGCAAAACCGACCGAGAGGGCAGCCGCCGAAGCGGTGCGCGAAATCAAAATTTGTGACCAACCGTTGAGGAAGCCCCAGACCTTTCCATAGGCGTCCCGGGTAATCACGTATTCGGCGCCCGCATGCGGTCGTATGGTTATCAACTCGGCGTAGGTAAGGGCGCCGGCGAGGGCCAACAAGCCGGCCGCGATCCAAACCCCAATGACTCGCGCTGGAGTCCCTACATTGCAGGTCATCACCCGTGCTTTGAGAAATATGCCAGTGCCGATGATGTTCCCAACATTGATTGAGATTGCGGCGATTGGCCCCAGCCCGCGGATTAAATCTTTCTTATTGGTGGTTGACACGTCTTATCTACAGTTGACAACTTTTAAGTTGGTTTCTGGTTCCAGTTGCAGATATCAATTTTTTTGAACTTGAAACTTCAAACAGCCTTCTCCGAAAAGTGCTGTCTCTTTGTCGGTGTTAGCGAACAATTGAAGCATCGGGTCCCAGCGATGAATCGCTGAGCTCTTTTGAGCCGTCCGCTGAACGCGGACTTTTCGGGCAAAGCCGTTTGAACCTTTGCACAGCTTCTATTCCACATCATTGGCGATCAGGTCCTCATAGGTGTCACGGCGGCGAATGAGATGCGGTCGGCCATCCCGGATCAGTACCGCCGCCGGGAGTGGGCGGCCGTTATAATGAAACATCTGGGCGAGGGAATAGGCGCCGCAGTTCAGCAACGCCAGTACCTCGCCTGGCGCGACGCCGGCGGGTAGCTTGCGATAGTCCGGCAGCCGTCCTTCGCGCTCGATGTCAAAGTAAACATCGCCCGAGTCGCAGAGGGGGCCGGCGACTTTATAGTCGCAGTCGTACGGCTCCCCAGCGCGCGAGGCGGAAATCAGGTGGTAGTACCATTTGTAGTTGTTCATCGACAACATGATGTTGTAACCCGCATCGGTGAGCAGCCATAAATCATTGGTCTCCGGCCGGCGTTTGATATTGCGCACCGTGGTCAGGACCAGGCCGGCGTCGGCAATTACGCTGCGACCCGGTTCAAGCAGAATCGTCACGCGATCGAGCAGATGCTCGGCAGCGGCGTCACGCGCCGCGGCCCGGGCCACGCGCAACGCTGCCGCCAGCACCACAGCAGGCTCAAGATCGGCGCCCAGCATGTCGCGCTCGTGTTCCGGCAGCTGATCCGCCTGAGTCCGATCCCTTAGATAATTTACCGGGATGCCGCCGCCCAGATTGATGTGCTCCAGCACGTGGCCGGTGTCGTCGTGAAGCTTGACCAGGTGTTCCCACATGCTTTTGAAAGCTTCGGCAAAAGGCTCGACATCGGGAGTCTGAGAGCCGACGTGAATATGAATGCCGCAGACATTGATCAAGTCGGGGTTTTGCAGGCCGCGCCGAAAAGCGTCCAGCACTTCGGAGGCAGAAATCCCGAATTTTGAAGTGAGCAAAGCAGTTTGCAGACCAAGGTGCGAGCGGGTGCCAATCTCGGGCACTAAACGCAGCGCAATGCGCGCCGGTCGAACCTGATTGCCGCTCGCCCGCAGCCGGCGCACGGACTGCTCCACCAGGCCAATCTCAAATATTGAATCGACATTGATGGCATAGATGCCGGCACGCACCGCGTCATCGATCTCTTCATCGCTCTTGCTGGTGCCGTTAAAGATGATCTGATCCGGTCGAAATCCCACGCGCAGCGCTTTGAAAAGCTCGCCGCCGCTGTTTACTTCAATGTCGATGCCGGATTCCAGGACAGTCTTCAGGACGCTCAGATTAGAGTTGGCTTTGGAGGCGTAACAGTACTTGATAGGTCGATCAACGGTTTCCGCCGCCTGCTGTAGCCGTTTGATATTTGCCTTGATCCGAGGTTCGGAGAAAACAAAAAGCGGAGAAGCAAACTCATTGATGAGGGCGATGGCATCGGCCCCACTGATGTTCAAACGGCCTTCGCAAACGTCCAGAAAACCGGGGATGGACCACGCCGGGCCGGAAAGGGCTGCTGGGGATGACATGAATAAGATAGCTCCGCGACAGGAAATTGAATTTCACCGATACGAATGGAAGCGAAGATAGACTGGGGAACGATCAGCGTCAACACCTCTGCGCCGTTATGCGCGCGGTAGTTCGTTACCGTAGAGGTGGAAGGGAACTCCAAACGCCTGTGTGCTGGCCTGGCCAGGTTAATTTGAGGTGGGAACGAAATTGTACATTAACACGCCCGTCACCTTGACCGGTTCTCCACTTAAGTATGTCGGGGTAAACCTCGCCTGCCTGGCCGCTGCAACGCAGGCTGCCTGCAACAATGGATGTCCCGCTACGGCCTGGGCGCTGATAACACTCCCTGTTTCGTCAATGACAACCTGGACCGTGACAGCGCCGCCGGCTTTCGCCTGAGCTGCCAGCGGTGGATACTCGGGTTGCGGCAAATAGACAGCCTTGCCATTGAGCACGCCTCCGGTAAGGGGAGCCCGTCCCCCCGCGGTCTTTGGCGGTGAGCTATCGGCATGCTTAGCTGCACTCTCTTTCGCGTCAACTGACATGGTTTCACCAGCAGTAGTTGTTGATTCCGATTTAACTACTGCGTCCTCGCCCTCGGCTTTCGTGACTGAAGGGGTCGTACCTGTGTTGGGCGCGTTGGCTGTAGCAACGGATGGTTGAGCCACGACCTTTTCCGGCAGCACCAGTGAAGCAAGAAAATTTTCGCTAAGGGCATCGTCCTTTTTGGTGTTCAAAAAAACGATAGCGTAAAAGCGTTTTCCCAGGAACAACTGCGCGGTCCCGGACAAGTCTCCGATTACGACGCGATATTCGCGTCCGGGATTTCCGTTGAGGACTTTATCGCCCACCAATGTGAACTTTTTCACTGCGTCTTTCCCGCGGACTTTTTGCGGAAACCAGCGCCTGAACGCATCGTCGTAGGAGTTAAAGCGTTGCAACTCGGTATACATGCGCGGGTCAACTTTGATGCCTCGCAGAGACGCGACGGCAAACACCGGTCCGCGTTCACTGGCTGAGAGGTACAGTCGAGTGGTGATAGTCATGCGGTGGTAGGGTTCCTCGCTCTCCTCTACCTTCGGATCCTTGGGCATGTCGACTGAGAACAGCTCGCCTTCCGGGCTGAATCTCTGCAGAGATGGGGTCTGGGCACGAGCAATTAACGCAGCTGCGGCAAGAGTCAAGAGACAGGCAGCGCAGAGCAGGAACGGTCTGGCAATTGTAAGCAACGTCGGTACTCCTTTCCAGTAAGTCAAGAGCAGTAAAGCAAACTATAACGCAGCTCAGGCCGCCTGAACAGGCCTTTGGTTTTGAGCCTTTCTTTGGCTCGCAATTCCAACCCAAAGGCCCGCTCGTATGGCCGAAAAAATACCCAGGATCGGAACGCCTCAAGGCGCGACCGATGCGCACTCCGCATTGCTTCGGGTGACGAATAAGCCAAAGCGCTTTTGATATTCATCCGAGGTTATGAAGGAGCACACCATCGAGCGGAAATTGCCCGGATTGGCATTGAGCAATCCCAACCAGAAGTTGAAGCCGCCGGTGTCCGGGGTCCGCCGCAGGTAGCCGTAGTACTCGGTAGCCACGAAAGCCCGGTTGAATTCAGCATTAACGAACTCAGTATAACCAACCAGGCGCCGCAAGACCCGCGCTCGACTCGAGGTTTGGCTGAGTTCCATTAGATATTCATTTTGTAGATCAGGCTTTTTGGAAGTCAGATCGACGCCTGAGCCGGTCAGCACGGTGGCAATCAACTTGTCGATATAATCAGAGCCGTTTAGCGTCACTGGGTAAACGCCGAGAAACTCTCCATTCTGTACAAAGGCTTCGGTAAAGCTCCTCATGTCCGCGGCCGACCCGGTGGCGATCAAGCTTCGATCCTGCGTAAACTGGGTCACCGTGGGCAGTTGGCCAAACGATGCCTTGCGCACCCGGTAGACGAAAAAGTCCCTATTCTGAAACTCCTGGGCAAAGAAAAAGGCCGCGGATACGTCAATGCGCCGACTACTGATACAGGTTGTGTTCACTCCACAACTGACAAGGCGATCGGTCCAGAAATTCAGGCCAGGCGTGTCGGGGTTCCGAGTCAGAAAATCAAGGTAATTTTCGCGCACGAAGTAGCTCGCTTCGTCGATTGGATTGAACTTGATCTGGCCCCTGATTTCTCCGCCGGGGAAGTTAGTAGAATGCACATTGAAATAGAACAGGTTGTTCCGCAATTGCGAAAGCTGCGTTGGAGTCATGGTGATGGAGACGTCGTTAGCCGAGCCGGATGTCGCTGCGGGAACCGGCAGCGGAAACAGAACTGGCGCATTTTGGCCTGCGACCGCCGGCCCATGGATGTGCGCAGCAACCGCATTGCTCGTCAAACCTGAAAAGGAGAGTGATACTTTGGCGGCCCCAGTTGCTTCGTCTGTGACGATTACCACGCCCGTGCCGGTGCCATTAGTGGTTCGGGCTGGTACCTCCTGTCCGCCATCCAGACTGGCCACGAAGGTCCTTAGCGCGGGATTGAGAACCGCGGGAGAATCATTCTCGGCAATTTTGACGGATGCTCTGCTGGGGAAGCCCAAACCCGCCCCCGTGGGATTGCTAAGCATCACCTCCACACTTTCGTCACCCTCGAGGCGAGTGTCGTCAATGATCAGCACCCGGAAGGTCTTGCTCGTCTCGCCGGCGGCAAACCGCAACGTGCCGCTGGCTTGAATGAAGTCTGAAACTATCGACGCATGTCCGGCGCTGGATTCCGTGAGGGTGGAATAATTAACAGCCGCTGGCTGCCCAACCTCGCCGGTGCGTGTGACGGTCACGGTGGCGAAGCCGCCACCCTCGCTGACAACGTATTCCGAGGCGCTAAACTGGAGCGAGATGAATGGTGGAACGGCGTCCTGCAGCCTGCCAAATATTCCGTGCTCCTCATCGCCGATGCCGGCGTTGAAGTAAAGCGTATTCACATCGCCGCCGCCGGCTCCGTTCCCGAAAGCCAGCGCCCAAAGCCCTTCGATCTCGACCTCGTGGCCGCTCTGGTCATTTAGCGCGCCGAGAAAAGCGCCGGAGGTGGGATGATACGCGTTTATCCGACCGTCGCCGAAATTTCCAATCAGCAAGTCCATGCCGAAAGCGCCGAAGTTCGCCGGCGCAATGGCTATTCCCCAAGGCGAGTTGAGCGCGCTGTTGGAAATCAATCGCTGCTGGAAGTTGCCGTTCAGGTCAAAGATGCTCACATAACCATTGCCCGGGCCAGCCTGATCTTCGCCCGTCATGGGATCGACCTTGGCATACATTACGTAAAGCTTGCCCCCGAGATTCTGGATATTAAATGGTGCGTAGTCGCTCGGTAGAGTGGGGTCGATGAAGGAGCCAGCCAGGGTGGTCGCGGCAAAGTTCTTGTCAAAGACATCAATTTTGCGGTTGGCGAAATCAGCCGCATAAAGGAAGTTCGCCAGGCCGTTGTTGCCAATCGCCAGGCCGGTATAAACATGTCCCGGTCGATTTGCGGCAATGATGGCAGCGGTACCGGCCCTCCAGGCGGTAATGTTGCCGGTGATTGAGGCAAAGATGAATCTGGCTGGACCAGTACCGCCCCCCGCGGTGATGACAAAGTCCGTACTGCCGTTGAATACAGTTCCCGTAGGCAGACCCCCCGGTATGGTCACGTTGAGCGGATTTTTGAAAGCAGGGTTGCCACCGTTGTCGCCACCGAAAAGTGTCGCCGTACTGGTTCCGGCATTAGCTGTCCAGAAGGGAGACGTAGCAGACATTGAGATGCCCCAGGGGTTGATCAGGTTCGGATCGAGCATTTGGGCCAGGTTAGGAACATCCGAGACCAGATTAGTTTGTCGATAAATGTTTAGGCCGCCGTTGTTACCGGGGACGAACTGTTGTTCCTGGGATCCTGATACGTTACGGGCCTTAGAGACTTTTGCTGCGCCGCCCACTCCCAGAGCGAGAAACATGCCAAGTCCGGCAATGAAGAGAAAAGCCAAGGTGTTGAACTGATTGAAAGTGCTGCGGCGACTAAGCATGTGATCCTCCTTGCTCAATTTGGAAATGAGCCTAAGCCTGCGGCGAAGAGTTTTGACAGCAGCCGAGAGACGCACTCACAGCCGATTTCAGACCAGCGAGGGGAATGAATCATTGGGGGACTTTTGCTTCTTGCAGGGGGACTCTAAGCCGAGTGGCTGAAGTCTGTCAAGATTTTGGCCGCGCGAGTTTCATTGCTCGTTGCCGCCTGGCTCTGCCGGTTCACTCGGGATCATTTGCGCGTGGCGCGCTCGCGTTCAATCAACACACGACGCAGAATTTTTCCGGAAGCGGATTTGGGAATCTTGTCGATGAACTCAACCAGGCGAATCTTCTTGAACGAGGCCACCTGGCCGGCAATAAATTCCATGATCTCGGCGCCGCTGACGTCGAGGTTGCGCACCACATATGCTTTGGGCAACTCACCCGCCTCATCATCCGGAACCGGAATCACCGCGGCATCGGAAATCGCCGGATGTGACAATAACAGCGCTTCAAGTTCTGCCGGGGCGACCTGAAATCCTTTGTACTTGATCAGTTCCTTCGCCCGATCGACGATGAAGAAGTGTCCATCCGAGTCTGCATAGGCGATGTCACCAGTGTGAAGCCAGCCGGCGGCATCGATGGTATGCGCAGTTGCCTCGGGGCGATTCAAATAGCCCTTCATCACCTGTGGACCGCGTACGCACAACTCGCCTTCCTGATTTGGCCCCAGAACTTCACCCGTTTCCAAATTAACTATTTTGCATTCCGTGTTCGGGGCGCAGACCCCCACGGCGCCAAACTTCACCGAGGCTGGATCGGAGGGCGATGAATGAGTTACGGGACTCGTCTCGGTCATGCCGTATCCCTGGCGAATTTTTACGTTCAGCCGTTCCATACAAACTTTGGTCAATGTCTCACCGAGCGGAGCGGCGCCGGAAAAGAGGGTATGGAGTTTGGAGAGATCGTACTGGTCAACCAGCGGACTATTGCTCAAGGCGATGACAATAGGCGGCACAATATGCGCCATGGTCACGCCGTGATCCTGCACGGCCTGCAGGAATTGATCCAACTCGAAGCGGGGCATGGTGACAATCGTGGCACCCTTCTGTAACCCCAGATTCAAAATAACTACCAGGCCGTAGATATGAAACAGCGGCAGGACGCAAATCAGTGTGTCGTTCCCGGTGAAGTAATCCAGTCCTTCCATCTGGCACAAATTGGCCACCAGGTTGCGATGCGTGAGCATGACACCCTTGGGCAAACCGGTGGTGCCGCTTGAGTAGGGAAGCACCACCAGATCTTCGCTCGGGTTTATTCTTACTGCGGGTATCGCGCCGTCAACAGCGGTGAGGGAAGCATAGGGCGTTGCGCCTTCGGCTTCCCCAAAGACGAACAACTCCTCGATCTTTGCCGCAGTGGCGGCCGCGCGGGCCTTTTCAATAAAAGCCGGCGCGGTGATTAAGAGCTTTGCCCCGGAATCCCTGAGCTGATGGGCCACTTCGTGTTCGGTATACAAAGGATTGATCGGGGTAACGATACCACCCAGGAGCGCGACGCCATGGAAAATCACAGCGTATTCGGGCAGGTTGGGACTTAGAATTCCGAAGACGTCGCCTTTCTTGAAACCGCGCAACGCAAGGCTCGCGGCCACTCGTCTGACGGACTGGGCTAATGCGGCATAGGTGACGATGCGTCCCGTTAGACCTTCTATGAGAGCGGGTTTACTTCCCAGCTCAGCGGCCCGTTGCAGTACGAAATCAGGCAGGGAAAGGTCGGGGATACTTACTTCCGGGAAGGGGCCACGAAAGATCATATGATAGTCCGATAAACTTTAATTTGTCGCAGACGAGCGGAAAAGAACTATTCGAAAATGCTGATTGTCTCTGACAGTCATCGACAAACTGAAGTTTGTCGGGACTCAGGCTGGGATACATTAACAGGAGTGCCCAGAACTCCGCAAAAAGTATATAGTGCTCCAAATCGAAATACTGGTAAGCGGTTAGGACAGTTTTCCCGAACCAACACAAATGCTTTTGGATCCCCCAATCGATCGGTTGCCGTTGTACAGTAGGTCTCATGATGAATAGCGAAGCGCGACCCCTCAATGTGGTATTGCTGGTAACTTTTTTTAAAGGCGTCGACTTCATCCGCGAGTGCAAGAGCCTTGGCTGCCGCGTGGTAGTGATAACCAAGGAAAGAATGCTCCACGAAGATTGGCCGCGCGACAGTATCGACGAGCTGTTTGCCGTGCCCAACGATGCTTCGACCGACATTTTCATCGATTTGATCCGCCATCTCTCTTTACAGCAGAGAATCGATCGCGTGGTTGCTCTGGAAGAATTCGATATCGTGCTGGCGGCGTTGCTTCGCGAGCATCTTTGTCTGCCCGGCGTGAGCAGTTCCCAGGCAACGATCTTTCGGGACAAGCTGCCGATGAGCCTGAAGGCCAAAGCGGCGGGCCTGACTGTGCCGGATTTTTGCCCGCTGCTCGTTCGCGATGAGTTGCAGGACTTCATGGAGCGCGTGCCTCCGCCATGGATTGTTAAGCCGCGCTCGGACGCCTCGGCGATTGGCATGCGCAAGGTAGAAAGTCAGGATGAGGTCTGGAAAGTCATTGACGAGCTGAACGCGCGCGAGCGGCTAAACGAACGAAGCTCTTACTATTTCCTCGCACGCTTCGTGCCCGGCGAAGTTTTTCACGTCGATTCAACAGTGCACGGCGGCCGCGTGGTATTTGCGGCAGCCAATCGCTACGGTCGCCCACCGATGCAGGTGGCCCACGGGGGCGGCGCATATATCTCGCATACAGTCGCGCATGGTTCGGCTGATCAGAGAAAGCTCCTGACCCTCAACCGCAAGCTGATCAAAGCACTCGGCCTGCGCAACGGAGTAACGCACGCTGAGTTTATCAAGGGCGCTGGCGATGGAAACTTTTATTTTCTCGAGATTGCTTCCCGTGTCGGCGGCGCTTACATCGCCGACGTTCTGGAAGCTGCTTCCGGTATCAACCTCTGGCGTGAGTGGGCCAAACTCGAAATAGCCGGGGAGGACCCAGCTGCGGCTTACCGTCTGGACAAGCCGCGCAAAGACCACGCCGGTATCGTGCTCTCACTCGCGCGCCAGGAATACCCGGACACCTGTGCCTATTGTGAGCCGGAGATCGTCTATCGCGTAAAGAAGAAGCATCACGTAGGTCTGATCGTGTGCTCCCCGCAGTTGGAACGCGTGACGGAACTGTTGGATCAGTACGCGCAACGCTTTGCTGACGATTTCATCGCCATCGTCCCCCCGCTCCAGCGGGCCGAGGAAGCCTTGAGCTGAGGGGGTGCGTATCAGTGATGCCGGCGTAAGGCGGTACTCGGCGCGCCTTTACTCACAGGGTTTCTCTATTGACCTATATGTACCAGCAGGTTGATGCGTTCGCGTGTCGCCTGGGCCATGGCCTCGACATCCGCGGCGCTGTAGTTGGCGGCGCGAAAAGCGTCTTTGAGCTGATCATCGCTGAGCTTTCCCAGCCAGCCTGCCAGCCACCGCGCGTCATCTACGGTGATACCTTCGAAGAGCGCCTGATTCTTGCCGCTGTAGTTGAACTTGATGACGTTGTTCTTGACCTCTTTGATGAAATCCGATTTGACGAAGTCCGCTGGCTTATTACGACTACGTGAAAAGATGCCGCCGGTCTTGCCCAAAGTACCGCCGAGGTCGCTGATGACGTAGAGCAGCTCGGGCTGTCCGGTAGCCTCATTAGTCGTCCACAGGATCTGGTTGTTGGAGTCCTTCATGTCCCAATTGTTTATCAACAACATCATGATCTTCAGGCCCTGCAGCTCCCGCGTGCCTTTGAACGGGTTGTCGGTCCAGCTCCATTCGGCCTCGCGCTTGATGTTCTTTGGCCTGGCCTCCAGTCGAACATTTTCAAAGTTGCCCTTTCCGGCAACGGTCAAGCGCGGCACCAGGTAAACAATTTCAGACTCATAGCCCGCGGCCCAGACCAGGCGATTCGATGCGGCTTCGCTCTGGGATTCAGCGCCCACCTTGGCAATCCAGATGTTGCCGGCTGCGTCGCGCACGCGAAACTTCCGGGAATGGCCGCCCGTCTCGTCTTTGATAAAGGTGACCTGGCTCGTGTCGGGCTTCATCGCGTCGCCCCCGGCCCCGGTTAAGAGATTGCGCGCTTCAATGCCCACGGGTTCGCGCCAGAGAACTGGCGTCCCGGTTCGCGGTTGCTTTTCCTTCTTTTTCTGCGCGGTGCCGAGGAACGGGCAGCCAAACAAAACGATGTTCAAGAGAAGAGCTATTCGGATCAGTTTTATCTGCGACACGATTTGCGCCTCCTGTTGGTCAGCATTGTTCAATAGTTTTTCCTACAGCGGTTATCTAATAATGTCTGATTATGCGCCAGTTGCGGCATTCTAAACGGGGAAGCGAATTACTGGCAATCCAGAGACCACGCTCCTCAACACTGTGTAGAGAGTACCGGATAGAGGCAGGTTTTTCTCAGCATACCCAAACGCCCAGTATGACGGCAGAACGCGGGGCGCCCGCAACCGCCGGATTTCATTGACCCGGACCGCCAAGCTGTAATAGTCTCTCGGCATTGTCTTGGCGAGCACTGTGGTCATCCATTCGCTATTCGCAAATCTCGCACAGTAACGCTGAGTGCAGGCAGTAGCAGGCACATAGAGTGCCGCCTTCAGGCGGGCTTTTCCCAGCGCCTCAAAAAGCGAGCAAGTCAGCGAAACGCCCACAGGAAGGCGGTACTCAGAACGCCTGTCGCTCTTTGCCTTCCGCCATCGCACCATGAAAATCAGTGTTATCATTCCAGTGCTCAACGAGGCCGAATCGATCCACTCTCTGCTGGATGCCCTGCTGGACCAGACGTTACCACCCGCTGAAATCCTGATCACAGATGGCGGCTCGATCGACGCGACTCCCGAGCTGATTCAGGAGTACCTCAAACGCAACCCTTCCCTTCGTCTCTTTCGTGAAGCCATGGCTTTTCCGGGTCGCGGTCGCAACGTGGCGGCGCACCACGCGTCTAATGAATGGCTGGCCTTTATTGATGCGGGCGTGGTGCCCGCGCCCGATTGGTTGGCGCAATTGGCGGCCTGCGCTCGCGAAAATGTTGATACTGACATGGTCTTCGGCTCCTGGGAACCCGTCACCGATACTTTCTTCAAGGAATGTGCAGCCATCGCTTACGCGTATGTTCCAAATCGTGAGAGTGTCCAAGAAGTCAGGCGGGCCAGGGCGATATTTTCTTCGTTGCTGAGGCGCTCGGCATGGGAACGCGTCGGTGGATTCCCCGAAAATCTTCGTTCGGCTGAAGATCACCTTTTCATCAGGAAGATCGAGGAGCACGGCTTTGTCTTGAGCTATGCTCCTGACGCGCTGGTCCGCTGGACAATGCAGCCGACCTTTGCCCTGACGTTCGCGCGCTTTGCAACTTACTCAAGGAACAATCTGGTGGCGGGGTTATGGAGGGATTGGCAGGCGCCGATTCTGCTCCGTTACGTATTTTTGCTGGCCGGCTCTTTACTGGTTGCCGTGTTCACAGGTTGGTGGCCAGTCGTGGCCGTTCTGTTTATGCTCCTGATGTTGATTGCTCGTTCGGTCGTGGCCCTCTGGCGTAATCGGATCAGGTATCCGGCTGGGATTGGACACAATCTCCGCCGCTTGTTCTTGCTGGTACCAATGTTTCTGGTGCTGGACGCCGCGACTTTTGTGGGCACGATGAATTGGATAGTCCGTGACAAACTGCATCTGGTGCGATAGTCCTCCTTGCGCCATCGGCGTAAAACAGGACGTTGCGGGCATTACCTGGGAACATTGTTGCCAGTGCCTGGCTTGCTCGCGAGGTAATACGTCCAGGCAGAATTCTGATCTGACTCCACCTCCACGCCTTCCAGATCATAGGCATGAATATCGGCAAATCCTGCCGCTACCAGCTGTGCTCTTTGCTGCTCGATGCCAATATAATAGGTCAGCAGTGAAAAGCCGTGAGCGTTGTCGTTGACGATGAGGTATTCATCAGCGTGTACCTCGTATCTTCGCATACGCAAATGTCTGGGCAGGAAAGCGAGTGTGTAAAGACAACTCTTGAGCAGGTTGAGATTGAATGGAGTGCCTGCTTGCCACGGCAGTTTATGGAAGTGGCGGTAATCTCGATTATGCGTTGAGAATACGAAAAATCCTCCCGGCTGGAGGACGCGCCGAATCTCTCCCAGTATTCGCAATCGATCCTCGTGACTCACGTAATCAAGGCCGTTCAGGGAAAACATCACGAAGCCAAAACTGCTGGTGGAAAACTGACTTAGATCCCTGGCATCGCAGCAGAAGAGATGGGCGGCCGGATATTTTCGCCTCGCAGCGGCAACGCAACCCGGTGTGTAATCAATGCCGGTGTAGTCGCTGCCAAGGTCAAGCAGAAACTTTGTGGTGCGGCCGCCGCCAATGCCGATGTCCAACACCTTCCTGTCCTTAATAAAGGGGCGCAGCTTTTCCAGGATGACCGCTTCCGCCGGATGAAGGAAGTCGAGCTTTTCGTACCAGCTTACGACTCCGGACTTCGCATAGCTCCGTTTGTTCAGCTCGGCGATATTGTTCGGCTGCCTGGCCATAAGTTTCCCGAAGCCTGAATGCGAGAGAGTCAGCTGAGGAACCGGGCAGCTTGAGCTCGATAGTTCCCCGACTGATTAGAAAATTCAAATGGCATTACCCAGAAGCCTGGTTCTGAGGCGCAGAAACAGCTTGCCCTTCAAAGTCAAAGCCTCTTCGCAAATATAGTTTTTGACAATCTCACCGCCAAACTGTTCCTTGAATTTGTTGATGCTCAGGCGTTCGACATCCGTGCTGCCGTCATACCAGCCGCCAAAGTCGTAAGTGGATATGCCCGCGTCTTTAAAGCGCAGCATGTCAAGCCAGTGATGATAGCGGTTGGCGCGTCCTATCCTGGCGCGGAATTGTGGCTGCGAGCTGTCGCGAAAGAAGGAGACGGAATAAAGCAAAGTCGCACGCTGACTGCTGCGATGGTAGGCATGCCAGACGAGTTTGGTGCCGGTGCTGTCCGCGATGTGCGTCAGTTCGAGCAGCCCTGCACCGGCAAGTAGCGTCAGCCATGCGCGATCCAAATGCGGCTGCCGCTTCTGACTTAGGAACGCTTCTGCCTGATTGCTGAATTCATCCAGGACCTGAAGATCCTGGCCGTCCCACCAGCCATAGCCCAGATCGTCGCGTGCCTGGGCGCGTGCGATTTCATAGCGCGTGCCGCGCTTCATTTGGCGAAAGAGACTTTCGGAATCGCGAGCTAAATCGAGCACGACCGTATGGAACTCGCGACAGAGCATACCGGGAAGGGGCCGAGTCTGTTGAAAGCGGCGTTTGAGGTCGATACCCTCTGACTCGACGTCTTCGCCGTTCCAGCATTCAGTAATGCGGATGAACTTTTTCTGGTAAGTGATCACAGCCCGGGGTCTGGCTGCAGGCCGACGACTTCCGGCTCCTCAGCGGCAGAAACATCCGGAATTCCGCGAGGCTCGGATAAGCTGGCTGCAGATCCGGGCGCCCTGAAAAAGCTGAAAAGCTTTACCAGTGCCCAGCGCAGGCCTGAAACGCGGACCGCAAAGGCTGCATCGTCGTCGGAATCGCCAATCAATGTCCGTCCAAGTGTGAAGGGATCGTGATGTAGTTCGTTAGGACCGCGATCCGTGGTCAGGGCACAGGCGTAGCCCACTTCACGAGCTGCTTCTGCCAGCAGGGCCGAGTACTGGCCTTTGGGGTAAGACAGAGTTGGGATGCTCACTTTCAGATTGCTGATCAGATCGCCATAGGAATGCTGTAGCTCATGGCGACTTTTTTGCGGCGAAAGAGTCAAGAGGCCCGAATGTGAGCAGGTATGGGAGCCAAACTCGAAGTCGTAGGTTTGCTGCAGCCAGCTGGCCTCGTCCCATGAGAGGTGGCGCCGATCGTCTTCCGGCGTCCAGGCCTGATCGGAGTGACGAGCAAACTCTTCACCGGCCAGGTCAGTGATCAGAAAAACCGTCGCCGGAATTTTTCGCGCCGCGAGAATCGGGGCCGCCACAGTGAGAAAATTTCGAAAACCGTCATCAAAGGTCAGGACAACAGAGTATTGAGGCAGCGGACGCCCTGTGCGCTGTGCGCTGATGTACTGACGGAGAGGGATGATGCGATAGTGAAGCTCAAGGAAGTCGAGATGCCTGGTAAAGCGTTGGGCGTTAACATGCAGGCCTTTGGGATCTTCTGGATCGCGCTCTGGCCGGTTTGTCACACCGTGGTAGCAGAGAAATATTGTGCGCCTGCGGAACCACCAGGCACTGATTCTCGTGACACCCAGAGCGTGGAGTACAGAAAAGAACAGCGTCTTCATTACGAGTGTAGCTCGAGGCGAATAAGACCCGTATCTTAATCACCAGGCAAAGAAATTTGAAGACCAGGAATTTCCGGATGTTGGCAACCACCCAGAATTCGCGTCCCGCAATTTTTTAGGGGACGAGAGATTACTACACGTCGCGAGAAACGCACAAGGCTTTTCCACAAGGTAAATAAGGCGCCGTACCTTGCCAGGTGCGACGCCTTGCTCAGTGGATTGGCCATTCGTCCCTCTTTGCCCGGTGGAATGAATGGCCGCTAGTGAGACGCAGTGCAGGACAAAAAAGCCGAAAGAGTTTGCCCGAAAAAAAATAACTACCGGCGAAACAAAGTTCGCCGGTAGTCTTTCGGTTGCTGCTGACCTCGATTAAGGCAGGCCCAGCGAACGGGGCGGTGTTGCACCTTGCGGGCAGACCCATAGTTCAACCAGCACCTGGTCGCGCTCCAGGCCGGCGATTACCTTGATTCGCTGCCTATCAATCTGGCGCGAGTTGATCAGGTAGTCAATCACTCGGTCGGCGCGCTGCTGATATTCCCTCGGATTGCCTCCGCGTCCCGGAGACACTACCACGTAGGCAGTCGAGGTCGGATCCGCTTGAAGCTCAATGCCATAGTTATCGAGTCTCGCTTTTTCATCGTTGCGCGTGAGCTTCGAATACTCGTCGAACTTGCGACACTTGGGCAGTTCAGTTGGAATCTGGACCAGGCAACTGGCCGTACAATTCAGGCCGCTGTAACCGGGCATCTGCATGGTAGCGCGTACTGACTGTCCGGCGAGACCGGTAGTGTTAACCGTAATACAGCTGGTGCCTTCACCCGAGACGATCTTCCCGGCTGATACTTCCCACTCATAGACAGGCTTTATGTTCGGCGAGCCCCCGGCGGTATTAACGCAGAAGGTCAGCGGCTGATTCAGCTCGACCTTTTCGGGGCACGAGATCATGATGTTGGGACAGGTCGGCGGCGCACACTTTATCAATACCATAGCGGACGAGAATGCGAGACATTCGTCAGTCAGGCCGTTGTCCACTTCGATAAATGCTTTGTAGTAGCCGGGCTTGGCCCCTGACAGGTCCCATTCGGTGGTGGCTCCGCTGCCTTCAATGCGGCCCCCATTTGCAGACCAGTGGTATCTGGGGCTGGCGCCGCTGGGAAACGTGGCGCGAGCATCCAGTTGCACTCGGGCCGGCTGGCCTTCACAGGCGGTCACGACCGTCGGTGAAGCGCTCAGCTGAACCGTCGGAGCGCGATAGACATAGTCGTCGGTGGCCGTTTTCTTGTTCTTCTTTGGTTTTTTCGCCAGCGCTTCGGGAACAAACATCAGCAATCCGATCAGGGCAAACGAAAGGATTGCGGCAACTGTGCGGCAATGAGTTTTGGACATCGTGACTCCTATAAGTTCACTCTTGGTCTGCGAAATCGCAGCGGCAAAGTGCCGCCACGCACCTTAAAATTGAGCAGGTCTTAGTGAGGAAAGGAGTAATTCCCACGCATTTCCATAACGACCCATGAGCGTGTTTAGGAGAGCCTCGCGAAAGCGTCCGCATTCAGTGTTGACAAAGGCGACAGCTACTCGACAGTTTGACTCGCCCAGCCATTTGCAGTAGATATTCTCTGCAACCCCGACTTAATGTACAGCGGCGAGCCGCTAAAATTTGGCCTTAATACTGGAGGCGAGTTACTGGGTCGACTCCCTCCCAGCGCGAGCGATTACTATGCGATTTACCCTGATGATAGTCGGTATCTGCCTGATGCTCGGTGTGGGCTGCCATAAAAAGCCCAGCGCTCAAGGATCCGCGCCAAACTCATCTTCCTCGGACAAGAATCTGAGCAGCGCCCTTGATCCGGCTCAGGCGCGCGTATTCCTCGAGCAGGGAAAAGAATTTTATAAGAAGGACGAAGATAGACAAGCGGCAGAAGCCTTTCTCAACGCGACCAGGCTCGACCCTGAATTTGCGGAAGCATATTTTCGCCTGGGACTGGCCCATGATGCGCTGGGGGATGAGCATGAGGCGGAAGACGCTTACAAAAAAGCGGTTCAACACTATAAGAAGCTCCTTGCTGCCAATCCGAAGGATGCGGAAGCTCATTACAACATCGGGCAAAGCTACGCCGGCCTTCATCTCCACACCGAAGCGGTGCGCGAGTTTCGCGTTGCGACGCGTCTGAAAAAGGACGATGCGGATATTTACTTCGACCTCGGATCGTCGCTCACGCGGCTGGCAAAGTACGACGAAGCTGCCGCCGCCTTTCAGAAATGTCTGGATATTGACCCGGAGAATTACCGGGCGCAGGACGCCCTCGAAGAAGCGCGCGAAGGCGTGAAGAGGATCAAGACCGCAAGAAAATACCAATCGGACCAGGCGAAGAAGGGTAATCAAAACAAGAAGGAGGAAGGGGACTCAGAATCCGGAACTGCTGCGACAAAGACTCCCCGGACGTGAACAGCCCCCTTCATTCGTGTAGAGTAGATAAGAACGCACACTGATTGTCTCGAGATAAGTAAATGGCAACCGACAGACCGCCTCCATATTTCCCTCAGGGAACACTTTCACCACCGGATGAGGGCCGCTATCGAAAGTTCAAGCTACTCATGGTGGGTGGGGGTCTAACCGTCCTGTTGGTGTTGACCGGTATCGTCTGGGGTCTGGCGTATTTGATCAAATGGATTTTTTAAGGCTCGGGCCGCGCCGCAGATTCACTTTTTCCGGGGAAAAGTCGGCCTCAGCCCTTGACAGTTTCGACCCCGGCCATTATAGTCTGCCGTTTCGGACTAAGCGTCTGAAGTCAACTGTGCAACGTCCAGTAGGTTCTGTCGGTGTGGAGGCGTTGCCCGGCTGGTTTTTATGACAGTCGTTTGACATTTATTGTGGCGTAACCGCAATCGCCGCTACCTGATCTCAGGGAGCTCCAGCGTTTGCTCGCGATAAAGCCCTGTCGATTAAATGCGACGCCACAGAAAAGTTTCGGCTTAAGGGAAGCCAGGATCCACACCCGCGATAATTCAGAACGTCCCTAAACACAACTTAGTAGCAGGGCAGCCTCCTGCGCTGACTGCCGGACGAGCGGTTTAGATTTCATTGCCGCACGCAGTAAAACGTTCCGGAAAGAGGCAGGTAGTGCCTTTTTGCGCTCTGGCGCAGGCTATTTGTAGGAAGAGGAAAAAGTGCCGACTATCAATCAACTCATTCGGAAGGGACGCGAAAACGTTAAGTACAAGACCGCCAGCCCGGCGCTTCAGAGTTCACCTCAGAAGCGCGGTGTTTGCACGCGCGTCTACACACAGACTCCTAAGAAGCCAAATTCAGCCCTGCGCAAAGTAGCGCGTGTGCGTCTGACCAACGGTATTGAGGTGACGACCTACATTCCGGGCGTGGGACACAATCTGCAGGAACATTCGATCGTACTTATCCGCGGCGGTCGCGTGAAAGACCTGCCCGGTGTGAGATATCACGTTATCCGCGGCACCCTCGATTCGGTCGGCGTGGCGGATCGTAAGCAAGGCCGGTCGAAGTACGGCGCTAAACGGCCCAAAGCGAGTTCGGGCAAGAAATAGTTGAAAAGACGCCGGACGGTAACCCATAGACCCCGTCCGATTGTTCAGGCTCATGGTCTGTGGTCAAAAGTTAACCTATGCCAAGACGAAGAATTGCCCAAAGACGCGAAGTGCTGCCGGATCCCATCTACAACAGCGCCCTGGTGACGAAGTTCATCAACGGCGTGATGTGGGGAGGGAAAAAGTCGGTTGCCGAAGGAATTTTTTACGGCGCGATGCAGCAGATTGGCGAAAAGACCGGCGAAGAGCCCCTCAAGGTTTTCAAGCGGGCCATCGACAATACCAAGCCGACGGTGGAGGTTAAGTCGCGGCGCGTAGGTGGCTCGACCTACCAGGTTCCCATCGAGGTTCACCAGGAACGTCGGGGCGCGCTGGCAATCCGCTGGATTGTTTTGTACGCACGCGGACGAGGTGAAAAGACGATGACGGATCGCCTCGCGGGCGAGATCCTCGACGCCGCGAACAACCGCGGGAATTCAGTAAAGAAGAAGGAAGATACGCATCGCATGGCTGACGCCAACAAGGCGTTCGCCCATTACAAGTGGTAGAAAAAGTCTCTATTGGTTTTTTGGCCAGAACCTGAAACCAAAGACTAATGACCGGTTTGCAAATGGCTAAGCACGACTTAAATAAGTTTCGAAATATCGGCATCATGGCGCACATCGATGCCGGTAAGACGACCACTACTGAACGCGTCCTTTATTACACGGGCATCACGCACAAGATTGGTGAAGTTCATGAAGGCACGGCGATCATGGACTGGATGGAGCAGGAACAGGAGCGCGGGATTACGATCACCAGCGCAGCGACTACCTGCTTCTGGGAACGCGATGGCGTCGACTACCGGATCAATATTATTGATACCCCGGGCCACGTCGATTTTACGATGGAAGTTGAGCGCTCGCTGAGGGTCCTGGACGGCGCCGTGGCGGTGTTTGACGGGGTCGCAGGTGTTGAACCGCAGTCGGAAACGGTCTGGCGCCAGGCCGATAAATACGGCGTACCGCGGATCTGCTTCATCAATAAATTGGATCGCGCGGGGGCCTCATTCGAGCACTCTTTTGAGTCCATCATTACTCGCCTGGGGGCCAACCCGGTCGCGATTCAAATTCCCATTGGTTTAGAGAGTGAATTCAAAGGCGTCGTCGATCTGATAGCGATGAAAGCCCTGGTCTGGAACGATGAAAGCAAGGGATCTGAATACGAAATCACTGAGATTCCCGCCGACCTCGTGGAAGCCGCTGCCGCCGCGCGCGAGAAGTTGATTGAAGCGGTCGCTTCTGTCGATGATGACCTGATGCACAAGTATATTGAAGCCGAACCTATCAGCGCGGAAGAGGTACGCAGGGCCCTGCGCAAGGGAACGCTGGAGTTGAAGCTGGTGCCGGTTGTGACAGGCTCGGCCTTTAAGAATAAGGGCGTCCAGACGCTGCTGGACGCGGTGGTTGATTACCTGCCTTCGCCCCTGGATGTGCCTCCCGTTGAAGGGCTCAATCCGAAAACCGGAGAGACCGAGGGGCGTCCACCCGACTCATCAGCGCCGTTCTCCGGCCTGGTATTCAAAATCATGGCCGACAAGCACCTTGGCCAGTTGTCTTTCGTGCGTATTTACAGCGGCACAATCCGGGCGGGTTCTTATGCGTACAATCCCACCAAGGATTCCAAGGAGCGCGTTGGCCGGCTGATGCGCATGCACGCCAATAAGCGCGAAGATATTGAGGAAGCCAGTGCCGGTGAAATCATCGCCATTGGTGGCATGAAACAGGTCACCACCGGCGACACTGTCTGTGACGACAACAAGCCGATCATTCTCGAGCGTATGGAATTCCCGGCGCCGGTTATCCGCGTTGCAGTTGAGCCGAAAACGCGACAGGATCAGGACAAGCTCGGCCTGGCCTTAAACCGCCTGGCGCAGGAAGATCCCTCTTTCAATGTCTCCACAGATCAGGAAACCGGCCAGACCATTATTGCCGGCATGGGTGAGTTGCACCTCGAAATCATTGTGGACCGGATGAAGCGAGAGTTTGGCGTCGAGGCGAATGTAGGTAAGCCGCAGGTCGCCTATCGCGAGACTATTACTCAGGCAGCGCCAGGCAAAGAGATTTACAAAAAGCAGACTGGCGGACGCGGACAGTTTGGCCACGTCGAACTGGAGATCGAGCCGGCGCCCGGTGAGGGTTTTGTGTTCGAAAACAAGATTACCGGGGGGGCGATTCCCAAAGAGTACATCAAGCCTGTTGAGCAGGGAGTCAAGGATGCAATGGCCCGTGGCTTCCTGGCGGGTTATGAGCTTGTCGATATAAAAGTGCGCCTCGTCTTCGGCAATTATCACGATGTCGACTCGGACGAGCGGTCTTTTCATATTGCCGGATCGCTGGCGTTTCAGGACGCGGTCCGCAAGGCAAAGCCGGTGCTGCTCGAGCCCATCATGCGCATTGAGGTGGTAACGCCAGACGAGTACATGGGAGCGGTCAACGGCGATCTTATGCGCCGTCGTGGCCAGATCGAAAAAACGGAACCACGGCCAGGGGGTGCTCAGGTGATCACTTCCTTCGTGCCGCTGTCAGAGATGTTTGGCTACACAACTGATCTGCGTTCGGCGACGCAGGGACGGGCGACTTCGACGATGCATTTCGAGCGTTACGAGGCAGCCCCCAAGAATGTCGCTGAAGAGGTAATCGCCAAAGTACAGGGCGTCGCAAAGTAAAGGATGAAGGATGAAGACGAAAGGGTGAAGCAAAGACTCCATCTTTCATCATTTTGAGTTCATCGTTACAAGGAGCAAGAGATGGCAAAGGAAAAATTTGATCGGTCGAAGCCGCACGTAAACGTGGGGACG